>NZ_SCTC01000031.1 GCF_004299445.1 Phenylobacterium sp. | reverse complement strand
GGATCGGCAGGCGCAGGGTGGTGCCATCGACCACAGGGTTGAGCCCCAGGTCCGAAGCGCGGATGGCCTTCTCGACCGATACGACCAGCGCGCGGTCCCAGACGTTGATGGTGATCATCCGCGGTTCCGGAACGCTGATCGCACCCACCTGGTTCAGCGGCGTCTGAGACCCGTAGGCGTCGACGCGGATCTGATCCAGCAGGCTGGACGAGGCCCGGCCGGTCCGCAGCGAGCCGAACTCGTCCTGCAGCGCCGCGACCGCCTTATCCATGCGATCCTTGTACTTCGAGATCACGGGCTTCTCGGTGGTGGCCATGGCGGCGTCTCCGTCGTCTTGTCTTGGAAGTGGACTGTAGCGGCTAGGCGATGGTCGTGAAGACGCCTTCGCCGTTGAGCACCTTGAGCAGGTTGCCCCGCTCGCGGATGTCGAACACCACGATCGGGATGTGATTGTCGCGCATGAGGCTGACGGCCGACGGGTCCATGACCTTCAGGTTCTTGGCCAGGACGTCCTGGTAGCTCAGCGTCTCGTAGCGCTGGGCGTTCGGGTCCTTCTTGGGGTCCGCGGTGTAGACGCCGTCGACGCTGGTGCCCTTGTAGAGCGCCTCGCATCCCATCTCGGCGGCGCGCAGGGCGGCGCCCGAGTCGGTCGTGAAGAACGGCGCGCCCACGCCGGCCGCGAAGATCACCACTCGACCCTTCTCGAGATGCCGGACAGCCCGGCGACGGATGTAAGGCTCGCAGACGGCTTCCATCGGGATGGCCGACTGCACGCGCGTGAAGACCCCCACCTTTTCGAGGGAGGACTGCAAGGCCAGGGCGTTCATGATGGTCGCCAGCATGCCCATGTAGTCGGCGCTGGCCCGCTCCATCCCGGCTTCGGCCAGGGCGGCCCCCCGGAAGAAGTTGCCGCCGCCCACGACCACGCAGATCTGCACGCCGGCGCGCGCCACCTGGGCGATCTCGTCGGCCACTGCGGCCAGCGTGGCGGGGTCGATACCGAACTTGTCGCCGCCGACGCCAGCCTCCCCCGACAGCTTCAGGAGGATGCGTTTGTGGCGCGGCTGTACGGGCATGCGGGCGGAATCCTGGCGGCGTGTCGGGGGAACATACAGGAAGGGCGCGGTACGTCGAACGTACCGCGCCCTCTTTTCGTCAGGTCAGGCGGATCAGGCCTGGCCGGTCATCGAGGCCACTTCGGCGGCGAAGTCGTCAGCTTTTTTCTCCACGCCTTCGCCCAGGGCGAGGCGCACGAAGCCTTTCACCGTCACCGGCGAGCCGACCTGCTTGGCCGTCTCGGCGACCAGCTGCTCGATGGTCTGGTCCGGGTTCATGACGAAGGGCTGGGCCAGAAGCACGACCTCTTCCTGCCATTTCCGGATCCGGCCCTCGACCATCTTTTCGGCGATTTCCTTCGGCTTGCCCGACTCCATCGCCATCTGCACCTGGATTTCGCGCTCCTTCGAGACGACTTCCGGGTCCAGCTCGCTGGCGTTCAGGGCCAGCGGCGGCGTGGGCGTGCCGGCCACGTGGAGCGCGATCTTGCGCGCCACTTCGGCCAGGGTCGCCTGATCGCCCGCGCCTTCCAGCGCCACCAGCACGGCCAGCTTGGCGACGTCGTCGCCCTGCTTGTTGTGCAGGTAGAGCGAGACGGCGCCCGCATCGACCGACAGCTTGGCCGCGCGGCGCAGCTGCATGTTCTCGCCGATCGTCGCGATCAGGTTGGTGATCACGTCCGAAACCACTTCGCCCTTGGCCGTCTTGGCGGCCGAGATCGTGGCCACGTCGCCGCCGACCGCCAACGCCACGTCCGCGAAGTCGCGGGCGGCTTGCTGGAACTGGTCGTTCTTGGCCACGAAGTCGGTTTCGGCGTTGAACTCGACCAGCACGCCGGTCTTGCCGTCGGCCCCGATCTTGCCGGCCACCAGGCCTTCAGCAGCAGCGCGGTCGGCCTTCTTGGCCGCCTTGGCCAGGCCCTTGGTGCGCAGCCAGTCCATCGACGCTTCGATATCGCCGTTGTTTTCCTGCAAGGCCTTCTTGCAGTCCATCATGCCAACGCCGGATTTTTCGCGCAGGTCCTTGACCAGCGCAGCGGTGATTTCCGCCATGGTCAGCTCCTCTTAGGTCGTTGAATCACGACGGACCCCCATGTGAGGGCCCGTCGTCAGGGTTTTGTGACAGCCAGTCGCCCGAGGGCGGCTTAGCCGGCTTGTTCTTCGCTCGCCGCGGGAGCGCCGCCTTCCACCTGGGCGTCGGCCGTCGTGGCCTCCGCGGCGGTGGTATCGGGCTCGGCAGCCGCGGTCATCTCGGCCTCGAGGGCCGCCGCTTCCGGCGCCGACACCGCGGGCTCAGCCGCGACTTCCGGCGTCAGTTCGCGGGCCAGCGTCGGCTCGATCGGGGCCACCGAAGCGCCCAGGTCGACACCCGCCGCCGACTGGCCGGCCGCCAGGCCGTCCAGGATCGCATCGGCCATCAGGTCGCAATACAGCTGGATGGCGCGCGCGGCGTCGTCGTTGCCCGGGATCGGATAGGTGATGCCGTCCGGATTGCAGTTGGTGTCGAGAATGGCGATGACCGGGATGTTCAGCTTCCGGGCTTCCTGGATCGCGATCGCTTCCTTGTTGGTGTCGATCACGAACATCAGGTCGGGGATGCCGCCCATGTCCTTGATGCCGCCCAGCGACAGCTCCAGCTTGTCGCGCTCGCGCGTCAGCTGCAGCAGCTCCTTCTTGGAGCGGCCCTGGCCGTCGCCCGAAACCAGCGAGTCGGTCTCGCGCAGGCGCGCGATCGAGCCCGAGACGGTGCGCCAGTTGGTGAGCGTGCCGCCCAGCCAACGGTGGTTCACGTAGTACTGGGCGCAGCGCTTCGCGGCCGTCGCGATCGGCTCGGACGCCTGACGCTTCGTGCCCACGAACAGGATGCGGCCGCCGCCGGCGGCGACTTCACGCACCTTCACCAGCGCCTGGTGCAGCAGCGGAATCGACTGCGACAGGTCGATGATGTGGATATTGGAGCGCGAGCCGAAGATGTACTTGTCCATCTTCGGGTTCCAGCGGTGCGTCTGGTGACCGAAGTGGGCGCCGCTCTCGAGCAGCTGGCGCATGGAAATTTCAGGCAGAGCCATCGTCTGTATCTCGTCTTTCTTCCGGTTGAACCGCCGCGGGCAAACCCTCCCTGGGGAGGACCGGAACGGACTGAACAGGATGTCTCCCTGTCAGGCCCGCACACCCGCGTGTGGATTGGAGCGGCGCATGTAGTTGGAAAACGCCGGAAAATCAAGCCGCCCCATCGCGGGCGGGTCGCGCGCAGAAAGTAGAGCCGGCGGCCTTCGGACCGCCGACCGCGAAGCTCAGCGGCGCTTGTCGCAAGCGTTGACGTAGACGCTGGTCTCGCAGGGCTTGGCGCCCGACGTCGACGGCTTCGGGCTCGCATAGATCGAGCTCGACTTGTACGGCTCGTACGGCTTGAACCCTCCCCCAGCGGAAGGTGGGGTCCCATAGGTCCTGGCGCCGCCTGATTGGGGCTGGTGGGCCTCGACGCCGTAGGACGGCCTCGGCGCGGAAGACGACGGCGCGCCGAAGCCCGTCGCGGGCTTCCTGCCGTTGTTGAACGTGCCCTGGGCGAGAGCCGGGCCGGCGGTCAGCGCCGCGGCGACGGCGAAAAGGGCGATCAACTTCACAGCGCACTCCCCGGTTTCTCCCGTCAAGGAAGCACGAGCTTGAGCTTGGCGCGAGCTAAGGATGCTCGGCCATGGGCGACACAAGGTTCCGCCGCCTCAGGCCGCACCGACCGGGCGTCGCCGCAACACCATCCCGATCGCCCCGAAACCCAGGATCAGCAACCCCCAGGTCCCCGGCTCAGGAACAGCGCTTTCGGCGACATTGAGTCTGGCCGTGCCGCGTCGCGCCACCGAGGTGCTGTCGTCGCGCAGCATCTCGCCGGTCTCAGGATCGAACGCATAATCATCGTGCGTCGCGCCGCCCATCACATCGAAGCCGCCGGCGGCGTCGATACCGAGCAGCATCACGTAGAGGTCGTTGGTGGTTGTAAGCCCGCCGTACGGCAGAAAGGTCTGTCGCACCGGCAACGTCGAGAGGGAAAAGGAGTAGCCGTCCTGCCTCACGACACCCGGCTCCGTGTCGAAGACCCGGCCGCCGTTGCTGCTGATGAAGACCTGGGAGTCACCCCGGTAGGGCGGAACGCCGACGTCCACCTGGGTCGCGAACACTCGGTACCGGACCTGGTCGGGGTCCACGCCGCTCAGCGCCAGGAGGTCCGCATCCGGCGGCCCCCCCGTGGCCGGGCCCAGCAGCGACACGATGCGGAGCATCTCGCCTTGGGAGTTGATTGTCGTGTTGTCGAGGCGTCGCGCCGGCGTGAACTCGATCGTCAGCTTGTGGCTGTAGGGGACGAAGCTATCGTCCGCGATGCAGTCGACCGGGTTGCAGTTGGTCTGCGACGTCATCTGTATATCGAAAACGAACTTCGCAGCGTGGGCTGAGGAGCCGCCCGTCAGCAAGATTGCGGCGGCGACGAAGGCCATGCGGACCACAGTCATCGGAAACTCCCTTCGGAGACCGAAAGCGGCCGGCCTCTCGCAGCCTCGAGGGTGACACTCGGGCGAGGCGGCGAAAATTGGCCAGAAGTCCTAGGACTAAAGTCGTACGTGCTGGCCGTTGTGACGCGCGGCAGCGCCCATTGCGGTCACAGATCCTCGACGAAGACCACGCCCGGAGCCGTCTTGATCGCGCCTCGCACGGCGCCATCCAGGGTGAAGCGGCCGGGCAGCTTCAGCTCGACCTCGCGCCCGGCCCCCAGCTGGGTGGTGAGCAGGACCTCGCCGCCCCGGCTGTTCGTGACGCCCAGGCGTTTCTTGATCGCCTCGATCTCGGCGTTGGGCGAGACGTGGACGCGCAGGCCCGCAACCACGTTCTCGATCGCCTTCTCCACGGGCTCGACGTCATCGCCGAAGAAGCGGACTTCCCCGTCGCTGGCCTTGGCCCGCACCCTGAGCGCCACCGCCTTGCCGGGTTCGAGAAAGTCGCGGCACTTCTTCAGGCTCTCGGGCGGGAACAGCACCTCGTACTCCCCGGTGGGGTCCGAGAAGGTGACGAAGGCGAACTTCTCGCCCGAGCGCGACGGACGCTCCTGCTTGCGACGGACCACACCGGCCATCCGCAGCGCCTCGGCGCCGCCAAGCGCCTTGGCGATCGCGTCGGTGAGCAGGTCGGTCCGCTTGCGGCGCAGCGCCTCGACCATATCGTCCAGCGGGTGACCGGACAGATAGAACCCCACGGCCGCCAGTTCTTCGTCCAGTCGCTCGGTGGGCGTCCAGGGATCTGTGCGGGGCATCTTGTTGCGCTGGGCCTGGATCAGGTCAGCGTTGGAGTCGCCGAACAGGCCGCCCTGGTCCGACTCCCGCTGGGCCGCCACGCTCTGACTCACCCCCAGCAGCAGCTCTGCCGCCGCCATCAGTTGGGCGCGGTTGGGGTGGATATTGTCGAAGGCGCCGGCGCGCGCCAGCGTCTCGAAGGTGCGCTTGTTGACCTGCCGCGGGTCGACCCGCTCGACGAAATCGAAGATGTCTCGGAACGGCCCGCCCTCGCGGCGCACCTGCACCACGTGCTCCATCGCCTGCATGCCGACATTGCGGATGGCGCCCAGGGCGTAGAGCACCTCGCCGTCCTCCACGTCGAAATCCGCCATCGAGCGGTTCACGCAGGGCGGCCGGATCTTCACGCCGAAGCGCTTGGCGTCCTGGTAGAACACCGAGAGCTTGTCGGTGTTGGCGATGTCGAGGCTCATCGAGGCGGCGAAGAACTCGACCGGCGCGTTCGCCTTCAACCAGGCGGTCTGGTAGCTGACGACCGCGTAGGCGGCGGCGTGCGACTTGTTGAAGCCGTAGCCGGCGAACTTGTCGACGAGGTCAAAGATCGAGCCCGCCTGCGCGCCCGGTACGCCCTTGGCCTCGGCGCCCGAAACGAAGCGGGCGCGCTGGAGCTCCATCTCCTCCTTCTTCTTCTTGCCCATCGCGCGGCGCAGAAGGTCGGCTTCGCCCAGGCTGTAGCCCGCCAGGATCTGGGCGATCTGCATCACCTGCTCCTGGTAGACGATGATGCCGTAGGTCTCCTTCAGGACCCCCTCCAGCATCGGGTGCAGATAGTCGATCTCGCGGCGGCCGAACTTGCAGTCGACGAAGGCCGGGATGTTGTCCATCGGGCCCGGCCGGTACAGCGACACGATGGCGGTGACGTCCTCGATCGACCCGGGGCGCAGTTGGCGCAGGGTGTCGCGCATCCCCTGCCCTTCAAGCTGGAAGACCCCGATCGTCTGGGCGTTGCTCATCAGCTCGTAGGCCGGCCCGTCGTCGAGCGGCAGCGCGGCCATGTCCACCGCCGACCCGCGCTTCTCCAGGTACTTCACCGCCCGGTCGATCACGGTGAGCGTCTTCAGGCCAAGGAAGTCGAACTTCACCAGGCCCGCGCTCTCAACCCACTTCATGTTGAACTGGGTGGCGGGCAGATCGGAACGCGGGTCGCGATAGAGCGGCGTGAGCTGGGTCAGCGGACGGTCGCCGATCACCACGCCCGCGGCGTGGGTCGAGGCGTTTCGGTAGAGGCCCTCAAGCTGCAGCGAGATCTCCAGCAGCCGCGCCACCGCCTCGTCGCGCTTGCGCTCCTCCTTCAGCCGCGGCTCGATCTCGATGGCCTGGGCCAGGGTCACAGGATTGGCGGGGTTGGCCGGCACCATCTTGGCCAGCCGGTCCACCTGGCCCAGCGGGAGTTGGAGCACCCGACCGACGTCCCGCAGGACCGCCCGGGCCTGCAGCGTGCCGAAGGTGATGATCTGGGCCACCCGGTCGCGGCCATAGCGCTGCTGCACGTAGGAGATCACCTCCTCGCGTCGCTCCTGGCAGAAGTCGATGTCGAAGTCGGGCATCGACACGCGTTCCGGGTTCAGGAAGCGCTCGAACAGCAGTCCGTACTGCAGCGGGTCGAGGTCGGTGATGGTCAGTGAGTAGGCCACCAGCGAGCCGGCGCCCGAACCCCGCCCGGGGCCCACGGGGATGCCGCGGGCCTTCGCCCACTTGATGAAGTCCGACACGATGAGGAAGTAGCCGGGGAACCCCATCTGGGTGATCACCTGGATCTCCCGCTCCAGGCGCGCCTCGTAGTCGGCGACCGGGAAGCTGTTGGCGCGGCCGGCGGCGATCCGCAGCTTCAGGCCCTCGCGCGCCTGGAAGGCCAGCTCCTCGTCCTCGGTACGCCCGTCGCTGCCGGGGAAGCGCGGCAACAGCGGGTCGCGCTTGTTGACCATGAAGGCGCAGCGCCGGGCGATATCCAGGGTGTTGTCGCACGCCTCGGGCAGGTCGGCGAACAGCGCCCGCATCTCGGCCGCCGACTTGAAGCCGTGCTCGGGCGTGACGCGCCGCCGTTCGTCCTGCCCCACGAATGCGCCATCGGCGATGCAGAGCAGCACATCGTGCGCCGCATAGGCCTGGGCGTTCTTGAAATAGACGTCGTTGGTGGCGACGAGGGGCACGTCCTCCTCGTAGGCGAAGCTCACGAGCCCCGCCTCGGCGGCCGGTTCGCTGGGTGCGCCATGACGCTGCAGCTCGACGTAGAAGCGATCGCCGAACACCCGCTTCATCTCGGCAAGCACCGCGCGGCCCTCGTCGATCTTGCCCGCGGCGAACAGGTGATCGACCGGACCGTCGGGCCCGCCCGACAGCAGGATCAAGCCCTCGCTCAGTTCGCAGACCTTCGCCCAGGGAACGTGCGGTTCCTCACTGGCGTCGATCTCGAGGTAGGCAATGGAAGACAGGTCGCAGAGGTTGAGATAGCCGCGCTCGTTCTGCGCGATCAGCATTACTGTCGGGGTCTTGGCCCAGCGCTCGGGCAGAGCCTCGCCGATCCCGCTCACCGGCAGCGCGCATCCGATAATCGGCTGCACGCCTTCGCCCTTGGTGGCGACAGAGAATTCCAGGGCTCCGAACAGATTGGCGCGATCGGCCAGCCCCACGGCCGGCATCCCGTCGCCCTTGGCCAGCCCCCCGATCTTGTCGGCCTTGATGGCCCCTTCGAGCAGCGAATAGGCGGAACGGACCCGGAGGTGGACGAACCCTTCGCCGCTTCCTCCAGTCAAGGCCGCTTCCCCCATTCGCATGGCGGTCAGGTCACAAGACCCGCCACCGAACACACCATCCAGACAAAGCTGGCGACAGAGGCAAAGGCCAGCGATTCCCGAGCCAGACGAACCATCTTCGGCATCCCGTTGTTGAGCGCCTGTGGAGAACCTGTGGGCGCGTTCCGCCTTCGTTCTTATTCCTCTTTTGTTCTCATCGTCAAGCCGTACAATCGCGCGAGATTTCGCGCGTGGGCCAGGGCCTTTGGTTCATGCGACGGGGCGAATATGTGATCGAAATTCGTGTGACCTTCGAAACCACGCTCGCAGATGACGTCTTCGACTTCGTGGCGACCGTAGCCGAAGGTCTGCCCGCTGCGCGCAAATCAGGCTGAGCCCCCCGCCTCAGGGCCGCCCCGCCGGCGGGAATGGCTGGCGCTGACCGCCCTGCTTGTGGACGACGCCGCGGCGCATCACGAACGTCGGCCGCTCCAGCTCGGTGACATCGCTCAGCGGACTCTTGGCCACCGCGATCAGGTCGGCGTCCTTGCCCGGCTCAAGCGTGCCCAGTGTCTCACTGCGCCCCAGCAGGTCAGCCGCGTCCACGGTGGCGGCCTTGATCGCCTGAGCGGGCGTCATGCCCGCCTGGATCATCAGCGCGAATTCCTTGCCGTTGTCGCCATGCGACGACACGCCGGTGTCGGTGCCGAAGGCGATCTGCACGCCAGAGGCGATCGCGCGCCTGTGGTTCTCCATCGCCGCCTTCGCCGCGATCTCGGCCTTGTCCAGGGTGTTCTTGCTGCGCGCGCCGGCCCGCGCCTGCACCAGCGCCGCCTGCGGCGCCAGCATGGTGGGCACGAACCAGGCTCCGGTCTTCTTGAAGAGCGCATCGGTCTCGGGCGTGCCGAAGGTGCCGTGCTCGATGGAGTCGACCCCGGCCCGCAGCGCCGCCTCGATCCCGTCGGTCCCGTGGGCATGGGCCGCCACCTTGCGGCCGAACATGTGGGCCGTGTCGACGATGGCCTTCATCTCGTCGTCGAACATCTGCCGGCCCAGCCCGCCGGCCACGTTCGAGTTCACCCCGCCGGTGGCCGTGAACTTGATCACCTCGGCGCCCTGGCTGATCTGTGAGCGCACGGCGCGGCGGCAGTCGTCGGCGCCGTTGCAGACGTTCTCGGCCTTGGCCAGCGCCGCGTCGGTCAAATCGCGGTTCAGGTTGTTGGATGGATCGGCGTGGCCCGAGCGGATGGCGATGGCGCGGCCGGCCGGCACGATGGTCGGTCCCGCCAGCAGCCCGTTGTTGATCCCGTCGCGCAGCGCCGTGACGCTGCGAATGTCGCTGCCCAGGTCCCGGATGGTGGTGAAACCCGCCTCCAGCGTGCGCCGCGCGTTGTCGACGCCGATGACGAAGTTGTCCTCGATGTCGCGGTTCGAGCCCTCGATCCGCGCCTTCATCTTGTCGTCGTCGCTGAAGATGTGGACGTGCATGTCGATCAGGCCGGGCAGCACAAACTGGTCCTTCAGGTCGACCACCCGCGCGCCGGCGGGCGGATCGACATAGCCGCTCTGGACCGAGGCCACCTTCCCGTCGCGGACGGTAATCGTGGAGGGCCCCTTGGCCGCTTGTCCCGGCTTGTCGAGAAGGCCGCCGGCGTGGATCACCGTGACGGACTGCGCCATCGCCGGACCGGCAAGGCAAAGCGCGGCGACGGCCGCGGCGGCGAACAGGCGCATGATGCAACTCCCCCGAATTCGGAGCAGCCTAAGTCAGGCCAAGCCTGTGTCCACCCACCTTTCGAACGTCATGGCCGGGCTACTCCCGGCCACCCTGGAACGATGCGCATGGCATCGCCGCCTCGGCTCCGCCCAGAGTGACAGGCCTTCCGGGTGGCCAGGACAAGCCCGGCCACCGTGGTCGTGGTGTGGTGGGGTTCAGGCCCCGACCGGCCGCGTCCACGCCTCCAGGTGCCCGTCCCTGAGCGCCAGCACGCGGTCCATATGGCTCGCAAGTTCCAGGTTGTGGGTGGCGACCACGGCGGCGACCCCCGTCCGGCGAGCCAGCGCGTAGAGGCTGTCGAACACCGCGCCCGAGGTCGTGGGATCGAGGTTGCCGGTCGGCTCGTCGGCCAGCAGCAGGCGCGGCGCGTTGGCCAGAGCGCGGGCGATCGCGACCCGCTGCTGTTCGCCGCCCGACAGTTGCGCCGGCTGATGCTGCACACGCTCCTTGAGGCCCAGGTCGTCCAGCAAGGCGCGCGCCCGGTCGCGTGCGCTCTTCCGCGAGACGCCTGCGATCATCATCGGCAGGGCCACGTTATCCAGCGCCGAGAACTCGGGCAGCAGGTGGTGGAACTGGTAGACGAAACCGATGGCGCCCAGGCGCACGTGGCTGCGCTCGCGGTCGCTCAGGTCGGTGCAGTCGCGGCCCTGTATCGAGATCCGCCCGTCGTCGGCGTGCTCCAAGAGGCCGGCCGCATGCAGCAGGCTGGACTTGCCCGAGCCCGACGGCCCGATCAGGCCCACGATCTCGCCCGGCTGCACGTCCAGGTCGACGCCCTTCAATACCGGCAGTTCGCCCGCCGCGGTGACGTAGGTGCGCCGCAAGCCTCGGATGGACAGCACCGGCTCACTCATAACGAAGCGCCTCCACCGGATCGAGGCGCGAGGCCCGCCAGGCCGGCGGCAGGGTGGCGAGGAAGCTCATGCCCAGCGCCCAGGAGACGATCACCAGCACCTCAAGCCAGTCCACCTTCGCCGGGACGCGCGACAGATAGTAGACGTCGGACGAGAAGACGGCCTGGCCAGTCACATACTCCACCGCCGTCTGGATCGGGTCGATGTTGAGGCAAAACACGACGCCCACCGCCAGGCCGGCCAGCGTTCCCAGGGCTCCGATGCTGGCGCCGGCCATGAAGAAGATGCGCAGGATCGACCCCTGCCCCGCCCCCATGGTGCGCAGGATGGCGATGTCGCGGCCCTTGTTCTTCACCAGCATCACGAGGCCCGAGATGATGTTCATCGCCGCAATGGCCACCAGCAGCATTAGGATCAGCCGCATCACGCTGCGCTCGACCTGCAGGGCGCCCCAGAACGAGGCGTCGCGGGTGGTCCAGTCGCTGACCAGCGCCGCCGGACCGGCTGCCTTGCTGATCGCCGCGATCATGCGGCCGGCATGGTCAGGGTCCTGCACCCGCACCTCGATGGCGTCGGCGGTGTCCTCGCGGTCGAAGAACAGCTGGGCCTGGCTGAGCGGCATGTAGATGTAGGCCTGATCGTACTGGCTCATGCCCACCTGGAAGGTCGCGCCCACCGTGTAGGTCTTCTGCAACGGCGTGCCGCCGAACGCCGTGGCGCCGCCCGCCGGCGAGATCAGGGTGACCGTGTCGCCGGGCGCCACACCCAGCTGCTGCGCCAGCCGCGCGCCCAGGATCACGACATCGCCGCCGTACTCGCCCTGGCCGAAGGTCCGCAGCGAGCCTGCGGTGATGTTGCCCGAGACCAGCTTGGTGTCGGCCAGGTCCTTGGGCCCGATCCCGCGCACCAGGGCGCCGGTGATCTGGCTGGGGCCGATGGCGATGGCCTGGGCCTCGATGATCCCAGCCGCCTGGGTCACGCCGGGCACCTTCAGGATGCGCGCCGCGGCCGCCTCGCGCCCCGGCCCGTCGAGCACGCCGCCGGTGACGAACACATGCCCCTGGAAGCCCAGGATCCGGCCGAGCAGTTCGCTGCGGAAGCCGTTCATCACCGACATCACGATGATCAGCGTCGCCACCGCCAGCATGATCCCGATGAACGAGATCACCGAGATCAGCGCCACGCCGCCCTGGGTCCGCTTGGCCCGCAGGTAGCGGTTCGCCAGCATGCGTTCCCAGAGCCCGAACGGCGGGGCCCGCCCGCCGGTCACGGCGGCGCGTTCACTCATCCAATGATGGCCTTCAAGGCCGCGTCCAGCGAAACAGTCTGGCGCTCGCCAGTGGCTCGGCGCTTCAATTCCACGACGCCCTCGGCCACGCTCTTGGGCCCGACGATCAGCTGCCAGGGGATGCCGACCAGGTCGGTGGCGGCGAACTTGGCGCCGGGCCGGTCGTCGCGGTCGTCGTACAGCGGATCAAGGCCGGCGTCGCTCAGCGCCTTGTAGGCCTTCTCGCAAACCTCGTCGCAGCCGGCGTCGCCGACCCGCAGGTTCAGTACGGCCGCGCCGAAGGGCGCCACGCTGTCGGGCCAGATGATGCCCGAGGCGTCGTGGCTGGCCTCGATGATCCCGCCGACCAGACGCGACACGCCCACGCCGTACGAGCCCATCTGAACGTTCACGTCCTTACCATCGGGCCCGGTGACCTTCGCGCCCATGGGGGCCGAGTACTTCTCGCCAAAATAGAAGATGTGGCCCACCTCGATGCCCCGGGCGGTCATCCGCTTGTCCTCGGGCAGCGCCTCGTAAGCCGCCTTGTCGTGCATCTCGTCCGAGGCGGCGTAGAGCGCCGTGCGCCGGTCGACCAGCGGCTGCAGGTCCCCGTCCCAGTCGATGTCGGGACCGGGCGCGCCCATCTCGACCAGGTCGCGGTGCGCGAACACTTCACTCTCGCCGGTATCGGCCAGGATTATGAATTCGTGGCTGAGGTCGCCGCCGATCGGGCCCGTGTCGGCCCGCACCGGGATCGCCTTCAGGCCCAGCCGCGCATAGACGTTCAGATAGGCCAGGAACATCCGGTTGTAGCTGCGCCGCGCCGCCGCTTCGTCGATGTCGAAGCTGTAGGCGTCCTTCATCAGGAACTCGCGGCCCCGCATCACCCCGAACCGGGGCCGGCGCTCGTCGCGGAACTTCCATTGGATGTTGTAAAGATTCTTCGGCAAGTCCTTGTAGGACTTCACATAACTCCGGAAGATGTCGGTCACGACTTCCTCCGCCGTGGGCCCGTACAGCAGGTCGCGGTCGTGGCGGTCCTTGATGCGCAGCATCTCGTCGCCGTAGGCTTCGTAGCGGCCGCTCTCGCGCCACAGGTCGGCCAGTTGCAACGTCGGCATCAGGATCTCGACGGCGCCGGCGCGGTTCATCTCCTCGCGCACCACCTGCTCGATCTTCTTCAGCACCTTGAGGCCCAGCGGCAGCCAGGCGTAGATGCCCGCCGCCTCCTGGCGGATCATCCCGGCCCGCAGCATCAACTGGTGCGAGACGATCTGCGCGTCGGCAGGCGCCTCGCGCAGCGTGGGCATGAAGTATCGCGAAAGGCGCATGGGATTCCCGTCAGATCAGGCGAAGGCGCCCTGATAGCCTTGCCGGGAGAACCTTGGCAACGATGAGGCGCGACGGGGGAAACCCATGCCGCCCAAACGCTGCGCCATGGCAGAGGTTCCGCTAGTATCCGCTGGGCAGCGACGGCAGCTTGATGACGCCCGACCAGATGACCAGCCAGACGATCCCGAACACCACGATCGAGATGCCGGTCGTGATCAGGAACTTCTGCTTGAGCTTGGGATCGACCGGCGCGCCAGGATCGCCGCCGTCACCCTTGTCGATGCCGGCCTCGGCGTGCGTGACGGTGCCCCAGGGCAGCACCACGAACAGCACCGTCCACCAGATGGTGAGGAACATCGCAACCGACGTGAAGCCGCTCATCAGTGGGCCTTCTTCGGGGTTTCCATGAGTTCGACGAGCACGCCGCCCATGTTCTTGGGATGCACGAAGATCACCGGCGTGCCGTGCGCGCCGATCCGCGGCTTACCGCCGTTCAGAACTGTGGCGCCCTTGGCCTGCATGTCGTCGCGGGCCGCCTCGATGTCCTCGACCTCGAAGCAGATGTGATGCTGGCCGCCGGCCGGGTTCTTCTCGAGGAAGCTCTTCAATGGCGAGGCGTCGCCATGCGGCTCGATCAGCTCGATCTGGCTGTTGGGCAGGTCGACGAAGCAGACCCAAACGCCCTGCTCGGGCATGGCGAACTTTTCGCCGATCTTCGTGGCGCCCAGCACGTCGCGGTACAGCGCAACCGACTGTTCGATGGAGGGCGTGGCGACGCCCACGTGGTTCAGTTTCCCGATCATGCGGTGCGTATACGCCGGGCGGGCGCAAACAGCGAGATCACCTTGCGTCACAGGGGCGGCGTCACGAACGCGGCGCCGGCAGCCAGCAGCGCCTCGATGCGCGGCGCAGGCAGGCCGTAGTCGGCCAGGACCTGCCGCGTATGCTCCCCCAGATCCGGTGTCGGCCGGGTGAAGCCGGCAGGCGTTCGGCTGAAGTCGCTGTAGGTTCGCGCACTGACCGCCGGGCCGAGGCGCGGATGAGTCCAGGGCGCCATGTGCCCGTTTTCCCAGAGCCAGGGATCCTGCAGGGCCTCGTCGAACCGCCGCACCGGCGCGGCGGCCACACCGGCGGCCAGCAGGGCATCGACGGTCGCATCCCGCGCGCGTCCTGCGAGGGCGGCCTCGATCCGTCGGGCCAGGTCCCCGTCCCGCGGCTCCGCGAGGTCCGCCGCCCCGAGCCCCAGGCCCAGCACGTGTCCCACGCCCCGGGCCTCCGTTTCGCCTTCGCAGGCCAGGGCGATCCAGCCATCGGCGCAGGGATAGTACCGGTACAGCGCGGCGAGCCCCAGGCAATCCCGGCTGCCCTTGTCGTTCGGGGGCCGCCCCGCGTAGTCCACCACCTCGCCCAACTGATAGAGCAGGCTCTGGGCCAACAGGCTGGAGACGATCTCCTGCCCCTCGCCCGTCCGCACCCGGGCGTTCAGGGCCGCAACGACCGAAGACGCGACGACGGCGGCGGTCGCAATGTCGTTGACGGCGATGGTGTAGAGGATCGGGTCATCGTCCCCGCCCTGGGCGGCCATCATCCCGCCCTCGGCCTGCATCAGCGGATCGAACCCCGGCAGCGCCGCCCAGGGGCCGGTGTCGCCGTAGGCGTTGATTGAGCACGAGATGATCCGCGGATTGATCGCCTTCAGCGCGGAATAGCCGATCCCAAGCCGATCGCGCACGCCCAGGCGGTAGTTGTCGATCACCACGTCGGCCGAGCGGACCATCTCGAGGAACACCTCGCGGGCGGCGGGTTGCTTGAGGTCCAGGCCCAGGCCGCGGACGCCGCGGTTGTAGACCAGGAACTGCGAGCCGTCGGACCGGAAGGGGTCGGCCTCGGGCCCCTCGATCTTGATCACCTCGGCGCCCAGGTTCGCGAGAAGCGCCCCGGCATAGGCGCCCGCGATCACCGTGCCCAGGTTCAGCACCTTGATCCCGGCAAGCGGCGCGGCCGTCGGCGCCGATCCTGTCGCAACCGCCCCTTTCGCCGGCCAGCTCGGCGGCGCCGGGACCGGCTTTGGCAGTCCGGCGACCCTGGCCGGCGTCGCGCTCAGCCGGGCCGGCGGCGCCGGCATGGCTACGGGGCCCAGGTCGGCATGATCGAGCGTGAGGCGCATCCCGGCCTCGGCGACGATAGGGCCTGCGAACCAGTCCTCTCGCGGCCCGACCGGCGCGCAGGGCACATCGTGCGCCTTGAGCAGTTCCAGCCATTCGTCGCGGGGCCGGGTCTCGAAGATGCCGATCAGCATTTCGCGCGCGCCCAGCATGTCCTGCTCAAGCACGTCGAACACGTCGCCCAGTTCCAGGGCCTCGAACGCCTTGCGGTAGAAGTTGGTGAACAGCGTGCCCAGGAAGAACCATTCGCCGTCGGCGCACTTGTAGAGCCGGTAGCGGGGATTGGCGCCCGGGGGGATTCCCCGTGGCAGAGGCTCGATGTTCTCGAACCGCATCGGCGGGGCGCATTCAGCGGCCCCGTGCAGACCGCTGACGGTCACGGCCTGACCTCGTCCGCTCCGGTTCCGCTCCAGCAGCGCCGCTCCGATCGCCGTCGCCCCGAGGACCGCCTGCGACGACCATGCGATGGGCAGGATCATGTGGACCGGCTGGTCCTCCCAGGCGCCCTGGCGGAACGGCATGCCGGTCAGGGCGGTCAGCAGGCTGTGATGCGGCGGCAGTTCGCTCCACCGGCCCTCGGTCCCATAGGGCGGCATCCACGCATGGATCAGGCCCGGATGCGCCGCCGTCAGGCTCGCGCCGTCCAGCCCCAGCGCCGTCATGCGGCTGGGCGCGAAGTCGAACAGCGCCACGTCCGCCCCGGCGATCAGCGCCCGCGCCGCTGACATGCCGTCCGCCGAGTCGAGGTCCAGCGTGACGATCTGCTTGTTGCGATTCCAGGCCAGATAGCCGGGATGGTCCTTGCGCCGGTCGCCACCCGGCGGCTCCACCTTGATGACCTCCGCGGCGAAGTCGCCCAGCAGCATGGCCGCCATGGGGCCCGCCATGCCCTGACTGAAGTCGGCGATACGCACACCCTGGTAGGCGGTCATGGTCGGCGTCTCTCCCTGCCCGTCGACGGCGCGGTTTCCGCATCTCGCCAAAGGGCATCAAACCGGGTGTTCGAAGACCCCGCAAGGGACGTCGGCCATGCTAGCCTTCGTCAAACAAGGGAGAGAGACGATGCGCACCGCCAAGCTGGGCCCTCTGGGCGACGTCAGCCGGCTGACCCTCGGCGGCGGCGGCATCGGCCAGATCTGGGGCGAAACCAGCCGCGATGAGGCCATCGACACCCTGCACGCCGCTGTCGAGGCCGGGATCACGGTGATCGACTCAGCCCCGATGTACGGCGCCTGTGAGGACAACATCGGCCTGGCCTTCGAAGGCCGCCCGCCTGAGCACCTGAAGTTCACCACCAAATGCGCCATCGGCTCGCCCGAGGCGGCAAAGATCGGGCCCGGCCTGGCCGCCTCGGTCGAAGCCAGCCTCAAGGCCATGCGGCTGGAGCGGGTGGACCTGTTCTTCCTGCACTCCAACATCCACGCTGACGACTTTGTCTACGCCCACGGCAACGACCGGCGCGACCAGATGGGCACGTCGTGGTCGCTCTATGTGAACGAGGTGATCCCGGCCTTCGAACAGCTGAAGGCGCAGGGAAAAATCGGCGCCTGGGGCATCACCGGCATCGGCGTGCCCACCGACGTGCTGCGGGCCATCGGCCACACGCCTCGCCCCGACGCAGTCCAGGCCATCGCCAATCTCATGGACAGCGCCGGCGCGTTGCGCCGTTACGCCGAGCCCGAGCGGGCTCGCGAGATCGCCGCGACAGCCAAGGCCGCCGGCTGCGGGGTCATGGGCATCCGCGCGGTGCAGGCCGGGGCCCTCACCCTGGCGGTCGACCGCGAACTGCGCCCGAACAGTCCGGACAACGCCGACTACGCCCGCGCCGCGCCGTTCCGCGCCCTCTGCGCCCGCTGGGGCCGGGACCCGGCCTATGTGGCGCACCGCTACGCGCTGACGATGCCCAACATCGACACCCTGGTCCTGGGCGTGAAGAACCGCACCGAACTGGCCATGTGCGTCGCGGCCGAGGCGGATGGACCCTACAGCGCAGACGAGATGGCCGAGATCGACGGGCTGGGGCTCCGCTGAGGGCGTTCAGATCCGGAGCACCGTGGTCTCGACTACGGGGCGCCGACCCCAGATCCGCTGGCAGGCCTTCTTCACCCCGCGCGTGATCGCCATCTCGACGTCGTCGTCCAGTTCGAGTTGCTCGCCCTTCAACCGCTTAAGGGCCGCTTCAGCCTCGTCGGCCAGTTCGTCCAGGATGTCGTCCATCGCGGTTTCGTCGTCGGCCGGGAGGCCCAGCGCGCGCACCTGCGGGCCGCTGACGATCCGGTTGCGGCCGTCCAGGGCCACCGACACCGCGACGATGCCGTTGAACGCCGCATGCCGACGCTCGCGCAGCGCGTCGCCGTTCTCGGGCGTCAGCACGCCGGCGTCCACGAACAGGCGGCCCGCGTGCACTTCGTCGATGATCTCGGCCCGCCCAGGCGCCAGACGAACCATGTCGCCGTTGCGCGGCGTCACCTGCTGCGGCACCTGCAGGTCGCGGGCGAAGGCGGCGTGCTCCATCAGGTGGCGCCGTTCGCCGTGCGTCGGCACCGCGATCTCGGGCCGCGCCCAGCTGTACATTTCGGCCAGTTCGTCGCGGCACGGGTGGCCGCTGACGTGGATCCCCGGATGATCCCGCTCGGTGTAGAGGCGCACGCCGCGCTCGGTCAGCTTGTTCTGCAGATTGCGGATCGGGATCTCGTTGCCCGGGATCACCCGGCTGGAGAACACCACACTATCGCCCGCGCCCAGCTTCACATGCGGGTGCGTGCCGTCGGCGATCCGCGCCAGCGCCGCCCGCGGCTCGCCCTGGCTGCCGGTGCAGAGATAGAGCACCGCGTTTTCGGACAGGTGCTTGGCCTGGGTGTCATCCAGGAACGGCTGGATGTCGGTCATCAGCCCGACCGACTTCGCCGCCGCCGCCATCCTGTGCATCGAGCGCCCCGCCAGACAGACGCGGCGCCCGTTGGCTTCGGCCGCCCGGATCACGCTGTCCATCCGCGCCACGTTCGAGGCGAAGCAGGCCACCGCCACCTTGCCCTTCAGTCCGCCGATGAGCTTGGTCATCGCCACCCGCACGTCAGCCTCGGACCCGGCGTGACCGTCCACGAAGACGTTGGTGGAGTCGCACACCATCGCCAGGACACCCTCGTCACCCAGCTTGCGGATGGCGGCGGCGTCGGTCACGTCGCCCAGCAAGGGGTCCGGATCGATCTTCCAGTCGCCGGTGTGCAGGATCGTCCCCAGCGGCGTCTTGATCGCCAGCCCGTTCGGCTCGGGGATCGAGTGCGTGAGGGTGATCAGCTCCAGCTTGAAGGGGCCCAGCTCGATCGTGCCACCCAGCGGAACTTCGGTGATGGTCACCTCGTCCAGCAGGTCGGCCTCGCGCAGCTTCTCGCGCAGGATGAAGGCGGTGAACGGCGTGGCGTAGACAGGCGCCTTCAACCGCGGCCACAGGTGGGCCACCGCCCCGATGTGGTCTTCGTGGGCATGGGTCAGCACGATGCCCAGGATGCGGTCCGCGTACTTCTCGATGTAGGTCGGGTCGGGCAGGATCACCTCGACGCCCGGCGTGGTCTGGTCCCCGAACGTCACGCCCAGGTCGACCACGATCCACTTGCGGTCGTGCGCCGGCCCGTAGCCGTAAAGGTTGAAGTTCATACCGATCTCGTTCGACCCGCCCAGCGGCAGGAAGACGAGCTCGTCGCTCTTGGATTTCGCCATCAGGCTTTCTTTGCGTTCCGCCGCCAGATTTCCAGCATGCCGCGGATGGTGAGGTCAGGGTCGAAGTGGTCGATCGAAAGCGTCGCGCCGTGGAACAGCGAGGCCACCCCGCCGGTCGCCACCACGGTGAGTTTCTCGGATCGTTCGGCCTTGATGCGCGAGATCAGGCCCTCGATCAGTCCAATGTAGCCCCAGAAGACGCCCGATTGCATGGCGCCGACCGTGTCGGTGCCGACCACGCGCTGCGGCTTCTGGATGGCGACCCGCGGAAGTTTGGCCGCCGCGCTATGCAACGCCTCCATCGAAAGGTTGATCCCGGGCGCAATCACGCCGCCCTCGAACCCTCCGTCGGCAGAGATGATATCGAAGGTCGTCGCCGTGCCGCTGTCGATGACGATCAACGCGCCCGGATAGATCGCGTGCGCGCCCACGGCGTTCACCAGCCGGTCCGCGCCCGCCTCCGACGGCTTGTCGATGCGCACGGCGATGCCAAGGTCGACATTTTCGCCGATCACCAGCGGTTCGACGTGCAGATAGCGGCGCGCCAGGTTTCGCAGGTTGAAGATCGACTGCGGCACCACGCTCGAGATAATGCAGCCGTCGAAGGCGCCTAGCGCCAGCCCGGCCATGCCCAGCAGTTGTGAGAGCCAGACGGCGTACTCATCGGCCGTGCGGGTGCTGTCGGTTCCCGCGCGCCACTGCGCCATCCATCGTTCGCCATCGTGCACGGCGAAGAGCGTGTTGGTGTTGCCTTGTTCGATCGCCAGCAGCATCTCACACTCCTCCGAAGAACACGTCGCCTGCGGTTATCCGCTCCAACCCGCCATCGTCCAGCCGTAGCCGCAAGGCGCCGTCCGGATCGAGCCCCTCCGCCACGCCGCTGAGCGTGCGGTTCGGCAGCCGCGCCTCGCAACGCTGGCCGAGACCGGTCGCCCGCTCGGACCAGCCGGCCGCGATAGGGGGGAAACCCTGGGTGGCCCATGCCGCGCGCCATCGCTCGAACGCGGCGGCCAGCACGGGCAGCGCGTCCAACGGCTGCGGCGGTGGCCCGGTCATGTATTCGGCGAACGCCGTGGCGGGCCGCTCCACGTCCTGGGGCGCGTGGGCCAGATTGACTCCGATGCCGACGGCCAGCCAAAGCCGCCCGTCTGCGCGGCTGCCGGACTCCACGAGGATGCCGACCGCCTTCTTGCCATGCACGAGCACGTCGTTCGGCCATTTCAGACGCGCCGCGCCGGGCCCGAGGCAAGTTTCGGCCAGATCGCAGGCCGCCAGCGCCGCCACGAACGACAGCTGGGCTGCTTCCGCCGGCGGACGATCGGTCAGGGTCAGCAGGGTGGCGGCGAGGTTACCCCGCTGGGTCGACCAGGCCCGGCCACGCCGCCCGCGCCCGGCGGTCTGCAACGCCGCGGTGATCCAGACCGGACCGCCCTCGCCGGCCTCAGCACGCCGGCGGGCCTCGGCGTTCGTGGAGTCGAGTTCGTCGTAGGCCTCGATCGGCGGGTGGGCCGCCAACCGCTAGGCCAGGCCCAGCGCCTGGGCGGCGCGCGCCGCCAGCGGGTTCAACCAGGTGATCGCCACCAGCACGACCGGGAATGCGAACACGGCCGCAGTCAGGCCGATGGCCTTGGCCTCCATCGGCGGCTTGTCGGTGGCGCCGGCGCTGCCGTCGAACCACATCACCTTGATCAGGCGCAGGTAGTAGAAGGCGGCCACGACCGAGCCCACCAGGCCGATCACCGCCGGGCCCCAGAGGCCGGCGTCGATGGCGGCCTTGAAGACCACGTACTTGGCCCAGAAACCCGAGAACGGCGGCAGACCCAGGGCCGACAGCGAGAACACTGTCATGGCCAGCGCCAGACCCCGGCGCTCCTTCACCAGGCCCGCCATGTCGTCGATGGTTTCCATGGCCTTGCCCTGGCGCGACAGCGCGGCCAGGCAGGCGAAGAAGCCGGTGACGTCCACCATGTACAGGATCATGAACACCAGCATCGCCTGCACGCCCTCGGACGTGCCCGACGCCAGGCCCAGGACGGCGTAGCCGATGTTGGCGATCGACGAGTAGGCCCAGAGGCGCTTGAGGTTCTTTTGCACCAGGCCGCCGAAGGCGCCCACGGCCACCGAGATCAGCGCCAGTGCGACCAGCACTTGCTGCCACTGTGCCACGGCGTCGGTGAAGCCGTCAGCTAGAACCCGGGCGAACAGCATCATCGCGGCCAGCTTCGGCGCGGCGGCGAAGAACGCCACGACGGGGGTCGGCGCGCCTTCGTAGACGTCGGGCGTCCACATGTGGAACGGCGCGGCCGAGACCTTGAAGGCCAGGCCGCAGATCACGAAGATCAGTCCGAACAGCAGGCCGGTATTGGCTTCGGCGCCCGCCGCCTTGGCGATGTCGGCGTAGAGGGTCGAGCCGGCGAAGCCGTAGACCAGGCTGGCGCCGTAGAGAAGCAGGCCCGACGACAGCGCGCCCAGCACGAAGTACTTCAGACCCGCTTCCGACGCCTTGGCGTTGTCGCGATGCATGGCGGCCAGCACGTACAGCGCCAGCGAGCTCAGCTCGACGCCCACGTACAGCGAGATCAGGTCGCCGGACGAGGCCATCATACCCATGCCCAGCGCCGACAGCAGGATCAGCACCGGGAATTCGAAGGTCTTGACGCCGCGCCGCTCGAACCAGGGCTGGCCCAGCGGGATCGCCACGGCCGAGGCGACATAGATCGCGACCTTGGCGAAGGTCGCCGCCGCATCCGCGATCAGGCCGCCGCCGAAGGCCACCCCGAACGGCTGGGTGGCCGACGCCACCGCAGCCGCCAGCAGCACCGCGACCCCGCCCGTGGCGACGAGGCTCGTCTGTTTCGGCATGAACGCGCCCAGGACCAGGAGAGCCAAAGCCCCCACGGCCAGGATGATCTCAGGATAGGCGAGCGCCAGGTTGGCGGAGATGGTCATCTAAGGCCCCTACCCGCCAATCGCCGCCTGATAGACCCGCACGAGCTGGTCGACCGAGGCGTCAGTCAGGTTGAACACGATGTTGGGCTGCACGCCCATCCAGAGGGTGGCGATGATCAGCGGCGTGAAGATCGCCACCTCGCGCCACTCCAGGTCGGTGATGGTCTGAAGCTTGGGGTTCTCGATCGTGCCGAACACCACGCTGCGATACAGCGTCAGCATGTAGACCGCCGAGAGGATCACGCCCGTCGCCGCCAGGATCGCCGTCCAGGTCGACACCTGGTAGACGCCGGTCATCGACAGGATCTCGCCGACGAAGCCGCTGGTCCCCGGCAGGCCGACGTTGCCCATCGTGAACAGCAGGAACACCGCCGCGTACCACGGCATCCGCTGCACCAGCCCGCCGTAGAACTTGATCTCGCGTGTGTGCATGCGGTCGTAGATCACGCCAACGCATAGGAAGAGCGCGCCCGAGATCACCCCGTGGCTCAGCATCTGGTAGATCGCGCCCTGCTCGCCCTCGGCGTTGCCCGAGAAGATGCCCATGGTCACGAGGCCCATGTGCGCCACCGACGAGTAGGCGATCAGCTTCTTCACGTCGGTCTGCCGGAAGGCGACCAGCGAGGTATAGATCACCGCGATCACCGAGAGCGCGAAGATCAGCGGCGTGAACTGGTGCGAGGCGTCCGGAAACATCGGCAGCGAGAAGCGCATGAAACCGTAGCCGCCCATCTTCAGCAGGATGCCGGCCAGGAAGACCGAGCCCGCCGTGGGAGCCTCGACGTGCGCGTCGGGCAGCCAGGTGTGCACCGGCCACATCGGCATCTTCACCGCGAACGAGGCGAAGAACGCCAGCCAGAGCCAGGTCTGGGCTTCGGGCGAGAAGCCGTACTGCATGAGTTCGGGGATCGAGCTGGTGCCCGACGTGCCGATCATGAACAGGATCGCCGCCAGCATCAGGACAGAGCCCAGCAGCGTGTAGAGGAAGAACTTGAACGCGGCGTACACCCGCCGCGCGCCACCCCAGATGCCGATGATCAGGAACATCGGGACCAGGCCGAACTCGAAGAAGATGTAGAAGACCACCAGGTCCAGCGCGCAGAACACGCCGATCACCAGGGTCTCGAGGATCAGGAACGCGACCATGTACTCGTGGACGCGCGTCTCGATCGACTTCCAGGACGCGGCGATGCAGATCGGCATCAGGAACGCGGTCAGCAGCACGAACAGGACCGAGATCCCGTCCACGCCCATCCGATAGTGCAGGCCCGCGAACCACGGCGCCTCTTCCACGAACTGGAAGCCGGGGTTGCTCGCGTCGAACTGTGCGACCAGCAGAACCGAGAGCGCCAGCGTCGCCAGGGTGGTCACGAAGGCGATCCAACGGGTCGCCTCGACGCCCCGGGCCTCGTCCTTGGCGAAGGCGCGCAGGATCAGGATCCCGGCGACCCCGACCAGCGGGGCGTAGGTGATGAGGGAAAGAAGCGGCATAGGTCCCTCAGGCGTTCCAGGCCCAGAGCGCGTAGGTCAGCAGACCCGCGACGCCCAGGAGCATGACGAAGGCATAGTGGTAGACATAGCCGGACTGCAGCCGGCCGGCGCCCTTGCCCACCTGGACCGAGAGCGCCGAGACGCCATCGGGGCCGAGGCCGTCGATGATCTTCTGGTCGCCGCCCTTCCAGAAGAGGTCGCCCAGGAACTTCGCCCCGCGGACGAAGGTGGCCTGGTAGAGCTCGTCGAAGAACCACTTGTTGTAGAAGAAGACGTAGAGGATGCCGTTGTTGGCCGCGAGCTTCGCGCCCAGGCCCTCACGCCAGATGTACATGTAGGCTGCGACCAGCAGGCCGGTCACCGACACCACGATCGGGGCGAGCACCACCCACAGCGGGAAGTCGTGGCCGCCGCCATGATGCTCGGACGGCGCATTGAAGATCGCGCCCTTCCAGAACTCGGCGTTGTGCTCGCCGATGAACTGATGGTGGAACACGAAGCCGGCCGCGATGGCGCCCACCGATAGGACCAGCAGCGGGATGCGCATGGTCCAGGGGCTCTCGTGCGGCTTGTGGTCGTGACCATGGCCGTGGTCCGGCTCGGAATGCGTCTCGGCATGGGCCGGCGCTGCGGCGTGGGCGTGGTCGTCGTGTGCGCCGTGGGCATGGTCGTCGTGCGCATGGTCGCGGTTGTGCCAGTGGTGCTCCAGGTCCTCCGACGTCCAGCGGGCGTGGCCGTTGAACGTGAAGAACGCGACCCGCCACGAGTAGAAGGCGGTCAGGCCGGCCACCAGGATGCCGATGAAGAAGGCGAAGTAGCCCATCGGATGCCCGGCCCCGCCGGCGGCGTAGGCCGCGTGGATGATGGCGTCTTTCGAGTAGAAGCCGGCGAAGCCGATGTCGATGAAGGGGATCCCCAGGCCGGTGATCGCGATCGTGCCGATGGTCATCACAGCATAGGTGATCGGCAGGTACTTCTGCAGCGCCCCATAGCGCCGCATGTCCTGCTCGTGCGCCATGCCGTGGATCACCGAGCCGGCGCCCAGGAACAGCAGCGCCTTGAAGAAGGCGTGGGTGAACAGGTGGAACATCGCCGCCTGGTACGCCCCTACGCCCGCAGCGAAGAACATGTAGCCCAGCTGCGAGCAGGTCGAGTACGCGATGACGCGTTTGATGTCGTTCTGGGTCAGGCCGACGGTCGCGGCGAACAGCGCCGTCACCGCGCCGATCACGGTCACGATGTTCTTGGCCACCGGGGCGTACTCGAACATCGGCGACAACAGGCAGACCATGTAGACGCCGGCGGTCACCATGGTGGCCGCGTGGATCAGCGCCGACACCGGCGTCGGGCCTTCCATGGCGTCGGGCAGCCAGGTGTGCAGGAAGAACTGCGCCGACTTGCCCATGGCGCCCACGAACAGCAGCGCGCACGCCAGGTCGATCAGCGAGAAGTGGCCGCCCGCGAAGTCCCAGCCCTGGCCCACGGCCGGCGCGATCAGCGGGAACAGCTTGGCGAACTCGATGGTCCCGAAGGCCCAGTAGACCGTCATGATCCCCAGCGCGAAGCCGAAGTCGCCCACGCGGTTGACCACGAAGGCCTTGATCGAGGCGGCGTTGGCGCTGGCCTTGTGGTGCCAGAAGCCGATCAGCAGGTACGACGCCAGGCCCACGCCTTCCCAGCCGAAGAACAGCTGCATGAAGTCGGCGGCGCTGATCAGCGCCAGCATCGCGAAGGTGAACAGCGACAGGTAGGCGAAGAACCGCGGCTTGCTCGGATCGTCGGCCATGTACCCCCAGGAGTACAGATGCACGAGCGACGACACGGTGGTCACCACCACCAGCATCACCGCCGACAGGCCGTCGAATCGGAACGCCCAGTTCGACACGAAGTCGCCGACGTGGATGAACGGCGCGTAGACGTGCGTGAACGGCTGCAGGCCGCCCCAGGTCCACTGGCTGAAGACCACCCACGATAGGACGGCGCTCAGCATCAGGAAGCCCGTCGTGACGCTCATCGACGCCTTGTCGCCGATGCGCTTGCCGAACAGGCCCGCGACGACCGCGCCGATCAGCGGGCCGAACAGGATGATGGTGACGAGGGTTTCTGCGTTCACGGCGCGATCAGCCCTTCATCATCGAGGCGTCGTCCACGGCGATGTCGCCGCGGTTGCGGAAGAAGGTCACGAGGATGGCCAGACCCACGGCCGCCTCGGCGGCGGCGACGGTCAGCACGAACATGGCGAAGATCTGCCCCACCACGTTCCCCAGATAGACCGAGAAGGCCACCAGGTTGATGTTCACGGCGAGCAGGATCAGCTCCACCGACATCAGGATGACGATGATGTTCTTGCGGTTCACGAAGATGCCGAACACCCCGATCGTGAACAGGATCGCGGCGACCGCGAGATAGTGCTCGAGGCCGATGGTCATTGGTCGATCCCCTGCCCGGGCTTCGGGTTTGCGAGCTTCATGCCGGTCTTCGGCGTGCGCAGCACCTGGTCCATGATGACCTGGCGGCGGACGCCCGGCTTGTGGCGCAGCGTCAGCACGATCGCGCCGATCATCGCCACCAGCAGCACCAGGCCAGCCGCCTGGAAGAAGTAGACGTAGTCGGTGTAGAGGACCCGCCCGATCGCCTCGGCGTTCGTGACATCCGGCGTCGCGCCCGAGGCCATCGGCCCGGCGCTGTCCTTCGCCGCCCCGCGGCCGGCTACCGTCGTCGCCACTACGACCATCTCGGCGGCCAGGAAGCCCGCGATCAGCAGGCCCAGCGGCATGTAGCGGGCGAAGCCCTGCCGCAGCGCCGCGAAGTCGACGTCCAGCATCATGACGACGAACAGGAAAAGCACCGCGACGGCGCCCACGTAGACCACCACCAGCAGCATCGCCAGGAACTCCGCGCCCATGAGCACGAACAGTCCGGCGGCCGAGAAGAAGGCCAGGATCAGCCAAAGGACCGAGTGCACCGGGTTGCGGGCGGAAACCACGCAGAACCCGGACGCAATGGTCACGGCTGCCATCAGGTAGAATGCGATCGCCTGTAGGGCCATTTCGGCTCTCTGACTTCCCTCGAATTACACGTCAAAACCGGCGGCGGAATCGCGCCGACTGCTTATCGGTACGGCGCGTCCAGTTCCAGATTCTTCGCGATCTCGCGTTCCCAACGGTCGCCGTTATCCAGCAGCCGCGCCTTGTCGTAGTAGAGCTCTTCCCGCGTCTCGACCGCGAACTCCAGGTTCGGGCCTTCCACGATGGCGTCCACCGGGCAGGCTTCCTGGCACAGGCCGCAGTAGATGCACTTCACCATGTCGATGTCGTAGCGCGTGGTCCGGCGGCTGCCGTCGGCGCGGGGTTCGGCCTCGATCGTGATCGCCTGCGCCGGGCAGATGGCCTCGCACAGTTTGCAGGCGATGCAGCGCTCTTCCCCGTTGGGATAGCGCCGCAGCGCATGCTCGCCGCGGAAACGGGGGCTCTGTGGGTTGCGCTCGTGGGGGTACTGCACGGTCTTTTTCGGCGCGACCATGTACTTCATGCCGAGCCCGAAGGCCCCGATGAAGTCCATCAGCGCCGCGCCTCTGAGCGCCTGTCCGATCCGGTTCAGCATCACTTCTTCTCGCAGGCGTAGTCGTCGAGGAATTGCGGGTCGCCGTTCTTCTGCAGCTTCAGCGAACCGCCCTTGGCGGCGCAGGCCTGCTGCGCCTTCTTGAGGTCGTCATAGGTCGCGATGCCGCCGGCGTTGCCGAAGCCCGCGCCACTGGCGCACGCCGTCAGGGCGAGCGCCGCCATGAGGACCAGCGCCTTCACGACGGAAGCCCCGTGTAGACGCGCCAGCCCGCCACGACGACCACGGCCACCAGCGAAGTCGGCAGGAACACCTTCCAGCCCAGGCGCATCAGCTGGTCGTAGCGGTAGCGCGGCACGATCGAGCGGACCATCGCGTTCATGAAGAACACGAAGAAGGTCTTCCCGGCGTAGACCAGCAGGCCCACCAGGCTGGCCACCCAGGCCGGCGCCGACGTCGCGAGGAATTCTTCGACGGGCGCGATGCCCGTGTTCCAGCCGCCCAGGAACAGCACCGCCATCAGGCCGCTCATCAGGACGATGTTCGCGGTCTCGGCCAGGTAGAACAGCATGTAGGGCGTGGAGCCGTATTCCACCGCATAACCTGCGACGAGTTCCGATTCCGCCTCGGGAAGGTCGAAAGGCGGACGGTTCGTCTCCGCCAGGCCCGAGATGAAGAAGATCACGCCCATCGGGAACATGATCAGGATCAGGGGCAGATTGTGCAGCCCGCCGCCAAACATGTACCAGTTCCAGAACCACCCGGACTGAGCCTCAGTGATCTGGTTCAGGTTCATGGTCCCGGCCAGCAGGATCACCGTGATGATCACGAAGCCGATCGAGACTTCGTAGCTGACCATCTGCGCGGCCGAACGCAGCGAGCCCAGGAACGGGTACTTCGAGTTCGAAGCCCAGCCGCCCATGATGATGCCGTAGACGCCCATCGAGCTGACGGCGAAGAGGTAGAGGATGCCGACGTTGATGTCCGAGACCGCCCAGCCGGGCGCGATCGGCATCACCGCCCAGGCGCCCAGCGCCAGGGTGACGCTGATCAGCGGGGCCAGCAGGTAGACCGCCTTGTCGGCGCCTGCGGGGATCACCAGTTCCTTGATCAGGAACTTGCCCAGGTCGGCGAAGGACTGCAGCAGGCCGAACGGACCCACCACGTTGGGACCCTTCCGCGCCTGCACGCCCGCGAAGATCTTGCGGTCGCCATAGATGATGAAGGCGATCGTCAGCAGCAGAACGACGGTGACGGCCAGGATGTGGGCCACCGTGATGATCGTCCAGCCGACCGGGGAGCTCCAGAATTCCGCCACGCCCCTACTCCGCTGCGATCTTGGCCGCGCCGCCCGAGGCGAGCGAGGCGCATTCGGCCATCGTCGTGCTGGCGCGCGCGATGGGGTTCGAAAGGTAGAAGCTCTTCACGGCGCTGACGAACGGCGCGTCCGACAGCGTCCCCTTCTTGCCCAGGGCCGCGTAATCCACGGCCGGCGGGGCGTCGGGGACATAGTCGATGCGGCCGAAGGTGGGATGGTCGGCGAACAGCTTGGCGCGCAGCTGGTCCAGGGTGTCGTACGGCAGCTTGTGGCCGAGGCGCTCGGACAGCGCCCGCAGGATCGCCCAGTCTTCCTTGGCCTCGCCCTTCGGGAACACGGCGCGGAAGCCCATCTGCACCCGGCCCTCGGTGTTCACATAGAGGCCGTTCTTCTCGGTGTAGGCCGCGCCCGGCAGGATCACATCGGCGCGGTGCGCGCCCGCGTCGCCATGGGTGCCCATGTAGACGACGAACGCGTCGGTCTGCGACAGGTCGATCTCGTCGGCGCCCAGCAGGACCAGCACGTCGGCGCCGCCCTTCTGGACCAGCTCGCCCGCC
>NZ_SCTC01000030.1 GCF_004299445.1 Phenylobacterium sp. | reverse complement strand
CCCGCCTTCGCCAGCGTCATCGTGATCGCCGCCGTCAGCGTCGTCTTCCCATGGTCAACGTGACCAATCGTGCCGATGTTGCAGTGCGGCTTGTTACGTTCGAACTTCTCTTTGGCCATTTCAAGCTCCAGCCCTGTCCGGGCTTGTCCTCTAAACTAGGGTTGGGATTAGGCGTACTTCTTGATCACTTCGTCGGCGACGACTTGCGGCACCGGGTCGTAGTGGTCGTATTGCATCGTGAACTGCGCGCGCCCTTGGGAGAACGACCGCAGGGTATTGATGTAGCCGAACATGTTGGCCAGCGGCACGAAGGCCGTGACCACCTGCGCGTTGCCGCGGGTCTCGGTGCCCTGGATCTGGCCACGCCGCGAGTTCAGGTCGCCGATGACGTCGCCCATGTACTCGTCGGGGGTCAGAACCTCGACCTTCATGATCGGCTCGAGCAGCTTCGGGGCGCCCTTTTCACGGAGCTCCTTGAAAGCCGCGCGGGCGGCGATTTCGAAGGCCAGGACCGAGGAGTCCACGTCGTGGAAGCCGCCGTCGTACAGCGTCGCCTTGAAGTCGATCAGCGGGAAGCCGGCCAGAAGGCCGTTTTCCTTGGCCGACTCCAGGCCCTTCTGCACGCCGGGCACGTATTCCTTCGGCACCGAGCCGCCGACCGTGGTGTTCTCGAACACGAAGCCCGATCCAGGCTCGCCCGGCTCGAACTTGATCTTCACGCGCGCGAACTGGCCCGTGCCGCCGGTCTGCTTCTTGTGCGTGTAGTCGATGTCCGTCGACTTACCCAGGCTCTCGCGATAGGCCACCTGCGGCGCGCCGATGTTGGCTTCGACCTTGTAGGTCCGCTTCAGGATGTCGACCTTGATGTCGAGGTGAAGCTCGCCCATGCCCTTCATGATCGTCTGGCCCGACTCCTGGTCGGTGTGGACGGTGAAGGACGGGTCCTCGGCGACCATCTTCGCCAGGGCGACGCCCAGCTTTTCCTGGTCGGCCTTCGACTTCGGCTCGATGGCGATCTCGATCACCGGCTCGGGGAAGTTCATCTTCTCGAGGATGACCGGCGACTTCGTCGGGTCGCACAGCGTGTCGCCCGTGCGGGTGTCCTTGAGGCCGGCCAGCGCGACGATGTCACCGGCGTGGGCTTCCTTGATGTCTTCCCGGTTGTTCGAGTGCATCAGCAGCATGCGGCCGACACGCTCGCGCTTGTCGCGCGTCGAGTTCAGCAGGCCCATGCCGGTCTCGAGCTTGCCCGAGTAGATGCGGCAGAAGGTGAGCGAGCCCACGAAGGGGTCGTCCATGATCTTGAACGCCAGGATCGACAGCGGCTCGTCGTCCGAAGCCTTACGGACCACGGGCTCTTCGGTCTTGTAGTCCAGGCCCGGCGTCGGCGGGATGTCCACCGGCGAGGGCAGGTAGTCGACCACGGCGTCTAGCAGCGGCTGCACGCCCTTGTTCTTGAAGGCCGAGCCCGCGAGGATCGGATAGAACGCGCCGGTCAGCACCGCCTTGCGGAGGCACTTCTTGATCACCTCTTCCGAGGGCTCCTCGCCCGACAGATAGGCTTCCATGGCGTCGTCATCGAGCTCGACGGCATTCTCGATCATGTAGTTGCGGGCCTCTTCGGCGTCCGCCTTCATGTCGGCCGGGATCTCTTCGTCGTGGTAGTTGGCGCCGAGACCTTCCGAGTCCCAGACCACCGCCTTCATGCGAACCAGGTCGACGACGCCCTTCAGGCTGGATTCAGCGCCGATGGGCAGCTGGATCGGCACGGCCTTCACGCCCAGCCGCTCGCGGATGGTCTTGAGGCACATCTGGAAGTCGGCGCCGATCTTGTCCATCTTGTTGACGAACACGATCCGCGGAACGTTGTACCGGTCGGCCTGACGCCACACGGTTTCGGTCTGGGGCTCCACGCCCTGGTTGCCGTCCAGCACCGCCACGGCGCCGTCGAGCACGCGCAGCGAGCGTTCGACCTCGATGGTGAAATCGACGTGCCCGGGGGTGTCGATGATGTTCAGGCGCTTGCCATTCCAGATGGCGGTCGTCGCGGCCGACGTGATCGTGATGCCGCGCTCCTGCTCCTGCTCCATCCAGTCCATGGTGGCGGCGCCGTCGTGGACTTCGCCGATCTTATGGGACTTGCCGGTGTAGTAGAGGATCCGCTCGGTCGTCGTGGTCTTACCGGCGTCGATGTGCGCCATGATGCCGAAGTTGCGGTAGTCTTCGATTTTATGCGTGCGGGGCATAGCGGATGCCTTGCGAAAAGGGGCTGTTCGGAAGCGGCTGAACGAACGGCGCGGGCGGTTTATCTCAAACCGCCCGCGCCGGAAAGCTCACTTGGTGGTTGGGCTTACCAGCGGTAGTGCGAGAACGCCCGGTTGGCTTCGGCCATCTTGTGCGTGTCTTCACGCTTCTTGACGGCAGAACCACGGTTGGACGAGGCGTCCAGCAGTTCGCCGGCCAGCTTTTCCGTCATGGTGTTCTCGCCACGCTTGCGCGCCGCGCTGATCAGCCAGCGGATGGCCAGCGCCTTGCGGCGCTCGGGGCGAACTTCGACCGGCACCTGGTAGGTGGCGCCGCCGACCCGGCGGCTGCGCACTTCGATGGCCGGAGCCACGTTTTCCAGGGCGGTGTGGAAAGTGTCCAGCGGGGCCAGGTCCTTACGGCGGGCTTCGAGAATATCGAAAGCGCCATAGACGATGGTTTCGGCCACGGCCTTCTTACCTTCGTACATCACGTAGTTCATGAACTTGGTGACGACGAGATCCCCGAACTTCGGATCGGGAAGGACGACTCGTTTGTCTGCGCGACGGCGACGGGACATCTCTGAATTCCTTACTTCGGACGCTTGGCGCCGTAGAGCGAACGGCGCTGGCGACGATCCTTGACGCCTTGCGTGTCGAGCACGCCGCGCAGGATGTGATAACGGACGCCGGGCAAGTCCTTCACGCGGCCGCCACGGATCAGGACCACCGAGTGTTCCTGCAGGTTGTGGCCTTCGCCGGGGATGTAGCACACAGCTTCGATGCCGGTCGTCAGGCGCACCTTGGCGACCTTACGCAGAGCCGAGTTCGGCTTCTTCGGGGTCGTGGTGTAGACCCGGGTGCACACGCCGCGGCGCTGCGGGCAACCCTTCAGGGCCGGGACCTTGTTCCGCGCCGGCTTGTTCTGCCGGGGCTTGCGGATGAGCTGGTTGACTGTCGGCATCTATTCTCGCTTCGTGGAGGCGTGTGCCGTTTGGCCGGGGCGCCTCGGTTGGATCGTTGTGGTTCTTCGGCTTCGAAACCGACCGACGAAACGCGAACAATCGCCGGATCGCCATTGCGGGCGTTCCGACGGGAGCGGCTCATCGGAGCTGGGAAGAATCCCCCGGCCTCGAAAGAGCGCGCTACATAGTCGGGAAGGGCCGGCGCGTCAATCTCGTGCGCGGCCGTGCGGCCGGTTGCGACATGGCCATGAATTCGCCTCGCCGCGGCCCCTTCCCTAAGGCTCAGCTCCGACGCGCCGCCGGGCCGCGTGGCAGCTGGCCTGCCATCCAGATGGCGGGTCAGCGGGTTTATAGGAAGCGCTGTCCCCGCGGCAGCGCCTTGGGGAACAGGGAGAAGCGATGCCGGCGGCGCGTCCGAGCCGGAAGTACGCGATCGTGGCGGCCTCGGTGGCCGTTCACGCCGTGCTGCTGGCCGCCGTGGCGCTGCACGCGCCTCGGCTACGCGCGCCGCTCGAGGACGCCGGCCCGCCCGAAGCGGTGATCCCCGTGTTGATCCTGCCGCGCGCGCCGCCGGCCAACGCCGCGCCGGGGGCCAAGCCCACGCCCATCCGCTTGCATCGCCGCCCGCAGCCCTTCGCCGACAAGGCGCCGCCGATCGCGCCTCTGGTTGCGCCCGTCGAGACGGCCAAGCCGACGCAGGAGCGCACGGCGCCCACACCGGGGCCCCGGGTGCTGACCCTGCCCAGCCAGGAAGACGCTTTCGCGGCGAATGCGCGCAATGCGCTGCGTTCGCGGCTCAACTGCGACGATCCCAAGCTGACGCGCGACGAGCGCGAGGGCTGTCTCGACCGCTTCGGCGCCGCGGGCGGGAGCGCGCCGGTGCTGGGCCTGGGCGTCTCCCGCGAGAAGGCCGCCGAGCTCGAGGCCGCCGCGCGCCGAAAGGAGCAGGACTACGGCTACAAGCGCTCGGCCGCGCCGGCGGGTAGCGGCGCCTCCAGCACGGGCCGCAACGCCGGGGCCATCGAGCGGCCCGGCGACCCGAACAAGGGCATGGGCGCCTCCACCGACGACCTGGGCCGCATGACCGGCAACGACTCCCGGCGCGAGCTGAGAGCTCCGTTCTGATCAGGCCGCGATGCGCGCCTTCATTTCCAGCGGAGCCTCGAGGACGGCCCAGTCGATGGCGCCGTCGTGCTGCAGGTTCTCGAACTCGAGGACGCCCAGCTCCTCGAACTTCGGCCGGATGGCCTCGGTCAGCAGGCCCACCCGCTTCAGGTTGGGGATCATCCGCTCGAACAGGAACTTGCGGAAGGCCTGTCCGCCCTGGCTCCTGGCGTTGATCTCAAGCGCCTCCTCGCGGGTGAAGCCGAACTCTTCGGCGACGTTGGTGGAGATCAGACGGTTCTTCATCACGACGCAGGCCTCGTAGGCGAACTGCGCGCGCTCCTCGATTTGCTCTTGAGGCAGGGCCCGGATCCAGTCTTCCAGATAGTTCACGCCGAACGCCACGTGCCGGCCCTCGTCACGCATCACCAAGCCCACGACCTGCTTGAGCAACGGGTCGGGGGTGGTCTCGTGGATCGTCTGGAACGCCGCCAGCGCCAGGCCCTCGATGAGGATCTGCATGCCGATGAACTTCAGGTCCCAGCGCTCGTCGGTGAGCACCTTGTCGAGCAGGAACTTCAGGTTGGGGTTGATCGGATAGATCATGTGGCACCGCTCCATCAGGTAGCGATGGAACACCTCCACATGGCGCGCCTCGTCGAAGGTCTGAGAGGCGGCATAGAGCTTGGCGTCGTGCGTCGGCGCGCAGCTGACCAGCTGAGAGGCGACCATGAGGGCGCCCTGCTCCCCGTGCAGGAACTGAGACAACGTCTGGGCCGACGTGCGGCGCATGAAGTCCGCGCGCTGTTCCGGCGAAAGCGCCTTCCACTTCGGGTGGTCCTTGAACCCCTCCGGCCCCTCGCCGTCCGACAGCTGGCGCGGCTCGGCCTTCAGGGTCCAGTCGACATCGAGTTCAGAGTTCCAGTTGAACCGCTTGCCCAGCTCGTACAACCGGCGAATCCGGCTGTTGGCAGCCTCATAGTCCCAATTGTAAGAGCCGGTGAGCGGCGTGCGGAATATCTCGCGGATCACCTCGACGTCGTGGTCGGTCAGGCGATGGGCGAGTTCGTCATCGTCGAAGTACTGGACCTCGGACGGCGGTCCCTTGACCTCTTGCACCTGCAGCATCGCGATCTCCCTTGCCCCGCCTCTTGCGGGCTTCGGGAGATCATAAAAGTGACGCAGGCGTCATCTTTGACGCAGATCAAAACCGGACGCCTGCCGGCCCTCAGGTCGGTCAGTCGAAGATGTCGAAGATGTCGAAGCGCTTCTTCTTCTTCCGGTAGTGGTAGTCGTCATCGTAGCGGTGGCCGCCGTGCTTCTGGTCGTAGGGGTGGCGGCGTTTCCAGTCGTCCGGGTCACGATGGAAGTCCGAGACCTCGCGCTCGAACCGCTGCCGGTCGTGCTGCTGGCCGCTGCGCTCCTCGCGCTGGCCTTCGAGCAGCTTTTCCAGCTCGCCGCGATCCAGCCACACACCCCGACAGCTGGGGCACATGTCGATGTCCACGCCGGAACGGTTCACGTTCTGCATGGAGGTGTTGCAGTTCGGGCAGAGCAGCAGGGGCACCGGCAGTCTCCTATGGGTATACGCGTGATGTAGTGATTCATACGCGTATACCAAGGGCTGACGTCAATTCACCGGCAGGTTCTTCGCCAGGAACCGTTCGAGGGCTTCCAGTGTCTGGATACGGGTGGCGGTCCTGGTGAGGTAGTGGTTCTCGTCGGCCAGGATCACCAGCTCGTGGGGCTTCCCCGCCGCCTTGAGTCGATCGGCCATCAGCTGCGACTGGCTTGGTAGAACGACCGTGTCCTTGTCGCCGTGTATCAGCAGGATCGGCGCCTTGATCGCCGCCACGTGGCGAGCCGGCGACATCGCGAGGATCTTGTCGCCGTCGCTAGCGCCGAGTTGACTGCGGAGATCTTCAAAGCCGGCGCTGGCCCGGCCGTACAGGCGCGCTTCCTCCGAGAGAAACAACCCCAGGTCGCCAATGCCGGCGATCGAGGCTGCGCATCGATAGGCGTCGGGGTGCAGCGCCGCGCCCGCAAGGGCCGAATACCCCCCGAAACTCGCGCCTACGATGCACACGCGCGTGGCGTCGATTTCGCAG
>NZ_SCTC01000029.1 GCF_004299445.1 Phenylobacterium sp. | reverse complement strand
CAGAACCCCTGCTGGCGGCCGTCCTGGCGGCGAAGCTCGCCGCCGACGTGGCCAGCGAGCCGCCGCGCGAGGTGAGCTTCGTGCAGGTCTTCTCCGACACCGCCACCGGGCTGAGCCTGCGCGCCTACGGGCCGCCGGCGCCGTTCGTCGAAGAGGACGACGCGGCGGAGACCGTCGAGGGCGACGACGCCCCGCTCGGCACAGGCGCCGTCCCGTCGCGGCGCGAGATCCCGGCGGTGATCGCAACGCCGGTGGCGGTCGCCCCGCGTCCCGAACTCGACGGGGTCGGCCATGCCCTGCACGAGGTGCGTACGGACACCGCCACACGCGCGCTGATCCGCGCGCTCGCCGACGATCCTGGCGCTGCGCTCACCGCGGTGGTGGCGCGGCTGTTCGGCGTGGTGGTGCTGCACCAGGGCCGGGGCCGCGGCGGCGGGGCGCTCGCCTTGGACGCCGAGGCCTACAGCCGCCGTGGCGTGTCGCCGATCGAGGCGCTTGACGGGGACGTGCGCCGGCGGCTCGCGGACTGGCGCGCGGCGTGGGAGGCCTCGGAGCTGTCGCCCATCGCCTGGGTGGCGTCGCTGCCCCACGGGGAGAAGATGGCGCTGCTCGCCGAGGTCGTGGCCCTGAGCCTGGACCTGCGGGAGGAGCGCACGACCCAAGTGCGCCGCGCCGCCCGGGCCGAGGCGGTGGAGATCGCCGCGATCTGCCAGGCCGACGTCACCCTGCACTGGACCCCGGACGAGACCTTCCTGGGCGCCCACCCCAAGGCCAAGCTGCTCGACATGCTGGACGCGATGGGCGCGGGCGAGACGCGCGCGGGCGCGGCCAAGAAGGACGAGCTGGTCTCGCTGGTGGCCGAGCGGGCCGCCGAGCGCAGCTGGGCGCCGGCCTATCTGTCCTGGGCCGCCGAGCCGCCGGACGAGCCGGAGGACGAGGACACCGTCGATCCCGGCGATCCCGGCGATCCTGTGTCGGACGTGGCCGAGGCTGAGCCTGACGCCGAAAAGACATCGGACGGAGGGGCGACGGCGGTGGCCGCCTGATCCCCGAAACGGCGGCGCATGCCCCTCGCGAACGTCCCGGCGACCGGCGTCCTGGAGCGGACGCCGCCGGGGCGTGGGCACGATTGGACGCTCACGCCGCGCCTCTGGGCGGCAGATCCCTCCGCGGTGCGCCCGCCGGCTGACGGCGCTGTTCCGGTCGCTCCGGGACGGCGCCGTCCTTCTGGAACGAGGAGGAAGGGCGGGCCCGGGCGAGCCCGGCGGACGGGAAGGCGACGGGTCGGCCGCGCCGGGCGGGAGCCCCGCCATGAACGCCGCCCTGCCCCTTTTCGCCGAGACGTCCGCCCACGATCGGTCCGCCAACCTGCTGGCTGCCGCCCGCGCGCTCGCCCCCCACCTCTTCCGCGGCCGGCCGCCGGAGCGCCGGGTGGTGTCGGCCGTGCTCACCACCGCCTTCGGGGCGACGGACGCCGAGGGCGCCTGGGATTGGCGCGACGCCTACGACGCCATCGAGGCGGCGATGGTGCTGCAGGTGCGCCGGATCGGGCCGCAGGTCGCCCGGCTCGAGGACGCGCCCGCCGAGATCGTGGGCGCACTGGCGGACCTGAGCGCGCTCGGTCTTACCCAAACCCGCCGCTCGGAGACGCAGCTGGCGCTGGACCAGTTCTCGACCCCGGCGCCCTTGGCCGCGCTCGTGGTGCTGGCCGCCCAGGTGCGGCCGGGCGATCGCGTGCTGGAGCCGTCGGCCGGCGTCGGCATGCTGGCGGCGCTGGCGGAAGGCTGCGGCGCGTCGCTGGCGCTGAACGAACTCAGCGACCGGCGCGCCGGCCTGCTGGACGGCCTGTTCGGCGGCGCGTCGCGGACGCGTCTGGACGCTGCGCATCTGGGCGACCTGCTGCCGGACGCAGGCCAGTTCCACGCCGTCGTCATGAACCCGCCCTTCGCCGGCCTGGGCTCGCACCTGATCGCCGCGCTGCAGTGCCTGGCCGACGGCGGCCGTTTGGCCGCGATCGTGCCGGCCTCGGCCTTATGCGACGCGGGGCTCCGCGGCCTGCTCGGCCGCTGGGGGCGCGTGGTAGGCGCGCTGACACTGCCCGCGGGCGCCTTCCTGAAGCACGGGACGAGCGTCGACACGGGCCTTCTCGTGCTGGATCGCAGCGACGGGGTCGGCGCTGTGGCGGTCGACGTCGCGGCTGATCTTGCCGACGCCGCGGCCTGGGCGGCAGCCTTGCCGGCGCGCCCAAGCGCGCAGGTCCGCGTGGCGCGGGCCGCGCCCGTGGGACTTTCGCTGCGCGCACGGGGTTCCGGCGGTCCCGCGGTCGCGTTGCGGTTCCTGGAGGGGGCCTCACCGCTGGCCTACGACCTCTGCGACTGGTCCGGCGAAGGCCGCGACGTGGGGCTCTACCAGGCCTGGCAGCCGGGGCGGATCGCGTTTGCGACCGCGCGGCCGCACCCGACGCCTCTGGTGGAATCCGGGGCGATGGCGTCCGTCGCACCCTCGGCGCCGAGCTATCGGCCGCTGCTGCCCACGGGCCTGCAGGACGAAGGCCGGCTCTCGGACGCCCAGGCCGAGACCGTGGTCTATGCCGGGGAGGCGCATGCCGCGCTGCTCCCGGGTCGCTGGACACTTGGCGAGGCGGCCCATGAGCTGCGGCTCGCGCGGGAGGAAGAACCGGACGCGTTCTCGCTGCGCAGAGGCATGTTCCTGGGCGACGGCACCGGCGCCGGCAAGGGCCGGCAGGTGGCCGCCGTGATCGCCGACAACATGGCCCAGGGCCGCGTGCGCGCGCTCTGGCTGTCGCGCAACGAGGCGCTGCTCGAGGACGCGCAGCGCGACTGGAAGGCCATCGGCGGCTCGGTCCACGACGTGGTGGCGCAGGCGCGCTGGAAGCAGGGCGAGGCGATCCGGCTGGACCGCGGGATCCTGTTCTCGACCTACGCCACTTTGCGCCAGCCGGCGCGGGGCGGCCGGCCCTCGCGGCTCGACCAGATCGCGACCTGGCTGGGCGCCGACTTCGACGGCGTCATCGTCTTCGACGAGGCGCACGCCATGGGCGGGGCGGCCGGCGGCGCGGGCGCGCGCGGGCCCAAGAAGGCCTCGCTGCAGGGGCTGGCGGGGCTGGCGCTCCAGAACCGCCTGCCGAACGCGCGGGTGTTCTACGTGTCCGCCACCGGCGCCACTGAGCCGGCCAACCTGGCCTATGCCTCGCGGCTGGGCCTTTGGGGTGGACCGGAGGCGCCCTTCGCGACGCGGGCCGATTTCCTGGACGCGGCAGAGGCCGGCGGCATCGCCTTCATGGAACTGGTGGCGCGCGAGCTGAAGGCCATGGGCCTCTACGTGGCCCGCAGCCTGTCGTTCGAGGGCGTCGAGTACGAACCCCTCGAACACCCGCTCACGCCGGACGACGTGGCGATCTGGGACGCCTGGGCCGACGCCTTCCAGGTGATCCACGCGAACCTCGGCGAGGCGCTGAAGGCCGTCGGCGTCATGGACGACGAGGGCAAGGTCCAGAGCGGCCAGGCGATGAGCGCGCTCCGCTCGGCCTTCGAGAGCGCCAAGCTGCGCTTCTTCGGCCACCTGCTGGCGGGGCTGAAGGCGCCCAGCCTGGTCGCCGCGATCCGCAGGGACCTCGCCGGCGGACGATCCGCGGTCGTGCAGATCGTCTCGACCAACGAGGCGGTGATGAACCGCCGCCTGGCGGACATCCCACCGGAGGAATGGACCAACCTGTCGGTCGACCTGACGCCGAAGGAGTATGTCCTCGACTACCTTCGCGGCGCCTTTCCCACCGCGTTGATGGAGGCCATCGAGGGCGAGGACGGTGAGGTGACGCTCGTCCCCGTCGTGAACGAGGGTCGCCCGGTGCACAGCCAGGAGGCGCTGCGGCTGCGCGACGAGACGATCGCGGGCCTGGCGTCGCTGCCGGCGGTCCCCGGCGTGCTTGATGCGCTGCTCAACGCCTTCGGGACCGGCGCAGTCGCCGAGATCACCGGCCGCTCGAAGCGTGTGGTGACGCACGAGGGCCGTCGCGTCGTGGAGCGGCGCGGGCCTTCGGCGGCCAAGGCCGAGACCGACGCCTTCATGGACGGGCGCAAGCGCGTGCTGGTGTTCTCCGACGCCGGCGGCACGGGACGCAGCTATCACGCCGCGCTCGACGCGGTGAACCGCGAGCGCCGCGTGCACTACCTGGTCGAGCCAGGCTGGCGCGCGGACGCTGCCATCCAGGGACTGGGACGCACGCATCGCACGCATCAGGCCTCGGCCCCGTTGTTCCGGCCGGCGACCACCGACATCGTGGGCGAGAAGCGGTTCCTCTCGACGATCGCGCGGCGGCTGGACTCGTTGGGCGCCCTGACGCGGGGCGAGCGCCGCGTGGCCGGCGCCGGCCTCTTCCGCGCCGAGGACAATCTGGAGAGTCCGTGGGCGCGGCGCGCGCTGCTGGTGCTCTACCGGGCGCTGGCCTTCGGGGAGATCGGCAGCATGTCGCTGGCCGACTTCCAGGCCAAGACCGGCCTGTCGTTGCTGGACAGCGAAGGCCTCCTGAAGGGTCACGAGGACCTGCCGCCCATCACCACCTTCCTGAACCGGCTGCTGGCGCTGCGGATCGCCGACCAGAACGCCCTATTCGCGGACTACGAGAAGATCCTGGCCGGCATCGTCGAGCGCGCCGCCGCGGCCGGCGAACTCGACCACGGCGTCGAGGATATCGTCGCGGAGGACCTCCAGGTCGTGTCCGAAGAAACCGTTCGGACGGATGCGGCCACGGGCGCGAAGACGCAGCTCGTGGGGTTTGCCTTGCGGACGCGGCGCGACCTGCTCTCTGCAGATGAGGCTTTGGCGATGGCCGCGCAGCTCGGCGAGGCGGCGGTGCTGGCCGTCAATGGGCGCTCTGGGCGCGCCGCCCTGGTGAGATCGG
>NZ_SCTC01000093.1 GCF_004299445.1 Phenylobacterium sp. | reverse complement strand
CAGCGACGTCCGGCCCGGCGTCGACTCGTAGAGCCGCGACTCGATACCCACCTCGTCGAGGAGCGTGGCGACGTACTCCGCCGCCTTCCGCTCCCCCGGACCCTCCTGGTCGCCGTAGTTGGTCGTGTCGATCCGGATCAGCTCGCGGCACAGGTCGACGACCTCGCCCGCGGGGTCGTAGGACACGGCGTCCGTCTCGGTGCTCATGCCACCATCAAAGCACCCGTCGCGGGCCTCCCCGATGCGAGACGGAGGCCCTCTCTTTGCTACTGTTCCACCGCACTCGTCCGGGTGGCGGAATTGGTAGACGCGCTAGCTTGAGGTGCTAGTGCCCGTATTAGGGCGTAGGGGTTCAAGTCCCCTCTCGGACACTGAGAAGGCTCCGGCTCCACGGGGCCTTTTCTTCATTTCGGCACCTCGAAGCCAGCGTCGAAGCCGCTTACGGGCGGAACGCGAGGCAGGCGAGCAGCAGGTCGGTCTCCGGCACGCTGACCAGTACCTCGTCGTACTTCTCGCCGTGCAGCCTCACCTTCAGTGCCGGTATCCCGCGCCGCAGCGAGACGAGCTGCCTGCGGCCGCGGGAGTACCAGGTCCCGATCAGCCTCACGCGTGGCAGACCGAGGCCGACGCGCAGACCCCGGACCTCCCTCCACGAGTCCATGAGGTCGACGGAGTCCACCGAGGACAGCGGGACCACCAGGTCACGCACCAGCCCGAGGACGTGCTCGGCAGGGCTGAACCGCACGACCAGGTGATGTCCGTCGATCTCCATCCAGGCCATGGGCCCAGTCAAGCCCGGTACGGCACCCAGCGACAGGGACCTTGGACCCGCCCCTGCTCGACCTTCGCCTCAGGAGGCGGGCAGCCCGCCGGGACGAGACTGGGAGGCGAGCAGGACGGGAGCCGCGATGGCGTCGGGTTTGACGAGCACGCAGGTGCAGCAGTCGCGGGACCGGTACGGCGCCAACGTGATGCCGGCGCCGCCGCGCCCGCACCCGCTGCGGATGCTCGCTGCCCAGCTCACCCACCTCCTCGCCGTCCTGCTGTGGGTGGCGGCCGCGCTGGCGCTGGTCGCCGGGATGCCGGCGATCAGCGTGGCGATCGTCGTGATCATCCTGCTCAACGGTGGCTTCGCGTTCTGGCAGGAGTTCCGCGCCGACCGCTCGGCGCAGCAGCTGCGGGCCCTGCTCCCGGTCCGCGCCCGGGTCGTGCGTGATGGACGCCTGACGACGGTCGAGGTCGCGGACCTGGTGGTCGGCGACCACGTCCTGCTCGAGGCCGGTGACCGGGTCGGCGCCGACATGACGGTGGTCGAGAGCAGCGGGCTGAGCCTGGACGAGTCGATGCTGACCGGCGAGAGCG
>NZ_SCTC01000001.1 GCF_004299445.1 Phenylobacterium sp. | reverse complement strand
CGTGGAAGTCGCGATCTCGGCCGGCGAGTCGGTTTCGGATCTGCTGCTGCAGATGAAGGAAAAGGCTCTGGCGGCCGCGGATGCGGGCCTGGATACGACGAGCCGTGCGGCCCTGGCCGATGAGTTCGCTTCGCTGAAGGGTCAGATCACGAAGGCGGTCAGCAATGCCGAATTCAACGGCAGCAACATGCTGAAGCAGGCCGGCAACACCGTGCAGTCGCTGGCCAACGCCGATGCGACCTCGCGGATCACTGTGGCGGCCCAGACGCTGACCCTGTCGGCGCTGTCGATCGCCGCTTCGACGATCACCACGAAGACCCTGGCCTCGACGGCCATCGGCGCGGTGAACGCTGCGATCACCGAAGTGTCCAGCAAGCTGTCGGCGCTCGGTACTGGCGCCAAGGCTCTGAACGGCCACCTCAACTTTGTCGGCAAGCTCCAGGACACGATCGACGCCGGTGTGGGCAACCTCGTGGATGCCGACCTGGCGAAGGAAAGTGCGAAACTCCAGGCGCTGCAGACGAAGCAGCAGCTCGGGGTCCAGGCGCTCTCGATCGCCAACCAGTCCTCGTCGATCCTGCTGGGCCTCTTCCGATAAGCCCTGCACGTCGCGGAGCCGTTCGCGGCTCCGTGGCGGATCTCAATGCGTCGGCGGGCGGGGTCATCCCGTCCGCCGATCGCCTTAGCCAGGAGCGCTGCACCGAACAGCGAAAGGAGCGATGGAACCCAAAGCCGCCATCGTCGCAATCACGCCGGACCCCAAGCCTGTCGTCCCGGTCGTTCCCGTCGCCAAGACCCCCGCGTCCGCGCGGATCGAGGCCCGGGCCGCCGAGAGGAAGGCCGAGGTCGATGCCCCCAAAAAGGGGCCGGATGAGGCCGAGATGCGACTGGTCATCGAACTGGACAAGGCTAGCGGGTCGTACGTCTACAAGACCATCAACCGCTTGACCGGCGAGGTTCTGAGCCAACTGCCCAGAGCCGAAGTCCTGAAGCTCAGAAATGAAGCTCAGTACGCCGCCGGGGACGTGATCTCGACCGAAGCCTGAGTCGATTGGGCGCGCGCGGCCCGCGCGACCCGTAGGACATATTGTCCCAACCGCCCCGGGAGCGCCCGGCGGCGGCGCTTGTCGTTAATCCTATTAACCATCTGCTCACCACGTCTTTCTACGGTCTGTTCACGGCACGGTTGCGAGTCGCAGCCGGGAACTGCCGCCGCCGCTAGGAGAGCGTGATGACGATCAGCGTCCACACGAACAAGTCCGCGCTGACCGCGCTTCAGAATCTGAATCGGACCAACGACGAACTGGCCGATGTTCAGAACCGCGTGAACACCGGCCTGAAGATCGGAAACGCCAAGGACAACGCCGCAATCTGGGCGATTGCGCAGGGGCAGCGGGCCGACATCGGCGCCCTGGGCGCTGTACGCCTCTCGCTCGAGCGCGCCAGCTCGATTTCACAGGTGTCTCTGGCCGCCGGCGAAACGGTCTCCGACCTGCTCGTGCAGTTGAAGGAGAAGGTGGTCGCGGCGATGGACACCTCGCTGGACACCAACTCGCGGACCGCGCTCAACTCCGACTTCCGCTCGCTGCTTAACCAGATCCGGCAGGTGGTCGACAACGCCGAGTTCGACGGCGCCAACCTGTTCGACGGCCTGGGCGGCAACATCCAGTTCCTGGCGAACGCTGACGCGACCTCCAGCCTCACGCTGTCCACCCGCACCCTGGCCCTCGGCGGCGCCAACATCACGCTCACCGCCAACGCCTCGATCACCTCGGTGGCCAAGGCGACGACGGTGCTGGCGCGGCTCGAGGCCTCGATCGCCAACGTCAACCAGGCCCTGGGCAACCTCGGCTCGCAGGCCAAGCAGGTCGACGCCCACCTCGACTTCGTCTCCAAGCTCACGGACGTGCTGGAGGCGGGGGTTGGAAACCTGGTCGACGCCGACCTCGCCAAGGAAAGCGCACGATTGCAGGCCTTGCAGGTTCAGCAGCAGTTAGGCGCCCAGGCGCTATCGATCGCGAATTCCGCGCCGCAGATCATTCTCCAGCTCTTCCGCGGCGGCTAAATCCAGGAACTGCGGAGCATTTCGCCGCTCCACTGCGTGCCGACAGGGCGCAGAAACAAGGGCCCGGTCCAGGCGATCGGGCCCTTTTCTCTTGGTCGCTTAACGACCCGTTACGGTTGTGCGGCCTAGTTTGGCTGGCGGGAGTCTGATTCCCGCGTGGATGGACAATGGTCACACCGCTCGACACCAGTGCGCTCCTGGGATTCTACCAATCCCGCGCCGGGCTGACGTCTGGTGGCGCATCGCTGTCTGCGAGCCTGACCAAGAAGGTGGCTCCTACCGCGCCGTGGAACGGCGCCACCTCGGCCGCCGAGGCCAGCGCTGCGGTGAAGTCGGCGCTGCAGGGCCGCAAGTTCGTCAACGAGAACAGCGCCAAGCTGGATCTTCCCGGCGCGAGTGCGGACTATCGCAAGATGTTCGCGCTCTATTCGGGCCTCTCGACCCTAATGGGCGTGGCCGAGCAGTCAGGCGCCAAGCTCATCAGCGATGCCGACCGCGCCAAGATCAACAAGGCCTTCGAGCGCGGCGTCGCCGAGATCAACGATTACGTGGCCGGGCTCGACCTCGAAAAGTCGCGCATTATCCAGGGAACAGCCAGCACATCGGCGAAGACCAAGCTGGGGGTGCCTCGCAACAAGACCGAGTACGTGACGCCGCCGCTCGTCAGCGGGTCCAGCGCAAACGAGGTTCCCGCCTTCGTCGGGGATGTCCAATTCACGATTGCAGTCAAGCGCTCAGGCGCGATAGTTAATGTGCCGATCAACCTGGCCGACATGGGCGGCCAGACGCGTTCGCTGGTGAACGTGATCAACTACATGAACCAGGAGCTGCAGGCGGCCGGCGTCGACGCCCGGGTGTCGTCTCAGCGCACCGCAGGCGGTCCGAAGACCACCAAGATCAACGGCAAGGACGTGACCATCGGGACCAATCCCGACCAGTTCTCGCTGAAGTTCAACGTGCCGACCGGAGAGGTTCTCAACTTCTCGGCCCCGGCCACGGCGGGCGCCGTCTATGTGGCGCAGGACACTGGCAATCCCGATCCCGACGGCAAGGCGTCGACCAAGGACTCGACGGCGGCCAGCCAGTTGCTGAAATTCCAGACCGACACCACCTCGGTTCCGGCGCCGCTGCAGAAGCCGGGTGAGGCCAACTGGGTGGATGGCCGGCTCTTCGCCCAGACGATGGGGCCTGAGGTCAAAACGGTCCGCGACACCAAGATCGCCGCCGATGGCTCGGTCTACATGCTCGCCGACGTGACCAACAAGACGGCCGGCCAGGAGATCAAGGGCGATCAGGACGTCGCGCTCCTGAAGTACGACGCCGCCGGCAAGCTCATCTTCACCCGCACGCTCGGCGCATCCGACGAGGCCAGCGGCCTGGGTCTGGCGTTGTCGGCCGACGGCAAGATCGCCGTGGCGGGCTCGGTGAAGGGCGATCTGGGCGGCGCGGTCGAAGGTCCGCTGAACTCGACCGGATCGTTCGAAGGACAGGCCGACAGTTTCGTCACCGTCTACGACGCCGACGGGCAGGAGTTGTGGACCCAGCGCCGCGGCGCACGCGCGGCCGATGAAGCCAGCGAAGTCGCGTTCGGCGCCGACGGCACGGTCTACGTCCAGGGACGAACCAGTTCGGGCATGCCCGGCGCGCCCGGGGCAGGGGGCTCGGACACCTATCTGCAGGCCTTCAAGGCCGACGCCCAAGGCAAGATCCAGAGCCTCTTCACCTCGACAATCGGGACCGCGGGGGCCGACAAGCCGGCGGGCATGGTCGTCGACGGGACCAACATCGTCGTGGCCAGCATGGAAGACGGCCGCGGCGTCCTGCGCCGTTACGACCTGTCGGGTGGCGCACCGGTGCTCACTGCGACCCGCGACCTGGGCGACCTCCAGGGCGGGACGATCACGGGCCTTGCGCTGGACGGCGGCAACATCGTCGTGGCGGGCTCGACCGGCAATCCCGGCCTCAACGGTCTCAGCGTGACGCGCGCGCACGCCGGCGGCAGCGACGCCTTCGCCGCGCGGATGAGCGCCAATCTCTCGGGCGGCGGCCAGGTGGCGTACTACGGCGGCGCCGGCGACGACCGGGCGACCTCGCTCGCGGTGTCGGGCGGCCAGGTCTGGATCGGCGGCGCGGCGGGCACGGATCTCCCCGGCGCGCCGACGGCTCTGGGCGTCAAGGACGGCTTCCTCGCCAAGCTAGACATCGCGGGCGGCTCGATCGACTGGTCACGACGCTTCACCGGCAAGGATGGCCGCGCGGCCCCGACCTCGATCGCCGTCGACACCTCCGGCGCGAGCGTCCTCGACCGGATCGGCCTGCCGAAGGGCGAGATGGACCTGACCGACTCGCCTCGCCTTACGGCCCAGTCCAGCCTGCGGACCGGCGACACGTTCACGTTGAAGGTCGGCAGCCGGACCCAGACCATCACCATCGATGCGGCCGAGACGCTGGACACCCTGGCCGTCAAGATCCGCCGAGCGTCGGGTTTCCAGGCCAAGGTCACGATCTCGACGTCCGAGGGCATGCGCAGCCTGCGGGTGGAGCCCACCACCGACCGCAATATCATCGAGTTCGGAGCCGGCAAGGCCGACCGCGACGCCCTGGCGATGCTCGGCATTCCCGAGGGCGTGGTCCGCAAAACCAGAATCGTCGACGGCAAGACCCTCCCGGCCGACGGCAAGGCCATGCTTTACGGCCTGGGTCTTGAGGACGGGCTGAACCTCACCGGGGACATGGATCGAAATCACGCGCTGGCCGTGGTCGGCAAGGCGATGGGTGTGGTGCGTCAGGTCTACAAGGACCTCGTGGCGGCGTCCCAGCCGCAGTCCGCCATCGCCGCCAAGGCCGCCTCGGGACCCGTGCCGGCCTACCTGAACAACCAGATCGCCAACTATCAGGCCGCTCTCTCGCGCCTCGGCGGCTAGCCCACCAGCGCGGCGCCTTGAAAGCGCCGGGCGCGGGGTCTAGCCAGGACAGATGGAGACGCCGCCCGAATCCCCTCAGACGACGCGGAAGCGCGGCATCCCGGTCGTCGTGATTGGCGGACTGGCTGCGCTCGTCGCCGGACTGGGCGCCGCCTGGATGCTGATGGGTGACGGCGGGAGTCCCGAGCGCGCGCCGCCGGCGTCGGAAGGCGGGCTGGTGATCGACGCGATGGGGCCCGACGACGGGACGTCCCAACCGGGTAAGCTGCTCCGCTGTTTCGTACAGGGCCAGTTCGTGGGCGAACTCAGCCTGACCGCCTGCGCGCAGCGCAACGGCGTCGCCACCGACGCCCTGGACGTGGGTCTGGACGAGACCGGGGCCCTGGCGGCGGCCGAGCAGGCCGGCCAGGTGCTGACGCCGCTGCCCCCTGTCGAGGCCGATCCCCCGGTGGAGGTCGAGTCCGCCCTGCCGCCCGAGGACGCCGACGAACCCGCGCCGCCCCCCGCCAACATCTGCTGGCGCCACGGGGGCGGGCGTTGGCGCAAGGTGGCGTCGGACGGCGATCTGAATGCCTGTGTGCAAACCCTGTTCGCGGGCCGGTGCGAAAAGGGCGTCGGCGCCAGCTACGGCCGCTTCGGCGCCCAGACGCTGCGCCTGGTGGCCGGTCGGGTCGAGGTTTCGGACGACAACCGGACGTTCCGCACGCTGATCACGCAATCCGCCGACTGCGCCATTCCGCCCGTGGGGTAGGCCTGCTAGGCTCGTATCATGGCTGTAAGATCCACGCTCGTCGCCCTGGCCCTCTGCGCCGCCGCCCTCGGGGTCAGCGCCTGCGCCAAGAAGACCACGCCACCCGGCGACCCCCGGATTTGCTACCACGTGGTTCCGCAGAAAGATCAGTCGCTTAAGTTCAATAAGCTCGTCGAGACCGACAGCCTCGAGAAATGCGCGGCGAATCTCGAGGCCATGCGCATCAAGTTCCTGACCCTGGGGGGGACGCGCCAGGAGATCTACGGCGCCTACCAGGCCAACTTCCTGTTTTTGCAGAAGGAGGGGGTGCTGACCGCCACCTCGCTGGAAGGCCCGCGCTATGTCGCCCTGGTGCGAACCGGCGACGGGCGTCTGGCCATCCCAGGAGCCATGCCTCAGTAGGCGCGGCAATTCTGCTGTGGATTGAGAACGAATCGGGAACAAATTCCTTGGCAATGCGTCGCCGGCGCGCTAGCGTCGCGATGGGCATGAGGCCCGCTTCCTACGGAAACCAAGGAACAGATCGATGGCGGGCAGCGTCAACAAAGTCATTCTCATCGGCAACCTCGGGGCCGATCCTGAAATCCGGTCACTGGGGTCGGGCGACCGCGTCGCCAACCTGCGCATCGCCACCTCCGAATCCTGGCGCGACCGCAACACCGGCGAGCGCAAGGAAAAGACCGAGTGGCACCGCGTGGTGGTGTTCAACGAGAACATCGTGAAGGTCTGCGAGAACTACCTGAAGAAGGGCTCGACGGTTTACATCGAGGGGTCGATTCAGACCCGCAAGTGGACCGACCAGTCCGGCCAGGAGAAGTACTCCACCGAGATCGTGCTGCAGAAGTTCCGCGGCGAGCTCACCATGCTAGGCGGCCGCGGCGACGGCGCTGCCCAGGGCGAGGGCGGCTATGACGGTGGGTATTCCGGCGGCGGTGGTGGCGGCTTTTCGTCGGGTTCACGCCAGGGCGGCGGCGCCTCGCGCCCCAGCGAAGATTTCTCGGCCAACCTGGACGACGAAATCCCGTTCTAGAGCCGCTCGCGGCTGACGAGGCGAGCGAAGTCGCCTGCGCCCTGCGCTTTGCCGTGGGGCGTCAACTTTGTGCGGCCGAGCTGGTTCCAGATACTCGATATTCCCGCTAGAGGGGAAAGTCGTGCTCTGAAATCTCCCAAAAGGGGAATGGACGGCGCAACCCCTGCCTCGGCAGGAGCGATGAATGAGGCCGCGCTATAACCGTGTCCGCAACGACCAGAGCTCGGGGAAGCAACGGCGCTTGAGCGTGCTCTGCAGGTAGCTCGCGCCGTCGGTGCCGCCCGTGCCGCGCTTGCCGCCGATGATCCGCTCGACGGTCAGCACATGCTTGTGCCGCCAGGTCAGGAGGGCGTCGTCCAGATCCACCAGTTTCTCGGCCAGCTGGTAGAGCTCCCAGTAGCGGGCTGTGTCGCGGTAGACGGCGAGCCAGGCGTCCTCCACCTCGGCAGAGGCCTCGTAGGGTTGCGAAACGTCGCGGTCGAGCACCTTAGGCGGCAGGCTCAGGCCATGCGTCGCCATGCGCGCCAGGGCGTCGTCGTAGAGGCTGGGCGCTGACAGCGCCGTCTTCAGCTCGGCGAGCGCGTCGCTACCCTCTTCCTGGAAGGCGAGGAACGAGGCGTCCTTAAGCCCCAGCAGGTACTCCACGGTCCGGAACTGCCAGGACTGGAATCCGGAACTCGTCCCAAGGCCGCCTCGGAAGGTGAGGTAGTCGGCCGGCGTCATGGTGGCCAGCACGTCCCACGACAGGGTCATGATCGTCTGGATCCGTGAGACCCGGGCGAGCGCCTTGTACGCGGGCTCCACGTCGCCCTCGCGGATCAGCCGCTTGGCCAGCTTCACCTCGTGGATGATCTCCTTGAGCCACAGCTCCTTCGTCTGATGGATGACGATGAACAGCAACTCGTCGTGGCGATCGCTGGCGGGGTGTTGGGCGCTGAGCAGCCGATCGAGGCCCAGGTAGCCCGCATAGGTGATGGTCTTGTCGGTCACGAGCGGGAGAGGGAGCGGCTCGGTGGCTGCAAGTCAAGCCGTCCGGTGCGTCGCGCCGCCCGACGGACGACGGATCCGAAATTCCCAGTCTGGACCGCTGACGCCCTCGTCAGTTCTCGCCCTTGGTCTCGGGAGGCGGACAGACGTCGCCGATCCGATGGGCGTCGGTCGAGGCCTTGCCGGTGATGTCGAGGCCCAGGAATTCGGTGGCGATCTCGGCGGTCAGGGTGAAGCTGGTGGGGGTGTAGGCGCCTGCGCCCTTTACGGCCACCCTGTGCCCCTTCTTGGAGACGCAGGTCCCCTTCAGGGCGATCTTGCCGCCGGCGAACACCTTGGTCGGATAGGTGCAGGCATAGTGCCGGTTGGACGGACCCGATACGAACTTGTCGACGTCAGCCGGGGTGATGCAGCGTCGCTCGGTTTTGCTCTGCTTGATCGGCGACAGGAGCTTGTTGGTCGACTCCCAGTAGCCCGGCTGGATCGGCGGCTGAGCGGCCTGGGCGGCGCCGGCGCTGAGCGCGGCGGCCAGGATAAGGGAGACGGTGGGGCGGGGCATCGCGTCGGACTCTGGCTTTGGATTCCGGCGCGAGGGTGGCGAGAGTCGGATGAACGGTGGCTTACCGGGTGTCCAGGCGCAGGGCCGGTCCGGTGTCCAGCTTGTCGATGTTCCGCTGGCGGATCACCTCGCCAGCGGCGTCGTAGAGGAACGGCAGCACCGCATAGCGCCGACCTCGGGTGACCGGGGTCGCCTCGTGCAGCAGGCTGCAGCAGAACACCACCGCGCCCCCGGTGGGGGGACGATAGGTGCGCGGCCCAAACTCGGGGAAACGCAGGTCGCCCCCCTCGAATTCCTCGGCGTTCAGGTTGATCGACACGGCGAACTTGCGATGGGCGGTCGCCATCGAAAGGTTGTCGCGGTGGGGCCGGAAGAAGCCTCCTTCGCCAGCGTCGTAGCAGGCGATCAGATAGCGCTCGAGCCGCGTCGGGTTGAAGTGGAACGCACGACGGATCATCCCCCCGAGGTTGCGGTCCAGGCCGGTCAGGATTGCGTTCTTCAACTCAGGATCGGTCACGTTCACGTCCCGCCGGCTCTTCATGCCGTCCAGCACGCCCACGGTGCGCCCGCCGATGTCGCGCATCACGCCTGACCGCTGTCCGCCTTGGGCGTCATAGTAGGCGATGAGCTTCCGGCAGAACTCGGGTTCGAACACCCTTGGAACGACCAGCACCGGCGCGATCAGGGGGGCGCCCGCGTGCATCGACACGGGCGGCAGCGACGCGACATGCCGAAGCATGGCCTGGGTCTCTTTGAGCGGCAGGCTGGCCATCACCCGCAGCGTCGGGTCGAGGAGCCACCAGCCGGGTTCGGAGCCGAACAGGGCGGCGACCTTGCGGTCGGGGTCCAGGAACCAGCGCACCCCGGGTACCACATCCGGCGGCACGTCGGCGAAGTCGCCTTGTGGCGAGATCATCATGCCGCAGACGTGGCGGTCGTTCAGCTGCGCGCGGATCTGGTCCAGCGCGGCGGCGGCCTCGGCCTCCGCTGCCGTGTCGCGGGGCATCAGCCCGAGCAGCACATAGCGGCCGGCGACGGTGTTGAAGTGGAAAGCGGGGTTCGCGCGGGTGGGGGCGAAGAACTCCGGCGCGAATTCGCCGACGGACAGAGGCGGCAGGGCCCAGCGGTCGCTCATGCCCGTGTCACCTGCGGCGCGGCCGTGCGCGCCTCATACGCGGCCCGGACCTCGGCGCCGGCAGCATCGAACAGGAAGGGCAGGAAGGCATACCGCTTGCCCGCCGTAACCGGCCGGGCCTCGTGCATCAGCGTGCAGGAGAAGACCACCGCCCCCCCCGGTGGCGGCCGGTAGGTGGCTGTCCCGAACTCGGCGAACCGCAGGTCGCCACCCTCGAAATCGTCGTTGAGGTTCAGGGAACAGGCGAACTTGCGATGGGCGGTGCCCTGAGTGGTGTTGTCGCGATGTGGGTGGAACACGGCCTGATCGGCGGCGTCGTAGCAACTCACCAGGTAGCGCTCGATATGGGTGGCGTCGAACTCGAAGCTGAGTTTGATCAGCGGGAACAGCCGCCGCTCCAGCCGCGCCCGGATCGCCGCCTGCAAATCGGGATCGTCGAGCCAGATGTCGCGGCGCTTCTTGAGATCGTCCATCACAGCGACGGTGCGGTCGCCGTCGTCGCGCATCACGCCGGTGAAGCCGCCGCCGGTCTGCTGGTGGCGCTCGATCAGCGCCTGGCACAACTCGGGCTCGAAAATGCGGGGCGCGATCAGCACCGGCGCGTGCAGCGCGACGCCGGCGTGATCGTTGACCGGGGGCAGGGCGGCCACGCGGGCCATCATCGCCTCGCCGGCCTCGATCGGCTCGGCCGCCAGCACCCGCAGCATCGGATCCAGGAGCACCCAGTGGGGTTCTGGTCCGAAACGGTCGGTGATGGCCCCGGTCCGGTCGTGCATCCAGCGCAGGCCCCGCATGTCGCGTACGCCGGCCACGAGGCCCGCGCTGCGCATCACGACGAACGCCGAGGCCTTGGCGTCGTCGAACAGGCGCTGGTGGGCCGCCAGCGTCCGCATGGCCGGTCCCTGCGCCTCGGGCTCGACCGGCAGAAACACGAGCAGCACGTATCGCCCCGCGGCGCTGTCGAAAACGAACTGGGAATTGGACGGCGTCGACGCGGAGAACCACGGCGCCGTCTGGCCGGGAGACAGGGACATGGCGCGCAACCTAGACACTGGCGGCGCAAAGGTCACCAGGGTCGCGACGCCGCAACACCCGCGCGTACGCGCACGCGCACGCACGTACGCACGCGCAAGGTGGCCTTGGGTTGTTGCAGGTGCTAACTGAAGAGCCTAACTGACCCGTCCGATTCTCACGGTTTTTCCTTCCCTTGACCGACGACACTCAAACACCCCCCGAGCACGGCCACGGGGGCATCGCCCCTATCGCGATCGAGGACGAGCTGCGCCGCAGCTATCTCGACTACGCCATGAGCGTGATCGTCAGCCGCGCGCTGCCGGATGTTCGTGACGGGCTGAAGCCGGTCCACCGCCGTATCCTGTTCTCGATGGGCGAGAACAACCACACGCCCGACCGGCCGTACGTGAAGTCGGCCCGCGTCGTCGGGGACGTGATGGGTAAGTATCACCCGCACGGCGACGTCGCGATCTATGACACCATGGTGCGTCTGGCCCAGCCGTTCTCGATGAGCCTGCTGCTCATCGACGGCCAGGGCAACTTCGGCTCGGTCGACAACGATCCGCCGGCGGCCATGCGCTACACCGAGAGCCGCATGACTCGCGCCGCCATGGCGATCCTGGCGGACCTCGACAAGGACACTGTCGACTTCAAGGACAACTACGACGGCTCTGAACAGGAGCCGGTGGTGCTGCCGTCGCGCATCCCCAACCTGCTGGTGAACGGCGCGGGCGGCATCGCCGTCGGCATGGCCACCAACATCCCGCCGCACAACCTGGGTGAGGTTGTCGATGCGTGTCTGGCCTATGTCGACAATCCCGAGATCGGCCTGGACGAGCTGCTGGACATCGTGCCTGGTCCCGACTTCCCGACCGGCGGCCAGATCGTCGGGCGCACCGGTCCGCGCACGGCGCTGATGACCGGCCGCGGCTCGGTGATCATGCGCGGCGTGGCCACGGTCGAGGAGCTTCGCAAGGATCGCGAAGCCATCATCATTCACTCGATCCCCTATCAGCTGAACAAGGCCGCCCTGGTCGAGCGCATCGCCGAGCTGGTGCGCGAGAAGCGGATCGAAGGCGTCGCCGACCTGCGCGACGAGAGCGACCGCCAGGGCATGCGCATCGTCATCGAGATGAAGCGCGACGCCTCGGCCGACGTCCTGCTGAACCAACTCTATCGCTTCACGCCGCTGCAGTCCTCGTTCGGGGTCAACATGCTGGCGCTGAACCGCGGCCGGCCCCAGCAGATGGGCCTGCACGAGATGATCAAGGCCTTCGTGGATTTCCGCGAAGAGGTGGTCGTCCGGCGCATCAAGTTCGAGTTGAACAAGGCTCGCGACCGCGGGCACGTCTTGGTGGGCCTGGCCATCGCCGTGGCCAACATCGACGAGTTCATCCACATCATCCGCTCGTCCAAGGACCCGACCGAGGCGCGCGAGCGCCTGGTGGCGAAGGACTGGCCGGCGGGCGACATGCTGCCCCTGGTCGAGCTGATCGCCGACCCGCGCACGCTGGTGATCAACGAGAACCTGATCCGGCTCACTGACGAACAGGCGCGCGCGATCCTGGCGCTGACCCTGTCGCGCCTGACCGGCCTGGGCCGCGACGAGATCTTCGGCGAGGCCAATGAACTCGCCGGCACCATCCAGGGTCACCTTGAGATCCTGGCGTCGCGCGAGCGCCTCATGGCCATCGTCCGCGAGGAACTGGTCGAGGTGAAGGACCAGTTCGCCGTCCCGCGGCGCACCGAGATCATCGAGGGCGACGCCGACGTCGAGGACGAAGACCTTATCGCCCGCGAGGACATGGTCATCACCGTGACCCACGGCGGCTACGTGAAGCGCACGCCGCTGGCGATCTACCGCACCCAGCACCGGGGCGGGAAGGGCCGCTCGGGCATGGCGACAAAGGACGAGGACGCCGTGACGCGCGTGTTCTCGGCCAACACGCACACGCCGATGCTGTTCTTCTCCAGCGGCGGCAAGGCGTTCCAGCTCAAGGTGTGGCGTCTTCCCGTGGGCACGCCCACCAGTCGCGGCAAGGCGTGGGTGAACCTGCTGCCGATCGAGCCCGGCGAGAGCATCACCTCGATCCTGCCGCTGCCCGAGGACGAGGCGACCTGGGACCAGTTCGACGTGATGTTCGCCACCCGTTCAGGGAACGTGCGCCGCAACAAGCTCAGCGACTTCATCGGCATCAAGCGCAACGGCAAGATCGCCATGAAGCTGGACGAGGGCGACGCGATCATCGGCGTCGGCGTCTGCAACGCCGAGCAGAACGACATTCTGTTGACCACCGCGCTGGGCCGCTGCATCCGCTTCGCCACCGAGGAGGTGCGCGTGTTCGCGGGCCGCGACTCGACGGGCGTGCGGGGCATCCGCCTCGCCGAGGGCGACAGCGTCATCTCCATGGCCATCCTGCGCGCCGTCCCGGCGACTCCGGCCGAGCGCGCGGCCTATGTGAAGCAGTCGAACGCCAATCGCCGCGCCACCGGTGAGGGCGATGAGGTGGAAGACGTCGCGGCGCCGGACGACGAGGAAGATGTCGCCGACGAGGCCGCCCTGTCGGTCGAGCGCTTCGCGCAACTGGGCGCCGCCGAGGAGATCATCCTGACAGTCTCCACCGAAGGCTACGGCAAGCGTACGTCGGCCTATGAGTTCCGTCGCACCGGCCGCGGTGGCCAGGGCCTGTTGGCGCAGGATCTGACCAAGCGCGGGGGGCGGCTGGCGGCTTCGTTCCCTGTGGAGGACAGCGACCAGATTCTGCTCGTCACCGACCAGGGGCAGCTCATCCGCACGCCGGTGAGCCAGGTCCGGATGGTGGGACGCAACACCTCGGGCGTGATCATCTTCCGAACCAGCGCCGACGAGCACGTGGTCTCGGTCGAACGCTTGGCCGACGCCGGTGAAGACGATGTCGAGGCGGCCGGGGATACCGGCGACGAAGCGCCTGACGTCCCCGAGGCGCCGCCGGAGGGCGGGGAGGGTTAGGTCCACTCCACTTTCCCGCGCGTTCGTCAGCGCGCAAACAATAGGGACCCGCGGCGGCGACGCAGGCGGGTCCCTTTCGTTGTCGGCCAGCGCCTTCGCACGCCAACTGATCGAGGGTCACCTAGCGGGACGGCGATTTTCGCTTGCCAGATGCGTCGGCGGCGGGCGAAAGGGCAAACAGGTGTGTTGGGGGACCTCTGCCGCATGACCCGCGTCGGCCTTTATCCGGGCACGTTCGACCCCATCCACAATGGCCATACCGATATCTTGGGCCGCGCCGCCAAGTTGGTGGACAAGCTGGTGATCGGCGTAGCGATCAATGCCGGCAAGGGGCCGCTGTTCTCACTCGAGGAACGCGTCGCCATCGTCGAGGAGGCGGTAAATCCGCTTCGGAATCAGTGCGAGATCGTGGTCCAGCCTTTCGAGGGCCTGACCATGCACTTCGCCCGCGAGGTCGGGGCCAGCGTCATCGTGCGTGGCCTGCGGGCGGTGGCCGACTTTGAGTTCGAGTTCCAGATGACCGCCATGAACCAGCAGCTCGACCGCGAGATCGAGACCGTGTTCTTCATGGCCGACCCCCGCCACCAGGCCATTGCCTCCAAGCTGGTGAAGGAAATCGCGACCCTCGGCGGCGAGGTCGGCAAGTTTGTCAGCCCCTCGGTGAAGTCGAGGTTGCTGGAGAAGGTCGGGCGCTGACCGATCAGGACCACGCGACGCCGACGGGCGAGGGCCCGCCCTCCGAGGGCGCGCCAAGGTTGGCCGCCACACTTCACGCCCGCGCCGGGGCCATCCAGCGCTCGCGCAGCGGTGAGAAGTCACGGCTGAGGCTCATGGCGGCCGGCTGCGAGTTGCTGGAGGCGACGTCCTATCGGGATCTTCTGGTCGAGGCGATCTGCCAGCGGGCCGGCGTGGCGAAAGGCACCTTCTACATCTACTTTTCGAGCAAGGAGTTGTTCCTGCGCGCGCTGGGCGAGGCGTATGTGGCGTTCGAGCTCGAGACCTATCCCGCCTTCCCGGATGGCCCCGGCGGCTTCGCGAGCTCCCGGCGCTGGATCGCCTGGTACGAGGGCATGTTCGCCGCCAACGTCGGTATCCTGAGGTGCATCGTCCAGATGGGCGCAGAGGACGCCGCGATGCGCGAGCTCTGGCATCTGCGGAATGGGAGGCTGGTCGACCGCGCTATGGCGCCACGGGCCGAGCGGGACCCGCCGGAGGCGCTGGAGGTTCGCCGCTGGGCGTTGCGGGCGGCCGGCGGCATGCTGGACCAGAGTCTGTTCGAGCGCTTCGGCGTTCAGCTCGGCCCCGGATTGGACGAGCCGAAAGACCCCGATCTGCTGATCGATCTGCACGCCCTGCTGAACTATCGCGCCCTGACGGGGCGCGACCCGCCGGCGGACAGCCTGCCGGCGGACAGCCCGTTGAGAATTCTGCTCTCTCAGCGCGCACGTTGAGGCTCCCTTGATAAACATGACCCGTCGGTCATATGATCTCTCGCAGGTCTTGCGGGGGCGCGCGCCATGGGTAAGGGACTGGGAGCATTCGTGCGGCGGCGGCCGCTGCTGAGCTTCTACGGACTGGCGATCGCCTTTCCCGTCATCCTCTTCACCTACATGATCGTCATGGAGCTGGTGCTCCACGATCCATCCTGGCCCGGTGGAAGCCAGGTGGCGCACTTCTACGCCACGAAGGCCGCGATCCAGGCCGAATACCCGCTGCTGACCCATCACGGGGACAGCGTGATCGTGTCGCTGATGTCTTACTGGGCTGTCCCTCGGGCCGCTCCATTCCTCTTCTTCCCGTTTGCGCCGACGGTGGCCGCGCTGGTGATCGTCTGGCTCGGGTGGCGAGGGGAGGGCCTCCGAGCGCTGCTGGGGGCCTACCGGCCGGTGCGGGGCGATATCGGGTGGCGGAGGGCCACCGCCCTCTATCTCACGCTCGGGGCATTCGTGATCGCCGCGTGCGCGATCTCGCTGCTAGTCCTGCACCTGCAGGGCGACGTGGCAGGGCGGGAAAACTTCATCGAGAAGATGGGCTTCTTCGACGCCCGCTTCGTCGTGGTGACCTTCGCCACAGCGCTGCTCCTGAACCAGGGCGGGCTGCTGGAGGAGCTGGGCTGGCGCGGCTACGCCCTGCCGCTTCTGATGGATCGGCTGAGGTCGCCCCTCGCGGCGGCGCTGTTCCTTGGGCTCATCTGGGCGCTGTGGCACTTCCCTCGCGAGATTCCGAGCCTGCTCCAGGGCGGGCAGGACCTGACGGCCCTCGCGACCAGCCAGGCGGTGTTCATCGCTGGATGCTGCGCCGGCACGATCGTGTTCACCAGCTTCGTGAACCTCAGTGGCGGCAGTGTGCTGCCCGCCATTGTGCTGCACGGGCTATTCAACCTGCTCTACTCGGCTTTCGAGACGACGCAGCCGATGATCAGAAGTGATCTGGTCAGCCCCGCCATCTGGGCCTGGGTCATCGCCGCCGGGCTGTGCCTGTTGGCCCTGGGGCCAGACCTGGGCCTCGGCGCGCGGCGCGCGGCGCACGGGGGCGACGGCTCCACGGATCCCTCGCGGATCTGGACTTCGCGAACGTGAACCGTCGGTCAGCGGTGGCGGGCGGCCTTATCGCCCTGGGGCTCGGGGGGCGCGGCGCGGCGCAGTCCGCGCGATTGCGGACCCTGGCCGAGGGACTGGTGGGCGCGGGAGCGGCCAGTCCGCGCAGCGCGGTGGTGCGGATCGAGCGCATGTCCGGCGATGCGATCTTCGAGGCTGCGGCGGGCGAGGCGCGGCCGGATACGCGCGCGCTCATGACTGCCCAGACCCCGTTCCACCACGCCAGCGTGTCGAAGGTGTGCACGGCCATCCTCATCCTCCAGATGGCGGAAGCGGGCGCCTTCGGACGACGCGGGATCGACGCGCGCTTTTCGGAGTTGGGCGTTCTCGACCGGGACGTCCAGGCGCGCCTGCTGCGGGTCGACGGCCGTGATGTCGCGCCCGACATCACCCTGCGCCATCTGCTCACGCACACGAGCGGCATGCGGGACGCCATCGTCGACGATGCGGAACGGATTGGCGGCCCGGCGCCGCAGTCATTGATGGGCGGCCTGCTTGGGCCAGGACGGGACCCGGGCAAGCGATGGATTGCGTGGGATCCCAGGCGGCCCGAAGACGCCGACGCGGGCGTGCTCAACCTCTACCTCGCGCGGGGGATGGGTCTCGCGGGTCTCTCCACGCCGGGCGCCCGCTTCCACTACTCTGATACGGCCTTTGTGCTTCTGGCGCTCCTGGCGGAGCGAATGGGGCGCGCGCCGTATCATGAGCTTGTACGGCGGCGGATTTCGGTTCCGCTCGGACTGAGCGGCCTCTACGTCGCCTACCGAGACGATCCAAAGGCTTTGGGTCCCGCGCGCAGTCCGGAAGCGGAGGTGTGGTTCGGGCCGCGCCCCTTGCTGTCGGGCGGGTTCAGCCTGTCCTTCGACTGGGGAGGTGGTGGTACGGTTTCGCCGGCGCGCGACCTCACCCGCCTCTGGCGAGGCCTCGCGGGCGGCGAATTGTTCCGTCACCGTTCGACTTTCGACGCCATGACGTCCTGGATCGCGCCTCCCGGCCTTGCGGCGCCTCGGACGGGCGTGGGCCTGGGTCTGTTCCGCGTGGCGTATCCCGGCGGAGAGCTATGGGGCCATTCCGGCGCCTGGGGCGCACGGATGTGGTGCGATCCACAGCGGAAGCTCGTGCTGGCCGGCACGGTCAACCAGGTCATGGCCGATGGACCCTGGCACTTCCCATTCTTCGCAGCCGCCGCCGACGAGGCCAAGCCATGACCCGCATCCGTGAGGTGACATGCGTTCACCTGCGGTTCCCCTGCGACCCGGCGACGACGTTCCAGACCCCGGCCGGCCCGGTGCACGCGCGCTTCTGCACGCTGGTCCGTATCCGGACCGACGACGGACTTGAGGGCGTCGGATCGGCCTACGCGCATCCCGGCGTCGTGCAGGCCTGTATAGATCATATGGGGCCGATGCTGATTGGCGTCCGCGCGGACCCCATTCCGGCGATCCTGGAGCGGCTGCACATCGTCAGCCGGTGGTACGGCCGTAAGGGCGCGGCGCTGGCGGCGATCAGCGGCATCGATACGGCCCTGTGGGACCTGAAGGGCAAACGTGAGGGCCAGCCGCTGTGGCGGCTGCTGGGTGGAACGCGCGATCGTGCGCCGGCCTACGCCTCGGGCAACCTCTACTCGAGCCCTGAGGCGGTGGCCGCGGGTGCGGCGCGCAGCATCGCGCGCGGGTTCCGGCGAGTGAAGATGCGCGTCGGCTGGAACTATGCCTACGATGTGGCCGCCATGCGCGCCGCCCGCGCCGCCATCGGGGACGAGCACGACCTCATGGTCGACGGGACCGGCCGCTTCACGCCCGAGACCGCCGCGGCGCTGGCTCCGGTGCTGGGCGAGGTTCGGGCGTTCTGGTTCGAGGAGCCGTTCGGCGCCGACGAACTGGACGCCTTCGTCGACCTGCGCGCCCGCCTCGCGCCGCTGGGCGTGCCGCTGGCCACGGGGGAGAATGAGTTCGCCTTCCACGGATTCCGCGAGCTGATCCGAGCCGGCGCCGTCGACATCGTCCAGGCCGACGCCAGCCGCGCGGGGGGGGTCAGCGAGGTCATGCGGATCGGACAGCTGGCGGCGGCGCACGGGATCGGCCTTGCGCCGCACACATGGTGCGACATCGTCGCGGTGACCGCCAACGCGCACGTGGTGGCGGCAAGCCCGAACGGGGTGACCTGCGAGGTCGACCAGACCGGCAACCGATTCATCGAGGAACTCGGAGGTCCGTTGCGACTGGAGGACGGACAGCTGGTCTTGGGCGAGCGACCGGGACTGGGGGTGGACCTCGACGAGGACCTCGTGTCGGAGCTGAGCGTGGATCCACACCGGATGCCGGATGGAAACTACTGCGACGTGATCATGGGGCGTGGCCAGACCGCCTACATAGGCGACTACGCCGCGGGCGCCTGAGCGGCGGCAAGGGGCCTAGCCCTGAGCCGTGGGCCCGGCTAGGACAGCGCAATGGGCGAGGGTCGTTCCGGGCCACAACCTAGGCCGCAGCGGGTTTGGACTGTGGGCGGTACGCGTTGCCGAGTGACGGATGGAGGCGTTCATGCATCGAACCGTCGCAAAACCTGGACTGGGCTGGGTAATCGAAGGGCTGCTCTTCGCGCCCCCGCAGTCCACCGGGCCCGGGGCCTGCGCGCCGTGCGCGGCCCTCTCAAACTGCTCCGTCCGCTGACCGGACCCCGACGGGCCGGCCCACGCAAGAACCACGAGGTGAACGATGTCCGACCGCAAGCTGCACCCTGACACGCTCGCGCTGCACGCCGGCTGGCGCGCGGATCCGTCGACCGGGTCGGTGGCGGTGCCGATCCACCAGACCACGTCCTACCAGTTCCGCGACACCGACCACGCTTCGGCGCTGTTCGCGCTGCAGGAGCTTGGCAACATCTACACGCGGATCATGAACCCGACGACCGACGTCCTGGAGCAGCGTGTCGCGGCGCTGGAGGGCGGCGTGGCGGCCTTGGGCGTGAGCTCCGGTCAGGCGGCTTCGGCGCTTGCGGTTCAGACCCTGGCCAAGGCCGGCGACAACATCGTGAGTTCCACGGCGCTGTATGGCGGCACCTGGAACCTCTTCGCCAACACCCTGCGCGACCAGGGCATCGAGGTCCGGTTTGTCGACCCCGCCGACCCTGAGAACTTCGCGCGCGCCACCGACGCCAAGACCCGCGCCTACTACGCCGAGACCCTGCCCAATCCCAAACTCGAGGTCTTCCCGATCGCGGAGGTGGCGGCCATCGGGCGGGTCAACGGCGTGCCGCTGATCATGGACAACACCGCCGCGCCGCTCCTGTGCAAGCCGTTCGAGCATGGCGCCGCAGTCGTCGTCTACTCGGCCACCAAGTACCTGGGCGGCCATGGCACATCGATCGCTGGGCTCATCGTGGATGGCGGCAATTTCGACTGGGCGACGGCCGGCGACAGGCAGCCCGCGTTGAACGCGCCCGACCCCTCCTATCACGGCGCCGTCTGGACCGAGGCGGTCAAGCCGCTGGGCCCGGTCGCCTACATCATGCGCACCCGAACCGTGCTGCTTCGCGACCTCGGGTCCGCGCTTTCGCCGTTCAACGCGTTCCAGATCCTGCAGGGCGTCGAGACCGCGCCGCTGCGCATGCCTCGCCACTGCGAGAACGCGACGAAGGTGGCCGCCTGGCTCGCCGGCCGCGCCGGCGTCACGCGGGTGATCCATCCCAGCCAGCAGACCGGCGAGGCCCGCGCGCGGGCGGATCGCTATCTGTCGGGCGGCTTCGGCGGCCTGGTCGGATTTGAGCTCAAGGGGGGCGTCGACGCGGGGCGCCGCTTCATCGATGGGCTCAAGCTGCTCTACCACGTGGCCAACATCGGCGATGCGCGGAGCCTCGCGATCCACCCGGCCTCGACCACCCATTCGCAGCTCGACGCCGAGGCCCAGCTGGCCACCGGTGTCTCTCCTGGCTACGTCCGCCTCTCGATCGGTCTTGAACACATCGACGATATCCTCGCCGACCTGGATCAGGCCCTGACGGCGGCCGGCGCCTGACGGCCGGCCGCCGGCCGCGCCGCAGCGTTTGGCGGGCAGGGCCTAGCCGTCGCCCAAATCGGTCGCTACGAGAGGCGCCATGAGGTTCGTGCCCGTCCTGATCAGCGCCGCGCTCGCGGCGAGTCCCGCGCTTTCCCAGCCGAAGCCGGCTCCCCCCGCGCCCGCAAAACCTGCGGCGACCGCGAGCCCGGCGCCGACGGCCGCTGACTGGCGCACGCCCAATCCGGCCGATGTCCTGGTGATCGACACCAACAAGGGCCGCGTCATCGTCGAGATGACGCCGGAGACGGCGCCGCTCTACACCGCGCGCGTGCGAGAGCTGGCGCAGGCGAAATTCTACGACGGGCTCACCTTCTTCCGGGTCATCGACGGCTTCATGGCCCAGACGGGCGATCCCGAGAACCGCGGCACCGGCCAGTCCGACAAGCCGAACGTGCCGGGCGAGTTTCAATTCCGACGCGGGCCCGAGACCCCGTTCGCGCTGCTCGCCGATCAGAGCGTGTCGGAACTGGGCTTCATCAAGACCATGCCGGTCCAGACCCAGTCGATGGCGCTGGCGCCCCTGACGCGGGATGGCAAGGTGTCGGGCTTCGTCAACTTCTGCCAGGGCGTCGCGGGCGCGGCGCGCGGCGAGGATCCCGACACGGCCAACAGCCAGTTCTATCTGATGCGCGACCACTATCCGGCGCTGGATCGCCGGTACGCCGCCTTCGGTCGCGTGATCTCGGGCCTGGACGTGGTGCGCGCCATCAAGGTGGGCGAGCCCGTGGCCGATCCGCAGGACCGCATGCTGACGGTGCGCGTCCTGTCCGACCTGCCCGAGAAGGACCGCCCGAAGATCCGCGTGATCGACCCGGCCGGCCCCTGGTTCAAGGCCGAGATCGCTCGGGTCAAGGCCGCAGCTCCGGTCGGGACAAGCGTCTCGGCCTGTGACGTCAACATTCCTGTCGAGGTGAAATAGAACATGGACGCCGAAAACACCCTGCTCGTGGAGCTGGAAACCGGTCCGGTCACCATCAAGCTGCGGCCCGACCTGGCGCCCCAGCATGTGGCGCGCATCAAGGAACTGGCTCGCGAGGGCTTCTACGACGGCGTCGTGTTCCACCGGGTGATCGCGGGCTTCATGGCCCAGGGCGGCGACCCGACCGGTTCGGGCATGGGCGGTTCTGACAAGCCGAACCTGCCGGCCGAGTTCAGCCGCGAGCCGCATGTGCGGGGCGTTTGTTCGATGGCGCGCACGGCCAACCCGAATTCGGCCAACAGCCAGTTCTTCATCTGCTTCGACGACGCCCGCTTCCTCGACGGCCAGTATACCGTCTGGGGCGAGGTGACCGAGGGCATGGACAATGTGGACGCGCTGCCCAAGGGCGAGCCGCCCCGCGCGCCCGGCAAGATCGTCTCGATGAAGGTGGCGGCCGACGCCTAGCGGCCGACGGGCGCCAGGGTGACGATCAAGGGATAGTGGTCCGAGCCCAGATGCGGACCACGCTCGACCTTGACTGTCGCCCAGCCGGGGCCGGCGTAGACGTGATCGATCGCCAGGAAGGGCAGGGGCCAGGGCCGGCCCATCACCTGCGCCGGCCATGTCGCCACAGCTCGATCTCGGCGGGTAAGTCCCAGGCTGGCGTCAAGCCTGCGCAATTGCGCCGACCACGGCGAAGCATTGAGATCACCGGTCAGGATCATCCGGTCTCGGGGCCTGGCCGCCGCAACGAACGCCATAGCGCGCATCTGACGCGTGATGTCGGGTCGCGTAGGCCACGTCAGATGCGCCGTGATGACCTCGACCGGCCCGCCCGGCCGGTCATAGGTGGCGTTGACGAAGGTGGCGACGTCGGGCTTCGGGGGGCGGGGCCTGACCATGCCGACGTACTGGTCCCGGGTGTAGATCACCAGCTGGCCGTGGCCGCCCGCGGTGCGCCAGCCGGTTCGCTTCTGTATCAGCCTGCGTAGCTGTCGGCGGCCTTCGGTCAGGGTGATCACGTCGGCGTCCTGGGCGATGAGCCAGTCGGCCACGCCCTGGATGTCGCTGTTGTCGCGGCCGGCGTTGAACTGGATCACCTTGATCTGGCCCGGCGCCGTAACGGAGGCCGCCGGTCCGGCGTCCCGCCTGAACTCGGGCGCGATCAGAATTCCACTGGCCAGAAGACCCAGTAGCGAGGCGGCGACGATCGGACCACGGCCCGCCACGATCGACCAGACGAGGCCAAGCGCAGCTGTGATCGCGTAGAGCGGCGCAAAGTGCGAAAGCAGGTCCAGGTGGTGGAACCGGCCTCCCAGGAGGCTTAGGCCTGCCGCCACCGCAACCGTCAGCACCAGGAGGGTCAGGGCGACATTCACCCAGCCTGCGACCCGCGTCATCCCCGCCCCGACCTTGACGCGAGACGCCTCGCGTGTGTTTCACCTCGCCCTTCATGCAGCTTGCCGACTTCGATTTCCACCTCCCCGAGGACCGCATCGCGCTCCGGCCCGTCAGCCCACGGGATTCGGCGCGCCTGCTGCTGGTCGCGCCGGGCCAGCCGTTTGACGATCTGCACGTGCGCGATCTGCCCGACCTGCTGCGCGCCGGCGACGTTCTGGTGATGAACGACACCCGCGTGATCCCGGCGCGCCTGAAGGGCGTGCGGCTGCGTGGCGAGAGTCGGGTGTCCGTCGAGGCGACCCTTCACCGCCACACCGCGGGTCACGTCTGGACCGCCTTCATGCGGCCGGGGAAGAAGCTGGCGGTGGGCGACCGCGTCGTCTTCGGCGAGCCGCAAGACCGCGCCTGCCTGCTGGGCGCCCTCGAGGCGACCGTGCGGGAGAAGGGGGAGGGGGGCGAGATCACCCTGGCCTTCGACCTTTCGGACCCGGACCTGATGGCCGCCATCGCCGAGCGGGGCGTGATGCCGCTGCCGCCGTACATCGCGGCCAAGCGGCCGGAGGACGCCCAGGACCTCTCCGACTACCAGACGGTCTACGCCGCCGAGGACGGCTCGGTCGCGGCCCCCACCGCGGGGCTGCACTTCACGCCCGAGCTGCTGGCGCGGCTGAAGGCCATGGGCGTGCGACAGGAGTGGGTGACCCTGCACGTGGGCGCCGGCACCTTCCTGCCGGTTAAGGTGGACGACATCGCCGAGCACCGCATGCACGCGGAGTGGGGCGAGATCGATCCAGCCACCGCCGAGCGCCTGAACACGGCCCGCGCCGCCGGCGGCCGGATCGTCTGCGTCGGAACGACGTCCCTGCGGTTGCTGGAGAGCGCCGCCGATGCGGACGGGACCGTGCGCCCCTTCATGGCGGAGACGTCGATCTTCATCACGCCGGGCTACCGATTCCGGGCGGCGGACGGGCTGATGACCAACTTCCATCTCCCGAAATCCACCCTGTTCATGCTGGTCTCGGCCTTCGCGGGGTTCGAGACCATGCACGCGGCGTATGCCCACGCCATCGCCGGCGGCTATCGGTTCTATTCCTACGGCGACTCCAGCCTGCTCTGGAGGGCCGATCGGTGACCGCATTTCCGTTCAAGGTCAGCGCCACGGACGGCAAGGCCCGAACCGGGGTGTTGAGCACGCCGCGCGGCGACATCCGCACGCCGGCCTTCATGCCCGTCGGAACGGCCGGAACCGTCAAGGCGCTGACCGTCGAGCAGGTGGCGGCCACCGGGGCCGATATCATCCTGGGCAACACCTATCACCTGATGCTGCGGCCCTCGGCCGAGCGGGTGCGGCGGCTGGGCGGGTTGCACCGGTTCATGCGGTGGGAGAAGCCCATCCTGACGGACTCGGGCGGCTTCCAGGTGATGTCGTTGTCCAAGATCTCGAAGGTGACCGAGGAGGCCGTGACCTTCCAGAGCCACCTCGACGGCAGCCGTCATGCACTCTCGCCCGAGAGATCCATGGAGATCCAGGCCGACCTTCTGGGCTCAGACATCGTCATGCAGTTGGATGAGCTGGTCGCGTTGCCGGCCTCGGACGACCGGATGGCCGACGCCATGCGCCGCTCGGCGCGCTGGGGACAGCGTTCGAAGAACGCGTTCGGCGAACGTGATGCGCAGAACCTGTTCGGGATTCAGCAGGGCGGCACTTCCGAGGTGCTGCGCCGCGAATCGGCCGAGCGGATGATCGAGACGGGCTTCGACGGCTACGCCATCGGCGGCCTGGCGGTGGGCGAGGGGCACCAGGCCATGTGCGAGGTGCTGGACTTCGCCCCAGGCATGTTGCCCGTGCAGCGGCCGCGCTATCTGATGGGTGTCGGCAAGCCCATCGACATCGTGGAAGCGGTCTATCGCGGGGTCGACATGTTCGACTGCGTACTGCCGACCCGTTCGGGGCGCCATGGGCAGGCCTGGACCTGGGATGGGCCGATCAATCTGAAGAACGCGCGCTTCGCCGAGGACGAAAGCCCGCTGGATCCGCAGAGCGATGTTCCGGCCAGCCGTGACTATTCCAAGGCCTATCTGCATCACCTGGTGAAGTCGGCCGAGATCCTGGGACAGGTCCTTCTGTCCTGGCACAACCTGGCCTTCTTCCAGTCCCTGATGTCTGAACTCCGTTCGGCGATCGCCGAGGGTAGGATGGAGAGCTTCCGTCGCGGGTTCGCCGCCCGGCAGGGCGCTACCGGGTCGGATACTTCGGCGTAGGCCCGCGCTTGGCCGCCGGCTGGGCTGGCGGCGGGGGCGCGCTGGCGGTCTGTTGCGTCGCCGCGGCCTGCTTGAACGCCGTCCGCTCGTGGCTGGGCGTTGCGGGGGGACCGCACCCGCGAGCCTCGCCCAGGCCCTTGAGATAGGCCCGGCGCGTGTGGCCGGCGATGATGGCGGCCGAAACCTGCCGGTCATGGCTCTCGGCGCCCGACAGCTTCCTCACGACGCCCCGGAACGGGATCGCCCCTCCGGCAAGGTCGCCGGCGACGCCCAACGCGGTGGACTTGCCCTTGGCGGTCAGGCCCTCGTCCTCCGAGGGGATGGTGTCGATATCGGGCCCCAGGACGTCGTTGAGCGGACGGATCAGGGCGATGAGTTGTGGGCACTTCGCCGTCCTTGGGGGCCGCGCGTAAGGGTCTTCCAGCGCATCCAGCAGCACCTGCGGGATCTCCACCTTCATGACGCCCAGGTCCCGCAGAGGGGTCGTTGCGGCGCCTTCCACGCTGCTTCGCTTCATCTGATCCGAGGTCTTCAGCCGATCGGCCGACGCCGGTGGCGGGTCAGGCGGCGGCATGGACGACGCTTTGGAGGCCGGGGTCTTTGCGGGCTGACTCTTGGCTGGCGGCGTCTTTGCCGGGGTCCTGTTGGTCTGGGCGGCGGCCGGCGCGGCCAGCAGCGCCGCGGCGACGATCAGGTGAAGGGCGGAACTACGCATGCCGACACCATACGCCCGCCCGCGCGGCTGTTAAGGCCGCAGCGGTAAGAACGCGCTTGGCCTTTCGCCCGGCGCCCTCTAGGTTCCGCGCCGCTTCGCCCGAGCAACGCTCGCGAAGAGGGCCGGTAGCTCAGTGGTAGAGCATTCGACTTTTAATCGAATGGTCGTGAGTTCGAACCTCACCCGGCCTACCAATCTCCGTCTTCACAGACCCTGGAATCGAAAACGCCGCCCGTGATGCGGGCGGCGTCTCCAAGCGTGATGAACCCGGGACTACTGGCCGGTCTTGGCCAGATAGTTTTCCAGGGCCTGGCGGGCGACGGTCTTGCAGCCGCTGGCTTCCGCGGTGCGAAGAATGTCGTCCAGCGTCGTGAGGGTTTCGACGGCCGGGCAGATGCCGCCGCGGCGGGCCCCGAACGTGCGGCCCTGAGGCGGGGGCTCGACCAGAGCGCGCAGTGTTTCGAACCGCGCAGTGTCGGCGGCGGCGAGACGATTGGCCGGCACCACGACGCCACTGGCGGCGCCCTTCAGCGTGGTGACCTCGCCAGACGCGCGCATCAGGGTGATCGTCTTGCCCACGCCCAATTGTACGCGGGCGCCGGCGTCGAACGCCTGGCCGCGCTTGATCGCAGGGTCGGTGGAGCCAACGACGATGTAGTCGCTGGCCATCGCGCCGCCGCCGCAGACCAGTGAAACAGCCAGTCCAGTCAGAAGCTTACGGATCATAGATCTCATTCCCCGTACCATATTTCGGATCGTGGACGCCCCGGCTCCGTAGCTAGCACACTCAGCGCTTGAACGGTACCTGAACAACTCTCCGGTTCGCCTCAGTTACGCGGCGATTTGCCGCTCAGACGCACAAACCCGAATTTCGCCAGCCAAAGGATTCCTCGTTCGAGGAAGGGTCTCCGGTCTGATGGGAACGCCGCAAGAAGGTCGCCAACCGATTGCGGTCGGACCGTCACGGCTGCAATCAGCGCTTCGGCCTCGACGGTCGTGGGCAGACGCGCGGCCGCGTTGCGGACTCCCGGCAGATCCAGAAGGAACGGCGCCTCGCCCTCGACGAACGGTCGCGCCGCCGCGACGAGATCGTCGGGCTCCAGCACCGCCGTTGGATAGCCTGCGAACATCCGGAAAGGATCTGGCCGATAGGGGTTCTCCAGCCCGGGCTGTCGTCCTGCGGCCGCGCGGCGGCGCGCAAGCTCGGCCCACAGCGCCTGGTACTGTGGGATGACCGCGCCCCAGTCGAACACCTCGCGCGCCCGTGCCTGGCCGGCGGCCCCCATCCGGGCGCGGAGGTCCGGGTCGGAAAACAGCAACGTCAGCGCCTCGGCCGTCTGATCGACGTCGACGGCGGTCATGAGCGAGGCCGAGCCCGCGTAGTCCTCATAGCTCATCAGGCGCATGGCGTAGGCGTAGGCGAGATCCGACCCCAGCCCCGCCCGAGGCTGGGTGGTCAGAATCCTGAACCCGTCGATCCCGTGGCGGACCGTATCGCGATAGCCATCCCAGTCGCTGACGACACACGGCAGGCCGGCAGCCATTGCTTCGACAGGGGTCAGCCCGAAGGTCTCCTGCACGTTGTCCGATAGTGAGAGGAACACGTCCGCAGCCGAGACCAGCTCGTTGCGCGTCCCGGCGGTGGCGTCGGGCCCCTGGCGGATGCGGACGTCGGGGGCGAACGTGGCGGCGGCGGCCAGGAACGCCTGCTCCTCCTCAGCCTTGCGGGCGCCGCCGAACATGAGCCAGTAGACAGGGCGTCCCAGCCGTTCGGCGGCCTGTTGCAGCGCCAGACCTGACGGACCGGGGTGCAGCTTCGTCGTGACGCTGAAGCGGCCCATGTGCAGAGCCACGGGCGCGTCCTCGGGGATGTCTAGCCGCTCGCGCCACTTGCGGCGCAGGGCCTCGTCGCGTCCGAAGTCCTCGACGTGGACGCCCAGCGGAATGGTCACCAGCTGGGCTGGCGGGATGCGGGTGGCGCCGAAGCGGTCCTGGAGATAGCCGGCCACGCCCTCCAGCAGGCTCTCGACCGCGCGGCGCCCCGGATCGGATGTGCAGATCAAGGCGTCCCACGGCTCGAGCGGCGCCAGGAGGAGGGCCGCCAGCTCGTCCAGAATGTAGGTCTCTGCGATCGTATGGGTGACGCCGGTCAGCGAGTGATTGTGAGAGCCCAGGGCTCGACGGGCCCACGCCTCGCCCTTCATCTCCGGCGTCGGGATGTAGAGCGCGCCCGCGGCCGCCACGTCAGGGCGATCGCCGCGGCCCAGCCACCGGATGGGGCGGTTCACGGGGCCTAGACGCTCCAGCAAGGCCTCCAGCTCTTCCTGGGGCAGGGCGCGGACGTTCCAGAAGTGGAAGACGTCGACGTCGGCATGCTTCAGAAAGCCGCGCAGGAACCCTTCGCCCGCCGAGTTGCGACCCATCGGGCGGGGGATCGAGGCGTCGTAGGCCTCGACATCGAGCTGGATGACGGCGTTGGACATCACGGAAGGCGGCGTCGCACGGGCGCCGCTACCGGATCAATCCGCCTCCCGCGCCGACGCGGCGGGCAGCGGCTTGGAGCCGTCGCCGACGATGGTGAAAGGCGCCCAGAAGTAAGGGTGCGAGAACTCCACGCTCTGCTGGAGGATCACCTGAGATCGGGTCAGCGATTCCGCCTTGCTGGGCGCCGCCGCCGAGAACATCCCGGTCATCAGGCGCACGGTCGCCACCGAGTCCACCGACCAGTGCGAGACGATCAGAGAGCGGCCGCCCGCATAGATCACTGCCCGGGTCAGACCTCCCAACGCTTCGCCGCCGCCCTGCAGACCGCTGGCCGCGGTGTCGCCGCCGGCGCCGCCGGTGTCGCAGGCCGATAGCACGACCAGGTCGGCGTCCAGCTTGAGGTCCAGGATTTCGCTGGTGTCGAGCAGGCCGTCCGAGTCCCCGATGCCCACTGACGTCATCAGCGCCGGCTCGGGCAGACAGGCCGACGGCTGCGGCAGCAGCCCGTGGGTCGCGAAGTAGAGCACCTTGTAGTCCGACAGGTCCTTGCGGTCCTTGACCTTCTCGTCGGTGAACTGCGCTCCGACGATGATGTCCTCGGGCCTCGCGCCGCCGATGCTGGCGCCGACGGCGCGCACCTCGTCGGCCGTGTCGGGCAGGGGTGGCATCTGCAACAGCGCCAGCCGGGTATTCTCACAGACGTTCGACAGGTCGCGTTCGCTGCGCAGGCTGACCGCCCGCTTCACCATCCCGGCGTAGGCGCGGGTGTCGGACTTGGCCGGCGTGGCGGGGTCGGCGAAGCCCAGGAAGCTCTGCTTGGCCCGCGACGGCGCGAAAGCGCGCGACTGCATGAAGCTGGCGGCCGACAGGACGAGCGCTGAGTCCGTCTTGGCGCCCAGCCAGGCCACCTTTCGGTAGTCGGGATCGCCGCCCGCCGGGACGCCGGCCAGAAGCGCCGTGGGGTCTTCCGTGACCAGCGTGGCGACCGGCAGCGAGATCAACGGGCCGTCGGGTTCGTAGATCAGGTGCTTGGCGGCCGTGACGTCCGTGGCGACCGGGCCGAACAACTGCTTGAACAGCTGATGTGAACGGGCGACGTCGAAGGCTGGCAGAGAGTCCTCGGCCTCGAACGGCGCGCGCAGCCGGCGCACCTCGGCTCCGGCCGTGCCGCGGTTCAAGCCGATGGCGTAGGGCTCGACCTTGCTCGGCGTCACCAGCAGGCCATAGCCGCGGCTGTCGAGCAGCAGCACCTTCACATAGGCCTCGTCCTTGGCGAGCACCTTCTGGAGGTCGGCCAGCGAGGCCTGCGACGAGACCAGTTGCGAGTAGCGCGGATTGGCCGACAGCAACTGGCTTTCCAGGCCGTCGGACTGCTCCTGAAGCGTCTTGAGACGTGCCTCGAGGTCGGCGCGTTCCTGGCCCACGTAGGCGTTCGCCGCCTGCAGGTTTGCGGCCTGGGCCTCGGCGGCGCGCAGTTCGCGGCGCGTGTCGTCCAAGGCGCGCACGAGTCCGGTGACGGCGCTGTCGCCCGAGGCCACGCGGGCAGCCAGCTTCGAGACCGTCTGGGCCGTGGCGTTCGAGACCACGCTGGAGGCGGCGTTGAAGAAGCGCGACTTGTAGTCGTCGGCCTTGCCCGGGTCGCTTTTGATGCGCTTCAGCAGCAGGTCGAAGTAGGGCGCTGCGTCGTCGGCCGACGCGCCCAGGGCGCCGCGCTGCTCCTGGAACAGTTCGAAGGCACGGGCATACGTGACCAGTGCGGCCTCTTCCTGGCCCGCGGCCACCTGGGCGCGGCCCAGGTCGAGCAGCAGCCCACCCTCGGCGGCGGTAGCCGCGTGGCGCAGGCGGATGATCCGGATGGCGTTGTTGTACTTGGCGATCGCCTGGAGAGGCTGGCCGGCATCCATGTCAATTTCGGCGAGATCGGCCTCGATACGGGCGCGGAGCCAGACGTTGAGCGCGCCGCTGGCTTCGGCCGCGGTCAGCAGCCGGCCGGCGCGCGCCAGCGCCTCACGCGCGCCTGCCGCGTCGCCCTGTGCGGCGAGCGAAGAGCCCACCACTTCGAGCGCCTGTGCGTCCTGGACGGCCAGGCGATCGGCAAGTGAGACCTGGCTGCCGCCCATAACGTCGCGGCCTGCGGGGCGGCGATTGAGAGCTTGCGAGAGTTCGGGGCCGATGGCGATGTCGCCGGACGCATCGGCGACGGGCGTGGGGCCTCCGGCGCCCAGGCCGCGCGCGGTTCGGACCTGTTGGTTGGCGCGGAGGGCGGCCTGGCCGGCCTCGGCCGCTTCCGCGAAACGGCCGGCGTTGCGCAGGTGGAGCGCGCGATAGGTGCGAGCCTGGGCGCTCAGCAGCGGATCGGCCGCGGCGGCCACCTGGGCGTCGGCGTCGCGGAACAGCCGGTCCGCTTCGGCGAAGCGACCGTTGTTCGACACATTGAGAGCCAGGTTCAGCAGCGCCTCAGCCATTTCGGCCGGGGGGGCGCGGCGCGCTTCGGCGTCGGCGACCAGGGCCTGGAAGTCGGTCTCGGCCGCCTCGAAGCGCCACTCGTTGTTCTGGACATAGGCGCGGGCCCGCAAGCGGGCGGGATCGGCTGCGGCGGCGGCCTGGGCCCGGGCGAGGCCGCCGGTCGATCCGCCAAAGTCGGCGGCGATCTCGGCGCTCGCCGCCGAGGTCTGAACCGCGGAGGCTGATGGCGGCTTCATCGCGCCCGAAACCACCTTCAGACCGGTCTCGAGCACGTCGGCGATCTGGGCCGGGCCTTCAGCGGCGTAGAGCCCGCCGCCCCTGTTCGACGAATAGGCCAGATAAGGGGCCTTGCCGGCATTGCTGCGGCAGGCGCGGCGGCTCACGCCGCCCAGGCCAGCCACCTGCTCGGACTTGGTCGCGTCGCAGCTGGCGCGTGAGGCCAGGGAGGTCTCCCACACACCGGCGTCCGCCGCCTTGGGCAACACATAGATGCGGCCCAGGCTGCCTTCCCACCCGCGACAGCGGATGTTCCAGGCGCGACGACCGGCGGCCTGTACGGCCGGGTCGTCATAGTCGCGTACGGCCTGGCACACGGCGCCCGAGGCGGCGCTCTGCCCAAGGGGGATGAGGTCGGCCCGCGTCTGGGCGCCGGCGGCAGATGCAGCGCCGGTCAGGAGAACCGCGCCGCCCAGGAGGAGGAGGGTCTTGCCGATCATTTCTTCTGCCTGCGCTTGCGCCAGATTTCTTCGCTGCCCGTGCCCGCCACCACCGGATCGGTGACGATCTCGTCCGCACTGGGCGGGGCCACACCCAGGATGACCGGGGGGTTGATAAGGCTCTCCGACGAGACCGCGTCGGACTGCCCTTCGTCCGACAGATCGCTGTCGCCGAGGGTGTCCCGGATACGCAAGGATCCGTCGGCCATGCCCGAGCTCAACCCGCCGGCGCCGTTATCGCCGCCCAACCCGTCACCCAGTCCCCCGGCGGTGACCTGGCAGTTCGCGGTGCCGACGTCGCAGCTGTTGAAGCGGTACGTGGCGCCCAAAGGCTGGCTGATCTGGTTGCCGTTGTTGTCGACGACGGTGAAGGTCAGTGCGCCATTGGCCTGCTGGCCGCTCAGGAACTGACCGTTGTTGGCGAACGCGCCCCATAGGTCCACGACCTTGGGCGGATCGATGATCAAGGCCGGCGAGAACTGACCGGTGAACAGCAGTCCCACCGATTGTAGCGTACCTGAGGGCGCTGCGTTCTGCTGGACCACCTTGTTGTCGGCCGAAACTTCGAGACGACCGGTCGAGACATAGACCTTCGACAACTCATCGCCCGTCGGCGCGACCCCGGCCGGCAGCAGCTTCGCGAGGTCGATATTTTCGACCGCGGCGCCCTGGATCAGCGTGATGAAGCGTTGCGAGCCCATCAGGATGTCCTGGCGGGCCGCGAGGCGGACCTCATTGAACGCGCGAATGTTGCTGTACTGGCCGCCCGAGAAGGTGGCCGCGCCCAAGCCGCCGGTCACCAGGATGGAGCCCGGTCGCCAGCTCAGATCCGTAGCGTCCCCGATGCGCAGGATGCCGCCGCTGGTGGTCGGAGCTGCTATGCCGCTCACACGGGCGGTCGCCGCCGATCCCACCAGGAAGGTCACGTTCGGCGTGTTCGTGGTGTTGATCGCCAGGTCCAACAGCGAGAGATCGCCGCGCGTGCCGCCGGTGGTGAGGCCAGCGTAGATCTTCACCTGGCTGGAGGCGCGGATCTGGCCGAACTCGGTGTTGTCCAGGACGAACCCGCTGGTGCCCCCGGCGCCTCCGACCTGCAATGCGCCGCCGCGCGACTCGATCTGCACGGTAGGCGCCGTGACGGTCCCGGTAAGGTCGAGGTCGCTCGCGGCGATGCGCACGACGCTCGATCCCGTGGTCTGGCCCAGCGTCGCCTTGCCCGCAACGTCGATACTGACGTTGCGACCCGCCGTCAGGGGGCTGGTGGACGTGAAATTACCGAGCGAAGTGATTGAAAGATCACGAACGACTGGCGCGATGGCGGCGCCGAGCGACAACGTCGTGCCCTGCAGGATCAGGTCGCGCCCGGTGCGGTAGCTGGCGGTGGTGACGCCGCCGGTGGTGGCGCGCAGGGTCAGGTCTTCGCTGGCCGAGACGTTGCCCGCTTGCACCGTGCCGCCCTGCAAGATGATCGAGCCCGCGTCGGCGCGCACGTCGCCCACGCGAAGCGCGCCGAGCGCGGTGACGGTGATGTTCCGCACTGCAACCAGCGGGCTGCTCAGCGTGAAGTCGGTGGTGGTGCTTCCGATCGTCAGGTCGCGTCCCGACGTCACGTTGTCGAGCTGGATGGACGGCGCGCGCAGTGTGGCGTCGCGCGCCGACACGACCGAAACCGAGGCGGCCGACTGACGGGTGATGTCCAGCGCCGCATCCCGACCGCCGCGCACGGCGATCGCCGTGGCGCCGGTGACGCCGCCCGTGCCGAGGCCGAGCTTGGCGTCGAAGTCCTGAGACTCCACGCGCACCACGCGGCCGTTGCCCGCCGTGTCGGGGTTGCCCACGAACTCGACGCCGACGACGTCGGGCGAGGCCCCTGTCAGCGTCGCGTCGCCCAGCGACGCTGTACCATGGTTGGCGAGGATGAAGATGTCGTCGCCGGCCCGCGCCGTGCCAACGATCGCGTCGCCGTTCGTCGCGACCACATAGAGGTCGCCCGAGGTGGAGACGGTCCCCAGCTTCACGCTGGCCGCCTGGGCGAAGACGCGGGGTGCGGTGATCATGCCGACCTCGAGCGCACCGCCGCGCAGGTTGACGTTGCCGGCCGTGATGGCGTCGATCTTGGCCGAGGCCAGATCGACCAGCACGTTCTGGGTGGCGTTCAGCGAGATCGCGCCGGTGACCGCCGAGGTCCCGTCACCCAGCGTGATGTCGCGACCAGACGCTATGCTGAGTTTCTGGGTGGCGGTGACTGCATCGATCTTCACATCGAACTTGGCCGAGATCGAACCGTCGCGCATGACGCCGACGCCGGCCAGCACGACATCGCCCTCGGTGGCTGTCGCGGTGAGGGCGCCCGAGGCGATCAGGCTGTTGGCCTTGACCGACCCCGCCTTCGTGTCGATATCTCGCCCGGCGACAATGCGGCCCAGTTCGATGCTGGCGGTCGCGGCGATCCTGGCGTCCCGACCGCTGCTAATGGTCGAGACGGCGGTAGGGTCGAACAGGCTGGAGACCAGGGCCCGTTCCAGAACGACTGTCTCTAGCGCAAAGTCCGAAAGACCGTTCCCGAAGCCATTGCCGTTCCCGAAGCCGTTCCCGTTACCAAAGCCGTTTCCGTTTCCGTTCCCATTGCTGACTTCGCAGCCCGCGAGGATGCCGGCGGCGCAGTCGGCGGCTTCGGAGATCGTCAGCGGATCCTTGGCGTCTTCGGCGGGCCGCAGCCACGGCCGCGGGAAGATCTGGCCGACGTTGTTGATGCGCAGGTCGCGCGCCGCGTTCGCCCGGTTCAGGAACACGTCGGCTGAACCGGCGCCGCTGGTCGCGGCCGTGGGCGCGCGGTCAACGATGCTGCCGCCGCCCGATAGGACGATGTCGCCGCCTTCCGCCTTGGCGCCGGTCGCCGTGATCAGGCCTTCTAGGTTGATGACCGCGCTGCCGACCGCCGAGCGGTTCATCGCGGCGATGAAGACCGAGTTGGCGCGGCTCTCGCCGGCCAGATCCAGGGCGACGGCGCTGTCGGTGCCGGCGCTGACGCTGGGAATGATGAAGTCGACCAGGTCGAAGTCGCCCCCAACCCCCGGGGCGAAGCGGATCTGGTAAGTGCGGGCCGCGCCGTAGACCGCACTGCCGTCGGCCGCGAGGATGGACGAGCCCGAGCGCGTGACGACGCTGGGGCCGGCGAATACCGCCGAACCGCCGTGCGCTGTGATGTCGGCGTTCGACAGAACAAAGACTCGTGCGCCCGGTAAGGCGTCGTCGCCGCTGAACGAGAACAGGTTCTTCGACGGGTCCAGGAAGTTGGCCGTATCGGGCGTGCCGATGCCGACCAGAAAGCCCCCCACGTCCACGCGCGAGGTCTTGCCGAAGATGATGCTGTTATTGCCGACGAACCAGACGTTGCCGCCGAAGGCGCTGCCGACCTTGCCCTCAATGACGCCTTCGATCTTGGTCGGGTTAAGGGTCGTGATCCGATTGAGGACGATCCAGTTGCGGGCCCCGAAGTTGAAGGTGACCGTCTCTTCGGGCTTAACGTCGAAGGTCGCCCAGCTCAGCACCGTCCGTTGGGCGTTCAGGGTTACGTTGGTGTTGAGGCCGCTGGATGAGATGACCGGGGCGCCGCCGCCCGAATTGACTTCCGGAATGCCGCCGACAGGCGCGGCCGAGGCTCCCGAAGACGCCAGCGCCTGCAGGCCGCAGAGGGCGCCGCATAGGGCCGTGCGCGCGAGCAGCCGTCCCCGGCGGCCCCCGGACGATGCGTGGATGCGGATAAGCGGCGACATTACTGCTCCCTCTTTCGCATCAAAGCAGGCTGGCCGTGAGCTGGATCAGCACACGGTCGCCTCGACGCGGCCCGCCGGGACGCGTGCTGTCCAGCGGGTGGGCATAGGTGACTTCCAGATTGGCGCGGTTATTGACGCGGAAGATCACGCCGCCGCCGACCGACGACAGTGAACGGCTCTTCTCGACGCCGGTGATACGGACGTTGTTGTTGGCCACGTAGCCGGTGTCGAAGAACAGATAAGGCGCCGCCTGCACCTTGGGGTGTACGGGCATGGGGCCGTATCGCAGCTCGAATGCGCCCGAAACGCCCTTGTCTCCGATCACGGCGGCCGGATCGTAGCCGCGTCCCACCGTAAGGCCGCCCAGCGACAGCTGCTCGTACGGCAGCAGGGGGCTAGACGAATACTGCGCCTGGCCCCGGACCATCCCGGTCAGCCGGTTTGTAATGGCGATGTCGATCCCGCCTTGGCCCTTGACCACCAAGGCCTCGGGCTTGGCGAAGGCGCGCGTCAGGCCGGTGTCGCCTGCCTCGCTGCCGCCCAGGAGGGAAAGCCCCTTGCGGACGCCCACGCCTCCGCTCACCAGCAGCGGCCGGCCGCCTATCTCGGTGCGGTAGTCGCCGTCGGCGCGCGCGTAGAGCACCCGCAGCTCGTCGTGGCTCAAACGGCCGACGCCGCCTACGGTCGTCTTCTGGTCCACCAGATCCAAGCCGCCAACGAGGTTCAGGTTCTGGTTGCGAGAGCGGACGAACGGGTAGGCGGCCTCGAGATTTGCCACCAGTGATTTGCTCTTCAGATTCAGCGGGCTGAGCGAGCCGCCCGGGCGGCTTTCGCCGTAGGTGAGGGCGCCGCGGCCGGTCAGGCCTTCCGATCCGAACCGGGCGCTCTCCGCCACCTGCAGCAGCCACTGCTCGTTGGAGTCCATGGTGTGGAAGGCGGTGATCGCGGTGCTCTCGCCGTACCCGGTGTATCCCGCGAGTTCGGTCCGCAGCAGGGCGCCCCAGCGGCCGGCCGCTTCCGAGCCCGTATTGGTGATGTTCACGAAGGCGGACGGCTTCTCACGGGCGACGCTGAGGTCGATGTCAACGGCCCCACGCGAGGGGCTGGTCGACGGCCGCACGGCGGCGCGTACACGGACGCCGGGCACATCGGACGCCAGCAGCAGGTAGCGTTGCGCCTTGGCCATGTCGAAGGGCTTCATGCCCCTGAGCTTCTCCGCGTAGCGCTCGATTGCTTCCTGTACGGGACCGACGTCGCCGCGGACGCGGACGTTGACCACGTGGGCCTCGATGACCTCGAGCGTCATGGCGCCGCCAGCGATCCGTTGCTCGGGGATTTCAACGCGGGCCAGGACGCCGCTCTCGAAAATGATTCTCGCAGCCCGGTCGCGGATGGCGCAGATCACCGACACTTTCTGCGGCTTGCCCAGAAAATCGGCATAGGCGCCGCGCAAATCGGCCTCGCTCACCGCTGTCGCACCGCGGAAACTCACGCTGTTCAGCGTGACTTCGACGTCAGACGATTCTAGCGGGCACGGGCCGGGCGGTTCGGCCGAAAAAGCCCCGCCACCGCGCGACGGAGGCGGCCGCGACACCCGCGCCCCGGGATCCAGCTCGGGGGCGGTGACTCCAGGCACGGCTGTTCCCGGCGGAGCCTGCGAGAGCGCAGGCGTCGTAAGAGCGGTCGTCGCGAGTACGAGCAGCCCAATGCGCGGCCACTGGCCGGCGCGCCGCGCGGCACGAGCACCCCCAAACATACGCGCACCCCCACACCCTAAGTTCGAACAGTATTACCTTTCGCAAAACGCGTTGTTAAGCGAAGACTCCTGACATGCGAAGGCGCCGCTGAGGCGGGTGTCATGGGTTGGTTTTGACAGGATTGCGCCGTATTCGGGCTACCTAAGCGGGTGCGAGCCCGCTAAGACTGGGGGCCTGTAAGCCGGGGGAGGGCCTATGGGGGGAGCACGAGCGTCGGGAGTCGTCGGCGCGCTTTGCGCGACGGTCGCAGCCGTCGTCGCCGCGTTCGCCCTGAGCGCAGGGCGCACGGCGACGGCCGCGCCTGAGAATCCATCCATGGCCGCCGTGCACGAAGGCGTGGCCTCGTGCGCCGGATCCAGCTGTCACAGCCGCCAGGTCGATTCGGGCGTGAACGTTCGCCAGAACGAGTTGATCAGCTGGCAGGACCCTTCAAGCCTGACTGGCGCGCATAGCCGCGCCTACAAGGTGCTGTACGAAGGCCGCGGCCAGGCGATCATCCGCAAGATGGGCCTCGGCGAGGACGGCGTCGCCCGGCAATGCCTGGGCTGTCACGCCGATCCGGCGCCGGCCAACCTGCGCGGCGCGAAGTTCCAACTGAACGACGGCGTAGGCTGCGAAGCCTGCCACGGCGGATCGCGCAACTGGTTGGCCAGCCACCGTGCGGTGGGCGGCACTCACGCCGACAATGTGTCCCGCGGGATGCGGGCGCTCGAGAACCCGAAGGTTCGCGCCGGGGTTTGCCTGGACTGCCACTTCGGCGGCTCGCGCCAGGGCCAGTTCGTGACGCACGAGATCATGGCCGCTGGCCACCCGCGCGTCGCCTTCGAGCTCGACCTCTTCTCCAGTCTTCAGCAGCATTGGGACGTCGACGCCGACTATGTGAAGCGCAAGGGTCACGCTGGCGGGGTCAAGACCTGGGCCGTGGGCCAGGCCATGGCGCTCGAGCGGGCTCTGACGCTGTACGGCGAACCGGGGCGCACGCGCGGCGTGTTCCCCGAGCTCTACTTCTTTGATTGCCACGCCTGCCACCGGCAGATTTCCGACGATCCCAAGGCCCGCCCGCAGTGGCAGGCGAATCCGGGCCGTCCGATCCCGTCTGGCACGCCGCCCTTCAACGACGAGAACATGATCATGCTCTCCGCGGCCGCGAAGGTGGTGGCGCCTGGGCTGGCGGCCCGGCTCGACGCCGACAGCCGCGCGTTCCACGCCGCCATTGCGCGGGACCGCGCCGAATCCGTGCGGGCCGCGGCCAAGCTGGCGGGTACGGCGCGGGCGCTCTCCGACGCTTTCGCCGCGCGCAGCTTCTCGCGGGCCGAGACGCTGGCGATCATCGACACCATCCTTCAGGGCGAGATCGCGCGGCGCTACACCGACTACACGGGCAGCGCCCAGGCGGTCATGGCGGCCGACACCCTGCTCAACTCGCTGGTCTCGTCCGGCCAGGCCGACCGTGGAGCGGTGGCGCGTATCCGCCCCAACCTCGATCGCGCCTATGCCCAGGTGCGTGATCCCAACGCCTATCGCCCCGAGGCCTTCCGCGCCTCGCTGACCCAAGTCGCCCAGGCCGCGAGGTCGCTGCGATGAAGCCACTGGCCCGTTCGGCCGCGTTCCTGGCCGCATTGGCGCTGGCGTCCTGCGGAGGCGGCGGCGGCGGCGGTGGCTCGACCACGCCGCCCGTGACGACGCCCCCGCCCACGGGCGGGACGGGGCTCTACACGCTGCCGGCCGCTCAGGCGCTGACGGCGGCCGAGGTGCAGCAGATCATCGCTCAGGCTGTGGCCGAGGCGCGCGCCCGCAACCTGCCCGCCGTGATCGCCGTCAGCGACCGGGTCGGCAACGTGCTGGCCGTCTATTCGATGACCGGAGCGCGGGCGACCGCGACTCTGCGCGCTGGCCCGACGGGCGTGAACATGGACGCTCAGGGCGCCGTCGTGCCCGCCGCCGGCGCTGCGATCGCGAAGGCGATCACCGGGGCCTACCTGTCGTCGGGCGGCAACGCATTCTCGACGCGCACCGCCAGCCAGATTGTGCAGGAGCACTTCCCGCCGGCGCCCACCACGGTGGGTCTCGAGAGCGGCCCGCTTTTCGGCGTCCAGTTCTCGTCGCTCCCGTGCTCGGATGTGACCACCCGCGTGGCGGCGAACGCGACCGGACCCCGTCGCTCGCCGCTCGGACTGTCGGCCGACGCCGGCGGCCTGCCGCTCTACAAGGGCGGCGTCCTGGTGGGCGGCGTCGGCATCATGGCCGACGGCGACTACGGCTTCGACAAGAACATTCTCGACATAGAAGACGACGCCGAGGAGGCGATCGCCTTCGCCGCCGCCACCGGCTTCCTGGCGCCGGAGGAGATCCGCGCCGACCGGGTGACGGTCGATGGCACCTCGCTACGCTTCTCCGACGCCAACTCGGGTACGCTGCGCTCGACACCGTCCAGCGCGCCCGCCTTCGCCAGCCTGCCGGCGGGCACCGGCGCGTTCACCGCCGTCAACGGCTACTACGCCGGTGGCGGCGCGCTGGCCGGCCAGGTCTATGGGACCGAGGCCTCGGGCCTGCGGCTGGCCACGACGGCCGAGTTCTCGATCGCCGGCGCAATGGTGCTTTCCAATGGCTCGGGCGCGAACCGCTTCCCGATTCGGGGGGGCACCGACGGGGCCGACGGCCTGACGCCGCTGACCCAGGCCGAGGTCCGGGCGATCCTGGAAGAGGCCTTCACCATCATGAGCCGGGCGCGGGCCCAGATTCGCCGTCCACTCGACAGCCGCGCCGAGGTCTCGCTCAGCGTGGTCGACACCCGCGGCCAGATCCTGGGCATCGTCCGCTCGCCCGACGCCCCGGTGTTCGGCATCGACGTCTCGGCCCAGAAGGCGCGCACGGCGATGTTCTTCTCGGCGCCGTTCGCGGCGTCCGACCTGCTGGCCGACCCCAGCGCTGACGTGCGCAGCTTCGTCCAGAAGACCCGCGACTTCTTCGCCGACGCGAACGTGTTCACGGGCCGCACCGCATTCGGCGCCCGCACGATCGGCAACCTATCGCGGCCGTACTATCCGGATGGCGAGGTCGGACGTCCGAACGGGCCGCTCTCGCGGCCGATCACGCAGTGGAGCCCGCTCTCCACGGGGCTGCAGTCGGCGCTGATCATCGGCAATGTCGTTCAGCACCTGAGTTTCGTGACCGGGGCATCGGCCACCGACACGCCCCAGGTCTGCACTGCGCTACCCGATGTGGCGCCGGGCCAGAAGCGTCTGGCCAACGGCATCCAGATTTTCCCGGGCGGTGTGCCGATCTATCGGGGAGGCCGCATCGTCGGCGGTATCGGGATCTCGGGCGACGGCATCGACCAGGACGACATGATCGCGTTCCTGGGCGCTCACAACGGCGGCCTGAAAGTCGGCGGCTCGGTGGGCAATGCGGCGCCGGGCATCCGCGCAGACCAGCTCATCGTGGGGCCGGTAGCGCCCGCGCGGCTGCGCTACGTGGGTTGCCCGTTCGCGCCGTTCCTCGATACCAACGACCAGAACGCCTGCCAGGGGAAGTAGGCATGCGCCAAGTCTCCCTCATCGCGCTCATCGCTTTCGCCGGCCTCGCCGGGCAGGCCGAGGCGCGGGCGCATGGGGCCGGCAAGGCGCTCACCATCGACGAAATCCTCGCCCAGGCCGGCGCGACGGACTCTGGCGCGGTGGCGGGCCAGGAAGCCCAGGCGCAGGTGTGGGGCGGCAACAAGGGCCCCAGCATCGATGACGTGCTGGCGATGGACGGCCGCTTCCAGCTTGCCGCCCTGGATCAGGAACACGCTCCGCCTGCCGCTTCCCAGGCTGCGCCGCCCGCCTCGGTCGACGCCGGTCCGCCGCCCGAGAGCGAGCCCGTCCCCGCCGACGACAAGCCTCTGGACGGGCGTCGCCGGCCAGGGCGCATTCAGGAGCTGCCGCCGGCGATCGACCAGACCAACCCCGGGGCCGTGCGCGCGCCGCCGCCCGAGGCGTTCCCGCACGACGAGGTTCCGATCCCGGATCGCTGGCGTCTGGCTGGCGCGCTGGGTGTCACCAAGCCGCGCTGGTTCGACCCCTACAACCAGAACTTCCTGAAGGGCGACATCCCCATCAAGGGGACGCACGACTGGTTCTTCGCCTTCACCGGTGTCTCGGACACCGTGGTCGAACCCCGGACCTTCCCGATCCCGGTGAGTGTTCAGACCACATCGCGGCCGGGCAGCCTGGACATCTTCGGGCGCGACTCGAGCCTGGTGGTGGCCCAGACGTTCATCGCCGCCGCCTCGCTGGTCAAAGGCTCGACGGCCTTCAAGCCGCCCGAGCTCGAGTTCCGCATCGCGCTGGCGTTCCAGGATAACTACGTCGACGTACCCGAGAAGCGGGTCCTCTACGTCGAGCCCTCGAAGAAGACCCACCGGAACGACGCCTTCATCGGCCTGCAGGAACTGTTCGTCGACTACCACCTGCGCAACGTGTCCGAACGGTACGACTTCGACTCCCTCCGAGTCGGCATCCAGCCATTCTCGACCGAGTTCCGCGGCTTCCTGTTTCAGGACAACCAGCTGGGCGTGCGCCTCTTCGGCAACCGCGACAACAACCGGTTCCAGTACAATCTGGCGGCCTTCTGGCGGATCGAGAAGGACACCAACTCGGGCCTGAACGACATCACCCAGCGGCTGCGCGACGACTACGTCTTCATAGGCAGCGTGTACCGTCAGGATCTTCCACTGCCGGGCATCACGTCGCAGTTGATGGTCGCCCACAATCGCAATCGCGAGGGCGACGAGATCCAGATCGACCACAACGGCTTCCCGGTGCGCCCCGCGCTGATCGGGAACCTCCGCGGCCGCAACTACGACGTGACCTATCTCGGCTACAACACCGATGGGCGGATCGGCCGGGTCAACCTGACGGCGTCGGCTTTCTATGCGTTCGGCGAGGATCGGAACAACATCTTTACTGGCCGCAAGGCGAAGATCCGCAGCTACTTCGTGGCCGCCGAGCCGTCGATGGATTTCGACTGGATCCGGGTGCGCCTGACCGGCCTCTACGCCTCGGGCGACAAGAACCCTTACGACAACCGCGAGCGGGGCTTCGACGCCATCTTCGAGAACCCGCAGTTCGCCGGTTCCGACACCAGCTACTGGATCCGTCAGACCATTCCGTTCGCCGGCGGCGGTCGGGTGATCGGCGTCAACGGGCGCAACGGCATCCTGAACTCCCTCCGGTCCTCGAAGGAGGAGGGGCAGTCCAACTTCAACAACCCGGGCACGGTCGTCCTTGGCGGCGGCGCCGACTTCGACGTGCTGCCCGAGCTACGCATCTCTACCAACATCCAGCACATCGGCATGGCCGACACCTCGATCGTCCAGGCGCTGCGCCAGGAGGGATCGATCCCCAAGTCGCTGGGCTGGGATGCGTCGGTCTCGACGATCTGGAGGCCGCATATGACGCAGAACATCGTGTTCCGCGGCTCGGTCGCGGTGTTCGACGCGGGCAAGGGTTTCAACGACCTGTTCTCGAATTCCGCCCGGCACGACAAGTACTACTCGGTCCTGCTCAACGCCATTCTGACCTTCTAGGGACAAGATGCTGAAATTCGGGAGAAAATGGCTGAAGTTGGGGGCGCTGGTGGCGCTGACCGTCTTCGCGCCCGTGTCTCTCAAGGCCAGCGACGCCGAGAAGCCGGTGAAGCGCACCTACGTGACCGCGCCGGCCGCCAAGCTGGGCATGACGGACGCCGAGGTCGACGCGGCCAGCAAGGGCTGCGTCTCGTGCCACACCGAGTCCGACGCCAAGACGATGCACCTGTCACAGGCAGTGAAGCTGGGCTGCGCCTCCTGCCACGGCGGCGACGCCACCGTCTTCGCGCCCGCCGGCATGGCTATGAACGCGCCCGGCTATGCGGCCCTGCGCGACAAGGCCCACGTGCTGCCGAAGTATCCGAAGACCTGGCACTACCCGAGCTCGGCGAACCCGAAGATCAGCTACACGCTGCTCAACAAGGAGAGCCCCGAGTTCGTCCGCTTCGTGAACCCGTCGGACTATCGGGTGGCGCGGCAGGCTTGTGGCGCCTGCCACCTGGAGCTGATCGAGAAGGCCGAGCGTTCGCTGATGGCCACCGGCGCGATGCTGTGGGGCGGCGGCTCGTACAACAACGGCATTCTGCCGTTCAAGAACTACGTCCTCGGCGAGGCCTACACCGCCCACGGCGAGCCGGCGCGCCTGCTGTCGCCCGGCAGCCCGCACGGCGCCGTGACGCCCGAGCAGGCCAAACGCGGCGCCTTGCCGACACTCTATCCTCTGCCGACGTGGCAGGTGGTGCCCCCTGGAGACATCTTCCGCGTGTTCGAACGCGGTGGTCGCAACATCAACACCCAGTTCGCCGAAGTGGGCCTGCCCAACGCCAACGGCGCGCTCCAGCGCCTGGAAGAGCCGGGCCGTCCCGATCTGCGGCAATCCAACCGCGGCCCCGGCACCGGCCTGCGCGTCGCGATCCCGGTCCTGAACATCCACAAGACCCGCCTCAACGACCCCTTCACCTGGTTCATGGGCACCAACGACCAGCCGGGCGACTATCGCTCCTCGGGCTGCGCGTCGTGCCACGTGGTCTACGCCAACAACCGCCAGCCGCACGCCAGCGTCACCTGGGCCCCTTTCGGCCGCGATGGCCAGAGTGCGCAGGCGGACCCGACGATCAAGTGGACGGTGGATCACCACACCAACGAGGTCGTGGAGCGCAAGGAATCGGGTCACCCGATCAAGCACTACTTCACGCGCGCCATCCCGACGGCCCAGTGCATGAACTGCCACATGCACCAGCCGAACATGTTCGTGAACACCTACCTCGGCTACACGATGTGGGACTACGAGGCCGACGCCCCGTCCATGTGGCCCGAGAAGCAGAAGTATCCGACCAGCGAGGAAATCCGCCACGTCCTGGACCGCAACCCCGAGGGCGCCGCGCCGCGGGGCAAGTGGGCCGACCTGGATTTCCTGCGTGAGGTGTTCGGGCTGAACAAGCAGCTAAAGGACACCCAGTTCGCCGACTATCACGGCCACGGCTGGAACTTCCGCGCCATCTTCAAGCGCGACCGCGAAGGCAACCTACTGGACAAGGACGGCGCGATCGTCGCCAACGACGACCCCGAGAAGTTCCACAAGAAGGGCGCCCCCGAGTTCACGCCCGTCGGAAAGAACGCGCCCGGCAAGGCTGTCCATATGATGGATATCCACGCCGAGAAGGGCATGCAGTGCGCCGACTGCCACTTCTCGAACGACAGCCATGGCACGGGTCTAATCTACGGCGAAGTCGCCAACGCGGTGGAGATCCGCTGCAAGGACTGCCACGGCACGTCGCAGGCCTATCCGACGCTGCGCACCTCGGGCCCCGCCGCGGATCCGAAAGGCAACGACCTGTCGCTGCTGCGTAACCCCGACGGCCAGCGCCGGTTCGAGTGGGTCGAGCGTGAGGGACGTCAGGTCCTGATCCAGCGCTCGCTGCTGGACCCCAAGCTGGAATGGCGGATCAAGCTGACCAAGGACACGGTCGACCGCACCTCGCCTGACTTCAACGCCAAGTCGGCCCGCGCCAAGCTGATGGGCAAGATCAGCCAGGACGGCAAGCCGTTCACCTGGGGGCCCGGTGTCGCGCCCGGCGATCGCGCGCACAACGACGATGAGATGGAATGCTTCGCCTGCCACACCTCGTGGACCACGGCATGCGCAGGCTGCCACCTGCCGATTGAGGCCAACTGGAAGACCACGACCCACAAGTACGAGGGCGAGGAGACCCGGAACTACGCGACCTACAACCCGCAGGTCGCCCGTGACGACATGTACCAGCTGGGCCGCCACCAGACGACCAAGGGCTCGACCATCGCGCCGGTTCGCTCGTCGTCGGCCCTGGTGCTGTCGTCGACCAACGTGAACCGCGAGCGGATCTACGTGCAGCAGCCGCCGATCGCGGCGTCGGGCTTCTCCAGCCAGGCCTTCGCGCCGCACTTCCCACACACCGTGCGCACCACCGAGACCAAGACCTGTTCGGACTGCCACGTCAGCGCGGCCAACGACAACAACGCCATCATGGCCCAGCTGCTCCTGCTCGGGACCAACTTCGTGAACTTCGTGGGCCAGAACGCCTGGGTGGGTCTCGAAGGCGGCATCCAGGCGACGCGCGTCTCGGAGTGGAGCGAGCCCCAGGCGGTGATCGGCAGCTACCTGCACCGCTACGCCTATCCCGACTTCTTCAAGCTGCACGTCGACCAGAACAAGCGCGAGCTGAAGAACTGGGTTCGCGGCAAGCCGTTCGTTGATGGCCTGAAGGGTGGCGAAGAAGACAGCTACGAAGAGTTCTCGAACTTCACCCACAAGACCGAGGGCGCGGCCCGCTGCGTGCAATTGCGCGGCGAGTACATGTTCGTGGCGGAGGGCAAGGGCGGCTTCCACGTGTTCGACGCCGCCAGCGTCGCCAACAAGGGTGTGTCCCAGCGCGTCATCACTGCGCCGTTCTCGCCGCTCGGCCACGACACGCGCGTCGAGTCGAAGAACGCCACCTGCATGGCGCTGCCGACCAACCAGAACATCGCCCCGCTCCGGAACGAGGCCATGAAGAAGATGATGGTGAAGGACGCCGCCGGCGCCGACATCACCCTGCTTCAGGCCAACCAGGAGCAGGAATTCCATCCGCTCTACTCGTACGCCGTCGTCACCGACAGCGAGGAAGGCCTGATCCTCGTCAACGTGAACACGCTGGCGGACGGCGATCCGCGCAACAACAAGCTGAAGCGGGCCGTCACCTGGAATGCGGGCGGCGTCCTGAAAGGCGCACGCCACATCACACTGGGCGGACACTTTGCCTACATCGCCGCCGACGCCGGCTTGGTGGTTGTCGACCTGAGCAATCCGCTGCAGCCCAGGCACGTGACGACCGTGGCGCTGCCTGACGTGCGCGGCTCGGCGCTGCAGTTCCGCTATCTCTGGGTCACCACCCAGCGCGGCCTGGAGGTGCTGGACGTGACCAAGCTCGACCAGCCCAAGCTGGTCGAGGGCGCGACCATCCCCCTGGTGGACGCCCGCCGCGTCTACGTGGCCCGCACCTACGCCTATGTCGCGGCCAAGAAGGACGGCCTGGTCATCGTCAACGTGACGAACCCCGAGCGGCCGCGCCTCTACCAGAAGTTCGACGCCGGCGGCGCGATCAACGATGCCGAAGACGTGGTGGTGGGTTCGACCAACGCCTCGCTGTTCGCCTACATCGCCGACGGCAAGAACGGCATGAAGGTGGTGCAGCTGATCGGTCCGGCGACGCAGCCCAACTTCTACGGCTTCTCGCCGGCGCCCAAGCCCGAGCTAATTGCCTGGGCGCGGACTCCGTCGGCGGCGCTGTCGGTGTCGAAGGGCCTGGACCGCGACCGCGCGGTGGACGAGAGCGGCCACCAGATGGCGATCTTCGGCCGGCTGGGCTCGCGTCCGTTCAAGCGCGACGAGATGGAACGGTTCTTCACCGACCGCTGGGGCCGTCCGTATCGCGTCACCGACGCGGTCGACATGACCGCGTGGCTGGGTCCGGGGATGGTGCAGCAGGCGGATCGCTGAGGTCGGACTAACTCCGGCGCATCATCCGCTCGGCGAAGCTCGGCGCGGCGCGCATCAACACAGCCAGCAGCTTCGTCTTGCCGACGTAGATGTCGCTCCGACCCGACCGCATACCGGCCAGAACCTCGGCCGCCGCGTCGCTGGCGCTCATCTTGCTGCCGCCACGACGGTGGGTCATGTCGGTGTCAACCAGCGCCATGACGGCGTCGCTGACCGCGACGTTCAGGCCCGCGTCCTCGCACTGGTAGCGCAGCGCCTTCGTGAAGCTACGGACCGCCGCCTTGGTGGCGCAATAGACTGGGGCTGAAGCCTTGGGCGCCAACGCTAGCCCGCTTGAGACGTTGACGATCGCTGCCGACGGCTGCTTCGCCAAGTGAGGCAGCAGGCCGGTCGACAGCCCGACGACAGCATCCAGGTTGATCGCGATCTCGTCGCGGAACGCCGTGCGCAGGGCCCGGGGTTCGTCGGCCAGCACGTCGGCCGTCACCTGGACGCCGGCGTTGTTGATCAAGACGGTGAGATTGGGATGCCGGGCCGGGACCTCGCGGATCAGCCGCTCGACCTCGTCGGCGCGGGCCAGGTCGGCCGGCCAGGCGGACACCTGGCCTAGATGCGCGGCCTCAAGTTCGGCCAGGGCCTGAGGTGAGCGACCCACCGCCGCCACGTGACAACCGGCGGCCACCAAATGGCGTGTCAGCTCACGGCCGATGCCGCGCGCCGCGCCGGTGACCAGCGCGGTGCGTCCGTCGAGGTTCATGGCTGGCTCCCAGGGTGTGGTGTGGAGGGCAGGGGAATGAGCTGGTCCACCAGGGCGCGGGCCTGCTCCGGGCGCGGGGTGACCTGCCGGACGATGAGTTGGAAGTAGGGCGCGCCCAGCATCAGATCCAGGATCAGGCCGATGTCGGCGTCTGGGGCCAGCATCCCCCGATCTTGGGCCTCCAGCACCAGCGCGCGCATCGGACCGCGTTCGCGGGCCTCGGTGGTCACCTCCTGGAGCGCGGCCGACAGCTGGGGCTCGTGCGCGGCATCGGAAATGACCGCACGGATCGCCCCGCCCAGCGGCGTCTCGGCCATAGCCCGGATCAGGTTCTCCAGCACCCGGATCAGGTCTTCACGCGGATCGCCGGTGCGCGGCGTGACCGGATTGGCGGTGCGCAGGCCGTGGCGGATCGCGTCGGCCACCAGCGCGAACTTGCTGGGCCAGCGGCGGTAGAGCGTGGCCTTGCTGGCTCGCGCGAGGGCCGCGACCTGTGCGGTGCTGGTGGCCGCATAGCCGTACTCGGCCAGCAGCCGCAGCGTGGCCTCAAGGATGACAGCGGTGGTCTCGGGATCGCGAGGGCGTCCGACAGGCGACGCAATAACGGTACTCATGGGTATCCATAGGCTCACGCCATATCGGTACCGTCAAGTTTCGTTATGCAGCTCGGGATCAGACGGCGGCGTCTGTCGGGGTCGTATAGGCCGGGATTGGCACCGGCACGCCCTTGAGATCGATCTCGCCCACGGCCTCGATCGGAACGGTGACCTTGGCGAGTTTCAATGTGTCGGCGCTGAACAGGATACGGGTGCCGAACGTCTTGTTGGCCGCCTCGAGCCGCGCCGCGATGACGACGACCTCACCGTAGGCGGTGTAGTTGAACCGCCGCTCACCGCCGAAGTTGCCCACGAGGCCGATGCCCGACGACAGGCCCATGCGCGTGTATCCGAAGTTGATCCCGCGCTCGATCATCTTCTTGCGGATGTCGAGCGCGTAGAGGTCGATCTCCCGGGCGCAGGCGATGGCGCGGTCGGCGTGGTCGGTCGAGGGCACGGGTGCGCCGAAGATCGCGATGATGCCGTCGCCGGTCATCTTGTCGATCATGGCCTCGTGCTTCCACAGGATGTCGATCACCCCGTCGAAGTACTCGTTGATCACGCCTTCGAACGTCTCCAGCGGCAGGCTGGCCACCAGGTTCGAGAAGTTCTCCAGATCGGAGATCATCACGGTGATCTCGCGCTCTTCGGCCCCGATCTTCACCTCCTCCTGGCCGTCGACCATGCGGTCGATGACCTGGGGCGCCAGATAGCGCTCAAGGGTGGAGGAATAGAACGCTCTCTGGGTCTGCAGTTCGGCCGCGGCCAGACGGCTCATGAGGAAGAAGCTGAGGCCGAACCCGATGGCCGGCGTGGTCATCGGCGCCATCCAGGCCAGTTGCTGGTAGGCCAACCACGATCCCACGCCGTAGACGCCGATGCTGACCAGCAGAATGGCGATCGAGATCAGCCAGCGTTGGGTGGAACGGCCGAGCAGGGCGCCGCCCACCGCGGTCGCGAACACCAGCAGGGCGCTCAGCACGATGCCGGGTCTCTTGATGCGGTCGCCCGCCAGCATCTGCGACAGCGCGTGCACGTGCACCTCGACGCCCGGCGTGCCGTCGTAGTGACCGGCCATGAACCGCATCGGGGTCGTGTGCATGTCGTCCTTGAGCGTGGTCGCGTCGGCGGTGGCCGAGCGCGTCACGCGCCCGATGAAGGCGATCTTGTCCTTGAAGAACGCGTCGGGCAGGAAGGCCACGAAGGCTGCCGAGTAGGACGGCGCGATAGCTCCGGTGTTCTCGGCCTTCACCGATGGGTCGGCCCGGCGATAGCGGATCTCGAACTCACGCTTGGTGGGCTTATAGCCCTCGGCGACCATGCCGGTGGCGGTGGCCAGGGCCGGAACCTTGCCGGGCAGGGGGTCGTAGCGGCGGATGACGTCGTCATAGTCCACGCCGATCAGCGCGCGGGCGTCAGCATAAACCAGCTTCTTGGCCACCGGAAAGTCGACGCCCGGCGTTCGCTGAGGGTCGACAGCGGCAACGATAGGGGCCTTGACCGGCTCGATCCGGGCCTGGAAATCGGCGAACTCCTCAGGCGAACTCCAGGTGTCGAGGAGGTAGTCCACGGCCACGGCCTTGATGCCCTTGGAGTCCAGAGTCGCGATCAGGTCGCCAAGCCAGGCCTTGTCGATCGGCGACAGGCATTTGCAGGGCGAGGACTCGCTCATGGCGTTCAGCGCGTCGTCGTCGATCTTGATGATCACGAACTTCGACTGGACGGCCGGAGCGGCCGTCGCGATGCGCAGGTCGGAGGTCAGGTTCTCAACGAACCGGACCGGAGTGGTGCTGCCCATCCAGAGCGCAGCGACCGTGGCGGCGGCGGCGGCCAGCCCCAACACCAGCACATCGGCCCAGAATTTCCCACCGGCCTCCCGCAGGCGACGCACCGCGCCTAGCAGCAGGTTCATGGGGCCCCGGCGCTTGGTGTCTCCCGGCATGGATCAGGCGAGGGTTCGGAAGGGGAAGTTGTAGGTCACGGCGGGCGTGTAGTCGCCGGCTTGGCAGGTGTGGGTGGTCAGGTGGCCGGCGTGGCACATCAGGAGCGCGAACGCCGGCGGCTCCTCCACCAGGATTTCGCGGCCGTCGGGCACATGCATATCGACCTCGGTAAGATCGAGGGTCAGCTGGATCGAGGTCGCGGGCGCCGCCGACAGAACGTGCCCCGCGAACAGGCCGGTGAACGCTCTGTGGATATGGCCGCACATCAGGACCTGGACCTGGTCACGGCCCTTCAGAACTTGGGCGAGGCGGCCGATCCAGGGAGAATCCGGGTCGGGGTCCATCCACTGGATGCCGCTCGGGATCGGCGGATGGTGGAGGATCACGGCGGTGGGCTTGTTGGGCTCGGCATCCAGCGTCTCGGCAAGCCAGGCCGCCCGCGCCTCGTCATAGTCACCGTGGTTGGGCCCTTCCAGCGTGTCGCACACAACCATCCGCATGGGGCCGAAATCGACCGCGTACTGGATGTATCCGTTGGCGTCGGTCTGGGCGCCCGGCCCCGAGAACACCGACAGGAAGCCCTCACGGCTGTCATGATTGCCCACGGCGTAGAATATCGGAATCTCGCTCTCCGCCATGAGGCGTTCCAGCTCGAGGTATTCCTCGCGTTCGCCGCGGTCGACCAGGTCGCCGCTCGCGACAATGGCCACGGGCCGCGGACGCAACTCGTGAATCGCCCGCATGACTTGACGCAAACGTTCTTCGTTCCGCTGCTGATTCAGCGGATCTTTGTCTGTCGTCACGTGCAGGTCAGTGATCTGCGCGATCGTCAACACCAAGCCGCCTCCCCAAGCAGCGCGCACCGTCCCATGTCAGATACGCAAGCTCAGCGGCGACGGATGACGAGATTGCGAATTTCCGTCATGTCCTCCATCGCAAACCTGACGCCCTCCCGGCCAAGCCCCGAGTCCTTCACCCCGCCGTAGGGCATGTTGTCGACCCGGTAGCTGGGGACGTCGCCGATCACGACTCCGCCCACGTCGAGATGGTCCCACGCTTCGAGCATCTTGTAGAGGTCGCGCGTGAAGACGCCGGTCTGCAGACCGAACTTCGAATCGTTCACCTCGGCCAGCGCATCCTTGAAGTCGGTGAACTTCGACAGGATGGCCACCGGTCCGAACGCCTCTTCGGCATAGAGCGCAGCCTTGCGGCCCACGCCTTCCAGAAGGGTGGCTTCCAGCATCGCGCCTTCGCGCTTGCCGCCTACCAGCAACGTGGCGCCGTCGGCCACCGCGGCCTGGATCCAGCTGTCCAACCGTGCGGCCTCCTTCACGTCGATCATCGGGCCGACGAAGGTGGCTTCCTCGCGCGGATCGCCCGCGATCAAGGTCTTGGTCTTGGCGACCAGGCGGTCCTTGAGTTCGTCGTAGATCGAGGCGTGGATGATGATCCGTTGGACGCCGATGCACGACTGGCCCGACTGGTAGAAGGCGCCGAAGATGATCCGCTCGACCGCGTCGTCCAGATCGGTGTCGGCGTCGACGACCACGGCGGCGTTGCCGCCCAGTTCCAGCACCACCTTCTTCTTGCCGGCCCGGGCCTTCAGGTCCCAGCCCACGCCCGGAGATCCGGTGAAGCTGAGGAGCTTGAGGCGTTCGTCCGTCGTGAACAGGTCGGCTCCGTCGCGCTGCGCCGGCAGGATCGAGAACGCGCCCTTGGGCAGATCGGTCTCGGCCAGCACCTCGCCGATGATGATGGCGCCCAGCGGCGTGCGCGAGGCGGGCTTCATCACGAACGGACAGCCCACCGCGATCGCCGGCGCGATCTTGTGGGCCGCCAGGTTCAGCGGAAAGTTGAAGGGGCTGATGAACGAGCAGGGCCCGATCGGCACCCGCTTCCACATGCCCTGATAGCCCTTGGCCCGTGGTGAGATATCGAGCGGCTGGACCTCGCCCGTCATCCGCACGCTTTCTTCCGCCGCGATGCGGAAGGTGTCGATCAGTCGGGTGACTTCGCCCCGCGCGTCGCGGATCGGCTTGCCGGCCTCGATGCACAGGGCATAGGCCAGTTCCTCGAACCGCTCCTGGAAGCGCTTGACGCAGTGCGCCAGCACGTCCTGGCGCGCGTAGGCCGGCATCCGAGCCATCGGCTCGGCCGCCTCGACGGTGGCGGCGATGCCGGCGTCGATGATCTTGGCGTTCGCCAGCGCGACACGCGTGGCGACCTTGCCGGTGTATTTGTCCGTCACCTCGAGATCGAGGTTCGGGGTCTGGGCCTCGTTGGCCAGGTAGAGGGGATAGGAATCCCGTAGCGCGGTCATGTCGGTGTCCTTGGCGTCCGCGCCTAGATGGCCGCGCTGAGTTCCTTGATCTGGCGGTTCAGGATGAGGTCGTTGTCGGAGTAATCGACCGGGCAGTCGATCAGGTTGACCCCAGGCGTGTCGAGGCAGCTACGAAGAAGCTGGGGCAGCGCGGCCGCCGACTCGACGCGGAATCCGTTGGCGCCGTACGACTTGGCGTAGGCGACGAAGTCCGGGTTGCCGTAGGTCAGCCCCCAATCCTTGAAGCCCATGTTCGCCTGCTTCCAGCGGATCATGCCGTAGCTGTTGTCGTTCAGGATCAGCACGGTGATGTTCAGCTTCAGGCGGACGGCGGTCTCCATCTCCTGGCTGTTCATCATGAAGCCGCCGTCGCCGCAGATCGCCATGACCTTGCGGTCCGGGTAGACCATCGACGAGGCCATGGCCGACGGCAGGCCCGCGCCCATGGTCGCCAGCGCATTGTCCAGCAGAACGGTGTTGGGGCGCCGCGCCGCGTAGTTGCGGGCGAACCAGATTTTATAGACGCCATTGTCGAGGCAGATAATGCCGTCGTCCGGCATCGCTTCGCGGATCTGCTTCACCAGGTACTGCGGGTAGATCGGGAAGCGCTGGTCGGTGTCGTACTTGGCCGCGTGCTCCACCTCGGCGGCGCGGGCCTTGTACATGGCCGAGAAGTCCCAACCCGCTTGGGGCAGGATGTCTTCCTTGATCTGCCAGATTGCGTTGCCGATGTCGCCGATCACCTCGTACTGCGGGAAGTAGACCGGATCGACCTCGGCCGAGCGGAAGTTGATGTGGATCACCTCCGAGCCGCCGCGTTGCATGAAGAATGGCGGCTTTTCGATCACGTCGTGGCCGACGTTGATGATCAGGTCCGACGCGCCGATGGCGCGGTGCACGAAGTCGCCGGCCGAGAGCGCCGCACAGCCCATGAACTTGGGGCTTGTTTCGTCGACAACGCCCTTGCCCAGCTGTGTCGAGACGAAGGGGATGCCCGTCTTCTCGATGAACTGGGTGAGCATCCGGCTGGTCATGGTGCGGTTCGCGCCGGCGCCGATCACCAGGATCGGGGCCTTGGCCTGCTCGATGCGCTTGGCCGCGGCGCGGATCGACTTCTCGTCGGCCACCGGGCGGCGGGCGTTGCTCTTGGCCAGGGGCAGGGAGTCGGTGTCCTCGTCGGCCACGTCCTCAGGGAATTCCAGGTGGACGGCGCCCGGCTTTTCTTCCTGCGCCAGGCGGAACGCCTCGCGGATCCGCGACGGGATGTTGTCCGCCGAGGCCAGTTGATGGGTGTACTTGGTGATCGGCTTCATCATGTCGACCACGTCCAGGATCTGGAACCGACCCTGCTTGGACTTCTTGATGGGCTTCTGGCCGGTGATCATCATCATCGGCATGCCGCCCAGCTGGGCATAGGCCGCAGCCGTCACAAAGTTGGTTGCGCCCGGGCCCAGGGTGGCCACGCAGACCCCGGCCTTGCCGGTGTGCCTACCGTAGGTGGCGGCCATGAAGCCCGCGCCCTGTTCGTGGCGCGTCAGGATGAGCTTGATCTTCGTGGAGCGCGAAAGGCTGTCCAGAAAGTCCAGGTTCTCCTCGCCAGGGACGCCGAAGACGTACTCGACGCCTTCCTCTTCCAGGCACTGCACGAAAAGATCAGACGCCTTGGTCATTTTGATAGCCCCCATCCCAACACAACGTGTTGTCGCAAATTCCGAGGACTTGTGAAGGGCGAAACGTCTGAGAGGCGAGTGCGTCCGCAATTCGCGTTAGACCGTACCGAATTCGCCGCTAAGGTTGCGCGGGAAACGCCCGGGCGAGAGTGCGCCGGACATTGGGGGATTCAAACATGGCAGTCAGCGATCACGTCGATCTTCCGACCTTCATCGAAGGGGTGAAGCGCCGCAATCCGGGGCAACCGGAGTTCGTGCAGGCGGTCCAGGAAGTGGCCGAAGACATCTTCGAGTTTATCCAGGACAAGGAAAAGTATCACGAGGCCCAGATCCTGCGCCGGATCGCAGAACCTGATCGGGTGATCAGCTTCCGCGTCTGCTGGCAGGACGACAAGGGGAACGTGCGCGTCCAGCGGGCGTGGCGCGTTCAGAACAACAACGCGATCGGTCCTTACAAGGGCGGCATCCGCTTCCACCCCTCTGTCACCGAGAGCGTGCTGAAGTTCCTGGCCTTCGAACAGACCTTCAAGAATGCGCTGACCGGCCTGCCCATGGGCGGCGGCAAGGGCGGCTCGAATTTCAATCCGAAGGGCAAGTCGGACGGCGAGGTCATGCGCTTCTGCCAGAGCATGATGACCGAGCTCTATCGCTACATCGGCGCCGACGTCGACGTGCCGGCCGGCGATATCGGCGTGGGCGCTCGCGAGATCGGCTACATGTTCGGCCAGTACAAGCGCCTGACCAACGAGTTCACGGGCGTGCTGACCGGCAAGGGCCTGGAATACGGCGGCTCGCTGATCCGCACCGAGGCTACCGGCTATGGCGCGACCTACTTCCTGCAGAACATGCTCAAGAACCAGGGCAAGGACATCGCCGGCCACACGGTGGTGATCTCGGGTTCGGGCAACGTCGCAACCCACGCCGCCGAGAAGGTCACGATGCTGGGCGGAAAGGTGCTGACGCTCTCGGATTCCGAAGGCTTCATCTACGACCCCGAGGGCCTGACTCAGGCGAAGATCGACTGGGTGAAGGACCTGAAGAACAAGCGTCGCGGCCGCATCAGCGAGTACGCCAAGGAGTTCAAGGGTTCGGAATTCCACGCCGGCAAGACGCCCTGGGGCGTGCCCTGCCAACTGGCGCTGCCGTGCGCGACGCAGAACGAACTGCTGGGCGACGACGCGCGCACCCTGGTGAAGAACGGCTGCATCGGCGTGTCTGAAGGCGCCAACATGCCGACCAACCTGGAAGGCGTGCACGTCTTCAAGGACGCCCAGATCCTGTACGCGCCCGGCAAGGCGGCCAACGCCGGCGGCGTGGCGGTGTCGGGCCTCGAGATGAGCCAGAACTCGGCCCGCATCTCGTGGAAGGAAGAAGAGCTCCAACGGCTGCTGCAAGACATCATGCAGGGCATCCACACGTCCTGCCTGGAGTACGGCGGTCGCGCGGGCTCCAAGGTGCCGGACTACGTGAAGGGCGCGAACATCGCGGGCTTCAAGAAGGTCGCCGACGCCATGCTGGCGTTCGGGGTCGTCTAAGCGTCAAACCCTTTCGAATTGAGGCGCCGCCGCAGGAGACTGCGGCGGCGCTTTTCGTTGGCCCCAAGAGCCGGGATAGATGCGGAATGCCCCGAACGCTGCGTCTGGTCCTGGGTGATCAGCTTTCCGACAATCTCTCGGCCCTGCGGGATCTGGCCCCGGGGGATCGGGTGCTGATGGCCGAAGTGATGGCCGAAGCCACCTACGTACGACACCACAAGCAGAAGCTGGTCCTGGTGTTCGCCGCCATGCGCCGCTTCGCCGACAGGCTTTCCGAGCGTGGCGTGGATGTTCGATACGTGCGTCTCGACGATCCGGACAACACGCAGGATATCCCCGGAGAGGTCCTGCGGGCGCTGGAGGACGGCGGTCTCGACCGGATCGTCGCAACCCAGCCCGGCGAACATCGACTGACACGCGCCTTCGAGAGTCTTGTCTTGCAGGCGCCGGTCCCGCTGGAGGTTCGACCGGACGATCGGTTCATCTGCCCTAGACCTGTCTTCGAGGCCTGGGCGCGCGATCGACGAGAACTTCGCATGGAATTCTTCTACCGTGACATGCGTCGACGCACCGGCCTGCTCATGGACGGAGACAAGCCCGTCGGCGGGCGCTGGAACTACGACGCCGAGAACCGGAAGCGCCTGCCCCGCACCGTACGTCCGCCCGATCGGCTGCGGATCGCGCCGGGACCTGTGGTCCAGGATGTTATCCGGCTGGTGGAAGCGCGGTTCTCCGATCACTTCGGCGATACGGCGATGTTTGGTTGGGCTACGTCGCACGCCGAAGCCCAGTCGCTGCTCGCCCACTTCATCGCCGATATCCTGCCGGACTTCGGCGACTGGCAGGACAGCATGAAGGGCGGAGAGCCGTTCCTCTGGCATGCGCGCATCTCGGCGGCTCTGAACATCGGCCTCCTGGATCCGCTCGACATCTGCCGCCGAGCCGAGGCCGAGTACCGCGCTGGCCGGGCGCCTCTGAACGCCGTTGAAGGCTTTGTTCGCCAGATCCTCGGGTGGCGCGAGTTCGTCCGGGGCGTCTACGATCTCAAGGGCGAGGACTATGTGCGCAGCAACGCCCTTGAGGCGGATCGCACGCTGCCCGGGGCTTTCTGGTCCGGCGACACCGAGATGGCCTGCGTAAGGGATGTGGTCGGCGTCA
>NZ_SCTC01000028.1 GCF_004299445.1 Phenylobacterium sp. | reverse complement strand
CCCCGACGTGCCGCCGCCTGCCACGCTTTCCATCGGCGACCTGGCCCGACGGGTGGGGATCTCGGTCTCGGCGGTGCGCTTCTACGAGGCCCGCGGCCTGGTCCGCGCGATCCGCAGTGAGGGCAACCAACGGCGCTTCATGCGCTCGGACATCCGGCGGCTGTCGTTCGCCCTGATCGCCCAGCGCCTGGGCCTGACGCTGGCCGAGATCGAGGCCGAGCTCTCCACCTTGCCTCTTGACCAGGCCCCGTCGGCGCAGGACTGGCGCGCGATCAGCGAACGGATGCGCGGGGCGCTCGACGCGCGGATCGCCATGCTGGAGCGCACGCGCGAACTGCTCGACGGCTGCATCGGCTGTGGCTGCCTCTCGCTGGAGCGCTGCGCCCTCTACAACCCCGCCGACCGCGCCGCGCGGGCCGGGGCGGGACCTCGCTACCTCCTGGGCGATCACTGGGACGACCCCGCATAGAAAAAGGGCGGGACCCTGCGGCCCCGCCCTCCATTCTCAGTGCGTTGGGTCCCGGCTCGGCCTACGCGGCTTGCGCCGTTTCGTTGGCCGGGATGACAGGCTTTAGAAGTCCATGTCGCCCATGCCGCCCATGCCGCCGCCGGGCATGCCGCCCGCCGCGCCGCCGCCCTTCTTGGGGGCTTCGACGATGGCCGCTTCCGTGGTGATCAGCAGGCCGGCGACCGAGGCCGCGTCTTGCAGAGCCGTACGGACGACCTTCGCGGGGTCGATCACGCCGGCCTTCACCATGTCGACGTACTCTTCCGTCTGGGCGTTGAAGCCGAAGGTGGCCGAGCTGTTCTCGAGCACCTTGCCGACCACGATCGAGCCTTCGACGCCGGCGTTCTCGGCGATCTGACGGATCGGGGCCTGCAGCGCGCGACGCACGATGGCGACGCCGGCTTCCTGGTCGTCGTTGTCACCCTTGAAGCCGTCCAGCACGCGGCTGGCCTTCAGCAGGGCGACGCCGCCGCCGGGGACGATGCCTTCTTCCACGGCCGCGCGGGTCGCGTTCAGGGCGTCGTCGACGCGGTCCTTCTTTTCCTTCACTTCGACCTCGGTCGAGCCGCCGACGCGGATGACCGCGACGCCGCCGGCCAGCTTAGCCAGACGCTCTTGCAGCTTTTCCTTGTCGTAGTCCGAGGTCGTGGTCTCGATCTGGGCCTTGATCTGGGCGATGCGGGCCGTGATGTCGGCCTTGTCGCCCGTGCCGTCGACGATCGTGGTGTCGTCCTTGGTGATCGTGACCTTCTTGGCCTTGCCCAGCATGTCGAGCGTGACCGACTCGAGCTTGATGCCGAGGTCTTCCGAGATCAGCTGGCCGCCCGTCAGGGTGGCGATGTCTTCCAACATGGCCTTGCGGCGGTCGCCGAAGCCCGGAGCCTTGACGGCCGCGACGCGCAGGCCGCCACGCAGCTTGTTGACCACGAGGGTCGCCAGCGCTTCGCCTTCGACGTCTTCAGCGATGATCAGCAGCGGACGGCCCGACTGGACCACGGCTTCCAGCACCGGCAGCAGGGGCTGCAGCGAGGAGAGCTTCTTTTCGAAGAGCAGGATGAGAGGCTCTTCGAGGTCGGCCTCCATCTTCTCGGCGTTGGTGATGAAGTAGGGCGACAGGTAGCCGCGGTCGAACTGCATGCCCTCGACGACGTCGAGTTCGGTCTCGGCGGTCTTGGCTTCCTCGACGGTGATGACACCCTCGTTGCCGACCTTGGCCATCGCCTTGGCGATCATCTCGCCGACTTCCGAGTCGCCGTTGGCCGAGATGGTGCCGACCTGGGCGATCTCCGAGTTGTCCGAGACCTTCTTGGCGTTGGCCTTGATCTCTTCGATGACCTTGGCGACCGCCTTGTCGACGCCGCGCTTGAGGTCCATCGGGTTCATGCCGGCGGCCACCGACTTCAGGCCTTCGACGACGATCGCCTGGGCCAGGACCGTGGCGGTCGTGGTGCCGTCACCGGCCTTGTCGTTGGTCTTGGAGGCGACTTCGCGGATCAGCTGAGCGCCGAGGTTCTCGAAACGATCCGACAGCTCGATTTCCTTGGCGACGGAGACGCCGTCCTTGGTCGAGCGCGGGGCGCCGAACGACTTCTCGATGACCACGTTGCGGCCCTTGGGGCCCAGGGTCACCTTCACGGCGTTGGCGAGGGTGTTGACGCCGCGCAGCATGCGGTCGCGCGCGTCGGAAGCAAAATAGACGTCTTTGGCAGCCATGGCTGGTTCTCTTTCCTAGAATTGTGGGGGGAAGCGGCCCGATCGCGGGCCCTTGAGGTCGCCCTTAGGAGACGACGCCCAGGATGTCGCTTTCCTTCATGATGAGCAGGTCTTGGCCATCGAGCTTCACCTCGGTGCCCGACCACTTGCCGAACAGGATGCGGTCGCCGGCCTTGACGTCCAGAGGCTGGACCTTGCCGGAATCGTCACGGGCGCCGGGGCCGGTGGCGATGACTTCGCCTTCCTGCGGCTTTTCCTTCGCGGTGTCGGGGATGATGATCCCGCCCTTGGTCTTTTCTTCTTCCTCGACGCGCTTGACGAGGACGCGATCTCCCAGGGGACGAAACGCCATAGTTCTTCTCTCTCTATTCCGTTCGAGACGGTTCAAAATGCGGTGACGCGAGCCCGGGGGGACGTGGCTGTTAGCAGTCCCAACCCCTGAGTGCCAACGTCGGTGGGGAGTTAGGAACCAGGGCGGCTTGAGTCAAGCGACGTGGCGTATCCAATACGACCGGTGGCTTGGAATCCGCGCGGACGACCCTACTGTCGGGCGAAAAGTGGAGGGTGCGCATGGGTCTGCAGTCGGTCCTGAAGAGCCTGGTTCGCGAGGGCGACCTGACGATCAAGCTGCCGGGCGGCGCGGAACTGAAGTTGGGCGACGGCTCGGGCCCGCCGCTGGTGGCGCGTGTGACCAGCGCGGCGTGGGCGGCGCGGATCGCGGCCAAGCCGGGGCTGGGCGTGGGCGAAGCCTACATGGACGGCGGCCTGGTGCTGGAACAGGGCGACATCGATGCGTTCATCGACCTGATCGGCGCCAACGCCAAGAACAAGACCAAGAAGCGGGGCCCCTTCCGCCGCTGGCTGCGCAAGACGCTGCGCGAGGCCAACGACCGCGTGGCGGCGCGCAAGAACGTCGCGCACCACTATGACCTTTCGTACGACCTCTACCGGCGCTTCCTCGACGAGGACATGCAGTACAGCTGCGCCTACTTCGAGCGGCCCGACATGACTCTGGAAGAGGCCCAGCTGGCCAAGAAGCGGCACATCGCGGCGAAGCTGGCCCTCGAACCCGGCATGAGCGTGGTCGAGATCGGCTGCGGCTGGGGCGGACTGGCGCTGCAGCTGGTCGAGGACGCCGACGTCGAGGTCGACGCCATCACGCTGTCGGTCGAGCAGCTGAAGGTGGCCAAGGAACGGGCCGAGGCGAAAGGGCTGGCGCACAAGGCGCGCTTCTCGCTCACCGACTACCGCGACCTGAAAGGGACCTACGACCGGGTGATGTCGATCGCCATGTTCGAGGCGGTGGGGCGGCCCAACTATCAGGAGTATTTCGATGGCGTGGCCCGTCTGATGAAGGACGACGGTGTCGCCCTGGTCCATTCCATCGGGCGACCCGAGGCCGGCGTCACCAACGCCTGGATCGACAAGTACATCTTCCCCGGCGGCTATTCGCCGGCGCTGTCGGAGGTGCTGCCGGCCATCGAGCGGGCCGGCCTGATCGTCACCGACATCGAGATCCTGCGCCTGCACTACGCCGAGACCATCCGGCACTGGCGGGACCGTTTCCGCGCGGCCCGGCCCGACATCGTCCAGCTGTACGACGAGCGCTTCTGCCGGATGTTCGAGTTCTACCTGGGGATCGCCGAGCAGAGCTTCCGGGCGCGCCGGCAGTTCATCTTCCAGATCCAGCTGGCCAAGCGCGTGGACGTGCTGCCCATCACCCGCGACTACATCGGCGAGACCGAGCGGGGCTATGCCAAGCCCAAGCGGAAGGTGGCGTAGGCGTTGTGCCGCGCCTGAAATGTCTGGAGGCGCCTAAAAACCGCCGCTAGGGTCGCGCTCAAGAAACTCGAACGACTGTTTGGAGAGACACGCTATGCGCCGCGCCCTCGCGCTTGCCGCCACCCTGAGCCTCATCGCCGGCGCCGCCTCGGCCGAGACCTGGACGAAGTTCCACACGATGGAGAACGGCGCCAGCGTCTCCTTCGACAGCGACTACACCTACAAGGACAAGCAGAGCGGCCGCCTCGTGGTCATGCAGGCGCTCTCCAAGGGCACGCTGGGCCCGTCCGCGCCCGGCAAGGCCGACAGCGTCGGCAGCGTCGCGGCCTACGACTGCAGCAAGAAGAACGTGATCCCGATGGCGAGCTATCGGCCGAACCAGGCGCTGGATATCAAGGCCACGTGGCGCTCCGACACGCCGAAAAAGGCCGAGGGCGCCGACAACGAAGCCCTGCTGGCGGCGGTCTGCCCGCACGCCGACCATGTGCCGGTGAAGTAGTCGGCGACGAGGCGGCGGGCCTTACCTCCGGCGTAATCGACGCGCCGCGGCGGCTGCGAAATCCTTGGGCCATCGACAAGCCCAAGGAGCTTCCCTCATGACCGCCGTTCGTTCGACCTTCCTGCGTTTCGTGATCGGCGCCGACGCCGCGGCCTGCGGGCTGATGGGCGCTGTCTTCGCGTTTGACGCCGGCCTGCTGGCTGGACCGCTGGGCCTCTCGCCCGCCTTCATGCAGCCGGTCGGGCTGTTCCTGCTGGTCTACGCCGCGGGTCTGGTCCTGCTGGCGCTTCGACCCACGCTGCCGCGCGCCGCCGTCTGGGCGTTGGTGGCCTTCAACGCGCTGTGGGCCATCGAGAGTTTCGCGATCATGGCCCTGGGCTGGGTGCAGCCGACTCAGCTCGGCGTGGGCTTCATCGCAGCTCAGGCCGTCGCCGCCCTGATCGTCGGCGACGTTCAGTACATCGTCCTACGCCGGGCGAAGCGCGCGGCGCTATCCGCCGCCTGATCGGCTGTCCAGCGCGAGCCAGGGCGTCCCGGTCTCCCCGCCGGGGCGCCTTCCGCGTTTCGGGGCCCTCGCCGCCAAACCCTAAAACAGTTGTTTGAATCTCGCGGAAAGTGCGTCAAAACAGTCCCAGAGAAAAAATCGCTGGGAGCGACCCATGACCATGACCGCCGATCGGCCCGCAATGGCTGCCGCCAGGGCTCAATCCAGCTTCGGCCTGAGCCCGCAGGACGACCTCAACGACCTGCGCATGTCGGACAAGGCGCTGCCGCTCTACAACGCGGTGAAGACGTTCATCAAAGAGGTCTGCGAGCCGGCGTCCGAGGAATGGCATCGCCTGGGCGAGGGCCGCCCTGACATCTGGCAGTACGCCCCCGGCCAGCTGGAAGTTCTGGAAGCCGCCAAGGAGAAGGCCAAGGCCGCGGGCCTGTGGAACTTCTTCCTGCCAAACGCCGAGACCGGCGAAGGCCTCTCAAACCTCGACTATGCCTACATCGCCGTCGAGCTGGGCAAGGTGCGCCTCGCCTCGGAGATCATGAACTGCGCCGCGCCCGACACCGGCAACATGGAAGTGCTGGAACGTGTCGGCACGCCCGAGCAGAAGAAGCAGTGGCTCGAGCCCCTGCTGGAAGGGAAGATCCGCTCGGCCTACTGCATGACCGAGCTGAACACCGCCAGCTCGGACGCCAAGAACATCGACACCCGCGCCGTGCGCGTGGGCGACGAGTACGTCATCACCGGCGAGAAGCACTACATCTCGGGCGCCGGCAGCCCGCGCTGCAAGGTGATGATCTGCATGGTCAGGACGGGTGGCGAGAACGACCCGCCGCACCTTCAGCAGTCCCAGATCCTGGTGCCTCTGCCCACGCCGGGCGTCGAGATTGTCCAGGGCCAGCAGGTGTTCGGCGACCCCGACGCGCCGCACGGCCACATGCACATCCGCTTCAACGGCGCACGCGTGCCGGCCTCGAACATGCTGCTGGGTGAAGGCCGCGGCTTCGAGATCAGCCAGCTGCGCCTGGGCCCCGGCCGGATCCACCACTGCATGCGCGCCATCGGCTCGGCGGAAAAGGCGCTGGACCTGATGGTTACGCGCGGCATGACCCGTACGGCGTTCGGCAAGCCGATTATCCAGCTGGGCGGCAACATCGAGCGCGTCAGCCGCGCCCGCATCGAGATCGAGGCCATGCGCCTGATGGTCCTGAAGGCGGCCAAGGCGATGGACGTGCTGGGCAACCGCGAAGCCCGCGTCTGGATCCACATGGTCAAGGCGATGGTGCCGGAAAAGGTCTGCCAGATCATCGACCAGGCGATCCAGATGCACGGCGCTCTGGGCGTGTCGCAGCACACCCCGCTGGCCCGCATGTACGCCAACACCCGCACCCTGCGCATCGCGGACGGTCCGGACGAAGTCCACCACATGGTGGTCGGCCGCAACGAACTGCAGCAGTACCGCGAGCAGCCCGACGATGGCGGCGCCTCGGCGGCGGTGTTCCGCAACTAGTCATCGCCTCAGCGACGAAGACCGGAGCCCTCGCGCAAGCGGGGGCTCTTTTCGTTTTGGAGTCACGGATCTTACGGATGGCGCCCCGCCTCATCCGTGCAATCGGTGAAGCGCGGTTCGTCCAATTGCCGCTTCGCGGCGCCCAGCGGCTGTGGTGAAGTCCCAGCAAAGAACAAGGACTGGGGAGGACGGGATGAGGGGATTGCTGTTTGCGGCGGGGGCCGCGCTGGCGCTGATGGGGCCGGGACTGGCGAAGGCCGAGACCGCCTGCGCCGACCTGAAGGCGACCAAGCTTGCGCATGCCGAAGTGACGGCGGCGGCCACCGAGAGCCAGGGCGGCGCCGACTATTGCCGGCTGTCGGTCACCAGCCGGCCCACCAGCGACTCCGAGATCGGCGTCGAGGTGTGGATCCCGGTGGGCGCGGCTTGGAATGGCAAGTTCGTACAGCTTGGCAACGGCGGGTTCGCGGGCTCGATCAACTCGGCCTCCCTCAAGCGGATCGCGGCCCAGGGCTATGCGGTCGCCGGCACCGACAACGGCCACCGCGCCGGCGGCACCGACGCGTCATGGGCGCTGGGGCATCGCGAGAAGATCGTCGATTACGGCTGGCGCTCGTTGAAGGAGACCACCGAAGCGGCCAAGGCGCTGATCGCCGCGCAGAAGGCCGGGGGGCCCAAGCAGTCGTACTTCGTGGGCTGTTCGGACGGCGGTCGCGAGGCGCTGATGGAAGCCCAGCGCTATCCGGCCGACTTCGACGGCATCGTCGCCGGCGCGCCGGCCAACTACATGAGCCTGTTGTTCGGCAACGCGGCGGGACAGCAGCAGGCGCTGGCCCGGCCCGGAGCCTATCTCGACAAGGCGGCGCTAGAGACGCTCCAGGCGGGGGCGCTGAAGGACTGCGGCGGCGAGAGCTTCATCCGCGATCCGCTGTCGTGCCGGTTCGACCCTAAGACCCTGATCTGCAAGCCCGGCCAGAACACCGGCTGCCTGACGCCCGCACAGGCCGCCGCGGCGGCCGAGATCTATCGCGGTCGCAAGGACCCGCGGACGGGCCGCGTGCCGCTGCCGGGTGTCAGCCCCGGCGCCGAGGCCCTGGGCGGTGGCTGGCAGGCCTGGATCACGGGGGTCAACCAGGCGGGCATCGCGAACGCCGCCGGCTACCAGTTCGGTTCGAACGCCTTCAAATACTTCGCTTTCCAGGATCCGAAGTTCGACTTTCTGACGATGGACCTGGGCGCCGAGTTCGATCGCGCGAAGGCGATCATGAGCCCGATGATCGACAGCGACAGCGCCGACCTGTCGGCGTTCAAGAAGCGCGGCGGCAAGCTGATCCAGTATCACGGGTGGAACGACCCCGCGATCCCGGCCCGCTCGTCGATCCTGTATGCCGAGGACCTGCGCCGCACGATGGGCGACATGTCCGGCTTCTACCGGCTCTACATGGTGCCCGGCATGCTGCACTGCGCGGGCGGGAACGGCCCGGGCAATGTCGACTGGATCGCCACCCTCGACGCCTGGGTCGTCGGCGGCCAGGCGCCGGCCAGCGTTACGGCCACCGGACCGGGCGGCGCCAGCCAGCTCCTGTGCCCGCATCCCGGAGTGGCGCGGCGCGAAGCCGACGGCTGGGCGTGCAAGGTGGCGAAGCGGTAGCCACGCCTTGTCGTTCATGGCGCGGCGCTGAGGTGGCGCCGCCGCCAGCTTCAGTGTATTCGAACGCCGCTTTGCCAACGGCAGACCCACATACCTCGCCCGGCTGCGGCCGCGGCGCACACTCCGGCGCTCGCCTCGACAGGCTTGCAGCGCCGGCTCCGTCCCGCGCGCGACGCGCAGCTGACCAGCGACCGGAGGCGGCCTGTGACCGCCTTCCGGGGTTGGTCGCAACTCCGGAGGACTTCCATGACTCTTCTCGCAGCCGCCTTCGTGGTCTGCATGGCCTTTGTGACGGCCACGCTTTCGGGCGTGTTCGGCATGGCGGGCGGCCTGGTGCTGATGGGGGCGTTGGCCTTCGTCCTGCCCGTCCAGGCGGCGTTCGTTAGCCACGGCATACTTCAGCTGGTCGCCAACGGCTGGCGCTCGATCCTGCATCGCAAGCACGTCCGGTGGGACATCGTCGGCTGGTATGCGCTGGCCTCGTTGATCGCGGGCCTGATCGTGGCGGGGTTGAGCTTCGCGCCGTCCAAGCCGCTGCTGTTCCTGCTCCTGGGCCTGGTCCCGTTCCTGACCTGGCTTCCTCAGGGTTGGATCAATCTCGACGCGGCGCGACCGCGGCAGGCGTTCCTGTCGGGCCTGACGGTGACCGGGCTGAATCTGACCGCCGGCGTCGCGGGGCCCCTGCTCGACATCTTCTTCGTGCGCACCGAGCTGACCCGCCACGCCATCGTGGCGACCAAGGCCGCAACGCAGGTCTTCGCGCACCTGGCCAAGATCCTGGTCTATGGCGCGCCGCTGGTGACTGGGGCGGCGATCGGCATGCCGCCGCTCTGGGTGTTCGCGCTCGCGATCCCCCTGTCGATGGCGGGGACCTACGTGGGCGGGCTGATCCTGGACCGGATGAGCGACGTGAACTTCAAGCGCTGGACCCGCTGGATCGTGACCGCCGTGGGGATCAGCTATCTGGTGCGCGCGGCGCAGCTGTTCGCCGGGGGCTAAAAAAATCGCCGGGCCTTTAGGGGCCCGGCGTGAAGTTCTTAGGGAGGAAACGCCCAGGAATGGGCACACCGTCAGGTATGTCTCTTCCCAAGCTCTGCAAGGGCAGGGACGAACTTTTTTCCGGACCTGGCGAAACGGGCTGCCTTTGCGCGTAAATGGACTGCCGTCGCGCTGAAGATTGGTCGTTTCTGCTGGACCATTCGCCGACTAGAGCACCCCGTGACAGACGACGGGAGAGGCATATGCAGCTGGAAGCCAAGGTCCTGGAGAACCGCTTCGTGCGACTGGAGCCGCTGGCCGAGCGGCACAAGGAAGACCTGCGCGCCGCCTGCGAGGCCGATCCGGCCACCTGGAACGATCTCTACATCGTCTCGATGCTGGGCGCAGGATTCGACCTAGGCTGGGCGATGTTTCTGAACGCGCCGGACCCCAGGAACAAGGCCTTCGCCGTGATGGTCGATGGCGTGTGCCGTGGCATGAGCAGCTTTCTCGACATCGACAACGCCCACAACACCGTGGAGATCGGGTTCACCTACTATGATCCGGCGGTTCGCGGCGGGGTCGTCAACCCTTCGGCCAAGCGGCTGATGATGGCGCAGGCGTTCGAAAGCGGCGCCCAACGCGTGCAGTACAGAGTCGATGCGATCAACGCGCGCAGCCGCGCCGCCGTGCTGAAGCTGGGCGCGGTCCAGGAAGGCATCCTGCGCAACGACAAGGTCACCTGGACCGGCCGGCTCCGTTCGACGGTGGTCTTCTCGATCCTGGCCGACGAGTGGCCTGCGGTGCGCGATCGGCTGGATCAGCGCATCGCGGCGTTCGGCTGAACAGACCAGTCCAGGTCACCACCGTCATCCGCGAACACGTCGCGGGACGATGATCGCCGGGCGCTACGCCGGCGCGCGGGCGGCGGGCTTCACCAGGGTGATGCTCTCGACCCGTCGCGATTCCGGCGTGGGGAAGAAGACCTTCTCGGCGTTCTTGGCCACCTCTTCCGCCGTATAGGGGCGTCCCGGCTGGAAGCCTTCGGTCTCGAGCATCTTGATCTCGCGCACGCCGCGCGACGAGACGCCCAGGATCTTGCCCGAGTGGTCGGCGGCCAGGTCCGAGACCATGAACAGAACGCCGGGAGCCACGTTCTCGGGCAGGCTCAGCGGATCGGGCTCCTGCCCGATCCGGCCGGGCAGGTCCGAGGTCATGCGGGTGTAGGCCCCGGGGGCCAGGCCCATGACCCGGATATTGTACTTGCGCCCTTCGATCGCCATCACCCGGACCATGCCGTAGATGCCGGCCTTGGCCGCGCCGTAGTTGGTCTGGCCGAAATTGCCGTAGAGGCCGGAGGTGGACGAGGTGAGCACCATCGACCCGCCGCCGTTGGCCTTCATCCAGTTCCAGACGGGCAGGGCGGTGCAATAGGTGCCCTTGAGGTGCACCTTCACCACCTTGTCCCAGTCCTCTTCCGACGTGTTGGAGAAGGTCTTATCGCGCAGGATGCCCGCGTTGCAGACCAGGATGTCGACCTTGCCGAAGGCGTCCAGCGCGGTCTTCAGGATGTTCTCGCCGCCCTGTAGAGTGGAGACGTCGTCGCCGTTGGCCACCGCCCGGCCGCCCGCGGCCTTGATGTCGGCGACCACCTTGTCGGCCATGGCGCTGGCGCCGCTGCCAGAGCCGTCGCGCGCGCCGCCCAGGTCATTGACGACGACCGCCGCGCCTTCCTTCGCAAACAGCTTGGCGTAGGCCTCACCCAACCCGCCGCCGGCGCCGGTGATGATCGCAACCTTCCCGTCGAGCAGTCCCGCCATGACGTCCTCCCATACCGTTGTTTGGAAGGATCATGGGGCGGGGGAAGGCCGGTGCGCAAGTGCAGATGCTCCCCTCCGGGGAGCTCACGAAGCGCGTGGGGTTGCAGTCGATGCGATATGCGGGGGGAGGACTTGAGGCGGCTGCTACCGGAGTCGTGTGTAGCGCCAGTCCTCGGCTTCCAGCTTGCCCCGAACCGTCCCCTCGATCCGTCCGCAGAGCTGCTCGCCGCAGCGCCGGAAGATCACGCGCTGGGGGAAGTCGTGGGCCTTGTTCTCGAAGGTCGCCTCGCCGTCCTTGCCGGGTACAAGGACGAACGGCGTCGGCGGCTGGCCGGGCAGGATGGCCGTGAAGGTGACGCCGGCCGGCTCCACACTGATGCGGTAGTAGGAGACGAAGGGCTTTCTGCCCGGCGTGTTGGTCTGGCCGGCGCCGGCCATGACTCCGCCGATGGGCGAGAGCCAGGTCTCGCGGGTGATCACGCCGTCCTTCTCCTGCGCCCAGCTGCCGGCCATCCAGGCGAGCTTCGCCACGTCGTCCGCGGGCGCGGCGTTGGCTGCGGAGGCGAGAGCGAGGGCGGCGAGGGCAAGGGCGAAGCGCATTGGGATCCGGTCTCCTTCGACACGCCCGGTCTAGCTCCGGGCGGTCGACCCGGCTTGTACGTTTGCGTCCGCGAGGTGCGTGGCCAGGCCCTGCTGAGCCGCCAGGAACTCGCTGGGTGTGCAGCCCAGGAAGCGGCGGAAATCCTTGGCCATCTGCGGGTGGTCAAAGTAGCCGGCGGCCTGGGCGCATTCGGTCCAGTTGGCCACGCCGGGCGCCTGGAGGGCTTCGAACACCCGACGGAAGCGCACGATGGAGGCCAGCATGCGCGGCGGCACGCCGGTGGCCTCAAGGAACCGGCGCTGCAGGGCTCGGGGCGAAAGTGCGACCCGGGCGGCCAGATCATCCAGCGCGATGCGGCCCTCGCTGGCCCGAATCTCGTCGGCGGCGGCCTGCATGCGGGGGTCATGGAGCCGGGGCTGCAGCCGCGAGATCACATAGGCCGCCGTCAGCCGCAGACGCTCGGCCTCGCTCTCGGCGGCGCGCAGATCGGGCGCCTCGGTGACCGCCATGCGGCGGTCGGTGAAGGGATTCGCATGGCTCTGGAGGTAGGCCGGCGCGCCTGCGGTGCGGAAGCGCACGCCCACCACCCCGGCGGGCTCGCGGGCCAGGAGCCGTAGCGGCTGGGTCAACTGGCCGGCGAACAGCGCCGGGGGCTGAGGCGTCCAGCCGGCGTCGGTCTGCTCGAGGTAGGGCGTACGCCAGTGCAGGATCAGCTCGGCGCGGCCATCGGGAACGATGCGCTGCGGCTCATCGGCGTCCTGGCCCTCGAACACCCACAGGCAGTGGACGTAGGGCTCAAGCTCGGGCGGCGGCGGGAACTCGGCGTACCTCATCCTTTGCGCCGCGCGCGGAAGAAGGCCTTCAGCATGGCCGAGCTCTCGTCCGCCAGCACGCCGCCGTCCACCTTGGGCCGCCAGTGGCAGGTGGGCTGTTCGAAGAAGCGTGGGCCGTTGACGACCGCGCCCCCCTTGGCGTCCTCGGCGCCGAACACCACGCGGCCGATTCGGGCGTGGCTGATCGCTCCGGCGCACATGGCGCAGGGCTCCAGGGTCACGAACAGGGTCAGGTCGGTCAGCCGGTAGTTGCCCCGCTTCTGCGCCGCCGCACGCAGGGCGACGATCTCGGCATGGGCGGTGGGATCGTGGGTGCCGATCGGCTGGTTTGCGCCCACCGCGACCACCTCGCCGGTGGCCGGATCGACGATCACGGCGCCCACGGGCGTCTCGCCAGCCGCCGCAGCGGCTTGCGCCGCTTCGAGCGCGATGCGCATTGTCCGGTCATCATGGTCCACGATCCACTACGTCCCCAGCCCGACGACACGGGTCAAGCCCTCGACTCCGATGGTGAGGGCGGCGGCGAGCGCGTCGCCAAGCTGCTGGCCCGCGCCGGGGTGGGGTCGCGACGCGATGTCGAGCGGCTGATCGGCGAGGGGCGGGTGGCCATCAACGGCCGCACGCTCGACACCCCCGCGGTAAAGGTCGAACCCGGCGACATCGTCACGGTCGACGGCGAAGTGGTGGCCGAGCCCGAGGCGGCGCGGCTGTTCCGCTACCACAAGCCGGTGGGGCTGGTGACGTCGCACAACGATCCCAACGGCCGCCCGACGGTGTTCAAGGCGCTGCCCGACGGCCTGCCGCGGCTGATCTCGGTGGGCCGCCTCGACATCAACTCCGAGGGCCTGCTGCTGCTGACCAACGACGGACAGCTGGCGCGGGCGCTGGAGATGCCGTCCACGGGCGTGGTGCGCCGCTATCGCGCCCGGGCGCATGGGCGCACCACGCAGGAGAAGCTGGATACGCTGGCGAAAGGCGTGACGGTCGAGGGCGTGAGGTACGGGCCCATCGAGGCCAAGCTCGACAAGGCCAAGGAGGGGCCGCAGGGCGCGAACCTCTGGATCACCGTCACCCTGCACGAGGGCAAGAACCGTGAAGTCCGGCGTGTGCTGGAGTCCATCGGCCTGAAGGTGAACCGATTGATCCGCCTGGCCTATGGGCCGCTGGCGCTGGGCAACCTGGGCGTGGGCGAGATCGAGGAGGTGGGGCCGCGGGTGGTGCGCGAGCAGTTCGCCGAGCATATCGAGCCCGACAACCTGCCCACCGGCGAGCGGCCGCTGTACCGGGTGAAGCCAAAGACCACGCGCCGCGATCCGACGCCGGCTGGGACCGAGGCGCTGGTCCGCCCGACGGGACCCAAGGAGAAGCAGCCCTATAAGGCCGGCTGGGCCAAGCCGAAGATCAAGGTCCGCGCCCATCCGCCGCCCAAGTCGAAGGCCGGCGCGAAGTCCGAGGGACCGACCAGCTTTGGACCGCGACCGCTGGCCAAGGGCGCGCGGCCAAAGCCCGCCGGGGCCAGGGACGCGGCCCCCCGAGGGACAGGCAAGTCGGGCGCGGGCAGGCCGGGCGCGAAGCCCGTCGCAGGAAAGCCGGGCGCGGCTAGACCTTCTGGATCTCCACGGGCTGGCGGCCCCTCTCCAGGCCCGCGCGGGCCGAAGCCTGCTGCATCACCTCGAGGAAACCCCGCCGCTCGTCCGCGAGGCCCTGGGAAACCGGGCGGTCGAGGGCCGCGCGGGTGAGCCGCTTGGCGTAGGCCAGCCCCTCGGCGCCCCAGCCGTCCCACTCGGCGGCTATTTCAAGCGCCCGGGCCAGCGGGTCGTCGGCCACCTCGTGGACCATGCCGATCGCATGGGCCTCGGCGCCCGTGAACGTCAGCCCGCGCAGGATGATCTCCAGCGCCTTAGCCTCGCCCACCACGCGCGGCAGCCGTTGCGTGCCCCCACCGCCCGGGAAGATCCCGATCCGGGTCTCGGGCAGGCCTATGGCGGCGGCCTTGGGGTCGGCGATCCGCAGGTCGCAGGCCAGCGTCAGTTCGAAGCCGCCCCCCATGCACAGCCCGTTGATCGCCGCCACCACGGGCTTCGGCGCGGCGAAGATCGCGTCGACCAGGGCCAGGAAGCCCTCCCCCGGAGGGGCGTCCGACGGCGGCGGCAGCGGCCGGTCCTTGAGCTGCTCGCCCATCACCGACAGCTCGTCGACGTCATAGTGGCGGATGAAGATGCCCGGCACCCCGCCGGTGATGATCACCGAGCGCACGGCGGGGTCGGCGGCCAGGGGGCGGAACGCCTCCAGCATCTCCTGCGAGCCCGCGGCGGTCATCGTGCCGAACGGCGGATTTGCATAGGTCATGATCGCCGCGCCGCCGCGGCGTTCCACCGTCACCAGGGCCATCACCGTCTCCCACCTTGATTGTCGGGCGAAACCTTGGAACGGAGCCCCTAGGGCAAGCAAGGAGTGGATGTTGCGCATCGTCTCAGGGGACTTCCGCGGCAAGGCGCTGATCACGCCGGCGGGCGACCACACGCGGCCGACGTCGGATCGCGCCCGACAGGCGATCTTCAACATTCTGGAGCACGCGCCCTGGAGCGATGGCGTGCGGGACCGGCGCGTGATCGACCTGTTCGCGGGCTCGGGCGCGCTGGGCTTCGAGGCCCTGTCGCGCGGCGCGGCCTTCTGCCTGTTCGTGGAGACTGACGAAGCGGCGCGGGGCGCGATCCGCGACAACGTCGACAACCTGGGCGGCCTGTTCGGCAAGACCCGCGTCCACCGGCGCAGCGCCACCGACCTGGGTGTGCGCCCGGGCGCCGACGGCCCGGCCTTCGACCTCGCCTTCCTGGATCCGCCATATGGCAAGGGCCTGGGCGAGCAGGCTCTGGAGAAGCTGGCCGCGGGCGGCTGGCTGGCCGACGGCGCGATCGTGGTCTTCGAGCGAGGCTCCTCCGAGCCACCCTTCGAGGCCCCCGGCTACGAGATGCTGGACGCGCGCGACTACGGCGCCGCGCGCGTCCATTTTCTGCGGGCCTCACCAGGCCCGGGCTGAGGTGCGGTTGTCGGCCTGGGCGCGCAGACGCAGCAGGCCGTCCCGGGTGATCCGGTAGGGGCCGCCGTTCCGGCTGGCGATCAGGCGCTTCTGCTTCAGGGCCTTGAAGACGGCGAGGTCGCAGTCCGAGAGTTTCCAACCCTCCCGGGTGATGCACTCGGCGTCGATCAAGGCTCCGCGTTCGTCGCGTTCGATCAGGATTGCGCCGCCTTGGGCCAGCGCGTGCAGCGTCCGTTGCTGCGGTTTGGAGATGTTCAAGAGATGTCCGGGGTTCAGGCGTCACGGGACGCGCCCGCGAAAGGGGGCGCGGACGGAACGGGCCTGGTCGCCGATCAGAAGCGAGGCTCCGGCTGGCGGTTAGGCCCAGGCCTCGAACACATTCTCAGACATGGCCGTAAGGATGGCTGGCGATTGCGCGATGCGCAACGCTTGACCCTCACGTAGCGCGAGCCCTGATGAACCGCTCCATCGGCAAGGGAAACGAGTGTTGCGCGGTTACACGGTCAAGCAGGTGGCGAAGCTGTCGGGCGTCAGCGTCCGAACGCTGCACCACTACGACGAGATCGGGCTGTTGAAGCCCGACAGCGTCGGCGCGAACGGCTATCGCTACTACGGCCAGGACGAGCTCCTGCGTCTGCAGCAGATTCTCTTCCATCGGGAGCTGGGCTTCCCGCTGGCGGAGATTGCTCGGGTGCTGGATTCGCCGGACTTCGATCGCGTGGCGGCGCTGAAACGCCACCGCGAACGGCTGGAGGCGCAGGCCAGGCGCTACCGCAAACTGATCGGCACGATCGATACGACCCTCGCCGCTTTGCAAGGAGCGACGACGATGGATGACAAGACGATGTACCAGGGCTTCGACCCGAAGACGCAGGCCGAGCACGAGGCCTGGCTGATCGACCGCTATGGGGGCGACATGCGGGCGCGGATCGACGACTCGAGGTCGGCGATGAACGGCGTCAAACAGGCGGGATTCGACGCGCTGATGGCCGAGGCCGAAGCAATCGAAGCGGCCATGGCCAAGGCCTTGGTGGACGGGCTGCCGGCGGACTCCGAAGCGGTGGGCGCGATCATGGCCCGCCACTGCGCCTGGGTCGGCAAGAGCTGGAACCGGGCCCCGACCGCCGAGTCGTTCGCTGGACTGGGGCATCTCTATCAGGAGCATCCCGAGTTCCGGGCGCGGTACGACGGTCGGGCCGCGGGGCTCACCGACTACCTGGCCGAGGCGATGCGGGCGTACGCGGCGCGAGCGCTTTAGCTAACGCCGCCCGAACAGCCGCTCGATGTCGGCGAGCTTCAGTTCGACGTACGTCGGGCGGCCGTGGGCGTTCATCTCAGGCGCGATCAGGACGAGGCGATCTGCGCTGCCTAGGTCGCGTCCGGGACGATCACCCGAAGCCGCTCGCTGAGCGGCGCGCGGATGGCGCAGACAACGCCTGCGGGGTCGAACTCCAGGCTCACCTGACCCCCCAGCTCGCGCGCGACGCCACGCTCGAGGAGGCGGGAGCCGAAACCCCGTCTTGTGGGTTGGGCCACAGGTGGGCCGCCCACCTCGCGCCAGACGATGGTGGCTTCGGCCGTGCCGGGCTCGACGACCACCTCCACGTTGCCGCCAGGGGCCTGCCAGGCGCCGTGCTTCAGCGCGTTCGTGGCCAACTCGTGGAGGGCCATGCCCAAGCTCACGGCGAAGTTGGGGTCCAACTTCAGGTCCGGCCCGTGGACGATGTACGGATGGCCGTAGGGCCGAAGCGTCATCTCCGCCAGCTCGTGCAGGGTGGCGCCCTCCCAGCCACGCTTGACCAGAAGGTTGTGCGTCGACGACAGCGCCATCAGCCGTTCGATGAACAGGTCGCGGGCGCCGCGCAGGTCCCGCGCGTCGCGGAGGCTCTGGACGGCCACGGACTGGACGGATGCGAGCGTGTTCTTCACCCGATGGTTCAACTCGTCGAGCAGCAGCTTCTGACGGTCCTCGTGCTCTCGCATCCGGGCGATGGCCTGCAAGGTCTCGATCTCGCCGCGCTTGCGCTCGGTGATGTCCACGAGCGCAGCGATCAGCCGCGTGGGCTCGCCTGCAGCGTCCACCAGGATCTCGGCGACGCAGAAGATCCAGAGCTCGCGGTCATCGCTCCGGCTCACGCGGAACTCCGAGCGGAACGGCGTCCCGTCGGCGAGCGCCGCCGCCCACTCCGCGCTTGCCCGGGCGCGGTCCTCCGGGTGGACGATCACCTCAAGGTCCGGCCAGAGGTCATCGAACGTCGGCTGCGTCTCAAAGACCAGTTCGCCCTCGCCCTCGTGGATCAGGGTCCTGGCCTCGAAGTCGAGCTCGTAAACGTGCATTCCGGCGAGGCCCAGCGCACAGGCGAGGCGTCGCTCGGCGCGCCGCAGCGTCTCTTCCGCCGCCTTTTGCTCGGAGATGTCCATGGCCGTGCCGGTCAGGCCGACGCATTCTTCGCCCTCGTAGACGGGTTCGCCCCGTAGCCGGACCCAGCCGCGCGTGCCGTCATGGCGGATAAACGGAGCCTCGTGCTTGATCTGCTCCCCATGGGTGCGGACGCGCTCGATCAACGCGGTGATCTGCCGCTGCACGTCCGGCTCGTACATGCCGAAGCCCCGCTGGATCGGGGCTTCCATCAAGCCGCCGCGCAGCAGGACGTTGCTCTCCTCGCTGCGAATCAGCACGCCGCGGCGGAAGTCCGCCCCCCAACTCGCAAGCTTGGCCATCTCGGCGGCGGCGCGCAGGACGGAGGTCTGCTGCGCGGCCAGGCGCTCGCGCGACTCGGCGGCGAGCCGTGCGGCCTCTGTCTCGGTGACGTCCCGGGACGTCACCAGCAAGGCCGACGTCGCGCCCGTATTGTCGGCAAGCGGGGACAGGACATTGTCAAAGTAGCGCAACTCGCCGGTGAAGATGCGGGCCGCGCCCGTGAAGCGCTGCTTGTCGCCGGCCGCTGCGGCCGCCAGCGCCGCCGCGACCATTGGGCGTTCTACAGGCTCCCACAGTGAGACCCATGGCGCCCCGAGGAGCACCGCGATGTCCTCGGCGCCCAGTAGGGCGGCGCCGTTCCGGTTGATGAACTGCACGACCCCCTCAAGGTCGAGGATTTTCACGCAGTCGGGGCTGCTTTCGAAAGCACTGCGGAAGATCCCGTCGCTGGCGAAGCGCGTGGATCCGAGCTTCAGCCTGGGAGCCGTCATGCGCCCGCCTACCCCCGGGGGGTCCCTGTTTCCGCTACAATGTAGGCTGCCACACCGTGCGACGCAGCGCTGCAATTGTCGCAGGCGTCGAAAATGACGCCCGGCGTCAGCGCCGCCCGAACAGCCGCTCGATGTCGGCGAGCTTCAGTTCGACGTACGTTGGGCGGCCGTGGTTGCACTGGCCGGAGTGGGGCGTGGCTTCCATCTGGCGCAGGAGGGCGTTCATCTCCGGCGCGGTCAGCCGGCGGCCGGCGCGGACCGAGCCGTGGCAGGCCATGGTGGAGCAGACGTCCTCCAGCCGTTCCTTCAGCGCCAGGGCCTGGCCGTTCTCGGCCAGGTCGTCGGCGATGTCGCGGATCAGGCCGGCCGCGTCGGTCTCGCCCAGCATCGCCGGGACTTCGCGGACCAGGACGGCGCCGGGGCCGAAGGGCTCGATCACCAACCCCAGCGCAGCCAGCTCGTCGGCGCGGGCGACCACGCGCTCGGCCTCGGCCGGGTCCAGCTCGACCACCTCGGGCAGCAAGAGCGCCTGGCGGGTGACGCCGCCGTCGGCCATCTCGGTCTTCATGCGCTCGTAGACCAGGCGCTCGTGGGCGGCGTGCTGGTCGACGATCACTACGCCGTCGCGGGTCTGGGCGACGATGTAGGTCTCGTGCACCTGGGCGCGCGCCGCGCCCAGCGGATGGTCGACGGGGTCGAAGGCCGGTGTGGCGGCGGGCTCGGCGACGCCGGGGCCGTAGTCAGGCTCGGCCCGGGCCGAGATGTCGGAGAGGCCGGGGATCGCCTGAACGGCCGCCGCCGCGGCCTGCCAGCCGCCGGCGCTCCAGGCGGAGAACCCGCCGCCCGAGGGGCGCGGCGGCGGATAGGGCAGCCCCTGCGGCCGGAAGCCGCCTAGCGCAGCCTGCGCGACCGTGGTGGACGCGCGGTGGCCGGCGGCGGCCAGCGAGTGACGCAGGCCGCTGACGATCAGGCCGCGCACCAGGCCCGGATCGCGGAACCGCACCTCGGCCTTCGCGGGGTGCACGTTGACGTCCACCAGGCCGGGGTCGAGCTCGATATAGAGCGCGCAGGCCGGATGGCGGTCGCGGGCCAGGAAGTCGGCGTAGGCGCCGCGGAGCGCGCCCTGCAGCAGCCGGTCGCGCACCGGCCGACCGTTCACGAAAAGGTATTGATGCGCCGCATTGCCCCGATTGTAGGTGGGCAGGCCCGCATAGCCCGACAGCCGCACGCCCTCGCGCTCGTGGTCGATCAGGAGTGCATTGTCCGAGAACTCCCGGCCCATCACGGCGCCCAGTCGGGCGAGCCGGCCTTCGTCGCCGGGCGCCTCGGCAGGCAGGCGCAGGGTGCGGCGGCCGTCGAGGTCGAGGGCGAAGCCGACGGCCTCGTGAGCCATGGCCTGGCGCTTCAGCTCCTCGGTGATCGCCTGGCTCTCGGAGCGCTCGGACTTCATGAACTTGAGGCGCGCCGGCGTGGCGTAGAACAGGTCGCGCACCTCGACCCGGGCGCCGTGCGGGCCGGGGAAGCCGGCAGGCGAAACCGCGCTCACCGCGCCGCCCTCGACAAAGATCGCGTGGGCGTCGGCGAAGCCCTTCGCGCGGCTGGTGATCGACAGGCGGGCCACCGACCCGATGGACGGCAGCGCCTCGCCCCGGAAGCCCATGGTGGCGATGCGCAGCAGATCGTACTCGCCGTCGTCGCCGGGGTTCAGCTTTGACGTGGCGTGGCGCTCTACGGCCAGCGGGAGCTGATCGGCCGCCAAACCTTGGCCGTCATCGGCCACCAGGATGCGGGTGAGCCCACCGCCGTCGGCCTGGACCTGGACCTCGGACGCGCCTGCGTCGAGGGCGTTCTCCACCAGTTCCTTGACCGCGCTGGCAGGACGCTCCACCACCTCGCCGGCGGCGATGCGATTGATCAGTTCGGGCGGGAGGCGGCGGATCGGCATGGGCGCTAGATCTTCCTACATAGTCCGATTCCGAGGAGTCTCCCCCGCGTGCTGAAACGTATCGCCGCTCTTACCCTGGTCGCCGCCCTTGCCGCCGTTCCGGCTGTCGCCCAGACGCCTGCACCGGCGCCGCTGCCCGACGACCCGGACGCGACGCTGGTGGAGGAGCTGGTCGTGCGCGGCCGCCTGCCGGGGCCGGCATGGTGGCGCGTGACCGACGCCGACACCACGGTTTACGTGCTGGGCGTGCCCTCGCTGGCGCCCAAGCGGATGGAATGGGACCGGGCGATCTTCGAGCGGCGGCTGCAGGGCGCGAACGTGGTGATCCTGCCGTTCGTCAACGTGCGCGCCAAGGTCGGCGGCTCGGTCGGGACGGCGTTCAACCTGCTGCGGCTGCGCTCGGGCGGACCGTTCGAGGATCGGCTGGACCCGGCGACGCGGGCGCGGTTCGTGGCTGTTCGCACCCGACTGGGCCAGGACGCCAAGCACTATCCGACCAGCAACCCGCTGGCGGCCGGCGTGCAGCTGGCGATCGACTACCGAGACCGGTCGGAACTGACCAACATGGACCCGGCCAAGCTGGTGCGCCTGCTGGCTCAGCGACAACGGGTGAAGGTGGTCGAGAAGAGCTACGACCTGGGCCCGCAGCTGAGCGGCATCCTGCGCACGCCGGCGTCCACCGGGCGGATCTGTTTCGACGAGGTGCTGAGCCAGGCTGAGGCCGGCCCGGGGGTCACCCGCGCCGCCGCGCGAGCCTGGGCGGTCGGAGACGTGGAGGGGGCCCTCCAGAACGAGCGGACCTACGAGCGCTGCCTGGCGGTGATCTCGGGCGGTCGGACCTATGACGAACGTACCAAGGCCGACACCGCGGCCGCTATCGCGGGCGCTCTGAAGCAGCCGGGACATGCGATCGTGCTGGTCCCGCTGCGGCCGTTGCTGGCGCAGAACGGCGTCCTGGAGCGGCTGCGGAAGCAGGGCCTGACCGTGAAGACGCCGGGCGAGGAGTGAGGCGGAAGGAGCCCGGCCGCCTTCTGCCGTTCCGTGGTCTGAAAACGAAAGAGCCTCCGCTTGCGCGGAGGCTCGAAATCGTTCGCGGGTAGGCCGGGGCCTACAGCCCCGGGAGCTTGATGCGGCTCTTCGCGTCGCGCTGGATGGTGATGGGCTTTTCGCCGGTCAGCTTGGCCACGCGCTCCTTCTCGGCGGCGGCGTCGATGGGCGCGTTGGAGCCATCGAGGGCGGCGGTCTGCTGCGGCGCGGCCGCGTCGCCCTTCTTCCAGAACATCACGCGGTCGGCGAAGTTCTTTTCCTTGTGGGCGATGTCGCCGAACTCGTCATCGACGACATAGCGCACCAGCGGGTCGGCCTTTTCGGCGCCGGCCTTGGCGACCAGCAGCTTCTCGCCGTCGGACCGCTGCTCGGCTTCGCGCTGGCCCAGCAGGGCGTTGCGCGCGGCGCTCTCGGGCTGCAGCTCCTGCGGGCGCGGCTCGCCGGGGGCCGGCGGGCGCAGCGCGTAGTCGGGCGGGACCACCAGGGGCGCCTTGGTCACGACCCGGAACTCGTCAGGGGTCACCTTGGACATGCCCAGGGCCTTCTGGGTGGACTGGCAGCCGGCGAGGCCCGCGGCTGCGACCAGGGCGGTCGCCACGATCACGCGATTGAAGCTCATGAACCCTAGAAACTCCCAAGCGCGCCGGATCGAAGGGTGGCGCATCGTCCTGCAGTGTGCCCGCTGTCCGTGGCCGGAAAACGGCGGAGCGTCTGGATACCCCAACCGCGCGCTCGCGCCAACGGCGTCAGGCCGGACGTTCTCGCCGCAGGCTGTCCAGCAGGATGAAGATGACGCCGATGGTGATGCCGGCGTCGGCGATGTTGAAGATCCAGGGGAAGAAGCCCAGCCGGTGGACGTCGATGAAATCCACCACCGCGCCGAAGCGGGCGCGGTCTATGGCGTTGCCGATCGCCCCGCCGATCAGCAGGCCCAGGCCCACCGCCGGCAGCAGCCGGACCTGGCTGCGCACCCAGTACGACAGCAGCACCGCCACGACCACGTTGAACGCCACCATGCCCCAGCGCACCAGGTCGTGCTGCGCCTGGAAGAGGCCGAAGCTGACGCCTTCGTTCCAGATGCGGGTGAATTGCAGCGGCGGAAACACCTCCATCGTGGCGCCTTCTGGAAGGCGCACGACCGAGAGGATCCAGTACTTCGTGAGCTGGTCCAGGATCAGCACCACGGCGGCCAGCGCATAGGCGCGCCAGCCCCAGCGGGTGACTCCAGTCGACGATGCTTCCGCGGCCTCGGTCATGCCAGTCCCTGGCCTTTTCTGGCCGCGTCCCAGGCCGCCACGGCCTCAGCGTCGCGCAGCGACAGGTCGGGGTAGCGCGGGTCGGACCCCACTTCCGGCAGGATCCGCCACGAGCGGGCGCACTTCCGGCCTTCGGCCTTCAGCGTCTCCACGGCGACACCGCCCACCTCTGGCAGGCGGAAGGCTGCGGCGGGACCCTCGCCCGCGACCAGCGTCGCCTGGCTGGTGCGGAACACCTCGGCGGCGTCCAGGCCGTCCAGCGCGGCCAGCAGGTCGGCGTCGGAGATAAAGACCTTCGGCGCGGCTTCCAGGGCGGCGCCCATCCGCTTCTCACGCCGCTCGACCTCCAGCGCGCCGGTCACCACCGACATCACCTTCTGGACCTTGGCCCAACGGGCGGCCTCGGCGTCGTTCTTCCACTCGACCGGGGTGATCGGGATGGTGCGCAGGCAGTTGGAGTGGGCGTTCGGGTAGCGGGTGGTCCAGGCCTCTTCCATCGTGAACGGGATCAGCGGGCTGAGCCACGCGGTCAGCCGCTCGAACACCGCCTCCATCACCGTACGCGCGGCCCGACGCTTCAGCTCGCTGGGCTGGTCGCAGTAGAGGCTGTCTCTGCGGATATCGAAGAACAGCGCCGACAGGTCCTCCTGGCAGAAGTCGAGGATCGGCCGGATCACGTCCTGGAACAGGTAGGCGTCGTAGGCGGCGCGCACCTGGCCATCCAGCTCCCAGAGACGGTGCAGGATGAACCGCTCCAGCGGCGGCATCTCGGTCAGCTCGACGGCCTCGTCCGGCGAGTAGTCCGCCAGGGCGCCCAGCATGTAGCGGACGGTGTTGCGCAGCTTGCGGTACGCATCGGAGGTCGTCTGCAGGATCGTCTTCCCGATCCGGCTGTCGTCTGCGTAGTCGATCATCGCGGCCCAGAGGCGGATGATCTCGGCCCCGGACTCGCGGATGACCACCTCTGGGTCGACCGTGTTGCCCTTGGACTTGCTCATCTTCTCGCCGTTCTCGTCCATGGTGAAACCGTGGGTGAGGATGGCGTCGTAAGGCGCGCGGCCGCGGGTGCCCGAGCTTTCCAGCAGCGAGCTCTGGAACCAGCCGCGGTGCTGGTCCGAGCCTTCCAGGTAGAGGTCGGCGGGCCACTTGGTGTGGGCGCGGTTCTCCAGCGTGAAGGCGTGGGTCGAGCCCGAGTCGAACCAGACATCGAGGATGTCCTCGACCTTCTCGTAGCGGTCGGGGTCGTGGCTGCCGAGGAAGTCGGTGACCGGCCGGGTGAACCAGGCGTCGGCGCCTTCCTTGGCGATAGCATCGATGATGCGCTTGTCGACCTCGGGATCGTGCAGCGGCTGGTTCGTCTCCTTGTCGACGAACATGGCCAGCGGAGCCCCCCACGCACGCTGGCGGCTGATCAGCCAGTCGGGCCGGCTCTCCACCATCGAGCGGATGCGGTTCTTGCCGCCCGCGGGGTGGAACGTGGTGGCCTCGATGGCCTCCAGCGCGGCTTCGCGCAGGGTGCGGCCGCCCAGCTCCTTGGTGTCCACCGGCTCGTCCATGCGGATGAACCACTGCGGGGTGTTGCGGAAGATCACCGGAGCCTTCGAGCGCCAGCTGTGCGGGTAGCTGTGCTCCAGCCGGCCGCGGGCCAGCAGGCGGCCGGCCTCGATCAGCTTGTCGATGACGGCCGGGTTGGCGGGGCCGAACTTGCCCGCCTTCTTGCCCTCGGTCTCCAGCACCTTCAGGCCTGCGAACAGGGCCACATGCGGGTAGTAGGCGCCGTCGGGATCCACCGTCTCGGGGATCTCGCGATGGCCATGGGCCAGCCAGACCAGGTAGTCGTCGGCGCCGTGTCCGGGGGCGGTGTGGACGAAGCCCGTGCCGGCGTCGTCGGTCACGTGGTCGCCGGCCAGCAACGGCACGCCGAACTGATAGTGCGGGTCCAGGTTCGCGAACGGGTGCTCACAGACCATGCCCTGGCAGTCGATCTTCTCGACGCGGCGGGCCTTGGCGATCTTGGCGGCGGCGAAGACATCGGCCGACAGCTTGTCGGCCACGATCAGCCGGTCGCCCGGCTTGGCCCAGGGCTCGAACTCAAGGCCCTCTTCCATGGCCTCGACCTGGTAGACGCCGTAGTCGATGGCTTCGTTGTAGCTGATCGCCCGGTTGGCCGGGATGGTCCAGGGCGTGGTGGTCCAGATGACGACCGATGCGCCGCGCGCGGCGTCGCTGCCTTCAGTCACCGGGAACTTCACCCAGATCGTGGGGCTGTTGTGGTCGTGGTATTCGACCTCGGCGTCGGCCAGGGCCGTCCGCTCGACCGGGCTCCACATCACGGGTTTCGAGCCGCGGTAGAGCTGGCCCGTGGCCACGAACTTGTGGAACTCGGCCACGATCGCGGCCTCGCTGGAATAGTCCATGGTGGCGTAGCGGTTTTCCCAGTCGCCGATCACGCCCAGGCGCTTGAAGCCGTCGCGCTGCACGTCGATCCAGTGCGCGGCGTAGTCGCGGCAAAGGGTGCGGAACTCGGCCTTCGAGACCTCGTCCTTGCGTCGGCCCTTTTCCTTGAGCTCCTTCTCGATCTGCCACTCGATGGGCAGGCCATGGCAGTCCCAGCCCGGCACGTAGTCGACGTCGAAGCCCAGCAGGAACCGCGAGCGGACCACGAAGTCCTTCAGCGTCTTCTGCAGGGAGTGGCCGATGTGGATCGCGCCGTTCGCATAGGGCGGGCCGTCGTGCAGCACGAACAGCGGCGCGCCGGCGCGCTGCCGGTCGGCGCGCATGGCGTGGTAGAGGTTCTGCTCCGCCCACTTCGCCAGGATCTGCGGCTCCTTCTGCGGCAGGCCCGCGCGCATGGGGAAGGGCGTCTCGGGAAGGAAGACGGTTTCGCGGTAGTCGCGCGTAGCATTGGGGGCGTCGTCGGCCATCACTCTGTCCAGGCTGGTCCGGGGGTCTGAGAGGTGCGGGGTGAGAACCCGGCGCGCGCTGGAACGGCTTCGTCCGGCGGCGTCACGCCGGGCGGATAATTCGCACGCTCTTCCGGACCGAAGTCATGGGGGGAGGCTCTAACAGAGACGGGCGGCGAACCCAAGTCTTGGGGATGACAACGACGGGCGCAGGGTTACGCTCATTCTCAACAACATGGGGGAGGCGGATGATGACGCGGTGGCTTTTGGCGCTGGCGGCGCTGTTCATGCTGGCGCTTCCGTCGGCGGCTCTGGCCGATACGGGCTTCCTCGACCGGACGATCACGGTCGACGGCAAGTCGTACGCCTACCAGGTCTATGTGCCGAGGAAGCCGATCGCGGGCGCAAAGCCCATCATCCTGGCCTTGCACGGCGCCGGCGAGCGGGGCTCGGACGGCCTGCTGCAGACCGAGGTGGGTCTCGCCGGCGCGATCCGCCGACATCCCGAACGCTGGCCGGCCATCGTGGTGTTCCCGCAGGCGCCGAAGGACCAGCTCTGGATGGGCGTCCCGGCGAAGGTGGCCATGGCGGCGCTCGCCCAGTCCGAGCGCGAGTTCCGCACCGACCCCAATCGCGTCTACCTGGCCGGCCTGTCGATGGGCGGCAACGGGTCGTGGCGGCTGGCCTATGAGAATCCTGACCGCTGGGCCGCCGTCGTGCCGGTGTGCGCCTTCGCCGGGTCGTTCCGCGGCCTGCCGCCCATCGCGGCGGGGCCGGACCCGTATGCCGCGCTGGCAGGCAAGATCAGCAAGCTGCCGATCTGGATCGTCCATGGCGACGCCGACGTGGTCGTGCCCGTGGACGAGTCCCGCAAGATGGCCGCCGCCCTCAAGGCGGCCGGCGCTCAGGTCACCTACAAGGAACTGGCGGGCGTGAACCACAACAGCTGGGATCCTGGCTTCGCCGACGAGGCTCTGCCTCAGTGGCTCTTCCAGCAGAAGCGCATCGGCGGCTCCAAGGCGCGCTAGAGGTCGCGACCGACCGGTCGAGGCGTTTCGACGTCGCCGCGAACGTGTCTCTTCCGCAGGGTCCACCCCCTGACATCGCCGGGATTCCCGATTTCGGTAGATATCGACGAGCTATTCGGATATACGGTCGCAATCAAATCGCGATTTGGTTCGGTTGCTCTCCACGCTTGTTCTTCGGATCGAGCCCGGACTTCGCAAGATCCTCTCCGACAATTTGATGCGAAGTCCCACCCGGGGCGCGCCAAATCTTGCAATAGAAAGACAGAAAACATGGCTACCGGTACCGTGAAGTGGTTCAACCCGACCAAGGGTTTCGGCTTCATCCAGCCTGACGACGGCGGCGCGGACGTGTTCGTGCACATCTCGGCCGTCGAACGCGCGGGCCTGGGCTCGCTGAACGAAGGCCAGAAGGTTTCCTTCGAGCTCGAACGCGACCAGCGCAGCGGCAAGATGTCCGCCGGCCAGCTGCAAGCCGCCTAAGGACAAAGGGCCCCTGGCCGGCGCGGCGCCAAGCCGCTCCGGCCGGAGGTCTGCACGCCATGACACCATCCACACTCGAGCGCGCCTATGCGCTCGCCCGCGCGGGCGAGGTCCGTGACGTGGCGGCTCTCAAACAGCGCCTGAAGGCCGACGGCTGCCACGCCGTCGATGTCCTGCTGGCGTCGCGCAACGTCCGGGGACACCTCGAGGCGATCTGCGCCGCGGCGACCAGCCGAAAAGGGCAAGAATGAACGAGATCCTCCGCACCGGTTTCCAGGAACGCCTGAAGACAGCCGCCGACGCGAAGAAGGCCTTGCTGGCCGCCTTCAAGCCGAAGGCTGCAAGCACCGCGACCGATACGCCGACCCGCGCCGAGGCCCGCGAGGCCGAGCTGCTGCGCGTGCGCCAGGAGCGCACCGAGGCCAAGGTCGCCAAGCGTCAGGCCGCCGCCGATGCGATCGAAGCCGCGCGCCTGAGCGTGGAGGCCGCCGAAGCCGCGAACCTCGACGCCAAGCGCGGCGAACGCAAGGAGCGCAAGGCGCTCACCAAGGCCGAAGCCAAGGCCAAGCGCGACGCCCGCTACGCGGCCCGCAAGGCCCGCTAGCCCGTCGCCGCCTGGGCGCGGCCCGTTCCGGACCGAACGGCCCGCCGCTAGGCGAATGTCCTGAGCCCCGACGGTTCAGGTGAACCGAAGAGTCTCCAGGAGCCCCGATGGCGAGGAAGCCCAACTACCAGTTCGAGCGCATGGAACGTGATCGCCAGAAGGCGATCAAGACGGCCGAAAAGGCCGCTGCCAAGCGCGAGCAGCGCGAACGCGAGCGCGGCGCGACAAACCCTGATGAGGCCGAACCTTCGGCCGACGAAAGCTGAACATGCCGAGCGGCGTCATCTACAATCACGAGACCGTCCAGCTGGACGATGAAATCTTCACGCAGTGCGAATTCCGCGACAGCCGGCTCGTCTACGCCGGCGGCGGCACGCCCGTGTTCGAGGACTGCACCTTCGTCGCCTGCGACTGGAAGCACGAGGACGCCGCGGCCCGCACGCTGGCCTACCTGAAGCAGGTCTGGAACGCCGGCGGCAAGGCCACGGTCCAGTCGCTGATCAAGGACATCACCGTCAGCCGGTAGTGGCGCGCCAGCGCCGCTGGCTTCGTCCACGAACCACACGAACCACACAGACTCATCCTCGCGGTCCCGGCTGCGTCACGTGACGTTTGTGTGGTTCGCGTGGTTCGTGGACAATCCTGATAGCGCCTGCGGCGCGCGGAGGAGATTCGCCATGGCGGGCCTGAAGGACAAGGGCGGCTTCTTCATCGACAAGGACCGCCTCGACCTCACCGAGCGCAAGGCGGTCGAGTATTGGATGAAGAAGTGGGGCGTGACCAAGGACCAGCTCACCGCGGCCCACCGCAAGGTCGGCAAGATGACCAAGGACATCGCCGCGGAGCTGGGCAAGCGGCGCTGACTTCCTGCCCCGTCAGGGGCGGGAGAGCACTCGCCGCGCGTTGTCCGCATCCCGCGTGACCTGTTCGGTCATCACCTCGAGGCTGTCGAACTTCTCCTCGGGCCGCAGGAAGGCCACCAGGTCGGTCTCGATGACGCGATCGTAGATGTCTTCGTCGAAGTCGAAGAGCCAGACCTCGAGAAGGGGCCTCGTCACGCCCTGGACGGTCGGGTTCACGCCGATATTGGCGACGCCGTCGAACTGGCGGCCGTCCGACAGGCGCGTGCGCACCGCATAGACCCCGAAACGCGGCGAGACATAGTCGGCCAGATCCACGTTGGCGGTCGGGAAACCCAGCTTGCGGCCCAGCTGCCGGCCGCGCTGCACCGGCCCCTCGATGGCGAACGGGCGGCCCAGGATCTCGGCGGCGACCTCGGGGCGGCCGTCGCGCAGGGCGTCGCGCACCTGGGTGGACGAGAACTTCTCGCCGCCGTCACCTACCGGCTCGGCCACCGACACGCCGAACCCCAGCTCGGCGCCATACTGGCGCATGGTGGCCGGCGAGCCCGACCGGCCCTTGCCGAACGAATTGTCGAACCCAACGGCCACGTGGCGGGCGCCCAGGCCCCTGTGCAGCACGTCTGTCGCGAACTCGCGGTCGGTCATGCCCGCCAGCTCGGGCTCAAGCGGCAGGACGTAAAGGATGTCGACGTTCAGCTTCTCCAGCGCCCGCGCCTGCTGATCGGTCTTCATCAGGCGGAAGGCCGGTTCTTCGGGGCGGAAGTACACGCGCGGATGCGGATCGAAGGTGATCACGCCCAAGGGCGCGCCCAGGTCGTCCGCGGCTCGCGCCGCCAGCTCGATCACCTGCTGGTGGCCCAGATGGACGCCGTCAAAACTGCCCATGGCGACGGCTGCGCCGCGATCGCCGTCGGACAGATCCTTCCAGCCGCGAATGACCCGGATGCGCTTCATGCGCCCCCGATTGTCACGCCCCGCGGCGGGGCGCAATCACCAGAGCTTCGCCTTCGACCACCGTCTTGCCGCCAACCTCGCAAACGGTGTCCAGGGTCACGTGGCCCTTGTTGACGTCCAGCGCCTTGATGGTGGCGCGGGCCACGACCAGGTCGCCCACCTTCACCGGCCGACGGAACCGCAGCGATTGCGAAAGATAGATGGCGCCCGGCCCCGGCAGCTTGGTGCCGAGGATCGCCGAGATGTAGGCGCCTGAGAGCATGCCGTGGGCGATGCGCTCGCCGAACGCGGTGCCCTTGGCGTAGGCGTCGTCCAGGTGGACCGGATTGTTGTCGCCCGAGACCTCGGCGAACGCCTCGATGTCGGCCACGCCCACGACGCGGCTCATCTCCGCGAACTGACCGACGGTCAGCTCGTCGATGTAAAGACCTTGCACGGAAGAACCCCCTTCTCCGCGTTGCGCGTCCCTTTCAAGCCGTCCGCCGGTCCGTGCACCCGGCTCGCGACTCAGGTCCGCTTACGACCAGATCATATCCGCGATCGCCCAGTTCGCCTGTAGGCCCTCTTGCCGCAGGAGGTCCTCGACCACCGGCAGGATCAGGCCATCGGGTCCGATCGTTTCGGCGCCGTGGATGCCGCTGGCGACGAAGAGGACGTCGAGGCCGCGTGCGTTGGCGCCGCGCACGTCCGTGGGCAGGCCGTCGCCCACGCACAGCACGCGGGTGGGGTCCACCGGCCGGCCCAGGCGCTCGGCGGCCACCGACAGGGCCATCTCGTAGATCGGCGCATAGGGCTTGCCCGCCATCACCGCACGACCGCCCAGGCTCTCGTAGAGTTGAGCCAGGGCGCCGCCGCAGTAGATCAGCCGGTCGCCGCGCTGGACGACGATGTCGGGGTTCGCGCAGATCAGCTCCAGCCCGCGCGCGACGCAGGCGATGAAGCGGTCGCGATAGTCGCCCGGCTCGTCGTTCTCGTCGTCGTAGGGGCCGGTGACACAGATGAAGTCGGCGTCCTCGGGGCCACCCTCCCGCAGGTCCAGACCCTCATAGAGCACGCTGTCGCGATCCGGTCCGATCTTCCAGCAGCGGCCTGGTGCGCGCTGGGCCAGGAGGGTCCGGGTGGCGTCGCCCGAGGTGATGAGCTGGGTCCACGCCGTGCGGGGGACGCCCAGGCTGTCGAGCTGCTCCACGATCGGCGGATGGGGCCGGGGCGCGTTGGAGATCAGGATCACGGGCCCCACCTCGGCCCGGAACCGCGCCAGGGCGGCGCAGGCGGCGGGGAAGCTCTCACGGCCGTTGTGGATCACGCCCCACACGTCGCAAAGCAGCACATCGTAGCGGGCGGCGAGCTGGGACAGCCCGGAGATCGGCGTGGGGGAGGTCATTGGGGCGGGCGGTACCGGGCGTTAGGGGGCAGGTCAACGCTACTCCTGCCTTTCCCACCAAGCGGGGAAGGAAAGTCCGAACCGCGGGGACCCCTTAAGCCGCGCGGACGCGGAGGCGCTCGACGGTCGCGCCCGGCTGGCCGGCTTCGGCCAGAACGTCGCTCTTGATGGCGCGGGGTTCGCCGAACAGGTGACCCTGGCCCAGCTGGATGTCGAGGTCGAGGATGTCGACGACCTGCCGCTCGTTCTCCACCTTCTCGGCCACCAGGTCGACGCCGTAGCGGCGGGCCAGCAGCGCGAAGTCCTCGGCGGCGAGGTCCGGCATCGAGCGCAGGACCAGCCGGTTCTCCACCGTGGTCAGCTCGTCCAGCAGCGTCTGGGCGGCCACCTTCACGAACTTCACGTCCGAGCGCTGCAGGTCCTGGAGGTCGAGGTCGAGGTTCTTCACCTTGTCGAGGCTGAAGCGGAAGCCCAGGTCAGCCAGCTTGGCCATGTTGCGGGCCTGGACCGATGTGCGGGTGTCGAAGCCGGCCTGTCCGATCTCGAACACCAGCGCCGGCGACAGGTCGCGGTTGGCGCGCAGCAGGTCGAGGAACTGCGGGAAGAACTCTTCGTCGCCCAGGCTGGACATCGAGATGTTGCAGAAGATGCCGACGCGGCGATCCTGCCGGGCCAGCCGGCGGATGATCTGGACGCAGCGGAACAGCATCAGGTTGTCGATCGCGGTGACCAGGCCGCCGGGTTCGGCGACGGTCAGGTACTCGGCGGGCATGATCACCCGGCCGGACGGGTCGCGCAGGCGCGTGAAGCTCTCGTAGAAGACGGTCTTGCGCTGGGGCAGCGCCATCACCGGCTGGAGGTAGAGGTCGACGCGGCCCTCCATCAGGGCCTCCTTGACGACGCCTACCAGGCTCTGCGGGCGGCGGACGTCCTGGCCGCCCTGGGCGGCGAGATAGGGGGCGCGGGGCTCGTCCATCCGCTGGCTCATCTTCTCGACCAGCTCCTCCAGCAGGTGAACCTCGTCGGTCAGCGCGGCGGCGCGCGAGACGTCGGATTCGACCACCCGGGCCACGTCCGTGACGCGGCCGTCGATAGCGACGACCTGGTCCAGCAGGATGCGATGGGCGTCGCGGACGGCCTCGACCTCACCGCGCAGCTCGCGCATCTCGAGGAAGCGCATGATCATGCCATGCGACGCGAGGCAGAGCCCCAGGCCGCCCATCATCGCCGAGATCGCCACCCCCCAGCCGAAGCCGCTGCGCCACAGGGTGAGCGCGACGATCAGCGAGAGGCAGAGGTAGGTCGCACAGAGAAGCGCGAGAGTGAGCCGCCGCATGGTCCTGCTTCCGAATCACCCGGAGTATCGAGGTGGTCCCCGGGCTAGTCGAATTCATTAACCATGTGCCGGTTCGGGAATGGTTAACGTCGAATCGGGATCAGCGCGGGCCCTCGCGTCGCGCCGCCAGAGGCCATATCGCGCAGTGGGCCTAGCCGGCGCGGGGTTGGTTGAAGGCCCAGATGAAGCCGAACGGGTCTTTGACCTGGCCCCAGGTGTCGCCCCAGAACATCTCCTGCGGCGGAACAATGGCTTCGCAGCCGGCGGCGACCGCACGGTCGAACCACGCGTGGATGTCGTCGACCATCAGCTGGATCGTGAATCCGGCCGGGGTCTCCTTTGCGTGGCCGTGCTCGGGATAGAAGTCACCCAGCATCATCGAGCTGCCGTTGACGTACAGGTGGATGTGCATGGTGCGGCCCTGCTCGTCCTCGGGGTAGGCGAAGACCTCCTCGCCGCCGAAGGCGATCTTGATGAACTCTGCGGCCTTTCGGGCCCCATCCACCGACAGGTAGGCGACGACGCCGCCCTTGGTCTCGATCTTTGGCATGGCGGGCAGTTCGGCGGTCTCGGACATCGGAGGCTCCTCGGGCGTTGCGCCCTAAGGACGGCCGGGGCCGGCCGCTCCCGACAATGTCCGGCTATCCTCTTGCTGCTCCGGGTTCACGCACGGTGGGATGATGATCCGCCATCAGGCGGTCCAGGTGCTGGCGGATGTGGGCGGCTTCGGCGGCGGTGTTGGCCAGCGCGATGGCGCGGCCGAAGGCGGCGCGCGCCTCGGCTTCCCGGCCCAGCTCCAGGTTCAGCGCGCCCTTCAGCCCGTGAAAGTGGAAGTAGCCGGAAAGCCTGTCCGCCAACGGCTCGATCATCGTCAGGGCCGCCTCGGGCCCGGCCACCTTCGAGACGGCCACCGCCCGGTTCAGCGTGATCACCGGCGAAGGCGTCAGGCGTTCGAGATTGGCGTAGAGCGCGTCGATCTGGGCCCAGTCGGTGTCGGCGGGCGTGGGGGCCCGTACATGCAACGCGGCGATCGCGGCCTGAACCTGGTAGGCGCCCGGCCGACGGTGGCGCATGGCCTTGTCGATCAGCGCCAGACCCTCGGCGATCATCCCACGGTCCCAGAGGCCGCGGTCCTGGTCGTCCAGGAGCACGATCTGGCCTTCGGCGTCGAAGCGCGCCGGGGTGCGGGCGTGCTGGACCAGCATCAGCGCCAGCAGCCCCATGATCTCGGGCTCGGCCTGGAACAGGCGCAGCAGCAGCCGTCCCAGCCGGATCGCCTCGCCGCACAGCTGGGCGCGGGCAGGATTGTCGCCGGCCGAATAGCCCTCGTTGAACACAAGGTAGATCATGGCCGCCACGGCCGCGAGCCGCTCCGCGCGCTCGACGGCCCCTGGAGTCTCGAAGTCGGCGTCGCCCTCGGCCACGATGCGCTTGGCCCGGGTGATCCGCTGCTCCATCGCCGCTTCGCTGACGAGGAAGGCGCGGGCGATCTGCTTCACGGTCAGGCCCGAAACGATCCGCAGGGCCATGGCGATCTGCTGGGTGGCGGGCAGGTCGGGATGGCAGCAGATGAACAGCAGCCGCAGGACGTCGTCGCGATAGTCGCTGGCGTCGACTTGCTCGACGGCGCGCTCCTCCTGGTCGCCGAGGTCGGACAGGACTTCCTCGGGCGGCAGCTCGGTGTGGCGCGAGCGCTTGCGCACGCCGTCCAGCGCGGCGTTGCGTCCCACCATGATCAGCCACGCGGCAGGGTCGCGCGGCGGGCCGTTCTGCGGCCAGGTCTTCAAGGCCCGCAGACAGGCGTCCTGGAACGCTTCCTCGGCGGTGTCGAGGTCGCGGAAATAGCGGAGCAGGGCGCCCACGGCCTGGGGCCGCGCGGCGGTGATCGCCGCGTTGATCCAGGCCAGGTCGCTCATGCGCTCACGCGGAGGTCCGCGCCGGCGTTGTAGACGGCAAGGGGACGGATCTCATACGAGCCGCCGGGGTTGGCCTCTCCCAGGTCCTTCGCGACGGCGATCGCCTCGTCCAGGTCGGCCACGTCGATGATGTAGAAGCCCAGCAGCTGTTCCTTCGTCTCGGCGAAGGGGCCATCGAGGACCAGCGGCGGGTCGCTCTTCCGCAGCGTGGTGGCGGCGGTGGTGGGCAACAGCCGAAGCGACGGCCCCAGCTTTCCCTGCTTTTCAAGCCGCGCGCGGACGGCGCCGAGGCGGTCCATCACCTCGCTCTCCTGCGCCTTGTCCCAGGACCAAACGGTGGCTTCGTCGTTGTAGCAGAGCAGGGCGTAGAGCATGGCGCCGGGCCTCCTCGGTGGTCACAGGACGCATGAGGATAGGGCGGGCCGACGGGGGCGGGCGATATTTTTCTCTCCCGGCGGGGAGGGCGGGCGCTAGCGCGTCGGGACGGGCTTGTCGCCGCGGTAGTCGTAGAAGCCGCGGCCCGACTTGCGGCCCAGCC
>NZ_SCTC01000027.1 GCF_004299445.1 Phenylobacterium sp. | reverse complement strand
CTACGACGACCTTTCCAAGCAGGCCGTGGCCTACCGCCAGATGTCGCTCCTGCTGCGGCGTCCGCCGGGCCGCGAAGCCTATCCGGGCGACGTGTTCTACCTGCATAGCCGTCTGCTGGAGCGCGCGGCGAAGCTGAACGAGGACAACGGCTCGGGCTCGCTGACCGCCCTGCCGCTCATCGAAACCCAGGCCAACGACGTGTCGGCCTACATCCCGACCAACGTGATCTCGATCACCGATGGCCAGATCTTCCTCGAGACCGACCTGTTCTTCCAGGGCATCCGCCCCGCCGTGAACGTGGGTATCTCGGTGAGCCGCGTGGGCTCGTCGGCCCAGATCAAGGCGATGAAGGCCGCGTCCGGCCCGATCAAGGGCGAGCTGGCCCAGTATCGGGAAATGGCTGCCTTCGCGAAGTTCGGCTCGGACCTGGACGCCGCCACCCAGCGCATGCTGGCGCGGGGCGAACGCCTGACCGAGCTCCTGAAGCAGCCCCAGTACTCGCCGCTGTCGGTGGAAGAACAGGTGGCGGTGATCTACGCCGGCACCCGCGGCTACCTCGACAAGGTCCCGACCAACCAGGTCGGCCGTTTCGAGCGTGAGCTGCTGGCCAACCTGCACAGCAAGCACCAGGCGATCCTGGACAAGATCCGCATCGAGAAGGACCTGAAGAACGTCGAAGACGATCTGAAGGCGGCTCTGGCGGCGTTCGCGGAAACCTTCGCCTAGGCGAAAGACCGATGGCCGCGGATCAACCCAAAGCACTGGACGCCTGGTCGGGCGAGTTCGGTGATCGGTATACGGAGCGCAACGCCCGTACGACCGACGCCGTGCGCGGCCGCACGCGTGTCTGGGGCGAGGTGTTCCGCAGCATCGTGGGCGATATGCCGAAGTCCGCGCTGGAGGTGGGTCCGAACCTAGGCCTCAACCTGCAGGGCATCCAGGCGCTGGCGCCGATGGACCTTTGGGGCATCGAGCCGAACCCGGCCGCGCGCAAGCGCCTGGTCGAGGACGGCATCCTGCCCCAGGACCGCGTGATCGAGGGCTTCGGCCACAAGATTCCGCTGGCGGACGGGGCCGTCGAGATGGCCTTCACCTCGGGCGTGCTGATCCATGTGGACCCCAGCCTGCTCGAACAGACGATGCGCGAGATCCACCGGGTCTCGTCCAAGTACGTCTTCTGCGCGGAGTACTTCTCGCCCAAGGCCGAGACGATCACCTACCGCGGTGAGACGGACCTGCTCTTCAAGAACGACTTCGGGTCGCTCTACCTCGACAATTTTCGCGACCTCGTGCTGGTCGATTACGGCTTCTTCTGGAGAAGGACCACCGTGATGGACGACAGCACCTGGTGGCTCTTCAGGAAGGCTTGACGGCGTATGGCTAGCGTCAAGGAGATGCGCAATCGGATCGCTGCGGTGAAATCCACCCAGAAGATCACGAAGGCGATGCAGATGGTGGCCGCGGCGAAACTGCGCCGCGCGCAGAACGCCGCGCAGGACTCGCGGCCGTATGCCCAGCGCATGGCGTCGGTCATCGCCAACCTGGCGGCCGGCGTTTCGGGCGACGGCGCGCCGAAGCTGCTGGTGGGCACCGGCTCAGACCAGCGTCACCTGGTGGTGGTCGCGACGTCTGACCGCGGTCTGGCGGGCGGTTTCAACTCGTCGATCGTCCGGGCCGCGCGCCTGCGCATCGATCAGCTCCTGGCCGATGGCAAGGACGTCAAGATCATCACCGCCGGCCGCAAGGCCCGCGACCAGCTGCGGCGCGGTCACGCCAGCCGCCTCGTCGAATCGTACGAAGTGGGCGGCAACCCGTCGCTGGCGGTTGCCGAAGAGGTGTCGGCCAAGGTCCAGGCCATGTTCGAGGCCGGCGAGGTCGATGTCGTCACGCTGTTCTTCAGCGAGTTCAAATCGGTGGTCACCCAGACCCCGACCGCGCGCCAGCTGATCCCGGCCGAGGTCGCCGCCGGCGGCGCCACGATCGACCTGAAGGGCGCGGCCTACGAGTACGAGCCGGACGAGGCCACCATCCTGGCCGACCTCCTGCCGCGCAACATCACGACCCAGATCTTCTCGGCCATGCTCGAGAACCAGGCTGGGTTCTTCGCCGCCCAGATGACGGCGATGGACAACGCCACCCGCAACGCCGGCGACATGATCGCCAGCCTCACCCTGCAGATGAACCGTGCACGCCAGGCGCAGATTACCAAGGAGCTGATCGAGATCATCTCCGGCGCCGAAGCGATCTAGCCTTACGAGAGAGTTGGACATGGCCACCACCACCGCCAAGAAGCCCGCCGCCAAGGCCCCCGCGAAGGCTCCGGCCAAGCGCGCTCCCGCCAAGGCCTCCGCCGCCCCGAAGGCGACCGCCACGCAAGGCGTCGCCACCGGCAAGCTGGTTCAGATCATCGGCGCCGTCGTCGACGTCGAGTTCGAGGGCCATCTGCCCGCGATCCAGAACGCGCTCGAGACGACCAACACCGACCAGCGGACGGGCCAGCCCTTCCGCCTCGTGCTGGAAGTGGCTCAGCACCTGGGTGAGAACACCGTGCGCGCTATCGCCATGGACACCACCGAAGGCCTGACCCGCGGCCAGCCCGTGGTCGACACCGGCAAGGCGATCATCGTTCCCGTCGGCCCGGCCTGCCTCGGCCGCATCATGAACGTCATCGGCGATCCGATCGACGAAGCCGGCCCGATCAACTCGGCGTTCAGCTCGCCGATCCACCGCGAGGCCCCGTCCTTCGCCGAGCAGTCGACGTCGGCCGAAGTGCTGGTCACCGGGATCAAGGTCATCGACCTGCTCTGCCCCTACACCAAGGGCGGCAAGATCGGCCTGTTCGGCGGCGCCGGCGTGGGCAAGACCGTGACCATGCAGGAGCTGATCAACAACATCGCCAAGGCGTACGGCGGTTACTCCGTGCTGGCCGGCGTGGGTGAGCGGACCCGTGAAGGGAACGACCTCTACCACGAGATGATCGAGTCCAAGGTCAACATCGACCCGAAGGAAAACAACGGCTCGACCGAGGGTTCCAAGTGCGCCCTGGTCTACGGCCAGATGAACGAACCCCCGGGCGCCCGCGCCCGCGTCGCCCTGACCGGCCTGGCCCAGGCGGAGTACTTCCGCGACCAGGAGGGCAAGGACGTTCTGCTCTTCATCGACAACATCTTCCGCTTCACGCAGGCCGGCTCGGAAGTGTCGGCTCTGCTGGGCCGCATCCCCTCGGCCGTGGGCTATCAGCCCACCCTGGCCACCGAGATGGGCAACCTGCAGGAGCGGATCACCTCGACCTCGAAGGGTTCGATCACCTCGGTGCAGGCCATCTACGTGCCCGCCGACGACCTGACCGACCCCGCGCCGGCCGCCTCGTTCGCCCACCTGGATGCGACGACGGTGCTGAGCCGCGACATCGCCGCCCAGGCCATCTTCCCGGCCGTGGACCCGCTGGACTCCACCTCGCGGATCATGGACCCGCTGGTGATCGGCGAAGAGCACTATCAGGTGGCCCGCCGCGTCCAGGAGACGCTGCAGACCTACAAGCAGCTCAAGGACATCATCGCCATCCTGGGCATGGACGAGCTGTCCGAAGAGGACAAGCTGATCGTGGCCCGCGCCCGCAAGATCCAGCGCTTCCTGTCGCAGCCGTTCCACGTGGCCGAACAGTTCACCAACACCCCCGGCGTGCTGGTCAGCCTCGAAGACACCATCCGCTCGTTCAAGGCGCTGGTGGACGGCGAGTACGACCACCTGCCCGAGCCGGCCTTCTACAACGTCGGCAACATTGAAGACGCGGTCGCCAAGGCCGAGAAGCTGGCGCAGGAAGCCTAGGGATCATGGCCGACAAGCTGCACTTCTCCCTGGTCTCGCCGGAACGGGAACTGTTCTCGGGTCCGGTCGACCAGGTGGACGCGCCGGGCTCCGAAGGCGACTTCGGCGTCCTGGCCGGCCACGCGCCGTTCATGACGGCGCTGAAGGAAGGGCCGCTGCGCGTGCACAACGACGGGACCATCACGACCTACGAGGTTCGGGGTGGTTTCGCTGACGTGACGCCGGATGGGCTCACAATCCTGGCAGAACATGCTGTGGAAGCCGTCTAGACAGGCAGCTAAATCACTGCCGTAAATTGGGCGCCTGAGGGCCTTGCCTAGGGCGCCATGCTAAAGTTCTATGCCCGGCCGATGTCAGGGGATTTCCAGATGCGCTTCGCCCTTACCAGCCTGATCCTCGCCGCCGGTCTGGCGACCGCGGCCCAAGCCCAGGAAACTGCCGCGCAGCCTGCGCCGCCAGCTGCCGCGCCCGCGCCCGCGCCCGCGGCGGAAGCGCCGCCTGCGCCGCCCGCCGCCGAAGCGCCGCCGCCCGCGCCCACCCTGCCGACGTCGGGCTATGGTTTCGAAGCGATCCAGGTGATCGAAAAGGTCTGCATGCCGGCCGTGCGCGGCCAGCCTCTCGAGGCCTTGGCCAAGGCTAATGGCTTCAAGCTGAACCGCCGCGACCAGACCTGGAGCAAGCCTTACGGCGCCGAGGGCAAGGCCTATCAGGTCGTCCTCTACCCCTCGGGCTCGAACAAGACGGTCTGCATGGCCGACCTGCGCTTCCCGACCGGGCAGGACGCCGAGATCGCCAAGTCGCTGAACGTCTGGGCCTTCGTCCAACAGCCCCCCCTGGATCCGACCGCCAACTACACCCAACCCCAGGATCCGGACGGCCTGAAGCGCGTCCGCCGCTCGTGGGAGTACCTGACCTCGACGCAGTCGATCGGTCTGAACTTCTCGACGGTCCGCAAGCCTGACGACACCCAGGTGAACAAGGCCTACGATCTGGCCACGATGCAGTATCAGGAACGCAAGTTCTAAGATGAGCCTGACGGACGCCGCGGGCCTCCTCGGCGTCCTGCTCATCCTGGCGGCCTATGCCGGCGCCGCCCTCGGCAAGCTGGACTCTGAAAAGCCGATCTCGCTCGCGTGCAACCTCGTGGGCGCCTGCCTGATCCTTTGGGGCCTGCTGACCCAGGACTTCAACCTGTCGGCCACCGTCATGGAGGGCGCCTGGGCGCTGGTGGCGGCCGTCGGCCTGATCCGGTGGGCGATGCGCCGAGCGCGCTAGACCGCCAGCCGGACCTCGGTCTCGAGCCAGCTGAGCGTCGCCTCGGCCACATCCTCCCAGCCTTCCTCGCCGATCAGCCAGTGGCTCATGCCGGGCATGATGCGCAACGTGCCGCCGATACGCTCGGCCGTCTGACGCACGGTGGCCACCGGGTGGACCACGTCGCGCTCGCCCGCGAACACCAGCGACGGCGCCGGCAGCGGGCCTGAGCCGACGCTTGTGGTCATGAACGGGTCAAGCCACCAGTTCAGCACCTCCCGCACCGCCCGCCCGCTCTCGGGGCGCAGGCGGTCCAGGATCGCGTCGCGGCGGGGCTTCGGCGTGCGATCCAGGCTGTGGTGCCGCATCAGGTGCCGGTCGGGGCTGACCGCCGAGGCCCAGAACGGATCCACCATGTGGACGCCGAACGCCGTTATCGCCTCCTCGATCGACGAGCCGGTGACGCCCCAGGGCGCCGACGGAGCGATCAGGACCAGCGCCTGCGGCGAGACCCGCCGCGCCGCCATCTGACTCACGAGACCGCCCATCGAGTGGCCTAGCAGCACTGGCCGTTCAGGCAGGTTCTCGCACAGGCTGACCAGGCTCTTGGCGTAGTCCGACATCGACAGGCCCGCGACGCCGCCCCGCTCGCCATGGCCCGGCAGGTCGGGCGCCAGCACGGTCCAGCCCCGCGCCTCGAACGGGACGCGAAAGGCCTCGAAGGCCCAGCCGGCGCAGAACGCGCCGTGCGTCATCACGATCGTAGGCATTCGGTGTCGGGTCCCCTCCGCGCCACTCTACAGCGAAGCCGTAAACGCCGTCGCCGAAATCAGGCTCTTGCGCCGTTCGTCGCCGCGAAGGCGGCGAAGGCGCGCGCGACCATCTCATAGGCCGCCCGCTTGAACGGCACGATAAGACCGGGCGCTTCCGCCAGGTAGCCCCAGCGCCAGGCCTCGAACTCGGGTTCGTGATGGGCGTCGAGGTCGAACTCGCGCTCGTCGCCATCGAAGCGGAACGCGAACCACGCCTGCTTCTGGCCCTTGAAGCCGCGGCCGCGCTGGGCGCTTACGACGTCGGCCGGGTAGTCGTAGGTGATCCAGCCGTCGGTGCGGCCCAGGTAGCTGGCGGTCGTGGCCCCGGTCTCCTCGCCCAGCTCGCGCCGCGCCGCGGTCTCCAGGTCTTCCCCGGGATCGACGCCGCCCTGCGGAAACTGCCAGTTGTAGGGCCCCGGCGTGCCGGCCCGCTTGCCCAGCCATACCCGTCCATCGGGGTGGAACAGGACGACGCCGACGTTGGGCCGATAGTCCGGGAGGTCGGTCATCGCACCCGCGTCAGCGCCGAGGCGGGGGCCAGCTGGTAGCCTCTCGCTTCCACCTCATTGGCCCACTGCGCGACCTTCTCCAGCGTGATGGGATAGGCAAAGCCCGAGCCCAGGGACTGTCCACGCTGCAGCGCTCCCGCCTCAAGCGCGAGCAGCTGCTGGTCGATCGACGCGCCGGCGAGCTTGTCGTCGATCACCCGTTCGGCGGTGGCCCGCGGCATTCCCCCGCCGCGCCGCGCCGCCGCGCCGTCGTCGATGAACGCCAGGCCGCGGCCCTTCAGCGAGGCGGCGAAGGCGTTGTAGGCCGGGTCGGTCGCGAGGAACCGGGAGCCGAGGTAGTTCGTCAGCCCGAAGTAGCCGGTCGCGCGCGAGAGGATCCACTCCAGGCGTTTCACCGTCTCGGGCGGCTGGCCCCCGGCCATGAGCGTGTAAGGGCCGCTGTCGTTGTCCGGATAGTCGACCGGCTCCATCGGCGCCTCGATCAGCACCTCGTGGCCGCGCGCGCGCGCCATGTCGATCCAGCCCTGCAGGCCCTCGGAATAGACGCTGAACGACAGCGTGATCTCGGGGCGCAGCGTCTCGATCGCCTGGCGGGTGGCGCGGGCGTTCAGGCCCAGGCCGCCGATCACGAGCGCCACTCTGGGCCGGCCGTTGGGGGTGAAGGGACGGGCGTAGGCCTGGGCCGGCGTGCGGCCGTCCTGGGCGATGATGGGGAGCGGGCCGCCTGGGCCCGGCGCGTAGAAGCCGGCGATCGGCGCGACGGCCAGCGCGCTGCCGGCCATGGCCGCCGGGCCGCCGGCCATGCGGCCGGGCGAGCCTCCCGCTCCGGGGGCCAGGGGCCGTTCCGACAGCTGCACCACGTCCTTGTAGAGCGGCGGCGCGCCGCGGTTGGTCTTCAGCGCCTCGCGCCAGCCGACAGGAGCGCCGCGCAGGCTCTCGTCCAGGGGGATGGTCACGCTGGTGGCTCCGCCCACCGGACCCAGCAGATGGGCCAGCGCGATCACCGCGCCCGCGAACAGCACCGCCGCGCCTGTGAGGCCGACAGCCGGGCTCTTCAGGACAGCGCCCACGTCGACCTTGGGCAGTTTCGGCATCTTGAACTGGGGCAGGGCGATCGCGGCCAAGGCAGGGTGCTCCTCAACCTGGAAGGTGGTTCAACATGGTTAACGCTTTGCGGACAATCGCCCCCTGCGAGGGGGCGGAACGAAAAAGGGCGACCCGTTCGAGCCGCCCTCTTCAATTCAGTCTTGTCGGCAGCCCTACTTCGGCGTGGGCGCCGGCTTGGCTTCGGCGACCTTGGCCTTGTTGACGATCTCGGCCATGCGCGCCGTCGGCTTGGGCAGCTTGGGCGTGGCGGCGACCGAGCCGTACTTCAGCACGTCGCTGGCGCGGGCGATCTGGAAGTCCTTCTTCTCGTCGAAGCCCTCGGGCGGCGCTTCGGCCGGCTCGTGGGCGCCCTTGCGGACCTTGCCCTCGTCGGCGTTCAGCGCGTTGCGGAACGAGGCTTCCGAGAACTGGTAGGCGCGGTTGGCGATGGTCTGGGCCTCGTCGCGGGTCAGGGCGACTTCCAGGTCGGGTTCGATGCCGGTCTTCTGGATCGAGCGGCCGGCCGGCGTGTAGTAACGCGCCGTGGTCAGCTTGAGCGCCCCGTCGATGCCGCCGCGCAGCGGGATCACCGTCTGCACCGAGCCCTTGCCGAAGCTGGTCGTCCCGACGAGTTCGGCGCGCTTGCGATCCTGCAGGGCGCCGGCGACGATTTCCGCAGCCGAGGCGGAGCCCGAGTTGATCAGCACGACGATCGGCATGCCGCCCGTCATGTCGCCCGTGCGGGCGTTGTAGCGCTCCACGTCGCGCGGATCGCGGCCGCGCTGGCTGACGATCTCGCCCCCTTCCAGGAACAGGTCCGACACGCCGACCGCCTGGTCGAGCAGGCCGCCCGGATTGTTCCGCAGGTCGAGGATCAGGCCCTTGGCCTTGGGGTTCTTGGCGCGCATCTCGGCGAAGGCCTGCTCGGCCTCGTCGGTCGTCTTCTCGTTGAAGGACGCGATGCGCAGGACGATGTTGTCGCCTTCCAGGCGCGCGGTGGCCGACTTCGGCTTGATGACCTCGCGGATCAGCTTCACGTCGAACGGGTCGGACTTCTCGCGCGCGATGGTCAGGCTGACCGCCTCGCCCGGCTTGCCGCGCATCTGCTTGACCGCCTCGGTGACCGTCAGGCCCAGCACGCTCTCGCCGTTCACGGCGGTGATGTAGTCGCCGGCCTTGATCCCGGCCTTGAAGGCGGGGGTGCCGTCCATGGGGCTGATCACCTTGACCACGCCGTCTTCGCTGGTCACCTCGATGCCCAGGCCGCCGTACTCGCCGCGCGTCTGGTCGCGCATGTCGTCGAAGTCCTCGGGGTCGAGATAGCCCGAGTGCGGGTCGAGGCTGGTCAGCATGCCATCGATGGCCGACTGGATCAGCTTGGTGTCGTCCACCTCGGTCACATACTGGTTTTCGACCGTGTTCAGCACGTCGCCGAACAGGCCGAGCATGCGGTAGGTCTTCGCCCGGGGTTGCGAGGACGCAAGAGCCTGCTGGCTCACGTAGGCCATCGATCCAGCGCCCAGTACAAACGCCGACGCGCCGATCAGGAGATACTTCTTCATTGCCGGGTTCAGGCTCCCTTGGCCGGGTGTTGCACCGCTATACGTCCCGACTGACGCGACGGATTTGAGGCCGCATCAGCCCGCTTTGTTGTTCATCCATCGCATCGGGTCGACGGGTGAACCCTGCTCGCGGACCTCCAGATAGAGCTCCGACGATGATTGTCGATCATCGGGGGTCCATCCGACAGGCTGACTCTCCGCGACGGATTGTCCGACCTGAACCGACGTTCTCTC
>NZ_SCTC01000092.1 GCF_004299445.1 Phenylobacterium sp. | reverse complement strand
CCACCTCCCCCGCCGCCAGCGCGCGCGCCGCGTCACCCAGCCGGCCGTCGGCACGCCGCGCGCCGATCGCCAGCTCCGCCGCCAGGTCCGGCCACGCGGGCACCGGCCCCAGCCGACGGACCACGTCGGTGACCGACCCGGTCCCGACCGGGTCGAGCAGGTGGCGACCCAGCCGCCAGGACAGCGCTTGCGCCCATGTCACCGCCATCGCCGCAGGTTATCCGGCGGTGCCGACACCCGGGACGTGGAAAGGCCTGCGCAGGGAGGGCTTCATGCTGCGCGGATCATCCACCCGACCCAGAGCGGTGCGCAGCAGACTCTGATCGGCCGTCTCTGAGTGTTCCCGAACCGGCCACGCCTGGCCCTGACTTCCCGTCCTCTACTCCCGTCTGGTGAAGGCGATCTTGCCGTCGGGGTGGTGGGTGAGGTCGTAGTCGTCGTGGTGGGCGAGGGTGTGGTGTCTCGGGCAGAGCAGCACACCGCCCTCCGCGGAGGTGTCGCCGCCCTTGGACCAGGGGATGAGGTGGTGGGCATGGCAGGCCGAGGTCGGCCGCTCGCAACCCATCGCGGCACACCCCTGGTCGCGGACGGCCATCGCGATCCGTTGGGCCTTGGTGTGGAAGCGGCGCCTGCGGCCGACGTCGAGGACCTCGCTCCTGCCGCCGAGGACGACGGGGATGACGCCGGCCTCACAGGCGAGCTTGCGGGCCAGGCCGGGGCTGATCATGGTGCCGGTGTCGAGCTGCGCTGCCTTCAGCCCACCCAGCAGGGTCTCCAGGGTCATCGTCACGACCACGGTCGCGGCGACGCCGCCGGCGGTGGGGAGCTGGTCGGCCGGGTAGCGGCGGACGTACTCCATGAACGCCAGCCCCATCCCGTGCGGCGACAGACCTTCGCCGCCGGCCTTGGGTGACGCGATCGCCTGGAGAGCCTTGCGGAACATGTCGGCCTCGGCGGTGCGGATCGCAAACCGGCCGTAGGTGGTGCCGTGGCCGTCGTCATGCATGCTGAGGCGGGCTTTGGCCTCGGCTTCGCGTTCTTCTTTGGCGAGCTGCCTGGCCTCCTCGGCCTCCCCCACCTCCGGAGCGACCACATCGAGGATCCGGCGGCCCTGGATCCGTAGCACTTTCGCGTCGTGGTCCTTAGCCGCGTTCAGGAGGAAGTCGCGGGCCTGGGTCTTGGTGTCAGCCTCGACGTGGTCGGGCAGCGCGTCTACCGCGTGGCAGATCGCGGCCGCCTGGTCGAGGAGCACGTCACCGGCTGCGAGGGCTTCTGCGACCGGCTCGTGCTGCTCGAGTGCTTTGGCGAGCTTGACCTTGCGGGCGGCTTCGGCCTGGGTCATCCGGGTCTTGT
>NZ_SCTC01000026.1 GCF_004299445.1 Phenylobacterium sp. | reverse complement strand
GCTCTTCCGATCTGTCGAGAGTCGGGAAGCCTGTCGTCTGCTCGGCCTTGACGTCCGCCGCCCCAGGCACCGTTTGGAGCACGCGCGCCACCTGGCCGGCCGTTTGGGCTAGGGCGTCGAGATCGTCGCCGTAGATCTTGATCGCGACGTCTCCCCGCACCCCGGCGATGAGTTCGTTGAAGCGCATCTGGATCGGCTGGGTGAACTCGAACACATTGCCTGTGAGCCCCTCCAACCTTTCCTCCATGCGGCCGACGAGTTCGGGCTTGGTCTCACCCTTGTCGGGCCATTCCTCCTGCGGCTTCAGGATGATGAAGCTGTCCGACGCGTTCGGCGGCATCGGATCGCTCGCCACTTCTGCGGTGCCGGTTTTCGAATAGACGTAAGCGACCTCCGGGAAGCTCGCGATCACGCGCTCCACCTGCCGCTGCATCCGCAAGGACTGCTCGAGCGAGGTCGACGGGATGCGAAGGGCCTGAACAGCCATGTCCTTTTCATCCAGTTGCGGAGCAAACTCCCGGCCGAGGAACCCGAACACCACCCCCGCTGCGACGAACACCGCCGCGGCGCCCACAATGATCGGCGCGGGCCGCGCGATGGTCTTCCGGAGCAGGGGCTCGTAGCGCGCCTTGGCCCAGCGGATCGGGCGGACCTCCTTCTCGGCGACCTTGCCACGAATGAGGAGGGCGATCATCGCCGGCACGAAGGTAAGCGAAAGGACGAAGGCGGCCGCCAGGGCGATCATGACGGTGATGGCCATGGGCGAGAAGGTTTTGCCCTCGACGCCTGTGAAGGTGAGCAAGGGCGCATACACCAAGAGAATGATCGCCTGCCCATAGACGGTAGGTTGGATCATCTCGCGCGCGGCTTCGCGCGTCTCCCCGAGGCGCTCCTGGAGCGTCAACAGCCGTCCTTCACGGTGCTGCCGCTCCGCCAGACGCCGAAGACTGTTTTCGACGATGATGACCGCCCCATCGACGATCAGGCCGAAGTCGAGGGCTCCGAGGCTCATCAGATTGCCTGACACGCCAAGGCGATTCATGCCGATCGCGGTCATCAGCATCGAAAGCGGGATGACCAACGCGGTGATCAAGGCGGCGCGGAAGTTGCCGAGCAGCAGGAAGAGGACGACGATAACCAGCAAGGCGCCCTCGGCGAGATTCTTCTCCACTGTCTTGATGGTCGCGTTCACCAGCTTGGAACGGTCATAGACCACCTGCAGGCGGACGCCTGACGGCATGGTCTTGGCGATCTCCTGCAGCCGCTCGGCCGACGCCCGCGCCACGGTCCGGCTGTTCTCGCCGGTCAGCATCAGCACAGTGCCGACGACGACTTCCTCACCGTTCTCCGACGCCGCGCCGGTGCGCAGCGCGCCGCCGATCTTCACCTCGGCCACGTCGCGCACGGCGATGGCGACGCCTCCACGCGTGGCGACGACCGCCCGTGAGATCTCGTCGGCTGTACGGACCCGCGCGTCGGTGCGCACAAGGAAGGCCTCGCCCGCCCGCTCGACGAAGTTCGCGCCCACGGTCAGGTTGGCGGCCTCGAGGGCTCGGGAGAGCTCGGAGAAGGAGATCCCGTACGCGGCCAGGCGCGTCGGGTTCGGCGTGACCACGAACTGCTTGTCATAGCCCCCGATGGAATCGACGCCGGCGACGCCGGCGACGCCGCGCATCTGCGGCCGGACGATCCAATCCTGGACTTCGCGCAGATAAGCGGCCTGCGCCACCGCCTCAGTCAGGCGCTCGCCAGTGATGGTGAGGTACGCGCCATCGGATTGCCACCCGGGTTGACCGTCCCGACGCGGTGCGCCACGGCCGCCCGGGTGCTCGTACTCGACGGTCCACATCAGCACCTCGCCGAGACCGGTCGAGATCGGGCCCATCATGGGCTGGGCGCCGTCGGGAAGGCTCTCGCGGGCCTGAATAAGCCGTTCGGCCACCTGTTGGCGGGCGAAGTAGACGTCCGTGCGCTCGGCGAACACGACCGTGACCTGGCTGAAGCCGTTGCGCGAGATCGAGCGGGTGCTCTGCAACCCCGGGATTCCGGCCATCGCCGTTTCTACAGGATAGGTCACCAGCTTTTCGACCTCCGCCGGCGCCAGGGCCGGCGCGACCGTATTGATCTGCACCTGCTTGTTGGTGATGTCCGGCACCGCGTCGATCGGCAGCCGAATCAGATTGTAGAGGCCAAGCGCCGCCACCAGGGCGACGAGGAGGACGATGGTCCACCGGAAGCGGACCGACAAGTCGAGGATGCGGCCGATCATGACGCCACCAGCTCCGTGTTCGAATGGCTTGGCTTAGTGACCATGTTCCGCCTCGCCCTTTCCGAGTTCCGCCTTCAGGACGAAGGCGTTCGCCGCGGCGATCACGTCGCCCGGACGCAAGCCCTCCAGGATCTCGGCGCGGCCGCCGGTCCGCCGCCCGACGGTGACCGGTTGGGCCCTGAATCCCTTGGGCGCCCTGACGAAGACGACCGAGCGGCCTTCCACGGTCTGGATGGCCTCGTCAGGCACAACGATGGCGCGGGTGGCAGAACGGGCGGACGTCATCCGGACTTCCACGAGTTGCCCCGGGCGGAGGTCGGCGAGGGATCCCGTCGGGCTGAGCACCACAGTGGCTGCGCGGGTCCGCTCATCCACCGCCGGCGTGATGGAACGCACCACGGCCGGGATGTCCGTCCCCCCGCTGGTTCCGATGACCGCCCGGTCGCCCGGCTGGATCCGCTGCACATCGAGGGCGGACACGGCCGCCTCGACCTGGATCCGGCTCGGATCGGCGATCCGGAAGAGCTCCGTCTCGGGCTGCACGAAGGCCCCCAAGCTTGCGTTCATCGCCGTGACACGTCCGCTGATCGGGCTGACCACACGCACATAACGCCCATCTGCGGTGACCGCGGCTGCTCCCGCCGCCGCCGCGGCGCGCCGCGCCTCGGCTTCGGCGGCGACCAGTGAAGCCTGTGCGGCTTCCAGGTCCTGCCGTGCGCCAACCTTCTGCTCGTGGAGGCGCTGCTCGCGGGCCGCCATCTTGCGCGCGAGGTCGGCGCGCGCCGTCGCGGTCGCGCGATCGGCGGCGATCTGGGCGGCGTCGCGGCTTTCCACGAGGGCGAGGGTCTCGCCGGCGCGGACGGGATCGCCGAGGCGCTTGTTGATCCGCGCGATCGAACCCGCCGCCCGCGCCGTCAGCGCGGCCTGCCCCGACGGTTCGGCCTCGATGGTGGCCTGGGCGCGGATCTCGGCCCCCAGCCCCCCGACGGCGACCGGCTGTAGTTGTATGCTGGCGGTCTTGATCCGGGCGTCATCCATCGCGACGACCTCGGCGTCGCCGCCTTCGTCGGCGTGGGCCTCCCCTTCGGCGTGACTCCCCTCCCCTTCGGCGTGACCCGCCTCGCCTTCGTCTGCCTTTGCCTCGGCGGCGGGAGGTGGTTTTGGGCTGGTGAGCCTGGCGGCGGTGAAGCCTATGCCGGTGGCGGCGACGAGGGCGGCGCCGGCGAGCAGCCAGTTGCGGTTGGCGCCGGCGGTGA
>NZ_SCTC01000025.1 GCF_004299445.1 Phenylobacterium sp. | reverse complement strand
TTCTACTATGTCCGGGTTCTGGAGAACCCGTCCTGCCGGTGGTCGACCTGGGACGCCCTGCGCAACGGCACGCCGCCCAATCCCAAGCTCGCCCCCACCATCATGGAACGGGCCTGGTCATCGCCCATCTGGTACGAGCCGGCGGCATAGAGAAATCGAAGTTCGGGGAGGGAGGGGTTCGATGATGACGAAGAGACGAGCCGCATTGCGCTATGCGGCGCCCGCGGTGGTGGTAGGAGCCCTCGTCGCCGGCGGCGCCATCGGCGCGCAGGCCGTGCAGGAGAAGACCGCGGCGGCCAAGCCCGCGGCGCAAGCCAAGGCAAAAGCCGCACCCAAAGCGCCGTCGGCCGCGGTCCTGCCCGGCCACAATCCGGATCGGAACGCCTACTTCGGCGACCTGCACGTCCACACGTACCTGTCCTTCGACGCCTACATCTTCAACGTCCGCAAGACTCCCGACGACGCGTACCGCTTCGCCCGTGGCGATGCCATCGGTCATGCCGCAGGGTTCGACATCCGGCTGCAAGGCGGTCCGCTGGACTTTGCGGGCGTCACCGACCACGCCGAGTTCATGGGCGCCATCCGCGAGGCGGCCGACCCGCACAGCCCGCTGTCGAAGCTTCCCATCACCCAGGGGCTCTTCTCCACCGACCCCAAGGAGATCGGACAGGCCTTCAACCGCATCGTCACGGGCTTCCGCGACAACAGCCTGCCTGCAGAGTTCAGCGACCCGGCCGTCGCCTCCCGGGCGTGGCGAGAGGTCCAGGACGCCGCCGCCCGCAACAACGCCCCCGGCCGTTTCACGACCTTCATCGGCTATGAATACACCTCGGCGCCTGACGGCCGGAACCTGCACCGCAACGTCATTTTCCGCGGCGCGAACGTGGCCAGTCTGCCCTACACCGCCAACGCCTCGCGCGACCCGGAGAACCTGTGGCGCACGATGGACGGCTGGCGGGCCAAGGGCATCGAGGCGCTGGCCATTCCGCACAATTCGAACGGCTCGGACGGCATCATGTTCGACACGGTTCGGATGAACGGCCAGCCGATCGACAAGGCCTACGCCGACCTGCGGATACGCAACGAGCCGCTGGTCGAGATGACTCAGATCAAGGGCACGTCCGAGACCCACCCGTCGCTGTCGCCGAACGACGAATGGGCCAACTTCGAGATCATGGAGAGCTACATCGGCTCGGCCAACAAGATCACGAAATTCTCGGGGGGCTATGTGCGCCGCGCGCTGCAGGACGGGATCATCTTCCGTGAGAAGGTGGGATCCAACCCGTTCAAGTTCGGCTTCATCGGTTCGTCCGACACCCACAACGCCGCGCCCGGCAGCGTGGAGGAGCCCAACTACTTCTCCAAGACCGGCCGTCCGGATTCGCGGCCGGACCTGCGCGGCTCGACGCCGCCGAACGGCGCGACGACCTGGGAGGGCGTCGACGCGGCCGCGGCGGGCGGCCGCTACCAGGCCTGGGGCGCGTCTGGCCTTGCCGGCGTGTGGGCCGAGGAGAACAGCCGCGATGCGATCTATGCGGCGCTGCGGCGGAAGGAGACGTTCGCCACGTCGGGGCCGCGGATCAAGGTGCGGTTCTTCGCCAGCTACGACTTCCCGGCCGACCTGATGACCCGGCCGGACACGGTGCGCCAGGCCTACGCCCGCGGCGTGCCCATGGGCGGCGACCTGCTGGCCGCCCGGGGTAAGACCCCGCAGTTCCTGGTCTGGGCGGTGCGCGACCCGCGCGCCGGCTACCTCCAGCGGGCCCAGGTGGTGAAGGGCTGGATCGAGAATGGCCAGGCCAGGGAAAAGGTCTTCGACGTGGCCTGCTCGGACGGGCTGCAGGTGGGCGCGGGCGGCCGCTGCCCGGACAATGGCGCGGGCGTGAACATGAAGACCTGCGAGCCCGACCGCTTCAAGGGCGACGTGGAGCTGCGCACCGTCTGGAAGGACCCGGAGTTCAACCCGAAGCAGCGGGCGTTCTACTATGTCCGGGTTCTCGAGAACCCGTCCTGCCGCTGGTCGACCTGGGACGCCCTGCGCAACGGCACGCCGCCCAATCCCAAGCTGGCCCCCACCATCATGGAGCGGGCCTGGTCCTCGCCCATCTGGTACGAGCCGGCGGCATGAACGATGCCGTGCGTTCGGGGCTCTCGCGCGTACTGCGGGAGCCTCTCGTCCACTTCCTGGTGCTGGGCGGGCTGCTCTTCGGCGTGATCGCCTTCGCCAACCATCTGAAGCGTCCGGTGGTGCGGATCGACTCCCAGGAGATCGAGCAGCTGGCCTCCTATTGGGAGCTGCAGAGCCAGCGGCCGCCGACCCGCGAGGAACTCGCGGCCCTGATCCACGAACGCGTCGACGAGGAACTGCTAGCCCGCGAGGCCATCCGTCTGGGACTGGACAAGGGCGACATGATCGTGCGCCGCCGGCTGGCGCAGAAGATGGCCTTCGCCAGCGAGGATGTCGCCGCCCTCTCCGAGCCCGACGAAAAGGCGCTGCAGGCCTACTACGACGCCAATCGCGAGCGCTATGCGACGCCTGGCCGGGTCGCGATGCGGCACGTCTACTTCAGCCGCGACCGCACGGGCGAGACGCCGCAGGCCGCGGCGGCGGCGGCCCTGTCGCGCCTTCAGGCCGGCGGCGAGGCGGCCAGCGACCCGTCGCTGCTGCCCCTGACCTATGCCGACATCGCCGAGGCCGACATCGCCCGGGACTACGGCGCCGAATTCGCGGCCGCGGTCCATAAGGCCCCCGTCGGCGCCTGGGTGGGTCCGGCCCCGTCGGCCTACGGCCTGCACCTGATCCGCGTCGAGCGCCGCCTGCCCACCCAGATCCCGCCGTTGGCAGAGGTTCGCGAGGACGTCCGCGCCGCCTGGCTCGCCGAACGCCGGCAGGAGGAGAACCGCAAGTTCCGCGCAAGCCTGCGCAAGCGCTACAAGGTCGAGATCGCGGGCCTGCCGCAATGAGGGCGTTTGCCGCGGTCTGGCTTGCGCTGGCCGCCCTGTTCGCCGCCTTGACGCCCGCCCAGGCGCATGAGGTGCGCCCGGCTCTGGTGCAGATCCGCGAGACCGGGCCCACAGCCTACGAAGTGGTCTGGAAGCGCCCCGTGGTGGGCGACATGGCGCTGCGCCTGGTGCCCCATCTGTCCGGCGGCGCCCTGGAGAAGCCGCCGACCCTCGAGCAGGCCGCGCCTGGCTATGTGACACGCGTCTGGCGCGTGCGCGATGGTCCGCCCCTGGAGGGACAGGTCCTGGAGGTCGAGGGTCTCTCGCAGAGCGTGACCGACGTGATCGTGCGCGTCACCGCCCGCGACGGCCGCACCCTCGACCATGTGCTGAAGCCGGCCCAGCCGAAGTTCACCCTCAGCCTGGCGCCGGCGGCCGGGGTGGCGGTGCCGGCGTATCTCGTCCTGGGTGTCGAGCACATCCTGATCGGCATCGACCACCTGCTCTTCGTGCTGGGCCTGCTGCTGCTGATCGGACCGAACTGGCGGCTGGTGAAGGCCATCACGGGCTTCACGGTCGCCCACAGCATCACCCTGGCCCTGGCCGCCCTGGGTTACATCAGCTTCCCGTCGGCGGCGATCGAGGCGCTGGTGGCGCTGAGCATCCTGTTCGTCGCGGTCGAACTCATGCCCGCGCGCCGCGCGGCGGGCGGCCTGGCCCAGCGCCGGCCCTGGCTCATCGCGTTCGTGTTCGGCCTGCTGCACGGCATGGCGTTCGCCGGGGTGCTCGCCGACATCGGGCTGCCGCCGGACGCCGCGCCGCAGGCGCTGCTGCTGTTCAACGTGGGCGTCGAGATCGGCCAGCTGGTGTTCATCGGCGCCGTTCTGGGGCTGATGGCGGCGGGGCGCTGGCTGTGGCGGGCGCGCCACTGGACAACGCCGCGATGGGCGGCCCTGGCGCCGGCCTACCTCATCGGCTCATTGTCGGCCTACTGGCTGATCGAGCGCACCCTGGCGGCGATCTGAGAGCTACTCCGGGCCGCCGCCGTACAGCAGGCTGCGCGGGTCGACGGGCTGGCCCCGGACGAAGGCGTCGATCAGGCCCCTGATCTCGCCGGCCTCGGCGCGGCCGGTTCGATTCAGGGAGCCCCATGCCGGTGCGGGCATCCCGGCCGACCACCGCTCCCAGTCCGCCTTCAGGCCGGCCAGGACCTCGGGGCGCGCGCCGGCGAGATCGTTCCGCTCGCCGATATCCTTCGAGAGGTCAAACAACCACCAGCGGTCCTCGGCGCGGACCGCCTTCCACGAACCCGACCGGATCGCGGCCTGCGGTCCCAGCCGCCAGTACAGCGTGCGCCGAGGTGACGTCCCGCCGGCCATGACCGGCGAGAGGTCGACACCGTCCAGTTCGGGCGTGCGAGGCGCTCCGGCCGCCGCCAGCACCGTGGCCGTGATGTCGACGCCCGTTCCCACCGCCGATGACGTCTTCGCCGCCGGCAGCCGGCCGAGCCAGCGGAAGATCGTCGGCACGCGGACGCCGCCCTCCAGCACCGTGCCTTTCACGCCGTTGAGCGGGCCGTTGCGGCTGGTCGTCTGCCAGGTGGGGCCGCCGTTGTCGCTGGTGAACACGATCAGGGTGTCGCGGCCCAGCCCGGCAGCGTCGACCGCGCCGACGATGCGGCCCACGGCGTCGTCCAGGGCCGCCAGCATGGCGAGATAGGCTCTGCGCTTGGGATCGGTCTCGCGGGCGACGCGGGCGAGGTAGGGACTGGTCGACTGGAGCGGCGCATGCACCGCGTTGAACGCGGCGTACAGGAAGAACGGCCGGTCGCGGTTGGCCTCGATGAAGGCGACCGACTCGTCGGCGAAGGCCTCGGTGGTGTGGGCCGGCATCGGCGCGGGCGCCGCGCCGCGCCACATCTCCTTGGCGCCGCTGGCGGCCTCGGACGTGTAGGCCATGGCGCCGCCCAGGAACCCGTAGAACCGGTCGAATCCACGCGCCGTTGGCAGGTTCTCGGGCGTGAAGCCTATGTGCCATTTGCCGACGGCGGCGGTCGCATAGCCCTGCGCCTTCAGCCGCTCGGGCAGCGTGCCGCCGTGGTCCCGCGGCAGGCCGACGGCGGCCGAGTCGTACTGGGCCGGGCCCGGATTGTTCTCAAAGCCGAAGCGATGCTGGTAGCGGCCCGACAGCAGCGCCGCCCGGGCCGGCGCGCAGCTGGGGTGGTTCGAGTAGAAGTCGGTCATCCGCACGCCATCGGCCGCCAGCCGGTCGATGTTGGGCGTTGCCACGTCGCGGGCGCCCTGCACGCCCAGGTCGCCGTACCCCAGGTCGTCGGCCAGGATGATGATGACGTTCGGCTTGCGGCCAGCCGCCATGGCCGGGGCCGCCATGGCCGACCCCAGCAGCAGGGCGAGGAAGCTACGACGCTGCATCCTACGCCGCCGGCTCGTACCAGATGGGCGAGGACCAGGCCCGCTCCATGATGGTGGGGGCGAGCTTGGGATTGGGCGGCGTGCCGTTGCGCAGGGCGTCCCAGGTCGACCACCGGCAGGACGGGTTCTCCAGAACCCGGACATAGTAGAAGGCCCGCTGCTTCGGATTGAACTCCGGGTCCTTCCAGACCGTGCGCAGCTCCACGTCGCCTTTGAACCGGTCGGGCTCGCAGGTCTTCATGTTCACGCCCGCGCCATTGTCCGGGCAGCGGCCGCCCGCGCCCACCTGCAGCCCGTCGGAGCAGGCCACGTCGAAGACCTTTTCCCTGGCCTGGCCGTTCTCGATCCAGCCCTTCACCACCTGGGCCCGCTGGAGGTAGCCGGCGCGCGGGTCGCGCACCGCCCAGACCAGGAACTGCGGGGCCTTCCCCCGTGCGGCCAGCAGGTCGCCGCCCATGGGCACGCC
>NZ_SCTC01000024.1 GCF_004299445.1 Phenylobacterium sp. | reverse complement strand
CGGCCGCGGTGTTGGCCGCAGCCCCCGCCGCATCCGTGGTCGCGTCGGCCGCGGCGCCGGCCGCGGTCGCGGCGTTGGCGGCGGCGGCGTTGGCGCTGGCGGCGGCGTCCTGGGCCGCGGTGGTGGCGGCGGCGTCGGCGGCCGGAGCCTCGACCTTCTGCTGGCAGGCGCTCATCGAAAGCGCCGCGGCCCCGCAGGCCGCCAGAATAGCAATGCGCATTGGTTCTCTTCCCCGTATTTCCACGTACTGAGCCGCCCGCCGCAAATGCTCGCGCCGTGGCCCCGTACGCTCAACGCGCCGAAGGGCCAGGCGTTCCCTCGGAGGTCGCCCCCGCCGCCTTCGCCGCCGCCTCCGCCTGCCGCGCCGCCGCCAGCATGCTGGTCATCGAGTAGTTCCCCTCGTGGCAGGCGTACTCGAACATCGGCCCCGCCGCCGTCTGCATCACCATCTCGCCCTGCCACGGCATGACGAACCGCGCCGGGTTGCGCACCGTGAACGCATAGTGGAGCCGGGTCGGGCCCAGCCGCGTCAGGCGCTCGGTCACCACCATGTCGGCCGCCGGGTCGCCGCCCGGCGGCGCGTCCACCTCCAGCGGCGTGAAGTTGGTGGTCTCGATCACCAGCGTCGCGCCCTCCCACCGCCCGATGGAGTCGCCCAGCCAGCGGCGCACGGCCGGCGGCGGGTGCTTGGCCCCGGGCTCCAGCCGCACGATCCGCAGGTCGCTGAAGTACTCCGCGTGGATCACCAGCGCCTCGCGCGTCTGCACGAACGTGTAGTTGTTGTTGTACACCCCGTTCAGCATCGGCGGCCCCGCCGCCGTCCCCGGCAGGCAGCGGTCGGTCCGGCCCCGCTCCTCGGGGTTGTTCGTCGGCCCCTTTCGCCCGGCCATCCGCGCCGTGTTCACCGCCTTGGCCGCGGCGTTGAACGGCAGCTTGCCGTCGGCCGGCGAGACGATCCACGAGGTCCGCGCCTGTCCGCGCACCCGCCCCAGCCCGTGGTCCAGCTCCCACCATTCGGAGTCGGCGCCGCCCACGTCGTCCTCGATCTCGGGCGGCTTGCCGCGCCGCTTCGCCTCATAGGCCGCCGCCTCGGCCTCGGTCAGCACCAGCGCCTTCAGGTCCTTTGGCCGCTCCAGCGTGGTCAGCGACCCGTTGCTCCACAGCCCGCTCAGGTCGGGCGGCGGCGGCGCGGCGCGCGCGGCCCCGGCCCCGGCGAGCGCCAGCGCCAGAGCGGCGGCGGCCGCAGCGATCCCGACGTCATGTCTCACGATCTCACCCCCCGCCGGCCCGCCGACCGGCGCCCCGGCTTCAGGCTAGAGCATATCGCCGGTACGGGAAGGCCCCGACCGCAGCCGCCGGTACAGCTTCGGCCGCAGCCGCCCGCGCCGCCCGTCGATCGCCCGCAGCGCCGCGTTCGCCGCCGGGATGCCGGTGACGAACACCCCGTCCAGGGCCTCCTCCCGCGCGGCCTCCAGCCCGATGTCGCGCCACTCGCACGCGTCCACGAACGCCGCGCGAAACGCCGGACACTTCCGCACCCGTGAATAGAGCGCCTTGAACGACGGCGCCCCGGGCTCGGCCACCGCCGCGCTCACCGACGCCCCGTCCCGCACCGCGTCCAGCAGCCGCCCCAGCGCCTGCGCCGACACCTGCTCGCGCCGACCCGCCCCGTTCCGCCGCCGCCCCCGCGCATGCCGCCAGGCGTCGGCCAGCGCCTGCCGCTGCTGCGCCAGATGCCCCCGCACCTCCGCCACCGCCGCCCCGAACTCGGGCACGAACTGCATCCAGCGAAACACCGTGCAGTACGCCGGCATCGCCGGATGCGCCGTGATCGCCCGCACGCTCTCCCCCTCGGCGATCCGCTGCAGGATCAACTCCCCCATCTCCCAGGTGAACGCGCTCGCCTTCCACCCCGCCGCCTTGTCCATCGGCGGGATCGGCCATTCACGGGCGGGCGAGTGCAAGGGGAAGCGGTCGGGCATGCGGGAAGGGTGGCAGGGCGCTGCGTCAGATGCGGACGCAGGAAAGGTTCAGGAGATCATCGGTTTTCAGCGAAGTCAGACGGAATCGCTTTCTCAAGCACCTTTTTGAACTCGGCCACGGCGTCGCCAACCCCGAGAGCGGCCGCGAGGCTTTCGAACGGAATGTCTATTGCCTCTAGCACACGCCGAAAGATCCCTCGTCCGGCTCCCCGCGGGGCAGGAGCCGCCGTCAGTCGTGGGCCGCGCACCGCGTTGAACTCGCGATTGCGTGCACCAACTAGCGCTAGCTTCAGCGCCAGTTGAGTGCCGTCGAGACCATGCACAGTCAGTTGCTGAGGCACCCACCAAGCCTCAAGTGTGCTGTGCATCAGGTTGAGTTGGGGAGGGATGGATGGGAAAGCCCTGACGACGAACGGATGAAGGTCGGCCTCGATCAGGTCGCCTGGCTCTAGCGCGATGACCTCTTCAAGAAGGGTCTGGAAGGCGATCAGGAATTTTCGAAGGATCGGCCGGGGGTCGAAGTCGCCCTCCGGCGCCAATGGAAACTCCGCCATGTTTAAGCTCCTAGCTTACGCACCCTTTCAGGGCGCCTCCCGCCCTTAAATCCCATGGTTGATTGCGAGCCTGCCGGGCCAGGCGTGTCAAGGACGCGCCTCCGGCGCGCCGCCCCGCGGCGAGCGCTGCGCGCTCGTCCTTGAGACGCCTGACCCGGCAGGCAAACTCCGTCCATGGGTTTCAGGGCCCAGAGTGGGCGCTTGACCAACCCTCACGTGTTCCCAATATGTTCCATACCTCCCCCGCAAAGCGGCGGGAGGGGGACCGTCCGCCGAAGCCGGCGCCAGCGGGCTGTAGAGCGGATGGTGGAGGGGGCGAGCGGCCGGCACGACATGCGACGCAGACTGATCACCACCCGCGCCCGAACGATGCGCAAGGCGATGACGGAGCCCGAGGTGATCCTCTGGACCCGCCTGCGCGGCCGGAGCGACGACAAGCCCACGTTTCGCCGTCAGCACCCCTTCGGTAATATCATCCTCGACTTCTACTGTCCGTCCGCCGCGCTCGCGGTCGAGATCGACGGCAGAACCCATTGGCACGACGAAGCCCAGGCCAAGGACAACGCCCGCGACGCCTGGCTGAAGCAACAGGGCGTCGAGGTCCTCCGCATCCCGGCGTCGAGCGTTTATCACGACCTCGATAACGTCGTGGACGGCATCCTCCGCCGCGCAGCGGAACGTCAGCGGATGCGGCCCGCCCCCTCCACCCCTCGCTCTACGCCCGGCCCAAGGCCGGGCTCGGCGAGCGGTCCCCCTCCCACCGCTTCGCGGGGGAGGTAAAGACACCCCTCCCGCGCCTTACCTCCCCCGCAAAGCGGCGGGAGGGGGACCATCGGCCGAAGAGCCGATGGTGGAGGGGGCGGGCGGCCGGCAGGGCGTTTACCCCCAAACGAAAACCCCGCCGGTCTCACGACCGACGGGGCTCCATAACCTCAACACCTCAGCCCACTAACGCGGGCAGGCGCCTCAATACCCTTGGATCTTCGCGTACCGATCCCGGTGATACGCCTGGTTCCCGAACGCCGCTTCCGCCGCCCGCGCCCGCTTCAGGTAGAAGCCGGCGTCGTGCGCGTCGGTCATGCCGATGCCGCCGTGCATCTGGACCATCTCGTTCGAGATCAGGTGGAACGTGTCGCCCATCTTGGCCTTCGACAGGCTGACTAGTTCCGGCACGTCGGGGCTGTCGTTGTCGATCGCGGTCAGCGCGGCTTCGACGGCCGAGCGGGCCAGTTCCAGCTCGGTGAACATCTTGGCCGCCCGGTGCTGCAGCGCCTGGAACGAGCCGATCACCTGGCCGAACTGCACGCGGGTCTTCAGGTAGTCGAGGGTGACCTCGAACGCCTGGGTGGCCGCGCCCAGCATCTCGGCGGCGATGCCGGCCCGCGCGCGGTCCAGCACCTTTTCCAGCAGCTCGGCGCCGCCGGTCAGCTTGTCGGCCGCCGCGCCGTTGAACTCGACGTTCGCCGCGCCGCGGCTGTCGGCCAGGCTCAGCTTGGTGCGCTTCACGCCGGCGTCGTCGGCCTTCACGAGGTAGAGCTCGATCTTGCCGCCTTCCTTGGCCGACACGACGAACACGTTGGCCGCCATGCCTTCCAGCACGAACACCTTCTTGCCGGTCAGCTTGCCGCCGGAGACGGTGGCCTCGACCTTCTCGGGCTTGTGGTGCGGGCCTTCGTCGACGGCCAGCGCCGCCACCACCGAGCCGTCGGCGATCTTCGGCAGCCACTCGCCCTTCTGGCTCTCGGAACCGCCCAGGATCAGCGCCGAGGCGGCGCCCAGGCCCGAGGCGATCAGCGGCGAGGCGGTCAGCGTGCGGCCCAGCTCCTCGAGCACGAGGCCCAGGCTCAGGTAGCCGAAGTTCGAGCCGCCGTATTCCTCGGGGATGATCACCCCGGCCCAGCCCATCTCGGCCATCTCGTTCCAGGCGGCGACGTCGTAGCCGATCTCGACTCCGCTATCGCGCATCTTCCGGAACGCCGTGACCGGGGACTTCTCCTGCACCCAGCTCTTGGCCGCGTCGCGCAGCATGCTCTGTTCTTCGGTAAGAACGGCCATCTGTAATTCTTCCTCTCGTCTAATCCGTGCGGGCCTGAGGCCCTGCGTTTCAATTCGAATTGTTGCTCGTCATCCCCGGGCTTGTGCCGGGGATCCAGATGCGCCGGCCGCTCAGGCTAATCCCCGAGGGCGGCGCTTCTGGGTAGCCGGGACAGGCCCGGCCATGACGTTTAAAGCGCGCGTGTTTTCCGCGTTACTCTCAGTTCGCTTGCGTAAGGTCAGGCAAGCCCAGGATGCGCTTCGACACGATGTTCGACTGAACTTCCTGGCTGCCGCCGAAGATCGTGAACGCCTTGCCGAACAGCCAGCCGCGCACGGCTTCCAGCTCCTCGCGCTTGAAGGCGTCGCCTTCCCAGCCCAGGCCCTGGTGGCCCATGATCTCGAGCGCCATCTCGTGACGCTCCTGGATCAGCTGGGTGCCGGCGTTCTTCATGATCGACGTCGCCGACGAGGGGCCCGAGTTGCCCTTGGCCTCCATCATCGCGCGCACGGCGGTCTGCTGGAAGGCGCGCCAGTTCATGGCGTTGGTCACCAGCCGCGTGCGCAGGTCCTGGTCGTCCAGGCGGCCCTGCTCGTCCAGGCCGACGTATTCCTTGGCCAGCTGCTCCAGCGGCTTGCCGCCCGAGCCCAGCCCGCCGCCGGCGCCCGTGAGGCCCGAACGTTCATGCTGCAGCAGGCGCTTGGCGATGGTCCAGCCGCCGTTCAGCGGGCCGACCAGATCCTTCTTGTGCGCGATGGCGTCGGTAAAGAAGGTCTCGCAGAAAGGTGAGGAGCCGGCGATCAGAGGAATCGGCCGCACTTCCACGCCCGGCTGATGCATCGTGAACAGCACGAAAGAGATGCCCTCGTGCTTCTTCGAAGTATCCGTGCGAACAAGACAGAAGCACCAGTCGGCCCATTGCGCGCCGCTCGTCCAGATTTTCTGACCGTTGATGACGAAATGGTCACCTTTATCTTCGGCCTTGGTCTGAAGACTTGCCAGGTCCGAGCCCGCGCCCGGTTCCGAGAAGCCCTGGCACCATGCGATCTCGCCGCGGCAGATCGGCGGAATGTGCTCCAGCTTCTGCGCCTCGGTGCCGTATTCCAGCAGCGTCGGGCCGAACATCATCACGCCCATGCCGCCGATCGGGTTGTAGGCGCCGGCCCGGGCGAATTCGCCCTGCACGATGCGCGCCTCGGCGCTCGACAGGCCGCCGCCGCCATAGGCCTTGGGCCAGGTGGGGGTGCCCCAGCCCTTCTCGCCCACCGCCTTGCGCCAGGCTTCCTGGTCCGGGGTCGGGTCGTGGCGCTCTTCGCGCGCCATCGGGTTGGGCTTGCCCTTGAGCGAAGCGGGGAAATTCGCCTCGACCCAGCTCCGGACCTCCGTGCGGAAGCCCTCCAGATCCGTGCCGCCAAAATCGGCCATTCTCAAAATTCCTTCGTGTTCAATATTTCGATCGTCATCCCCGGGCTTGTCCCGGAGACCCAGAAGCGCCGGCGCCTCAGGTAATTCCCGAACGCCGGCGTATCTGGGTGGCCGGGACAGGCCCGGCCATGACGCGTTTCAAGGGGCGGGAGACTACCTCGACTGCGTCGCCTCGGGCAGCCCCAGAATCCGCTTCGAGATGATGTTCAGCTGCACTTCCCACGACCCGCCCGCGATGGTGCCGCTTTTCCCGCGCAGCCACGCCCGTGTCGCACCCAGCGCGGCCGGGTCGAACGCGTCGCCCTCCCAGCCCAGCCCCTGGCTGCCCAGCAGCTCGACGGCCAGTTCGGCCTTGTCCTGACGCACCTTCGAACCGACGTTCTTCAGCACCGACGTCGCCGCCGACGGCCCCGAGTTCGACCGCGCCTCGTCGGCCGCGCGGCGCCCCGTCAGCTGGAACGCGCGCTCCTCCATCAGGTGTTCGGTCAGGCGGCGGCGCAGGTCGGGATCGGCCAGCCGTCCGTCGTCCTCGACGCCCACATGCTGCTTGGCCCAGGCGATCACGCCCGGCCCCGGCAGCACCCCCGGCGCGCCCGCGTTGTTGGCCCCGGAGATCCCCTGCCGCTCGTGCTGCAGCAGCCGCTTGGCGATGGTCCAGCCGCCGTTCAGCGGCCCCACCAGGTTCTCCTTCGGCACCTTCACGTTGGTGAAGAAGGTCTCGCAGAAGGGCGTCGTGCCGTTGATCAGCAGGATCGGCCGGGGCTCGACGCCCGGGCTCTTCATGTCGATCAGCAGGAAGCTGATGCCCTCGTGCTTCTTGGTGTTGTCGGTCCGCACCAGGCAGAAGCACCAGTCGGCGGTGTGCGCGCCGCTGGTCCACACCTTCCCGCCGTCGACGACATAGTGGTCGCCCGCGTCCACGGCCTTGGTCTGCAGGCTGGCGAGGTCCGATCCCGCGTTGGGTTCCGAGAACCCCTGGCACCAGCGCAGTTCGCCCTTCACGATCGGCGGAATGTGGCGCTGCTTCTGCTCCTCGTTGCCGTATTCCAGCAGCGTCGGGCCGAACATCATCACGCCCATGCCGCCGATGGGGTTGTAGGCCCCGGCCGCGACCAGCTCCTCGGCGATGACCCGGGCCTCGGCCTTGCCCAGCCCGCCGCCGCCGTACGCCGTCGGCCAGGTGGGCGTGCCCCAGCCCTTGTCGCCCATCGCCTTGCGCCAGGCGTCCTGGTCGGGCGTCAGCTCGCGCCCCTCGGGCGCCGCCTTGCCCTTCAGCGACGCCGGAAAGTTCGCCGCGATCCAGGCGCGCACTTCGGTGCGGAAGGTCGTCAGATCAGGTCCACCGAAATCGGCCATCGGAAGTCCCCACCATAAGATATTGATCGTCATCCCCGGGCTTGTCCCGGGGACCCAGAAACGCGAGCGCTGCAGGCAATCCTTGGGCGGCGGCGCTTCTGGGTGGCCGGGACAGGCCCGGCCATGACGTGTTTCAAGCGTGCGTTACGAGCTCTGCGTCGTGTCGGGCAGCCCCAGGATCCGCTTGCTGACGATGTTCGACTGCACCTCCTGGGAACCGCCGAAGATCGTCCAGGCCTTGCCCGACAGCCAGCCGCGCACCGCCTCGATCTCCTCGCGGCTGAAGTCGTCGCCGCTCCAGCCCAGGCCCTGATGGCCCATCACCTCGAGCAGCAGTTCGGCGCGGGTCTGACCGATCCAGGTGCCCGAGTTCTTCATGATCGACGTGGCGGCCGAGGGGTTCACATTGCCCTTCGACTCCTCACGGGCGCGCTCGATGGTGAGCGCGTGCGCCCGGGCGTCCATCTCGTTCTGGGCGATGCGCATGCGCAGGTCGCTGTCGGCGATCCGGCCCTGCTCGTCGACGCCGACGTACTTCTTGGCGATCGCCGAGACCTTGGCCCCGCCGGTCATCCGGCCGCCGCCCTGGCCCGAACGCTCGTGCTGCAGCAGGCGCTTGCCCACCGTCCAGCCGCCGTTCAGCGGCCCGACCATGTCGTCCTTCTCGGCGCGCGCGTCGGTGAAGAACGTCTCGCAGAAGGGCGAAGAGCCGGCGATCAGCTTGATCGGCCGCGTCTCGACACCAGGTTGATGCATGTTGATCAGAACAAAGCTGATGCCTTCATGCTTCTTCGACGTGTCTGTGCGAACAAGACAGAAGCACCAGTCAGCGTATTGCGCACCGCTCGTCCAGATTTTCTGGCCGTTAATCTTCCAGTGATCTCCGGCGTCCTCGCACTTTGTTGTCAAAGAGGCGAGGTCACTACCTGCGCCCGGCTCCGAATACCCTTGGCACCAGCGAATTTCGCCCCGTACGATCGGCGGGATGTGGCGCTGCTTCTGCTCTTCGGTGCCGTATTCCAGCAGCGTCGGGCCGAACATCGAGAGGCCCATGCCCACCATCGGGTTGTAGGCGCCGATGCGGTCCATTTCCTGCTGCAGCACGCGGGCTTCGGCGGGGGAGAGGCCGCCCGCGCCATACTTCTTCGGCCACGTCGGCGTGCCCCAGCCCTTCTCGGCCATCCGCTGCTTCCACAGCAGGTGGTCGCCCTCGGGCTTGAAGCCGCCCACCATCGCGCGCTCACCGGCGCGGGGATCGTCGCGGAGCGACTGGGGATAGTTGGCCTCGAGCCATTCGCGCGCCTCGGCGCGGAAGGCGTCGAGTGCGCTGCCGCCGGAATCGGCCATCGGATCCTCCCTGAAATCTAGTCGGCTAAATACCGCTCTTTCTAATCAGGCATATTTCACGACTTCGGATCGGGAAGGCCAAGCACTCTTTTTGAGACGACGTTCAAATTGATCTCGGAGCTGCCGCCCTCGATCGAGTTGGCCTTGGACCGAAGCATGCTGCGCACCGCCGCCAGCTCGCCCTCGGAGAAGCCTTCGCCGCTCCAGCCCAGGCCCTGGTGGCCCAGCCCTTCCAGCACCAGCTCGTTGCGCTCCTGGGCGATCTTGGCGCCGGCGTACTTCATGGCCGCGGCCAGGTTCGACGGCCCGTTGCCGGCCCGCGCGTCGTCCTGCTGGCGGCGCACCGTCAGCTGAAAGGCCCGGTTCTCCATCAGGTGCTCGGTGATCCGGCGGCGCAGGTCGGGGTCGGCCAGCCGGCCGCTGTCGTCCAGGCCCACGTTCGCCTTGGCCGCCTCGATCACGGTCGGCACGCTCACGGCGCCGCCGATGTTGCCGGCGCCCAGGCTGGCCCCGATTCCGTCCCGCTCGTGCTGCAGCAGCCGCTTGGCGATCGTCCAGCCGCCGTTCAGCGGCCCGAACAGCTGGCTCTTCGGCACCTTCACGTCCGTGAAGAACGTCTCGCAGAACGGCGACGTCCCGTTGATCAGCAGGATCGGCCGCACCTCGACGCCGGGCGCCTTCATGTCGATCAGCAGGAAGCTGATCCCCTCATGCTTCTTTGAGGTATCGGTACGTACAAGACAGTAGCATCGATCGGCGTATTGGGCTCCAGAAGTCCATATTTTTGAACCATTTACTAGGAAGTGGTCACCCTTGTCCTCGGCCCGCGTCTGCAAACTTGCAAGATCGGAACCTGCGCCCGGCTCGGAATAGCCCTGGCACCACCAGACGTCGCCCGAGACGATGCCCGGGAAGTGCTCGTGCTTCAGCTCCTCGCTGCCGTATTCCAGCAGGGTCGGGCCGAACATCGACACGCCCATGCCGCCGATCGGGTTGCGGGCGCCGATCTTGCCCATTTCCTCGGCCAGCACGCGCGCCTGCTCGCGGGAGAGCCCGCCGCCGCCGTACTTCGCCGGCCACGTCGGCGTGCCCCAGCCCTTGGCGCCCAGGGCGCGGCGCCACTTCAGGGCGTCCTCGCTCTCGGGGCGCGCCTGCAGCTTCGCCAGCTGCGCGGCGGCGTCGTGCGCCAGCGACTTGGGGAAGTTGGCTTCGAGCCAGTCCTTCACCTCGGCCCGGAAGCCCTCCAGGTCGTGCCCGCCGAAGTCGGCCATCACGCTAGCTCCTTACTTGGGATCCGGCAGGCCCAGGACCCGCTTGGCGATCACGTTGAGGTTCACTTCCGAGGTCCCGCCCTCGATCGAGTTGGCCTTGGTCCGCAGCCAGCCGCGGGTGGCCACGATCTCCGGCGTCTGGAAACTCTCGCCCTCCCAGCCCAGGCCCTGATGGCCTAGCGCCTCGATCATCAGTTCGGACCGCTCCTTGGCGAACTCGGCCGCGGCGTACTTGATGATCGACGTCGCCGCCGACGGTCCGTTGCCGGCCCGGCTCTCAGCGGCCGACCGCGCGATCGTGTGGCGCAGGGCGGCGAAGTTCATCTTGTTCTCGGTGATGCGCCGGCGCAGGTCGACGTCGCCGTCGGCCCCGTACTGCCGGGCGATGCTGGCCAGGTCGCCCGATGCGCCGCCCGCCGACCCGCCCTCGCCGAACCCGGCCGAGATGTTCTGGCGCTCGTACTGCAGCAGCCGCTTGGCGATCTCCCACCCGCCGTTCACCCGCCCGACCAGGTTCTCCTTGGGGATCTTCACGTCAGTGAAGAACGTCTCGCAGAATGGGCTCTCGCCGCTGATCAGCGGAATCGGCCTTGTCTCGACGCCCGGCGAGGCCATATCGATCAGCACGAAGCTGATCCCCTCATGCTTCTTAGACGTGTCCGTCCGCACCAGGCAGAAGCACCAGTCGGCCTTATCGGCATAGCTCGTCCAGATCTTCGAGCCGTTGATCAGCCAGTGGTCGCCCTTGTCCTCGCACTTGGTGGCCAGGCTCGCGAGGTCCGAGCCGGCGCCCGGCTCGGAGTAGCCCTGGCACCAGCGCACCTCGCCGTTGACGATGCGGCGCAGGTGGATCTGCTTCTGCTCTTCGGTGGCGTATTCCAGCAGCACCGGGCCCAGCATCCAGATCCCGAACGCCAGCACCGGCGGCCGGTACTTGCCCGCCGCCATCTCGCGCTCGAGCACCCGCGCCTCGGCGGCCGAGAGTCCGCCGCCGCCGTATTCCTTGGGCCAGGTGGGCGTCGTCCAGCCCTTGGCCGCCATCCGCCGCATCCAGACCGACTGCGGGTCGTCCGATCCTTCAAACGCCCGCCCGCCCCAGACCGCCTCGGGGTCGGTCTTGACCTTGGGGTCGCGCAGCTCGGCCGGATACATCGCCTCCAGTTCCGCACGCACCCCCTTGGCGAAGGCGTCGAGGTCCGTGGCGCCGAAGTCGGCCATACCGATCTCCCAAAGTCGTGTTGTGAGGCACCGAGCTTAGCGTCCGCCCGCGGCAGGGCAAAGCCAGATTAAACGTCTGTTTGAGCGGACCTGACGGTACGTCGCCTATAGAATGGATTCGATGCGACTCCTTCGCCATCCCGCCGTCGCCGCCGCGGCGCCCTGGACTGCAGCCCTGCTGACCCTCGCGGCGGGCGTGCTGCTGCTTGCCTCCGCGGCCACTCCGTCGATCCCCAGCCGCTTCATCCGGCTGATGGAGTTCGAGCCGGCGATCCTGATCGAGATCAGCCACTTCATGTCCAGCGTGCTGGGCCTGGTTCTGGTCATGCTGGCGTTCGGCCTGCGGGCCCGGCTCGACGCGGCCTGGGCCGCCACCCTGGTGACCCTGCTGATCGCCGCCCCGCTCAGCCTGGTGAAGGGCTTCGTCTGGGAGGAGACGGCGCTGCTGCTGGGCCTTGCGCTGGCGCTGGCGCCTTTCCACTTCGCCTTTCCGCGCAAGGCCGCGCTGAACCGGATGGAGGTCACGCCCGCCTGGCTGTTCTCGGCCGCCGCCTTCGTGGTGGGCGCCGGCATGATCGGCCTGTGGTCGTTCCAGAACGCCGACTATGGCGACCTGCCGTGGTGGCAGGTGATGGCGGACGCCGATGCGGCCCGCTCGCTGCGCGCCTGGGGCGGCGCGGCCATCGCCCTTTTCGCGTTCGGCGTCTGGCGCCTGCTGGGTTCGGCCGCCACGCCGCCGATCGTCGGCGAAGAGGATCCCGACTTCGACCGTGTCCGGGCGATCCTGGCCAAGGCCGAGGTAGCCCGCCCCACCTCCAATCTGGCGCTGCTTGGCGACAAGCGGTTCCTGTTCTCGAACTCGGGCGAGAGCTTCCTGATGTTCGGCGTGCGCGGCCGCAGCTGGATCGCCCTGGGTTCGACGGTGGGCCGAAGGGACGAGCGGCTGGAACTGCTCTGGCGGTTCCGCGAACTTGCCGACGCCCACGCCGCGCGGCCCGGGTTCTACAACATCGACGCCGACGATCTGCCCGACATCGTCGAGCTGGGCTTCGCCATCCAGAAGATGGGGGAGGGGGCGGTCTCTCCTCTCGACAGTTTCACCATCGAGGGCACCAAGCGGGGCAATCTGCGCCGCGCCTGGCGCCGCGCCGGCGAGGAGGGAGCGACCTTCGAGGTCGTTCAGCCCCCCGACATCGCGCCCCTCATGCCCGACCTGCGGCGCATTTCCGACGCCTGGCTGGAGACGCATGCCGGCGGGGACAAGAGCTTCTCCCTCGGCGGCTTCCACGACCGCTACATCCAGGAGTTCCCGCTGGCGGTCGTGCGCTGGGAGGGCCGGATCATCGCCTTCGCCAATATCTGGCCGGTGGCCAACCGCGCCGCCTTCTCCATCGATCTGATGCGGTTCGTGCCCGAGGGGCCGCCACGGATCATGGACTTCCTGTTCGTCGAACTCATCAACTGGGGCCGCGCCCAGGGCTATGGCGCCTTCGACTTCGGGATGGCCCCGCTGTCGGGCCTAGACGACCGCCCCCTGGCGCCGGCCCTCAGCCGTGTGGGCCGCCTGATCTTCGACCGCGGCGAGGAGATCTACAATTTCCAGGGCGTGCGCCACTACAAGTCCAAGTACGACCCGACCTGGCAGCCGCGCTTCGTGGCCGCCCCGCGCAAATGGGCCATCCCGCGCCTGATGGCCGACGCCGGGCTGCTCTCGTCGGGCGGCGTGGCGGGTCTCGCCAAGCGCCCCAAGAAGAACGACGAGTAGGCCCTAACGCCCCGGCGGCACGATCCCGGCCATCCGCTCGGCGGTGGCCACGCAGAGGATGGCGGCCGTGGCGCACAGCACCATGATCGGCCGCCACGGGATCATTCGGGGACCCTTCATCGGGTTGGGCGGACGTGCGCCGCGCCAGCCCGCGAATCCGGCCATGGCGAAGAGCCCGAGAGCGATGGCGAAGAGCAGGCCTGCGGTCATGGCCGAGCCCTAGAGCATTCGCCGGTTCGCTTGAACCGGTGAATGCTCAAGCCCTTTGAGGAGAGGCCATCTGGCGGTCCGAGGTCGATCCGGACACCGCGCCGATGGCCGGGCCCCCAGGCGGGCGCGCCATCCACAGGAACAGACATCGCACACCATATGTAGCGTTAGGGTTTCGTTTACACCCCAGGAATCGGTCTCTAGCCTAAAGGCTGCACGGAGCTAGCGATTCGGATGAGCGCGGGGGCGCCCTGGAGTGTCAAGGGGATCGACCCGAAGGCCCGCGAGGTCGCGAAGGACCTTGCCCGGCGCTCGGGCATGACCTTGGGCGAGTGGCTGAACCGGGTCATCCTTGAGGACGACGTTCCCGAGGAGGTCACCGCCGAGGCCCAGTTCGCCGACCGTGCGTTCCGCGCGGAGGCGCCGCGTCTGCGGGCCATCTCGCCGCCGTCGCCGCCAACGGTTCCGGATCTCGCGCGCGTCGCATCCGCTCTTGATCGCCTGACCGCGCGGATCGAGGCCTCCGAGACCCGCACCGGGTTGGCCATCAACGGCGTCGAACACTCTGTCCGCCAGGCGCTGGCCCGCATCGAGACCGCCGAACGCGACCAGAACGCCGCCGCCGTCCGACTTGAGGGGCTGCTGGCCGAAACCCAGGCCGAGGTCCGGGACAACAGCGAGTGGCGCCGCCGCTTCGAGGCGGAACCCGCCGGGCCGCGTTCCGCCGAAGCGATCCGGATGATGGAGACGCGGCTTGCCGACGGCGAGCCCGAGCATCTGGTCGAGACGGTGCTGGAGCGGCTGAGCGACCGGCTGGCGATGGCCGAGGCCCGCACCGCCGCGGCGCTGGAAGACCTGAAGGGCTCGCTCGCGGGCCTGGACCGCCGTGTCGGCGCCGTGGAGCGCGGCGGCGGGCAGGCGATCGATCAGCGCTTCGAGACGCTGGCGCACACCCTGACCCAGCGCGTGGACGCCGTCCGCGCCGAGGTGGCCGACGCGCTGGCTTCGGCCACCGGCGGCGCGGTCGAGGCGCGCTTCGCCGCCCTGGCTCAGCAGGTCCAGGCCGCCGAGCGCCGCTCGGCCCAGGCGGTCGAGGACATCGGTCGCCAGGTCCTGGCGATGGCCGAGGCCGTCGGCCGCAAGCTGACCGACGTCGACAACCGCAGCGCCGAGGCCATCGACCAGGTCGGGACCGAGGTGGCGCGCATCGCCGGAGCCGTCGAACTGCGCTTGGCCCGCGCCGAGCAGACCCAGGCCGAGAGCTTCGAGAAGCTCTCGGCGGACTTCGCGCGGGTCAGCGACTCGCTGGCCGCTCGCCCGGCCGTCGCCAGCGCGCCGGAGCCTGAACCCGAGCCGGCTTTCGAGTCCGCCCCTGCCGCCGTGGCCGAGGCCTTTGAGGCGCCGTCCGTCCTGGGTCAGCCCCCCGAGCCCGAGCCCGAGCCCGAGCCCGAAAGCGCGCTGACCAGCCTGTCCGATCTGGTGGCCGCCCTGGGCCCGCCGCCGGAACCCGAACCCGAGACCCCCACCGTCGCCTTCGGCGCCGAACTGTTCTCGCGCGCCGAGCCGCTGCAGGATGACCAGGTCGAGGTCATCGACCCGCCGTGGCGCCGCCTCGACCTGGATGTGCCCGACGCCGAGCCGCCGGAAGCCTTCGCGCCGCTGGCCGACGACGACCTGTTCGAGGCCGAGCCGCCCGAGCCCACGCCGCAGCTCTCCACCCGCGAGGTGATCGACCGCGCCCGCGCCGCCGCCCGCGCCGCCCAGGACGCCGCCCGCCAGGCCGATGCCATCGACCCTGGCGCCGCCAAGGCGCGCGCCGCCGAGGTTCGGGCTCAGCTGGGCGCCCGCGCCACCGGCCGGCTTTTCCAGGGCTTCAACATGAAGCCCCGCCGGGCGCCGAACTCGGCGCTGCAGACCGCGCTGATGGTGGCGGGCGGGGCCGCGTTCCTCAGCGTGGGCGCCGCCGGGCTCACCCTGATGCAGTTGCCGGGCGCCCCCCAGGCTCCCCAGGCGCCGCAGACCGCGGCCGCGCCGCCGCTGCCGGGAAACCCGCGCGCCGCCATGGTGCTGGGCCCGGGCCTGGTCACCGACAGCACGACCGCGACGCCTTCCGGCCCGGTGTTCGCCGAGGTTCGCGCCGAGATCGAGGCGGGACTCCCCGGCTCGCTGGCCAAGCTGAAGGCCTTGGCCGACGGCGGCCACGTTCAGGCTCAGATCTACCTCGCCCAGCTCTACGACGGCGGGGAAGCGGGCCTGCCCAAAGACCCGGTCGAGGCTCGCCGCCTCACCACGCTCGCCGCCGAGCAGGGCGACGTGAAGGCGATGCATAACCTGGGGGTGTATCTGTTCCGGGGCGAGGGCGGGGCGCAGGACCTGCCCGGCGCCGCCAAATGGTTCCGCAAGGCCGCCGCGGCCGGCGTCGTGGAGAGCCAGTTCAACCTTGGGCTCCTCTACCAGTCGGGCAGCGGCGTGCCCCGCGACGACAGCCAGGCCCGCTACTGGTTCCGGCTGGCCGCCGCCCGCGGCGACGCCGAGGCCCGCAAGGCGCTGGATCAGCTGAAGCCCGCGCCCGCCGCGCCGGCCGCTGCGCGCGCCCCGGCGCCCGCGCCCCGGCCGGCCGCCTCGCTCAACGTGCGCCAGACCCAACTCGTGCTCGCGCGCCAGGGCTATTACGATGGTCCGACGGATGGTCTGCCCAGCGAGGCCTACCGGATCGCCCTGGCGGCGTACCAGCGCGACCTGGGACAGCATTGACGCTGCCCCTCGCGCCAGCCTAGGGCGCTCAGGGTGGACATCTACCTTCCCATCGCCGAGGTCGCGGTGAACGCCCCGCTCATCGTGGCGCTGGGCGCCCTGGTGGGCTTCATTTCTGGGATGTTCGGGATCGGGGGCGGGTTCCTGATGACCCCGATGCTGGTGTTTCTCGGGATTCCGGCGCCGGTGGCCGTCTCCTCGATGGCCAATCACGTGGCCGCTTCGTCCATGTCCAGCGTCATCGCCTACAGCCGGCGGCGCGCCGTCGACCTGCGGATGGGCGCGGTGCTGGCGGCGGGTGGTGTCGTGGGCTCCATCGCAGGCGTCGAGCTGTTCCGCTGGCTGCGCCTGCTGGGCCAGGCCGACCTGGTGGTCTCGATCTCTTACCTTCTGTTCCTGGGCGTCATCGGCGCGCTGATGCTGCGTGAAAGCGTGGGCGCGATCCTGCGCCGCCGGCGAGGCGATCCCGCGCCGCCGCGCCGCGACCGCCGGCCCGTGTGGCTCTACGGCCTGCCGCTCAAGATGCGGTTCCCTCGCTCGCGGCTCTACATCAGCGTGATCCCGCCGCTGGGCCTGGGCGCCTTCGTCGGCATCCTGTCGGCGATCATGGGCGTGGGCGGCGGCTTCATCCTGGTGCCGGCCATGGTCTACATCCTGCGGATGCCCGCCGGCATGGTGGTGGGCACCAGTCTGCTGCAGATCATCGTCACCTCGTCGCTCACGGGGGTTCTGCAGGCCGGCCGCAACCAGACGGTCGACATCGTGCTGGCCCTTCTGCTGATCGTGGGCGGCATCGTCGGCGCCCAGTTCGGCGCCCGCGCCTCGTCCCGCTTCCGGGCGGAGGAGCTGCGCGCGATCCTGGCCCTCATCGTGCTGGCCGTGGGCCTGCGGATGGGGCTTGGCCTCTTCTTCGCGCCGGAAGAGCCCTTTGTCCTGCTGTCGGGGATGGGGGGCTGATGGCGATCGACGCTCCCCCGCCCGCCCCACCGCCCGCGGTCGCGCCCGCCGCGATCTCGGCGGCGCTCACCACCACCAACGTCCAGGTGAAGTCCGATTTCCGCGGCGCGCGCATCGTTCTCTATGGCGCAGTGTTCGACACCGGGACGCGGCCGGCCGACGTGGTCGTGCTGGTCCGCGGCCCCGATCAGCCCGTCCGGCTCACGCGCAAGCAGAAGGTGGCCGGCGTATGGCTCAACAGCCGCCCGGTGGTGTTCCGCGGCGCCCCGGGCTTCTACCGCGCCGCCTCGAACCGGCCGCTGGAGGACATCGCCAACTTCGGCGTGCTGCGCCGCCTGGGCGCAGGCCTGGATCACCTGACCATCAACGCTCCCGAAGAGCAGCGCGTCGATACTCGCTATGGCGTGCGCGACATGGTCGTCAGCCGCCTGGGGGCCGACTACTACGACTGGCGCCGCGCCGTCGTCCGGCTGAAGACCAACGCCGGCCTCTACCATGAGGACGGGCGCGGCGTTCGGTTCGTCGACCGGGGTCTGTTCCGCGCCGAGATCGCCCTGCCCACGGGCGCGCCGACGGGCGTCTACAGGGCCGACATCCTGCTCTTCCAGGACGGCAAGCCGGTCTCGCGGCGCTCGCGGACGCTCACGGTTGAGAAGGTCGGCGTCGAACGGGCTCTTTACGTCTGGGCCCATTCAAGGCCATGGTCATATGGTCTGGCAGCCATGGCGTTCGCGCTGGCGGCCGGTTGGGCGGCCTCGGCGGCATTCCGGAGAGACTGATTGCTCATGGATGACGTGCGGCCCGCCTCCAGGGCGGAGTCCCCTTCCGTAGCGCTTTGGGCCATCGCGCTGTTGGCGCTGTCGCCCTTCCCGGTCACGTCGCTGCTCTTCAGCTTTGGCCCCCCCAAGCTCGCGGGTGCGTCCCTGACCAGCCTCCTGGCTTGGTCCACAGCGGTGCTCTCGTTCCTGGGCGGCGTGCGATGGGGGCTCGAAACCCGCGAGCCGGAACCGCGCTGGATGCGCCAGGCGTTCTCGGCGCTGTGCGCCGTGGCGGCGTGGGTGATCCTGCTGGCGCGCGGTTCGGCCCCCGACACCTGGATCATCGGCGGGTTCATGACGGCGTTCCTCGTCCAGTGGCTGTTCGACCACCAGACCCCCGACACCCCTTCGCGCTATCCGGTGCTGTCCACCGCGGTCACCGCCGCCGCTTGCGTCTCGCTGGCCCTGGCGCTCGAAAAGGCGATGAGCGCTTAGGCGCCGTTCGGCCCGATCCGCGCGTTCGACCCCGCTTTCCTCACGGCGGGCCCCCGTCGGCCATGGCGAACAGCTCGCGGGTCCGCTGGCGGTAGATGTCGGCCACGGCCTGGCGCGAGATCTGCGCCGCGTCCTCGCGCACGGCCAGCCAGTCTTCCTGGTCCCGCCGCAACGCGTCGGGCGGCACGCCGGCCGCCAGCGCCGCGGAATAGGCGCGCTTCATCCGCTGGTCCGCCTGCGCCAGCCATCGGTCGTTGCAGACCATCTCGTAGGCCGGCGTCGGCGCGTCGCGGCAGGCGTCGAAGCGACGAGGCTCAGGCGAGGTGCGCCCGACCGCCGCCTGCGCCGTCTCGGCCGCGCTCGGCGTTTCGCGAGGCATCGGCGGCGCGGGGGGCGGCCGGGGTGCGACGCGCGCCGACGGCGCCGCGGGGATCGCGATCGGCGAGGGGATCACGATCGGCGAAGGCGGCGTCACCATAGTCAAGGCGTCAGTCTGTGGCGGCGGCAGGACCTGCAGGCGTTCGGCGGCCGGAGCCATCGGGGCGGGCGATGGGGGTTCGGCGACCACCACCCGCAGCGGCGCCTGGGCCGGCGCCTGGGGGCCGGCCGTCGGAGCCGCCGAACCTCGGGCCGGATCGCCGTCGCTGAGGGTGGCCCAGCCCACGCCGGCGGCGATCAGGGCGGCGGCGGCGCAACTGGCGACCAGCGGCGAACGCCAGAGCCGCGGTTCGGGCGATGCTTCGCTGCGCCGCCACGCCGGAGTGTCCGACCAGCCGGCGGCTATGGGCGCGTGGTCGGCCGGTTCGTCCCGTGGCGTATCGTCGGCATAGCTATGGAATCCCCCGGACGGGCGCGCATCGTCGTCTGACGCCATGTCGTAGTCCTCGCGAGCGGTCCCTCAGCTGCTTAATCGCCATGGGGGCCAGGGGTTGCGCCGGCGGGCGCGCTTTGCGTGCCCGCGCCGCGCGGCGCACGACATCGAGAGTTCGCGATTGCTCGATTCAATCTGGAACAAGACGCGCCCCCCGTCGGTTGCAGCGGTCGCAGGCGATGGGCCTGGGGAGTTTTCCATGAATCCGCGTCTTCGTTCCGTGGCGGCGATCACCGCCTTTCTGTCTTTGGCCGGCGCCTGGCCCGCCGCGGCCTCGATCGTCATCAACGTAGGCGCCGGCGTACTTCAGCCCGACGAGAACCTGCTCTTCAACAACAACCCGCCTGCGGGTCTCGCGATTGAGGGCCAGACCAACCAGACGAGCACGCTCGTGACCATTGAAGGCGGTGAGACGCTTGCGCCGTCAGGCGGTCAGGCGCGGCTGGACGCCGCCGATGGCTTCCTCAGCAGCACGTTCACGTTCCGCGGATTTGCCGGCCAACTCGCGGGTTTCGACCTCTCCGATCCTGCGCTCGCTTTCAACGAGACCGAGTTCCGTCTCTTCGGCGGAACGGCGACCGAGGTGACGCTGACTTTCGTCGACACACAGGGCGAGGTCTTCCAGGAAACCTTCGGGATCCCAGCCAACGGGTTCTTCAACGCCGGCACGCTGGACGGCCAGATGATCGACTTCTTCAGCATCGCCGCGAACGGTACGATCGGCGACATCCGCCAGATCCGGATCGGCGGCATCCAGGCCGCGGTGCCTGAGCCGGCCACCTGGACGATGATGATCCTGGGCTTCGGCGCAGCGGGCGCCATGCTGCGCACGCGTCGCCGCCTCGCTTACGCCTGACGGGAGACCCTCCGAGGGGAGGGTCGCTCATCTCGCTGTCGATCAGACCGGCTGCGACTTCGTCGGCGTCACCCGGCCGTCGTCCAGGTCGTAGCGGGCGGCGACGATCTTGAGCTGTCCCGCCAGCACCCGCGTGCGCAGCGGGCGCGAGCCCGCGAAGATCTCGGCCGCGGCGTGGGCGGCGTTCAGCGACACCGCCGCATCCAGCGGGTCGGCGGCGCCGGCCGGCACGGCGCGGACGGCAGGGCTGATCAGGGCGGCCAGCGCGCCGATGCGCGTGTCCTTGTCATCGGGTGATCCGCGGCCCGCCAGGGCCTCCGCGGTGGCCTTGACCGCCCCGCAGCGTTCGTGGCCCAGGGCCATGATCAGGGTCGAACCCAGGTGGATCACGGCATACTCGATGGAGGCGAGCGTCGCGTCGTCCACCACATTGCCCGCCACGCGCACGACGAACAGATCGCCCAGGCCCTGGTCGAAGATCAGCTCGGGCGGGACCCGGCTGTCGGCGCAGGCCAGGATCACCGCGAAGGGGCGCTGGCCGGCGGCCACCTCGATTCGGCGCACGGCGTTGGCGTTCGGGTGCGCCGACAGCCCGGCGCAATAGCGCGCGTTGCCGGCCATCAGGCGGTTCATCGCCTCTTCGGGCGGGATGGACGGCTCGGCGGCGTGTCCCGCCGCGGCGTGCGGGTCTGCGGCGGGGGCAGGGGCCGCAGGCTTCTTCGGCGCAGGCTTGCGCTTGGGACGCGGCTTGGGCGCCTCGGCGGCGTGCTCGACGCCCCCTTCGGCCAGCGCATAGGCCGGCGCGGCGACCAGGCCGGCGCCCAGCGCCAGGATCAGCTTGCGGCGATGAAGGTCGGTCATGTCCGATCCCCGTGATCAAATTCCGCGGGGATCAGACCTCATAAACCCTAAGATGCGGTGACGCCGTTGCGTCGCGAACTGCGACTAGTCAGCCCTGTTCGACACGATGCCGTTCAGCTGCCAGCCCACTTCCTTGGCCAGCACCTCGAAGAAGGCGGGCTCGTAGGCCTGCTCGGGATCGGCCCGCACCAGCGCGTCCATCTTGTGCGCGTCGTCGCCCACCAGGATCCGCCAGCGCTCGGCCTTCACCCCGTCCAGGATGATCTTCGAGGCCTCGGCCGCCGTGGTGGGCGCATTCTCCAGGAACCGTCGCGCCTGCTCGTCCGCCATGGCCTGGATGGCGGCGTCCGGAACCTGGCTGACGTCGACCCCGGCCCGGGCCATGCGCGTCCGCGCCCGGGCGATCTCCTCGGCGCTCAGCGTGCTGTCGTCGACGCCGCGGATCACGCGGCGCGAGTTGCCCGCGATCATCGTCCCGATGTGCCCCGGCATCACCACCGAGCACTTGATGTGGGGCGCATTCAGCCGCAGGTCGGTGATCAGCGCCTCGGTGAAGCCCTTCACCGCGAACTTCGCCGCCGCATAGGCCGTGTGCGAGACGCTGGGGCCCAGGCTGGCCCAGAAGCCGTTCACCGAGCTGGTGTTCACGATGTGCGCCTCGTCGGCGTTCAGCATCATCGGCAGGAAGGTGCGCACGCCATAGTAGACGCCGCCCCAGCACACGTTGAACGTCCGCTCCCACTCGGCCCGGTCGTCGTTCACGATCGAGCCGCCGCCGCCGATCCCGGCGTTGTTGAACAGCAGGTGCAGCTTCTCGGTGTCGTGCAGCTTGGCCGCCTCGTCGCGGAAGCGGATCAGCGCCTGCTCGTCGGACACGTCGGCGATGTGGGCCGTGATCCGGGCGCCCTGCGGGACGCCGTCGGCCTGGCACAGCGCGATGGTCTCCTGCATTGCGCGGTCCGACACGTCGCACATGGCGACGCTGCAGCCCTCGGCGATCAACTGGCGCGCCAACTCGCGGCCCATGCCCGTGCCGCCGCCCGTGACCACCGCGAACTTCCCGGCGAAATCCTTCATGACGCTCTTCCCTGTCTTTCGTTGGGACGACGATAGCCCCGGGCGACGGCGACGTAATCCGTCACCCCACGTCAACGGCCCCGTTCAGCGACCCACGAGCACCGTCTTCGAGACCGCGTCCCGGCGTACGGCCGCCTCGGTGAAACGCAGGTCGTCCCAACCCTTCTGCGAATAGAGGCGCGTCTGGTCCGCCGCGTGCGGCGAGTCCGGATTGCTGGACTGGGAATACGACAGCACGCCCTGGCTGACGGGACCCTTGGGCGTGAACTCGACGGTCATGATCCAGCTGGAGCCGTGGCGGATCTTGGTCCATCCCTTCTCGGCCACCAGGTTCACCGGCGTGATGACGTTGAAGATGCCCTCCGGGCCCGGCCCGCCGTGGATCGGGATGCGCTCGCCGTTCGCGCGCGGCTCGGTCTGCACGGCCCGCAGCGGCGCATCCATCGGGATGTTCAGCGCGCGGAGTTGCGCGACCGCGTCCACAAGGGCCTTCAGCACCCGCGGGTCGTCCACGTCCAGGGTGTGCGGTGTGTTCACCGGGTCCTTCGGGTCGAACGGGACCTTGAAGCGTAGGCCGCCCTTCTCGGCGAACAGGCGGAAGACGTGCGCCCCGCGGCTGTCCAGGTCGAGCTTGAGATCCCAGCCCGCGAGCGCGGCGCAGGCGTCGGCCAGCTCCGGGTTCGCGCCCGCCGCGGCGCGCCGGCACAGGCCCACGAGGGAGTCACGGGTCAGCTCGGCGCCCAGGTTGCGGTTGTTGAACAGGACGCCCTGCACGGTTTTCAGGTCGAACTTCGGCGCGCCCAGGCCATCGACGCCGGCCACGCGATCCTCGATGAGCTTCAGCGACAGGCGGGTCCGCAGCGAGCGCTCCGTCCTTTCCTCGCCGAAGATGCGTCCGAAGCCCTCCAGCGGCTGCTTCGGATTGGTGAGCCAGTAGCTGTCGTTCGAGTTCGAGGTGAAGTCGTCGCGGAAGATCTGCGGCAGCGCCTGCGGCGGGTAGATCCCCGCCGTCGCCGCCTTGGGGTCGCTGTCCCAGTCGCAGGCGGCCTTCGATCCGTCCAGGATCGGGATACGCATCGTCTTCCAGGATGTCCGCGCCGTCTCCGAGATCGCGCAGGTCTCGGCCTTGGCGTCGGTCACGAAGGGCAGGGGCCCGATATCGCCGTAGAACGCCTTGCCCTTCGCATCCACTGCGGTCGTGTTGAAGCCGGCGGCCTGGAAGCGGCTGAGCGCCCCCTGCAGTTCGCGCACGTTCCGGGCTCGCCACATGACCATGTATTGATCGAGCCCCCGCAGGTCGACAGGCGCATCTCGCACCGCGAAGGCCCGCTCTTTCGTCCAGGGGTTGGTGGGCGTCTCCACCACAGGGCCGAAGCGCGTCGCATAGGCCGTCCGCGTGACCGGCTTCAGCCCCTCGGGCGTCTTCACCTGGATGGTCACGTCCATCCGATCCATGGGGACCGCCTGGCCTTCGAAGAGGTAGGCTGTGGGGTCCTTGGGATCGAGCGTGAGTTCGAACAGGCCGAACCGGCGCGCGGTCGAAACGGTGTGGGTCCATGCCACATGAGCGTTGTGGCCGATGCCGATGGACGGGCTGTTCTGGAGCCCGGCGCCCACGAAGTTGAGCTTGCCCGGGATGATGAAGTGCATCCGCACGAAGCGGTTGATGCCATCCCACGGATAATGCGGATTGCCCAGCAGGACGCCGCGGCCGGACTTCGTCACCTCGCGGCCCAGCGCGAAGGCGTTGCTGCCCTGGCCCTCCGGAACCGGCGAGCGCGGGGCGGGCCCCTGGGGCGCCGCCAGGTCGGGAACCCCGGGCGGGGCGGCGCCCGCCACGCCGGCCATCAGGGTCGGCTGCTGCCCGGCCATCACGGTGCGCCAGTAGTCGGTCTCGTCGAAGGGTCGGATCCAGGCCGCGCCACGGCAGCGGGCGTCCGGGATCTTGTCGGCGCCCACGTCGGCCACATAGCGATTGAAGCCGGCCATGAAGCCCCTGGCCAGGCTCCGCGCATCGGCCGATGGCTTGTGGCCGCCCGGGACGTCGCCCGCCAGCAGTTTCTCCAGCCGTCCCGACTGGATCAGGCCACGGTGATAGATGTCGCTGACGACGTTGGCGTCCTTTTCGCCGGGACCCAGGTAGCGCGCGCGTTCGCCGCGCACCGTCATGATCCGCTCGGCGAAGTCGCAGTAGTTGTCCTGGGCCGCCGCATACCCCGCGCCGTAGCCCAGGCTCCCATAGTCGCGGGCCACCACATGTGGCGCGCCATAGGCCGTCCGGAACACCTCGGCGCGGTACGGCGTCTCCGCCGCCGCGGCCCCGCCCGCGGCTCCGGCCAGCCACGCCGCCAGTATCGTCAGTGCAGCACGCTTCATCGCTTCCCCCCGTCCGATATGTTCGACCGGTTGGGCTCAGGCTAGGCCCGTGGCGGCGAGGTTGGAAGCCGCAGTGCGGGTCAGCCCGCCTTCTCGCGCTCCACGCGGGTGGCGGGCGTGCAAGGTCGGGACGGGCGTCTCAGACCAGCGGCGACAGGTCCGGCGGCGGGGGCATCGGGCGCGTGGCCGGCACGTTGGCGCCGCCCGTGTTGCCGTGTGGCAGGCGGCCCAGGATCGACAGGAGTCCGCCCGCCGCCAGCCGCAGCAACTGGCCTGCCACCTCGCGGCCGTCGCGGCGACGCCACCCGATCCTCAGCATCATCCAATGGGTCCAGCTGTGCGCGCCGGCCCAGGGCTGGCCCAGCACATGGGCGCGCTCCAGCAGGCGGAACGCCTCGTCCAGGTCGCCGTCCACATAGGCCAGACGGGCGAGGGCGGCTTCCCGCGCGAAGGCGGCGCGGCGTTCGGGGGTTCGCTTCATGAGGTCAGGCCGGAGCAGCGGCATCGGAAGGCCATGTGGTGGAGGCGCTCGGTCATGGCCGCCAAGGTTGCGCTTCCTGCACCCGCGGCGCCATCCGCGAGTTCGCCGCAGGCCTCTGCGGATTTGCAGATGAGTGAGAACAAACCCGCGCCTTTCCCCTGGTCAAACGTTCCTGATCGGCGTTCACTATCGGAAATCCCGGGAGGAACTATTCGATGGCCGACGGACACGTGGCGCAGATCACGAAGGAACAGGCGAAGGCCGAGGCCTGGTCGCTGCCGATCGAGAAGCTGAATCCGGCCCAACCCGAGCTGTTCCAGGCCGACGCCATGTGGCCGATCTTCGAGCGCCTGCGGAAGGAGGACCCGGTCCACTACACCGAGGAGCACGAGTTCGGGCCCTACTGGTCGATCACCAAGTACAACGACATCATGGCGATCGACACCGACCACCATCGGTTCTCGTCAGACTTCATGAAGGGCGGCATCACCATCGCCGGCGGCCAGTCCAACATGGACCCGCTGCCGATGTTCATCGCCATGGACCCGCCCAAGCACGACATCCAGCGCAAGGTGGTCTCGCCGGGCGTGGCCCCGCCGGCCCTCCATGCCATGGCCCCGCAGATCCGCGAGCGGGCCGCCGCCATCCTGGACAGCCTGCCCATCGGCGAGGAGTTCGACTGGGTCGACCTGGTTTCGAAGGAACTCACGGCCATGACCCTGGCCACCCTGTTCGACGCGCCCCAGGCCGACCGCCGCAAGATCACCTACTGGTCCGACGTGGTCACCGCCGCCCCGATGCCCGGCGGCATCGTGGAGTCCCTCGAGCAGAAGATGGCGATCTTCGGCGAATACCACGCCTACTTCACCGGCCTCTGGAACCAGAAGGTCAACGCGCCCCCGGCCGGCGACCTCATCTCGATGCTGGCCCACAATCCGGCCACCCGGAACATGGAGCCGCGCGAGTACTTCGGGAACGTCGTGCTGCTGACGGTGGGCGGCAACGACACCACCCGCAACACCATCTCGGGCTCGATCCTGGCGCTCAACCAGAACCCCGACCAGTACAGGAAGCTGCGCGAGAACCCCGAGCTGATCTCCTCGATGGTCTCCGAAACCATCCGCTGGCAGACGCCGCTCGCCCACATGCGCCGCACCGCCACCGAGGACGTCGAGTTCCAGGGCAAGACGATCCGCAAGGGCGACAAGGTCGTCATGTGGTACGTCTCGGGCAACCGCGACGAGACGGTGATCGACAACCCCAACGCCTACATCATCGACCGCGAACGGCCACGCCAGCACATCTCGTTCGGCTTCGGCATCCACCGCTGCGTCGGCAACCGGCTGGCCGAACTCCAGCTCCAGATCATCTGGGAGGAGATCCTCAAGCGCTTCCCGGAGGTCGTCGTCACCGCCGAGCCCAAGCGCTCGCTCTCCACCTTCGTGAAGGGCTACGAAACCCTCCCGGTGATCATCCCCAAGCGGAACTAGGCGCGCCGCCGACACCTTCTCCCGCAAGGGAGAAGGCTCGCCAGACCACGCTTACTTTGCGCCGGCGATGAACGCGTCGACCCGGCTTTCCACGACGTCCAGCGGCAGCGGGCCCGCGGCCAGGATCACCTCGTGGAAGGCCTTGAGGTCGAACTTCGGACCCATCGCCTTCCGCGCCTTCTCGCGCAGCTCCAGGATCTTCAGCTGGCCGATCTTGTAGCTTGTGGCCTGGCCCGGCGTCGTGAAGTAGCGGTCGACCTCGCGGGCGATGTCCAGGTCCGAGCTCAGCGTGTTGGCGCGCATGTAGGCGATCGCCTGATCGCGGGTCCAACGCTTCTGGTGGATGCCGGTGTCCAGCACCAGGCGCACGGCCCGCCAGATCTCCAGGCTCAGGCGGCCGAAGTCGTCATAGGGGTCCTGGTAGAAGCCGGCTTCTTTGCCCAGCTTCTCGGCATAGAGGCCCCAGCCCTCGATGTAGGCGCCCTGATAGCTGAACCGGCGGAACATCGGCAGGTCGGCCTGCTCCTGGGCGCGCGCGATCTGGAAGTGATGCCCCGGCGCGCCCTCGTGATAGGCGATGGCCGGAAGCTGCACCTTCGACACCTGGGTCATGTCGGACAGGTTCACGTAGAAGATCCCCGGCCGTGATCCGTCGGGGGCGCCCGGGTTGTAGAAGGCGGTGGAGGCGGTCTTCTCGCGGAACGGCTCGACGGCGCGCACCTCCAGCGCCTGCTTGGGCAGGGTGGAGAACTGCTTGTCCGCCACCGCCATGTAGTCGGCGATGATCTTCTTGGCGTCGGTCAGGTACTGCTGCTTGCCGGCGTCGGTGTTGGGGTACTTGAACTTCGGGTTTGTCCGCACCTCGGTGAGGAACGCGTCCAGGTCGCCCTTGAAGCCCACCTTCACGCGGATCGCGTCCATCTCCTTGCGGATGCGCGCCACCTCCGACAGGCCGGTGGCGTGGATCTGGTCCGGGGTCAGCGGGGTGGTCGTGTAGAAGGCGACCATGTCGGCATAGAACGCGTCGCCCTGCGGCAGAGCCCAGACGCCGGTCACACTCGTGGCCTTCTTCGACATCGCGGTCAGTGCGGCGATGTAGCGATCGTAGCCGCGCTTCCACTCGCCCTTCAGCGCCGCTTCGGCGTCGGCCTTCAGCTTGGCCTTGGCCGCCGCGTCGATCGACAGCGCGTCCACCTTGGCCTTGAAGTCGGCCCACACGGGATGGTCCGCGCCGCCGTCGAACGGGGCGCCCTTGATCTGGTTCTGGGCGTCGGGGATCACCCGGCCGAACACGAACGCCGGCGGCAGGAAGCCCTTGGCCGTGCGCTGGTCGATGTCGTCCGAGACCTCGCCCGCCACGCGCTCAAACGCCTTCAGGCGCGCGATGTAGGCCTCGGCGTCGGCGGTGTCGGCCACCTTGTGCGCGTTGATCAGCAGCACCGGCAGGTTGTCCAGCGCGCTGCCGGTGGAGCTCACGGCATAGCTCTGCCAGTACCACTTGAGCTGGACGGTCTGGGTCTCCGCCGTCTTCTGGAACAGGTCGTACGAAAGCTGCGAGGCGGGCGACAGCTTGGCGCGGTCGAACTCGCGCTTCATCCGCGCCACCAGCGCGTTGCCGGCGTCCACCTGCTTCTTCTGGCCCTCGTAGGTGTAGTCGCCCAGTTCGTTGTAGCGCTGCTTGATGCCCAGTTGCGTCAGCGTCTCGGGACTCATCCGCGCCATCTCCAGGAACGCGGCCTGGAAGAAGGCGGCCAGGCGAGCGTCCTCGGACTGCGCGGCGGCCGGCGCCGGCGCCGCGGCGGCCGGCGCCTGGGCCAGGGCCGGCGCGGCGATCAGCGCGGCGCTCAGCGCCAGGATGGAACAGGCGGTGCGAAACATTGGCGGCGTAACCCCGAAGCGATTGCGTGACGCAGGCTTAGTGGCCCGCGCCCGCGCTCCGAAGTGAATTCCCGGTAAGGGTCGGCGGGCCCATCTGAGCCGACGCTTCAGCCGCCGCCCGCGCCGAATCCGGCCACGTGATTGAGCCGCGCCCAGCTGCGGCGGTGGGCCAGCGGCTCCACGGGCTGGCGTCCCGACAGGCGGGCCAGCCACCGGTCCTCCGCCTCGTCCGCCTCGCGCCAGCACAGGGCGACGGCGGTCTCCAAATCGCCGTCGCCCGCGGCATCGATCCGCGCCAGGAACCGCGCCTCCAGCGCGTCGCGTTCGGGCGCGATCTCGGCCAGCGCCGCGCAGAAATCGCCCAGGGCGGCCCGGTGCAGCGCCTCATGCCGCCACCAGCGAGAGCCGTCGGCCCGGTCTCTCGGCGCCGGTCCGAAGTCGGGCGCCGCCGCGCTGAACACGAACGGCTTGAAGACGCTGATGCAGGGCGCCGAACTCCCGGTCACCCAGTGCACGCTGCGCCCGCCCTTGAGCTCGCTCACCATCGATCCCACCGACTGGCTGCGCCGGGCCCCCGTCGAGGCGTGCATGCAGATCGTCCGCCGCGCCGTATTGGCCGGGCTCCAGTCTGCGTCGTCGCCGTGGTCGCGCAGGATCGCCATCATCGACGCCGGCGTCAGCGCGGGCGCCGTCCGGTCCAGCAGCGCCTGGCCCCGCGCGCACCGCCCGCGGCCGAAGCTCACCGCATCGCGCGCCTCGTCGATCAGGCTGGCGGCCACGTCATAGGCGGCGCCCCGGTCCAGGTCGGCGCTGATCCCGTCATAGCTCGCGCCGATCGAATAGGCGTTCGACAGCGCCCTCGTTGTCCGCACCCGCTCCCACACCCACGACCGGCCCGCCGTCTCCAGCACATAGGCTTCCGCGCTGTCGGCGATGATGAAGCCGTTGTTGTAGTAGAACCGCCCCAGGTGCCCGCAGTCGCCGCCCTGGCCGTACGCCTCCAGCAGCCCGACGATCACGTCTAGCGCCTCGCGCGCCGTGCCGCCCCGCTCCAGCCCCAGCCGCACCAGGTCCATGCCGATCAGCGCGCGCCGCCGCTGGGCCGGCGTCTTCGCGTGCAGCGCCTCGTTGCCGATCGCCACCCCGGCCTCGTTCACCCCCATCTCGGCGCCCCACATCCAGAAGGGGCGGCTGAGCAGGCACGCATAGGTCCGCGGCGCGTCGGGCAGGGTGATGTAGGTCGCCTTCAGCACCGTGGGCTCGGCGTTCACCCGCGCCGGCGACAGCTCCAGCCTCTGCGCCTCGTTCCGCTCCCGGTCGCTGTTCTTGGCGAACAGCACCGCGCCCCGCTGCGTGGCCGCCGCCAGCGCGGTAAGCGTGTCGCACACGGGCCTTAAGACCGCGGCGCCGGCGGCGCCTTGCAGGGCTTGATGTCGGCCGGCTTGGGCCGCTTCACCGGCGCCTCGAAGATGGCGATGTAGCCGATCCCGCCGTCCAGCGGCGTGTTCGACAGCTGCCTGTAGCCCACCGCCTCGAACTCGCACTTCAGCAACGCGGGCGGCGTGCCGTGGCTGTTGGTCGGCCGGTCCAGGTCGATCACGCCCACGCGGCCGCCCGGCTTCAGCGCGTCGCCCAGCCGCCACAGCAGGGCGTAGGGGCTCTCGATCTCGTGGTACATGTGGACCAGAACCGCCCGGTCCACCGCGCCCGCCGGCAGCTTGGGATCGTCGGGCGTGCCCACCACGATCTTCACGTTCTTCAGGTTGCGCCGCTCGGCCTCGCGCTTCAGGCCGGAAAGGTAGGCCTCGACGATGTCCTCGGCATAGACCACGCCCGTGTCGCCCACCGCGGGAGACAGGCGAAGCGTGTGATAGCCCGACCCGGCCCCGATATCGGCCACCGCCATCCCGGGCTTGATCTCCAGCTTCCGGATTAGCTGCCCGGACTCGTCGGCCGCGTCCCGGTCGGGCCCGTTCGACCACTCGGCCGCCACGATCCCCGCCACCGGCCGGTCCGGCATGGGGAACCCGGCCGCGTCCCGCTTCACCGGCGCCGCCTGCGCAGCCGGGCCCTCCACCTGCGACGAACAGGCGGCGATCAGCAATGTTGCGACGAGGGTGACGAGACCGAAACGCATCGATCCCTTTCCAGCCGAAAACGCGCGCGGGCGCTAGGGGCTACGCGTTGAGCGGGGGTGAAACCAAACGGGAACATGCTATAGCGCCTCCCATGGCCGACGCCGCGGGCCTTTCCGCCGATCTTCTGCCGCCCAAGTTCCAGGCCTGGTTCGCCGGCCGCGGCTGGGCGCCGCGTGCGCATCAGCTCGAGATGGTGGCCAAGGGCCGCACCGGGCAGGACGCCCTGCTGATCGCGCCCACCGGCGGCGGAAAGACCCTGGCCGGCTTCCTGCCCAGCCTGATCGAGATCGCCGAGCGGCCCCCCGCGAACAGTCCTCGCGGCCTGCACACCCTCTACATCTCGCCCCTGAAGGCGCTGGCCGTGGACGTCGAGCGCAACCTGAATGCGCCGATCCTGGAAATGGGCCTGCCGATCGTCGCCGAGAGCCGCACCGGGGACACCGGCATCGCGCGCCGCCAGCGCCAGCGGGTGAAACCGCCCGACATCCTGCTCACCACCCCCGAACAGCTCGCGCTGCTCTGTGCCTGGGAAGGCGCGCGCCTCTACTTCGAAGACCTGCGCTGCGTGATCCTGGACGAGATCCACACCCTGCACGCCTCCAAGCGCGGCGACCTCCTGGCCCTCGACCTCGCCCGCCTGCAACAGCTCGCGCCCCACATGCGCCGCGTGGGCCTGAGCGCGACGGTGGACGATCCCGAGGTCATCAAGACCTGGATGGCCTCGCACGGCCCCAACGCCCCCTCCGTCAGCTTCGCCGACACCTCCCCCGCAAGCGGGGGAGGAACTCATCTTCCCAGTTCCTCCCCCGTGCCAACGGGGGAGGGGGACCCCGAAGGGGTGGAGGGGGCGCTGGTGCGCCACGGCCCCCAGTCCATCGCCCTGGTCCGCGGCCCGCCCGGCGCCGAGCCCATCGTCGACGTCCTGCTCTCGGAAGGCCGCGTCCCCTGGGCCGGCCACACGGCCCAGCATGCCATGGCCGAGGTCTACGACGTCATCCGGCGCTCGAAGATCGCGCTGATCTTCGTCAACACCCGCTTCCAGGCCGAGTTCGCCTTCCAGGAGCTGTGGAAGATCAACGACGACGGCCTGCCGATCGCGCTCCACCACGGCAGCCTGGCGGCCGAACAGCGCCGCAAGGTCGAGGCCGCCATGGCCCGCGGCGAACTGCGCGCGGTGGTCTGCACTTCCACCCTCGACCTCGGGATCGACTGGGGCGATGTCGACCTGGTCATCCAGCTGGCCAGCCCCAAGGGCGCGAGCCGCATGGTCCAGCGGATCGGCCGTGCGAACCACCGGCTGGACGAACCCAGCCGTGCGCTCTTCGTCCCCGCCAACCGCTTCGAGATGCTGGAGTGCCAGGCCGCCCGCGAGGCCATCGCCGAGAACCGCCTCGACGGCGATCCGCCGCGCGTCGGCGCCCTCGACGTCCTGGCCCAGCACGTCATGGGCTGCGCGGTCTCCGAGCCCTTTGACCTCTTGGAACTCTACGATGAGGTCCGCTCAGCCGGGCCCTACCGCGACCTGCCCTGGGAGGACTTCGAACAGGTCGTCGATTTCGTCTCGACCGGCGGATACGCACTGAAAACCTACGACCGATTCCGACGCATCGTGCAGGGACAAGACGGGAAGTGGCGCGTCCGCAACCTGCAGATCGCCCAGCGTCATCGTCTGAACGTGGGAGCCATCGTGTCGCCGGCCATGTTGTCCGTCCGTATCGCCGCCCGGGGAGGCCCCAACAGAGCAGGAAGGGGCGGGCGCAAGATCGGGGAAGTCGAGGAGGGCATGCTGGAAATGCTCGATCCCGGCGACACCTTCGTCTTCGCCGGCCAGGTCTGGACGCTGGTGGGCATCACCAACCTCGACGTGCTGGTCAGTCCCGCCGCCAACAAGGACCCCAAGATGCCGTCCTGGGGCGGCTCGAAGTTCGCGCTCTCCACCTACCTGGCCAAGCGCGTGCGCCAGCTGATGTTCGACCAGAGCCACTGGGCCGTCCTGCCCGACGACGTGCGCGAGTGGCTGGAGGTCCAGAAGGACAAGTCCCTCATCGTTGGCGAGGACGAGCTGCTGCTCGAGACCTTCCCGCACAGGAAGCGCCACTTCCTGGTCTGCTACCCCTTCGAGGGTCGGCTGGCCCACACCACGCTCGCCATGCTGCTCACCCGCCGGCTGGAGCGCCTCGGCATCGGCCCGCTGGGCTTCGTCTGTAACGACTACGCCATGGCCATCTGGGCGCTGGAGCCGATGGACCGCGTCGACCTCGACGCCCTGTTCGACCAGGACATGCTGGGCGACGACCTCGAAAGCTGGCTGCAGGAGAGCTTCATGATGAAGCGCGCCTTCAAGGGCTGCGCGATCATCTCGGGTCTGATCGAACGGCGCTTCCCGGGCGCCGAGGCCAAGACCGGCCGCCAGATCACCTTCTCCACCGACCTGATCTACGACGTGCTGCGCCGCCACCAGCCCGACCACCTGCTGCTGCGCTGCGCGCGCGATGATGCGGCGACCGGCCTCATCGACGTGGCGCGGCTGGGCGACATGCTGCACCGTATCGCCGGCCGCATCCGCCACGCGGCCCTCGACCACCTGTCTCCGTTCTCGGTGCCGATCCTGTTGGAGATCGGCAAGGAACGCTCGCCCGGCGACGCCCGCGAGATGATCCTGGCCGACGCGGAAGCCGATCTCATCGCCGAGGCCACCCAGTGAACGACGTCCGCGTAACCGAAGCGCCCATTCCTCCCCCTTTGGGGGAGGGGGACCGTGCGCAGCACGGTGGAGGGGGCTTCAGCTTCGAGGCCAGCCCCTGCGGCGGCCTGAGCCTGCGCGTGCGCAACACCGCGGTCGTCTTCCGCCCCTCGGGCGCCCTGTGGCTTGCCGCCAGCCGCACGCTGGTGGTGGCCGACCTCCACCTGGAGAAGGGCTCGGCCTATGCCTCGCGCGGCCAGCTGCTGCCGCCCTACGACACCGCCGAGACCCTGCGCCGCCTGGAAGCCGAGGTCGCCGCGCTCTCGCCGGCCGCCGTCGTGCTGCTGGGCGACACCTTCCACGACCGCCGGTCCGAGGACCGCCTGGCGCCTGACCACGCCGCGCGTCTGGCTGGGCTGGCCGACGGCCGCCGCCTGATCTGGGTGGTGGGCAACCACGACGCCGACGGCCCCCGCTGCCTGCCGGGCGAGACCGCCGACGAGATCGCGCTGGAGGGTCTCGATTTCCGCCACGAGCCGCAGCCCGGCCAACGGCCCGGCGAGGTCGCCGGCCACCTGCATCCTGCCGCCCGCGTGGTCGCGGCCCGCGGCAGCGTACGCCGGCGTTGCTTCGTCACCGACGGCGAGCGCGTGATCCTGCCGGCCTTCGGCGCCTACGCCGGCGGCCTCAACATCCGCGACCGGGCCTTCGCCGGCCTCTTCGTCCGCTCACCGCTTGCCGGCGCCCTGGGCCCCGCCCGCGTCCGCGCCGTCGGCTGGCGACAACTGGCGGACGACTAGGGGGAGGCGGCGTCCTACTTCGTCGGCGTGTTCGCCCCGCGCTGCAGCACCGCCGCGTCGCGTTCGCGGCGGCGCTCCCACTCCTCGGGAGTGGCGCAGATCCGCGTCTTGAAGTGGCTGCCCATCTGGGCCTCCTCGACGCAGATCTTCTTCGGTTTCTCGGCCTTGGCGGGCTTGACCGGCTCGGTCGCCGGCCCGGCCGCGGCCGGAACCGCCGCCTGCGCCAGCAACAGCGCCATCAGCAGTCCGGTCGCCACCGTCACGGCCCTACATCCGCACCAGGCCGCACAGCTTGTTGCCGTCCGGATCGCGCAGATAGGCCAGGTACAGCTTGCCGTTCGCGCCCTCGCGCACGCCCGGCGGGTCCTCGCAGGTCGTCCCGCCGTTGGCCACGCCCGCCGCATGCCAGGCGTCGGCCTGGGCCGCGTCGGCGCAGGCGAAGCCGATCGTGCTGCCGTTGCCGAACGTCGCCGGCTGCCCGTCGATCGGCAGCGAGGCGGCGAACACCCCCGTCGGCGTGCGCCAGAACACCCGGTGGCGGTCCACGAAGCCGGGCGGCACGCCCAGCGTCCCCAGCACCGCGTCATAAAACGTCTTGGCCCGGTCCAGGTCGTTCGTGCCGACCATGATGTGCGAGAACATTCAGCGCCCTTCCTCGAAAACGGCCGGCACTTCAGGCCGCCCCGCACCGCCGGTCAATCTCACCCAGGGTGAGCCTCCCCGCTATGCGTCCGCCAGACCCCCATTCGGGGGACGCGCCGGCGCCGCGGCGGCGGTAGATCGAAACGGGGCCGGGATTGGTGCGCCCCGAGTTCAATCATGGGGAATTGCATGCGTATCAGGGGTTTCGCTGCGGCGCTGGGGCTGGCGGCGGGCATCGGGCTGGCGGGCGGGGCCAGCGCCGCGGCCATCGACATCGTGGCCTACACGAGCGCCGGTAACACGGTGATCGACTTCGAGGACGTGGCGGCCTCAGGCTATCCGGGCACGGTCTACAACGGGCTGTTCACCTCGCGTGGCGCCACGTTCGGCGAGCGGTTCCAGGGCCAGACCCTCACCACCGTTGCCGACGCCTTTACCCCCGACGGCCTGCTCGACGTGTTGTCCGGCGCGCCCACCGGCCCGCTCACCCTGGTGGCCGGCGCGGCCTCACAGAACCAGGCGGTGGGCAACGACGGCCTCACCCACAACCTCATCCCGTGCGGCGCCCGCGGCTGCGCGCACCCCAACGGCTACGGCGAGGGCGCCTTCGCGGTGATGTTCTCGGGGCCCGTCTCGTACTTCGGCTTCCAGCAGCTCTATGGAAGCGGTCCGGGCCAGACCACGCTCGACTTCTTCAACACCAGCGGCGCCCTGATCCAGCGGATCACGGTCGCCCCCTTCGGCAATTTCGGGTTCGCCCGCGCCGGCGGACTCAAGGACATCGCCGGCGTCTCGGTCTTCACCACTGATCCCGGCGGCCTGGGCTACGACAACCTGGTCTACGACGCGCCGCTCGTCACCACGGGCGGCGTGCCCGAGCCGGGCGTGTGGGCTCTGATGATCGCGGGCTTCGGCCTCGCCGGCGCGGCGCTCCGCCGCCGCCGGATGGCTGCGGCCTGACGCAGGGCCGCGCAGGGCGCGCCGTCCGGCGCGCCCACACCCTCAGGGCAGCACGGCCTCGGCCTCGATCTCCACCCGCGCGTTCGGGTCCACCAGCCCGCTCACCGCCACCAGCGTCATCGCCGGAAAGTGCCGCCCCAGCGTCTCGCCCCACGCCGCGCCCACCTCGGCGCCGCCGGCGTTGAACTCGGCCATGTCGGTCACATAGGCCCGCAGCAGCACGATGTTGGGGATGTCGGCCCCCGCCGCCCGCACCACGGTCACCAGGTTGCCCAGCGCGCGCCGCCACTGCTCGCCCAGCGACAGCCCCTCGGCCACCGCCGCGCCGCCCACCTGCGCCAGCTGGCCAGACACCCGGATCGTCGTGGCGCCCCGCGAGCTCACCGCCTGCGCAAACCCCCGCGGCCGCGGCCACCCCTCGGGCAGCACGGCCCGGTACTCGATATCGCTCATGGCGTTCCTCCGTCCGATCCCATCAGACGCGGCCCGGGGCGCTCCGGCAAGGTCCGCTTCCGTGAGCGCGGCGCGCTTACCCAGGCGGCCACAGGATCAGCACCAGCATCGAGATCAGGCTGAGGACGATGATCGTGACATAGAGCGCATATACGAACGGCAGCTTCGCAGCGGCGGTGAACCGCGTGCTGCGGGCGACCGCAGACGATGGCCCATCAGCCTGCCCTCACTCCCGCGATGCACGACGCCCGAGCCGCCAGGCTGAACTGAAGATAGGCGATGAACTGTTCGCCCCCCTCCGCCTTCGGCAAGCCGCCCTGGCGGACAAGCTGCAGGCTCTGGATCGACGCCAATGAGCCGCACAGGTAACGCGCCTGCTCGTCATTGATCCGCTTGGGGTTCACCGCATCGAAGAAGTCGCCATCGGGCGTATGGCCGCGCTTGCTCCACTTGAACGGGTCGTACCATGGCCGCGGAGCGCCCAGCACTTGGCGGCCTTCCGGCGTGGTCCGCGCCTGGACAAGGCTGGCGTGCAGTTCGGCCCGCGCCTGGGCCACAGCCTTCCGCGTCTGGATCATCTGGCTGATCAGCGCGATCCCGAACGCCAGGACGGCGAGGCCCGCGAGCACCATCCCCAGGCTGCCTGATCCCGCTTGCGTCGTCGTCTGCCCATCGCCGCGCCCCGTGACGACCGGAGGCGGCTCCCAAGTCCAGGTCTGCGTCGTCTGCGTCGTCTGCGCGCCGCGGGCGGCCTCCGCGTCCGCCTTGGTGCGGGCGTCGCCGGCTCTCTTCTCATCGCTCCGGATGCGGATCAGGTCGGCGAGGCCCTCCGCGTGCTCGCGGGTGGAGCCGTTTCCCGGCGGCGGATTTCCCGCCAACCCCGCCAAATATGCGTCACTCATCGCCTGTCGCCCCCATCCGGCCCTTCCTGACCGGATCACGCGCGAGCGCACATGAACAGAGCCTGAAGGCGCGCCCTGCGCGGCCTGCGGGTCAGCCGACCTCGCCCCCGCCCGGCGTCAGCTCCGCCGCCGTCGCAGCGCGCGAAACAGGTAGGCGCCGACCAGCAGCGCGACCACCGCGGTCGAGACCGGATCCAGCCAGGCTTCGACGCGGCGATACTCGTGCTCCAGGGCGTAGCCGGCGACCGCCAGCAGCGCCGTCCACAGCGCCGTCCCGAGGCTCGTGGCGATGAAGAAGATCCCGCCCGGCATGCGCATCAGCCCGGCCGGAACCGACACCAGCGTCCGCACGCCTGGGATCAGCCGGCCGGCGAAGACCGCCACGGCCCCGCGCCGCTGGAAGAACGCCCGCGACCGCTCCAGGTCGGCGGTGTCCAGCGTCAGCCATCGTCCGTGCCGGTCGATCCAGCGGGCGAACGCGGCCTCGGGAATCCGCCGCCCCGCCAGGTACCAGACATAGGCCCCCGCCACGGCGCCCACCGTGCCCGCCGCCACCACGCCGGCAAAACTCAGATGGCCCTGCGCCGCGGCGAACCCCGCCAGCGGCATGATCAGCTCGGACGGGATCGGCGGGACGATGTTCTCGGCGAACATCAGCAGCAGAACGCCGACGAGCCCGCCCGCCACGATGGCGCCCAGGATGAAATCGAACATGCCCGCCTCAGCGCCCCCCGCCGCCGCCGCTACCGCGCCTCGGCCAGCCCGAACCGCGCCGGCTTCAGGCCCAGCGCCCGGCTGATCCGGGCGGCGGCCTCGCGTTCGGCGGCGTCGAAGCCGCCGTCGGCGTCGGCGATGGCGCAGGCGATCTCGACGAGGTAGGCCGCGTCGCGCCCGGCCACCGCCCGCAGCCGGCGCAGGCCTTCGCTCTCGGCCACGTCGGGGTCGCGGTCGAAGGCCCCGGTCACCTTGTCGAAGGCGTCCATCGTGGCGGCCATGTCCAGCCCCGCGCCCAGCGCGAAGCCCTGCAGCTTCAGCAGCATGGCCCGCCGCTCCGCGCCGGTCACCCAGCCGTCGGCATAGGCCACGATGGCGCACGCCGAGGCCAGCGCCTCGACATGCGCGGCGCCCCCGCGGGCGCGAAGATCGGCGACCGCGGCGTCCAGCGTCGTGGGGGCTCGGCTCACCGGCGAGCGTCCCCGGAGACGTCCATCCGGTCGCCCGCCCGGTCTCCCGGCGTCGGCCAGCGCGGCGGCGCCGGCGGATCGGCCCACCATGCCCACAGGGGCGCCATGGTCCAGACCCAGGGGGTCATCATCAGGTCCACGGCCATCTGCTGTTCGATGACGCGTTCGCGCTCTTCGCGCGACATGCTGGGGTGCAGTTTCATGGCATCGCCTCTCTCGTGAGAGGCGCGCCGCCGCCGTGATCGCGAACAGGGGGGAGAGCCGCGATCAGCCGGCGACGACGCGCCTGCTGCGATCCGACATCACGACCTGCTCATTCAGGTCGCCAGAGGGGCCCGGCCCGCACCCCCTATCTGGGAAGCGTTCGCAAACATGCAAGAGGCCGCGCGCGCAGAAATGTCCGCTACGCCCACGCCGCCGCCCCGTCGTCCCCAGACTCGTCCCTGGATGCGTCCCCGCCACCGCCGCCGTCCCCGGCCAGGCGGGGCGGCAGCTGGTCCAGGATCTCGCGCACATAGGCCTTCCCGTCCGGCCCCCGCACGGTCTCGAACCGCCGCGCGCGGAACACCACCTCGGTCGGCTCGCGCCCCGCGGCCTCCAGCCCCTCGTCCTCCCAGTCCATCGCCTTCAGCCGCCCGAACCGCCGCGGCCCCAGCGCCGCCGCCGTCCAGCGCAGCTGGCCCAGCTTCACCCGCGTCGCATGGGCCGTCTCGGGCGTCACCGCGCAGGCGATCTCCCAGCCCTCGTCGCACAGCCGCTCGGCCTGCATCCGCTGCGCCAGCGCCACCGCCTCGCCGAACGCCGGATATTGCAGCCGCCACTTCCACACGGTGTTGAACGACGGCATCTGCGGGTCGCGACAGATGGCGGTCAGGCTCTCGCCCTCGCTCATCCGATAGTAGATCTCGGCCGCCAGGCTCTCGTCCCACCGGGGCTTGCGCCCCCCGCGCATGTGCCAGCCCGCCGCCGTCCGCGCCCGGTTCAGCTTCGCCGCGAACAACGGCAGCCGCTGGATCCACGCCGTGATCGTCGAGCGGTGGGGCAGGGACGGGTCGGCGCAGATCGACCGCAGCGCCTCCCCCGACTCCACCCGCTCCAGCACCCGCCGCGCCACCGCCGCCGAATAGAACACCTTGCGCCCCGACGGCCCCGCCAGCCGCCGCGACATCACGCCCTGGCCCTTCGCCGCCATGCGCCGCTCCTTGAGATGTTGATGATGAGGAGGATGAGACACGAAAAAGGGCCCGGCCCGCCCCCAAGGCGCAAAACCGAACCCTGCCCGAACCCTACCCCAATTCGCGCGCAAATGCAAGAACAAAAGATGAACAAAAGCCCTCTCCCCCTTGCGGGGAGAGGGTTGGGAGTGGGGGTGTCAGCTCAGAGCCTGAAGGTTCGCACCCCCACCCCCGACCCCTCCCCGCATGGGGGAGGGGGGCCCCTCCGACCTGCCCACAGCCGCCGCCCCCTGGCGCACGCGCATGGCCTGTTCTATGGCGAAGCTCAGCTACCAGTGGAGTCCGCGTTGGCCGTCGTCACCTATCACCCGGGCAGCTTCTTTTCCCAGTTGGAGCGGGTTTCGGGCCGCACCTTCCTGATCGGCGACCCGTCAGATCTGCTCGAGACCGGCTACATAGCTTTCGTGACGCCGGACTTCGGCCGGGTCTTCGGCACGGGCCTCACCTACGACGCGTTCCGCCACCCCAACGGCGGGACGATCAACCGCCTCCTGGTCGACTTCAGTGACCGCGGCGGCGGCTTCGAGATCACCGGCCTCAATTTCTCGGCCGCGCGCTTTACCGAGCTCCTGCCCACCGACAGCCAGTGGCGCGCCGAAATCCTGGGCGGGGCCGACACCATCATCGCTATGGAAGCCTCTGACATCATCCGCGGCTATGGCGGCGACGACTCCATCACGGCGGCGGCGGGCAACGACAATGTCGACGGCGGCGCGGGTTCCGACACCGTCAGCGGCGGCGCAGGCGCCGACCGGATCACCGACAGTGGCGGCGGCGCCAACTACCTCCGCGGCGACGACGGCGACGATTTCATCTCGGGCGGCGTCGATTTCGACGACATCAACGGCAACATGGGCAATGACACCGCCCAAGGCGGCCTGGGCCACGACTGGGTCGTCGGCGGCAAGGACAATGACAGCCTCTCCGGCGGCGCCGACTATGACCTCGTCTACGGCAACCTCGGCGCCGACACCTGCGACGGCGGCGAGGGGAACGACATCATCCGCGGCGGCCAGGACAACGATGTGGTCCGCGGCGGCGACGGCGACGACTACGTCTCGGGCGACCGCGGCGACGACACCATGACCGGCGACGCCGGCGCCGACACCTTCCACAGCTTCGGCGAAGCGGGCATCGACCGCGTCACCGACTTCAGCCTGGTCCAGGGCGACCGCGTCCAGCTCGACCCCGGCACCCAGTACACCCTGGCCCAGGTCGGCGCCGACACGGTGATCAGCATGACCGGCGGCGGTCAGATGATCCTGGTGGACGTGCAGCTCAGCACGCTCACACCGGGCTGGATCTTCGGGTTCTGAGGTCGCCGCGCCCTCTCATGACCCTGCGCGCCATCCCCGCCGGCATGGACCCGGCCGCCGTCGCCCGTATCGACGCCCTGCTGGACGAGATCACCGCCACCCACGGTGTCCACATCCCGCTGGCCGTCGAGAGCGGCAGCCGCGCCTGGGGCTTCCCGTCGCCCGACAGCGACTATGACGGCCGCTTCGTCTACGTCCGCCCGCCCGGCGCCCACCTCACGCCCTGGCCCGTCCGCGATGTCATCGAGTTCCCTCCCGAAGCCATCCTCGACGTCAACGGCTGGGACCTCGCCAAGGCCATCCGCCTCCTGCTCAAGGGCAACGCCGTCATCCTGGAGTGGCTCTCCTCGCCCGTGATCTACCGGGCCGACCCCCACTTCCGCGACGCCTTCACCGACTTCGCCCGCCGCGTCGCCACCCGCGAGGCCGTCGGCCGCCACTACCTCCACCTGGGCGAACGCCAGCGGCGCGTCTACTTCAGCGACGGGACCAGCGTGGCCCAGAAGAAGATTTTCTACGCCCTGCGCCCCGCCGCCGCCCTGCGCTGGCTGCGCCAGCGCCCCGACCAGGCCGCGGCGCCCATGCACTTCCCCACCCTGATGGCGGAGTGCGACCCGCCCGCCGCCCTCACCGCCGAAGTCGACGCCCTCCTGGCCGCCAAGGCCCAGACCCACGAACTCGGCGCCGCCCCCCTAAGCCCCACCGTCGCCGCCTTCATCGACACCGAGTTCGACCTGGCGCGGCAGGCGTTCGAGACGGCCCGGCCGCACCCGACCGACGCCGCGCGCGCCGAGGCGGCGGCGTTCTATCGGAGCGTGGTGGAACAGATCAGCGCCACCAGCTGACCCTCACCTCCCCCGCGAAGCGGCGGGAGGGGGACCACCGGCCGAGGCCGCAGGCCGAAGAGCGGGTGGTGGAGGGGGCGAGCCTCAGGCTCCGAGCCTGCGACAGCCGCTCTCGGCGACCAGACCCTCCCGCCGCTCCGCTAGGGAGGAACCTAGAGTTTCTTGATCACCAGCTTGTCGTCGCCACAGATTGAACAGCGGTCGCGACGTCGGTCGAACTCTGACGTCAGTCCAAATGGCATTGTGCAGCGATGAGCTTGCTGGCGCCGCTTGAGCGGGATGCCATCCGCGATGCAATCGTCGCAAACCGCCTTGGGACGGTGCTTGACGATGAAATCCCTCACTTGCTCAGCGATCATTGGGCGCTCTCCTCCCGCCCCGCTGCCCGACAGGGCAGGGAAGCGTCCTTCGATCCCATGGTTGATTGCGAGCCTGGGGGCTGAGCCGTGTCAAGGATCGCGCCTCCAGCGCGACCGCGCCGCGGCGACGCCTACGGCGTCGTCCTTGAGACGGCTCAGCCCCCAGGCAAACTCCGTCCATGGGATGAAGGGCGCGGTGTGGCCGCTGGGCGCTACAATGTCAGCAATGCGCCAGGTGCGGAACTTGGAAGCAGTGCGGAAACGCGACATTCGCGGGGATGCTTTAGGAGGAGCTGAGCGCACCCTTACAAGAGTACTAGCCCATGCCGACCCGTCGCAGGCCTCAGCTGCCGCCGGGAGGCAGAGAACCCGTGCAGCGCCGTAACGCCCACCGTTTCGATGCCGACAAGATCTGCTCACGACCTTCAACAGGGGGCGTACAGACGGCTTCTCCAGAGGACGACGTCATCTCAAAGTATCTCGTCGGTCGACGCCGGAATGTGGGTAATCCACACTCGGTGTAATGCTGAGTCAGGGCGCCCGCATGGCGACCCGGCAATCATAGGGCAGATCGGCCTCGGCGCAGAAGTCGGGCCAGCGGCCGGTCTCCACCCACGCCGCGGTCAGGCCCAGGCGCCGCGCCAGCGGGGGGAAGCGCGGGTCAGCGCGAAAGGCCCGCATCTCCGGATAGAACAGGAACATGGTGTTGCCGCGCAGAGCCTCGAAACGCGCGTCGAGTTCCGCGTAGGCTCCATCGATGTCACCTTCGCGCGCCAGCATGCGTATTCGCCAGTCGGGCTGGAGGTGCGCACAGGCCAGGGCGAGCCCCTTCCGCCCGGCCTGCGGCCCCCGTGCGACGCGTGCAAGGTGGGCCTCGGCGCAGGCTCGGTCCCGGGGGCGGGCGGTTCGAGCGACGATCTCCCGCGCCTTCGCCTGGTCCGGCTCCCACCATAGTCCCACAGGGTACTCGACGCCGTACGCTCCCTCCGCGCCGTACCGGGCCCGGATCTCCTTGAGCAGCGCGCGGGCGCCGTCGACATCGCCCGTCTGCGCCGCCAGGAGCACCCGGAAGGCCGGCATGCCGAGTGCGGTCCTCGGGTCGGCAAGCTCGGCCGCTCGCTCAGCAACTGCCTTGGCCTCCTCCAGCCGTCCCAACTGCCGCAGCAGCAAGGCAAGGGGCACACGTCCGGGTCCCATTGCGGGGTCGATCTCCTGCACCTTCCGGAAGTCCCGTTCCCTTGCGGCCCAGGCTACGCCGGGGGGATAGCTCAGCGCGCGCGCGACGTATGCCTTGGGTGTTTGCGGGTCGAGGCGAAGAGCGCGTTCGGCCGAGGTGCGCGCGGCGACGCGAAGTCTCTCCGCCTCCCGCGGCTCAGTGGGCGCCATCCCCGCTGCGACGTGAGCCTGCGCGATTCCGAGCATTGCATGCGCCGTCGGCTCGTCAGGTACCGCGTCCACCAACCGCCTGGCGGCCGCCAGCATCCTCTGGGGGCTGTCCTCCCGCGCGATCGAGTCGCAGACGTTCAGGTAAAGAGCGAAGACTGTTGGGGCCATCGGGCGCTTGAACCGCCGACGGTCTTCTAGAGCACACTGAATAGGCCCTGCGATGTTGAGCGCCGCATTCTCCCCGAAGCCGAGCGCATCGGTGGCGGGCTGTTCGAAGCGTACGGAGAGCAGGACCAGTCCGCTGGCGCGATCCAGAAACTGGGCGTCGGCGACATAATTCTCGCCGATGCGGTCCACGGACCCTGTGACGCGGAACACGGCTGCATCGGCGCCGGCGCCGTCGGCCGGACGGCCCAACTGCGGGGCGACCTCCATCCCTGCCGCCGACATGACCCTTATCAGTGTCTCGCCGGCGCCAACCGCCAGGCTCCGCACTGCGGGGTCGCCGCCCCGCGCCTGGAAGGCCACGACTTCCGTAAGGGACGGGGGGCCGGGCCGCGCCGGGGGGCTCCGCGACATCCAGGCGAACAGCCCTCCGGCGATAGCGACGACACCGAGGGCCCCAAGCGCTGCGCGCCGCCAGACCGACCCCGCGGCCGCTGGCGTGGCCCCGCCCGCTTCGTTTCCTGGCGTCGTCGCCTCGCCGGGACAGGCGGTCAGCCGAAAGCCGGTCTTCGGGATCGTCTCCAGCGTAAACGGCGGCGGCTCGGCGCCACGCGCCAGGGCGCGGACCTTGGCGATGATCCGGGCGACGGCGTCGTCGCTGACGATCCGTCCCTCCCAACACGCCTCGACCAGCTCGTCCCGCGACAGCGTCGCCCCCTGCGCTCGTGCAAGCGCCACGAGCACCTGCATCATCCGGGGCTCGAGCCGCTTCTCGGTCGAGCCCATCCGCACGCGACACGCGGAGGGCGAAATCGTCATGGCCCCCAAGTTGAAGTCAGGCTCGTGGGCCAGGTCGACCCGGCGTCCAAGAGGCTCCGCCGCGGTCATGAGGCGGGTTTCCGGGCAGCGTCGGTTGCGAACCCAGCGGCGACGGCGCGGCAGTCGTACGGAAGGTCCGGCTCGGAGCAGAAGTCGGGCCAACGACCGGTGCTCCGCCAGAAGTCGACCAAGCCCAGGCGGTTTGCGAGCGGCATGAAGCGCGGGTCCGCCCGGAACGCCTTCAGCTCGGGCTGGAAGAAGTGAACGGTCGTGTAGCTGGGCGCCGGCTCCGGGCGATTGGCCTCGACGAAGGCGCCGTCCAGGTCGCCTTGGCGGGCAAGCATGCGGATGCGCCAGCCGCGGGGGAGGCGCGCGCATTCCGCCGGCAATCCCCGCACTGGCGGTCGCTCCACTGCAGCAAGGTGCTTGTCGAGGCAGGCGCGGTACGGCGGTGCGTGGTGCGGCTCGAACAGCGTCAAAAGCGTCGCGCGGCCCTCGCTTGGGGGCAGGTGCCACAGTGCGATCTGGCGGCGCAGCGCACGGGCCATGCCCGGGTCCCGTACGCGGTTGACCTCGGATAGCGCTGCCGCCGCCCCGTCCATCTCGGCGCGCAGTTGAACGGCTTCGAACAAGGCCCCGCCCAGCCGGGGGTCGGCGCCCGTGACAGCGGCGGCCGCGACCGCCCGGGCGCGTCGCACCCGGCCGGTCTCGCGCAGGATCGAGATGTAATAGAGGTGCGCGGGCGTGAAGTTGGGGTCCAGCGCTCGCGCCCTCTGCACGTAATCCTCGCGCGCCCCCCAGTCCCTGCCATGGGGGTGGCTGATGGCCAGCGCCTGGTACGCCTCCGCGTAGCGGGGATGGATATCCAGCGCCTTGCGAGCCGACGCTCGGGCTTCGCGACGCAAGGCTTCAGCCTCAGCCTCATCGTCCGTCGACCAGGCGATATGGTTCAGCGCGATCGCGTAGACGGCGTGAGGTCCGGGCAGGTCCGGGCGCTGTCGCACAAGCCGGCGCGCGAACTCCACAGCGCGCGGATAGGCGCCTACCAGCATGGCCTCGCAGCCGTTGAAATAGTTGCCGAGCGTCGCGGCGTCCATGACCGTCGGGTAGGCTCGGCGGTCCTCCAGCATGCATTGCAGGACGCTGGCCACATGCTCGCCCGTTGCATCTTCGAATCCCGCGACGGCCCCCGCCGGACGCTCATCCCGCATCGACCACAGCACCACCCCGCTGCGGGAGTCCAAGAGCTGGACGCTCGCGGTCGCGCGACCGTCAGGACGTTCGACCGTGCCGGTGATCCGGAATTCCGCGCCGCCGCCGGCGGGCCCGTCTGCCTTCGGGACTGCGGCCGGCGCCGTCTCTATTCCCGCCCGGGCGAGCCCTCGCACGATGCCTGCGCTCATCGTCGACGCGAGGCGGCGGGTTTGGGCATCCGACTGCAGGGCCTCAAACGCCACCACCTCGACCCGTCCGTTCTGGTGCGGTGGGATCGGCAGCGAGACGATGCGCCAGACCAGCCCGGCGCAGACGAGAGCGAGGATCGCGACCGTGGCGGCCAAAGCGCGCGGCCGCCTGAGCCAAATCGGCCGGGACGGTTGGTTCTCCGCTGTCGCCGCCGTATCGGCCACGATCAACTGGAAGCCGACCTTGGGCACCGTTTCCAGCGCGAACGCTGGCGGATCGGTCAGGCGCGCCAGTGCCCGCACCTTGGCGATGATCCGACTGACAGCGTCGTCGCTGACGATCCGCCCGCCCCAGCATAACGCCACCAGCGTGTCGCGGGTGACCGTACCGCCCGCCGCCCGCACCAGCAGCACCAGCACCTGCATGACCCTGGGCTCGACACGCACCGTGCGGTCCGCGATCAGGATCCGGCCTGCCGAAGGTCGCACCTGGATCGAGCCGAGGACGAAGTCGGCCTCCAGGGCCAGGTCGACGCCCATCGCAGCCTCGTGTCCGGCGCTCATCGGGCAAAAGTCCTGAAATGGTCGGGCAGAAGTCCCTCGCCGGTCGGGAAATGGTCCGGCGCCGCGGCGGTCTTTGCTGCTCCATCGGGACATCGACGCGGACACGACCGCGCCGAGACGCAAATGGAGAAGACATCATGAAGACGTTTGCCGCATTCGCCTCGGTCGCCGCGCTGCTCTGCACGGCCCCGCTCGCCCAGGCCCAGGCGATCACCGAAGACACGCCGACCGTGCGGGTCGGCTATGGCGACCTGGACCTCAGCCGCGCCGGTGGCCGCGCGGTCCTTGAGCAGCGCATCCGTCAGGCGATCGACCGCGTGTGCCCGCGCCGTCCGATGCCGTCGGAGCTCAGCAATTTCAAAGCCTATCGGACCTGCCTCGCCGAAACATGGACTGGGGTGCAGCCCCAGCTGGCCCAGATCTACAACGGCCGCCAGCTGGCCGACTCCGCGGTGCGCGTGATGGCTGCGGCGCGCTGACCGCAGACGCCGAAAGCGTTCACAGCTCGTCCGTCCCGTTGCCCCACAACGGTGCGGGCCGCGCCCTCCCGGTTGATCGGTCCGGGAGGGCGCAACCCGTTCCGCCGCGCCTCTCAATGCCGCACCGTCAGGCTGACCCAGAAGCGACGGCCCAGCACGTCAAAGGTCGACGGCTCGGTGTTCGCATCCACCGCCGGAAAGTACAGCTCGGGGCCACGGTCGAAGGCGTTGACCACGCCGGCGCGCAGATCGGCCTGAGCGTCGAGACGCCAGCGCAGGGACAGATCGACGTAGGCCGCAGCGCCCGGTCCGGTGACCGCCGCCGTTGGGTCGAGTCGGGTCACGCGATGGGACATGCGGCTGGTGTAACGGGTCGCGACGGCCGCCTCGAAGTCTCCCGAACGCCAGACTAGGTCGGCGCGACCCTTCCAGCGCGGCAGGCTCTGGTAGCCGGTGGAAGAATCCGAGGCCGTGCCCTGCGTCTTCAAGGCGGGCCGTGCGGCGGAGGCCTGTTCCTCGAACCGCCCCAGCCAGCTCAGCAGGAGCCGCGCCTCGAGCTGTCCGAGGACCGGCTGCGCCCACCACTCCGCCAGGTCGAAGGTGGCGCCGCCTGTGACGTCGATCCCGGAGGTGCGGATCCGGGCCTGGTTCACCTGCCGGGCGTCCAGGCCGAAGAGGCTGAAGTCCACCGCCGTGCGCGACAGGTCGCGACAGGCTGGGTGCTGCGGGTCATAGCCGGGGTTGCCGCCGCCGATGTTGTAACAGGCGTTGAGCGCCACCTGCGGGTCGCCGGATCCGATCGCGCCGCTCAGGTTGATGTCATACCCGTCGGCCGTCACCTGAACATCCCGCAACCAACCGCCCACCAGCTTCGGGCGCCAAACGAAACCCAGCGTGAACGTGTCAGCGAACTCCGAGTCCAGGTTGGGGTTGCCGCCTGTCACCGCGCCGACGTCCAGCCCGAATTGTCGGAACGCGGTGGCGAAGCTGGCCGGCAGGCCCAGCGCGACGGCCTGGGCTTGGCAGAGGGCCAGCACCTGGGTGGTGCGCTGCGCACTGTCGGCCGAGCAGGGGTCGGACGCCGTTGCGAAGCCGTTCACGACAGGAGCATATCGCTCATCCACGTTCGGGGCGCGCACCGCACGCTGATATGTGCCGCGCAGTCTGAGGCCGGCCGCGGGCCGCAGACTCAGTTCGGCCTTGTAGGAGCGGGCCACCCCTCCGTCGGCGTCGTCGCTGATCCGCGCACCGACCACAGCATCGGCAAACGGATTGTCCTCCGCGCCCCGCCAGAGCGGCAGCGCGGCTTCGGCGAAGACGTCGCGGAATGTCAATCGACCTGACAGCGGCAGAACGGGGTTGAAGCCGGCCACCTCGGCAGCGCGGATGCCCGGGTCCGGGGTCAGCCGGAAACGGGTCTCCCGCTGCTCGGCGCCCAACGCCAGGGTGACCTGGCCCGCGGGCAGGGTGAAGACCGGACCCGATGCGGAGACCACGACGTTCTGCTGGATGATGCGGGTGCGGTTCACGCCCTGGGTCCGCACGAAGTCCAGGCAGGCCGCTCCCAGTTCGACCCCGAACGGGTTGAACCCTCCATCGCACAGGTCGCGGCCGGCCGTGGGCGAGCTGAGGAGCTGCTGCAGGCGCACTACGGCCAACAGCCCGCCCTGGGTCTCTCGTCGGGCGTAGCGGCCAAGCGAGACGTAGCCGTCGGCCCGCCAGTCGCCCGGCAGGTCGGCGCGAACGCCACCCACCACGTGCCGCGTCTGGACCTTGTAATCGAGGGTTCGCGCGCCGAAGTCCGCGGTCCTCAAGCGATAGAGGAAGCTCTCGGTTGCGCCGGCGCCCGGGATCGGTGGGGTGTCGCCGGTGCGCGAGGCCAGCAGCTGGGCCAGGTCGCTCGGGATCAGCGGATGAGTCACCGGGATCACGAACAAGGGTACCACCAGCTGGGGGAAGAGCGGGTTGGTGTCGGTGGGCGCTGGCGTCGGGGCCAGCGACGTCTGAGCCGTGTAGTGGGCGAAGAGCGCCTGTCCGTAGAGCTCGACCCGCTCACTGACTTCCGCCTCCCCGATAAGCGCGGCAGTGCGGCGCTCGAGGGGAAGGATCAGTTTGTTGAAGGGCTCGAAGTTGAAAGCATAGACATCCGGGAACAGGCGCGTCTGATCGTCGCGCGAGCCCCGGAAATTCTGGACGTCGATCGGTGAATTGCGCACGCCTGACGAGAACAGGGTGCCGTCGTCGTTGAACCCGAAGCCGCCGAAGCCGCCGTTGCGCGGGACCGCGCCAGGCGCCACGCCGTACCGGCCGAACACGGCGTTGATGGCCGCCTGACTCGGCTGATTGGGCCCGGCGACGACATACGCGCCCGTCGGGAAGAAGCCGCTCGGACCCGCGGCCTGCGAAGAGAACGCCCGCTCACCCTTGCCGACCTCATCGCGCCGGAGCCAGCTTCCGCCGGCCATGAGCCGCAGCGGCCCGAACGAACGCCCCAGCCCCAGGTCGATCTGGTGCTGGCGGCCGTCGCCGCGCTCGGTCACCCCGGTGCGGCCCGACAACTCCACGCCATCCAGCCCGCGCCGCAGGATCAGGTTGACGACACCGGCCACGGCGTCGGCCCCGTAGACTGCCGACGCGCCGCCCGTGGTTAGCTCGACGCGGTCCACCAGGCCGGCAGGGATCGCGTTCAGGTCGACGGCCCCGGCCGCATTGGCTCCGATCACCCGACGACCATCGATCAGCACGAGGTTGCGGGATTCACCTAGGCCGCGGAGGTCGATAAAGGCCGCGCCGTCGGCATTGGGGTTGTTGGCGGCGGCGCCAAAGGTCGGAGACACCTGCGGCAAGGTGTTGAGGTGGGTTTCAAGCGTTCCAGAGCCGGTCCTCTCCAGGTCGGCCCTGTCGACCGAGATTGCGGGCCCGCCGGCGGTCGCGCCGGACGGCGGGAGGCGCGTGCCCGTGACAATGAGCTCGTCGACCGTCGTGAGCTCCGCATGCGCCGTCGAGGCCAGCGCCGCAGCAACCCCCCCGAGCACCACCGCGCCCAGTCGCACCGTACGCCCGCGAGCCCACTTTCGTGGCAATAGACCCTCCCCGCCTGACCGCTCGATTGGGGGAGCGGAAGAGGTAGCAGTCAAGCGATGCGGCCACAGCTAAAGCACATTCTGCATCGCGCGCAGATCGCCTCGTCTCCAACGCGCCAGACGTTCGCCTCTGGTCGTGCCAGGCAGGGCGCCGACCAGCGGACCAATCGAACTTCGCCTTTGAGTCGCTACCGGTCCCCGGTTCCCCTTCCGTTCGACCCGCCCGCCGCGTAACCTCCCCGGGTGACTCTCCCCCCCGCCACCGCAGCGCTCGCCCCCGCCCTCGTCGTCCTCCCGGGGCCCCGCTGCGCCGTGGCCGATCCCGGCGCGACCCCCGACGCGGCCAGCGCCTTCGGCCCTGACCCCGCCGCCGGCCACCCCGGCCTCGGCGCGCCCCCCACCCCCCCCCCCCCCCCCCCCCCCCCCCCCCCCCCCCCCCCCCCCCTCCCCCCCCCCCCCCCCCCCCCCCCCCC
>NZ_SCTC01000023.1 GCF_004299445.1 Phenylobacterium sp. | reverse complement strand
CAGTTAGGACCGCGTTCACCCTCATGGCCGCCGCCGACAAACCACCGATTGCGGACCGTCCCGAGGGGCGGCCCCTTCACGTGGCGGTCGTCATGGACGGGAACGGCCGTTGGGCGAAGCAGCGGAGCCTGCCGCGGCCTCTGGGGCACCGCGCCGGGGTGGAGGCGTTGCGCCGTACGGTTTCGGCTGCCCCCAAGCTGGGGATCGGCTGGCTCACCGTCTTCGGCTTCTCCACCGAGAACTGGAGCCGCCCCGCCGCCGAGGTCGCCGAACTGATGGCGCTGCCCAAGCGCTACTTCGAGACCGACCTGGACCGGCTGAACCGCGAGGGTGTCCGCGTTCGGGTGATCGGCCGCCGCGAGGGCCTGTCGCGCGAACTGGTGCGGCTGATCGACGACGCCCAGGCGCGGACGGCGAACAACACCGCCTTCCATCTCGATATCGCCTTCAACTACGGCGGGCAGGCTGACATCGCCGAGGCGGCTCGCCGCTTCGCCGCCGAGGTCGCCGCCGGCCGGCGCAAGCCCGAGGACCTGGACGAGGCGATGTTTGCGGGGCTCCTGGCCACGGCGGGTTCGCCGCCGCCCGACCTCATCGTGCGTCCCAGTGGAGAACAGCGTCTCTCGAATTTCCTCCTCTGGGAGGCTGCATACGCGGAACTGGTGTTCCAGGACGTGCTCTGGCCCGACTATGGCGAAGAGCACCTCCGGGCCGCCCTGACCGAGTTTGCGGCCCGGGACCGGCGCTATGGCGCAATCGTTGCCGATGACGTCCTCGCCGCCGGTTAAGCGGTTTGACTGGACCAACCTCGGCCTGCGCGTCGCGTCGGCCGCGGTGTTGGGACCGGCCGTGCTGGCGGCGGCCTGGTTCGGCGGCTGGCCCTATCTTGTAATCATCGCCGTGGGCGTGGCCCTGCTCGCCATCGAGTGGGGCGGGATGAGCGCGCCGGTGGCCCCCACACGGGTCGCGGCGGCGGTGGCGGCGGCCGTTCTTATCGCTGTTTTCGTGGGTTATCGCGGCGACTTCATTTGGGCGTGGGGCGCCATCCTGCTCAGCGCTGGCGCGGCTGCGATCGTCGCGCGCGGCATCGCGGAACGGCCCGCCGACACCGCCTACGGCGTGCTGTACATCGCCCCGGCCGCATTGTGCCTCGTGTGGCTGCGCTCCACGAACCAGGGCCACTGGTGGACGATGATGCTGTTCGCGGCCACTTGGGCGGCCGATATCGGGGCGTTTGCGGTCGGGAGCACCCTGAAGGGGCCCAAGCTGTGGCCGCGGTTCTCGCCGAACAAGACGTGGTCGGGCTTCGCCGGCGGCCTGGCGGCGGCGACGGGGGCGGGGGCCCTGATGGCGGCGTTGCCGGCGTTCCAGCTCAACGTCTTCGCGGCGGGCTTCATCGGGCTGGCCGTTGGCCTCGCGACCATGGCCGGCGACCTCTGGGAATCGGCGCTGAAGCGACGGTTCGGCGTCAAGGATTCCGGGGATCTGATCCCGGGGCATGGCGGTCTGCTGGACCGCGTCGACGGCCTGATGTTCGCCGTCGTGGTCATGGCCGCGCTGCGGCTGGCCAATCACTGGGGATGGGGACATTGAGCCTGCCGCGGAAGGTCAGCGTCCTGGGTTCCACGGGATCGATCGGGGTGTCGACCCTCGACCTGTTCGAACAGGCGGGCGTCGATATCGAGATGCTCGGCCTGACGGCTGGGCGCAACGTGGCGCGGCTGGCCGAGCAGGCGCTGCGCTGGCGGCCGCAGGTCGCGGTGATCCAGGACGAGTCGCTGCTCCCCGAGCTGCGCGCGCGGCTGAAGGGTTCGGGCATCCGCGCCGAAGCGGGTGTCCAGGCGGTCACCGACGTAGCGGCTGCGGACGCGCAGTGGGTGATGTCGGCGATCGTCGGGTTCGCGGGCCTGGCGCCCACGCTGGCGGCCGCCAAGGCCGGGGCGGTGATCGCGCTCGCCAACAAGGAGAGCCTCGTCTGCGCGGGGCCGTCTCTGTTGCGCACAGCCAAGCTGGCGGGCGGCGCCGTAATTCCGGTCGACTCGGAGCACTCGGCGATCTTCCAGGTGCTCGATCCCGCCATCGCCGACTCGGTTTCGCGCCTGATCCTGACCTCGTCAGGCGGCCCGTTCCGCAACGCCACCCGAGAGGAGATGGCCAACGCGACGCTGGAGCAGGCCCTGGCGCACCCGAATTTCTCGATGGGCGCCAAAATCTCGATCGATTCCGCGACCATGATGAACAAGGGCCTGGAGGTGATCGAGGCCGCCTACCTGTTCTCCATGCCTCCGGAACGGATCGAGGTCCTGGTTCACCCGCAACAGATCATCCACAGCATGGTGGAATACGCCGACGGCTCGACGCTGGCTCAGCTGGGTCCGCCCGACATGCGGCCGCCCATCGCATGCGCCTTTGCCTGGCCCGACCGGCTGGCGTGGCCTGCGCCCAAGCTCGATCTGGTGACGGCAGGCCCGCTTACGTTCCAACATCCCGATCCGGCCAAGTTCCCCGCGCTGTCCATCGCCAAGCAGGCGCTGCACGCTGGAGGTCAGGCGCCGGCGGCGATGAATGCGGCCAACGAGCGCGCCGTCTCGGCTTTCCTTGACCGGCGCATCCGCTTTCTGGATATCCCCAACGTGGTGGCGGAGACCCTCGAGCGCATGGACCGAACGGCCGATCTCTCCACGCAGAACGACGCGGTGGAGAGCGCTCGACAAACCGACGCCGCGGCCCGGCGCGTTGCGGACGAGGTCGTGGGCGACCTCGCCGCAGCCTAGGAGTAGAAACTCCCTATGCAGTTTCTCCAGAGCGTCTTCCTCGCCGTCATCCCGTTCCTGCTCGTCCTGGGCGTGGTGGTGACCGTCCACGAGCTTGGGCACTTCCTGGCCGCCAAGTCGCTGGGCACCAAGATCGACCGTTTCTCGATCGGCTTCGGCCGCGCGATCGCCAGCTGGACCGACAAGTCCGGCGTCGAGTGGCGCCTCGGCTGGCTGCCGATCGGCGGCTATGTGCGGTTCGCCGGCGACGACAACGCCGCCAGCATTCCCGACGCCGAAGATCTGAAGACCATGCGCCGCGACCTGATCGAGCAGGGCAGGGGCGCCGAGATCTCGCGCTACTTCCACTTCAAGCCCATCTGGCAGCGGGCGATCATCGTTGCTGCGGGTCCGATCGCGAACTTCCTGCTGGCCATTGCGATCTTCGCCAGCCTGCTGATGGCGCTGGGCGAATGGGTCGTGCCGGCCCGAATCGCCGTGGTCGAACCCAACACGGCTGCGGCCGCGGCGGGCTTCAAACCCGGTGACCTGATCGTCAGCGCCGCCGGCCGCAAGATCAGCCGCTTCGACGATATCAAGGAAGTGGTGGCCGTCCGGGCCAATGTGCCGACCCCGTTCGTGGTCGAGCGCGACGGCCGGCAGGTGACCCTGGTGGCGACCCCTCGCTGGCGGGTGGCGCAGGACGCCGTGGCCGGCACCCAGAAACTGGGCTCGCTGGGCATCCGCCCTGCGCAGAGCCCGTCCGATTTCATCCAGATCCGCTACAATCCGCTCGAGGCGGTCGCCCGCGGGACCGAGCGGACCTGGCATACGCTGGAGACCACGATCTACTACCTGGGGCGGATGATCACCGGCCAGGTCCACGCCGATGAACTGCGGGGCCCGCTGGGCATCGCCACGGTGACCAAGAACGTCGCCCAGCTGGGCGCCGACGGTTCGAGCGGCCCGTTGGACACGGTCATGCGCGCCAGCCTCAATCTGCTGCAGCTGGCGGCGCTGATCTCGGTGAGCATCGGCTTCATGAACCTGTTGCCCGTGCCCGTCCTCGATGGCGGCCATCTGATGTTCTATGCGTACGAAGCCGTGGCCCGGCGCCCTCTTGCCGCCAAGGTTCAGGCGGCAGGGTACCGCGTGGGCCTTGCGCTCGTTCTCGGATTGATGTTGTTCGCGACCTGGAACGATTTGCAGCGCTTGAATGTGTTCAATCTGTTCGGCGGCCTATTCTCCTAGGCCCGTTCGTCCCTCAAACGGCTGATTCGATGCTTAGAAACCGCGTACCCTGCGCCGCGATCGCCTCCGGCCTTGCCCTCCTGTTGGGCTCGACCGCTCTCGTCGCCGTGCCTGGTGTGGCGGCCGCCCAGCAGATCCAGGGCGGCGTGGTCCAGCGCATTCTGGTTCAGGGCAACGAGCGAATCGAGCAGTCGACCGTCGTGTCTTACCTGCCGGTGTCGCCCGGCGAGCAGATCGATTCGGCCCGCGCCGACCTGGCGCTGAAGGCGCTGTTCCGGACAGACCTGTTCTCGGACGTGAAGATCGACTTCCAGAACGGCGACCTGATCATCACCGTCGTCGAGAACCCGATCATCAACCGCGTGATTTTCGAGGGGAACTCGGGCCTCAAGGAAGACAAGCTGCGCGACGAAGTGACGGTGCGCCCGCGCGGCATCTTCACCCGCGCCAAAGTCCAGGGCGATGTCTCGCGGATCGTCGAGCTCTATCGGCGCTCCGGCCGGATCTCGGCCACCGTGACGCCCCAGATCATCGAACTGCCGCAGAAGCGCGTGGACCTGATCTTCAAGATCGACGAGGGCCCCAAGAGCGGCATCCTCTCGGTCAACTTCCTGGGCAACAAGGCCTTCGGCGACAACGATCTGCGCGACGTTGTGGTCACCGAAGAGACGCGCTGGTTCAAGTTCTTCTCGAACAACGCCAACTACGACCCGGATCGGTTGGAGTACGACAAGGAGCAGCTGCGCAAGCACTATCGCAACCGTGGCTACTACGACTTCCGGGTCTCGTCGGCCGTGGCCGAGCTGGCGCCCGACAAGAACGGCTTCGTCGTCACCTACACCCTGGATGAGGGCCCCAGGTACAAGTTCGGCAAGATCTCGGTCGAGACCGAACTGCAGAAGCTCGACAAGGACGTTCTGGTGTCGCTGGTGCCGATCCGCAGCGGCGGCACCTACCAGGACGAGGCGATCGAGCAGTCGACCGACGCCCTGACGTTCGCCGCCGGCGCCGCGGGCTTCGCCTTCGTGGATGTCCGCCCGCGCTATACGCCCGACCGCGAGAAGGGCGTCGTCGATGTCACCTTCCAGGTCGCCGAGGGTCCGCGCGTCTACGTCGACCGCATCGATATCGTGGGCAACACCCAGACGCTGGACTATGTGATCCGCCGCGAGATGAGCGTGGTCGAGGGCGACGCCTACAACCGCGCCCTGGTCGACCGCTCCAAGCGCCAGGTCCGTTCGCTGGGCTTCTTCAAGGAAGTCGACATCACGGAAGTGCCCGGCTCCGCGCCCGACCGCACCGCCCTGCAGGTGAAGGTGGAAGAGCAGCCGACGGGCGAACTGTCGTTCTCGGCCGGCTATTCGTCGGTGGACCAGCTGGTGCTGGATCTGGGCATCACCCAGCGCAACTTCCGTGGCCGTGGCCAGGACGTCCGCGCGCGGGTGTCGGTGGGCTCGCTGCGCCAGCAGCTGGACTTCTCGTTCACCGAGCCTCGCTTCCTGGGCCGGGACGTTTCTGCCGGTATCGACCTCTACGGCTACCGCTACGACCTGTCGGAGTTCTCGGCCTACAAGACCACCACCTACGGCACGACGCTGCGCGCGAACTTCCCGCTCAGCATCGATAGCCGCGGGGCCGTGCGTTACACCCTGCGCTCGGACGACATCGAGATCGACAGCCTGCTCTGCGGCGCGGGCGGTGGATTCTCGTCAGCGCTGTGTGATCAGGTCGGCACCTTCGTGACGTCTCTCGTCGGCTATGGCGGACGCCTCGACCGGCGGAACGACTACCTGAATCCCACGCGGGGGTTCTATGTCGACTTCAACCAGGACGTCGCGGGCCTGGGTGGGGATGTGAACTTCCTCCGCACCGATCTGGAGGCGGCCTGGTTCCACGGGTTCACCAAGGATCTGATCCTCTCGGTGACCGGCTCGACCGGGTACGTGATGGGTTGGGGCGGCGACTCGGTCCGCATCAACGACCGCTACTATCGCGGCGGCTTGACGTTCCGCGGTTTTGAGACGGCCGGCATCGGCCCACGCGAGAGCAGCGCTTTCCGCGCCGACGCCCTGGGCGGCAAACTCTACGCCATCGGCACGGTCGAGCTGACGGTGCCGACGTTCCTGCCCGAACAGTACGGGATCAAGGCCGCGCTGTTCTCCGATGTCGGCACGCTCGGTAAGCTGGACAAGGAAGACAAGCTCTATCGCGCCGGCGACGTCGACTGCCTGGTCCCGTCTTCGGGAACCGACGCCGCAGGCAACTCGATTCCGAACCTCGCGGTCCCCGGCACCCGTAACCAGTGTATCCGCGACGACCTTTCCCTTCGGGCTTCGGCCGGGGTCAGCGTCTTCTGGAAGTCGCCGATGGGTCCGATCCGCTTCGACTTCAGCCGCGTTTTGGCCAAGGAAGACTACGACAAGACCGAGACCTTCCGGTTCTCCACCTCAACCAGGTTCTAGGAAACATGACCTTCAAGACTTTTGCCGCGGCTGGCACGGCCGTGGCCCTGGCGCTCACGGGCGCGACGGCCTTCGCTCAGGCTCCCGGCGCGGCGCCAGCGCCCGCTACGACCGCTCAGCCAGCGATGACTCACGGGGCCGCCATCCCCGGCGTCTGCGTGGTCTCGGTGGACGCCGCGATTGTGAGCTCCACGGTCGGCAAGAACGCCCAGCAGCGCCTGCAGCAGATCGCCACTCAGGTGAACGCCGAACTGCAGGGCGAGCGCACCGCGATCCAGAACGACGCCAAGGCGCTCGAGGGCCAGCGCAACACGCTGGACGCCAATACGCTCGAACAGCGCGCGGCGACGCTCCAGGTCCGGGACAATGCCTGGCAGCGCAAGGCCCAGCAGCGTGAACGCGAACTGCAGGTGACCCAGCAGAAGGTGCGGGAGCGCCTGGGCCAGGAAGTCTCGCCGCTGCTGCGTCAGGTGTACCAGCAGAAGCAGTGCTCGGTGCTGCTGGACGGCGCTGTGGTGTTCGCCAATCCGTCGATGGACCTGACGCCCCAGCTGGTCACGGCGCTGAACGCCAAGATCACCCAGTTCACGATCGAACGTGAGCGCCTGGATCAGCCGGCTCCGGCCGCGGCTGCGGCCCCGGCCGCGGCGGCGGCTCCGCGCCGATAAGCACGACGCGCGGGTCGAGTCCGACTAGAAGGCTCGAGTCATGCCCGATCCGCGCTTCTTCGAAGACCTGGGCCCGGTCCCGCTGGGCGAGCTTGCGCGTCTGACGGGCGCCGAGCTCTCCGGCGGGGCCGAGCGCCTCGTCAGCCGCGTCGCCGTCCTGGCCCAGGCTGGACCCGACAGCATAACCTTCCTGAACGATCGCAGGTACGCCGCCGAGCTTGCGCGTGGGCGGCCGGGCGCGTGCTTCCTGCCGCGCGATTCGGCCGATCTGGCGCCGGAAGGCTGCGCGGTGCTTACCGTCGCCAACCCGCAGGCCGCCTATGCCATGGCCGCCGCGCGCCTGCATCGCCCCCGCATCGGGGGCAACCAGGCCGTGGCTGCGGATGCGCGGCTCGAGGAGGGCGTCGTGCTGGGGGCGGGGGCGGTGATCGGACCGGCCGCGCAGATCGGGCGCGGCACGAAGATCGGGGCCAATACCGTGATTGGCCCCGGCGTGGCCATCGGACGCGATTGCGAGATCGCGCCCAACGTGACGGTCGGCTTCGCCCTGATCGGCGACCGGGTGAAGATCCTGGCCGGCGCCCGCATCGGCGAGCCGGGCTTCGGCGCCACTGTAGGCCCCAACGGGCTGATCGACGTCCCGCAACTGGGTCGGGTCATCGTGCAGGACGGCGTGACTATCGGGGCCAACACGACCATCGATCGCGGCGCGTTCGACGACACCGTGATCGGCGAGAACACCAAGATCGACAACCTGGTGCAGATCGCACACAACGTCCGTGTGGGACGCAACTGCGTCCTGGCCGCCCATACCGGCATCTCCGGCAGCGTGACGATCGGCGATGGCGCCCAGTTTGGCGGCCAGGCCGGCGTGGCCGACCACATCGTCATCGGCACGGGCGCCCGCGTCGCTGGCGCGGCGGGGGTCATGAAGGACATTCCGGCCGGCGAGACCTGGGGCGGCGTGCCGGCGCGTCCGCTCCGCAACTGGTTCAAGGAAACGGCGTGGCTGGCGCGTATGGCGCATCGCCGGGGGGGACAAGACAAATGACGCGCAAGGCGCCCGTGGGGGCCGACCCCACCACGATCGACATCACCGAGATCCTTCAGCGGATTCCGCACCGCTATCCGATGCTGCTCGTCGACCGTTGCGAGGAGTACAAACCGCACGAGAGCATCGTCGGCATCAAGTGCGTGACGGTGAATGAGCCGTTCTTCCAGGGACACTTCCCCAACTATCCGGTGATGCCCGGCGTACTGCTGATCGAGGCGATGGCCCAGACCGGCGCGATCCTGATGTCGAAGTCGCTGGAGGTGGACACCGCCGGCAAGGCGATCTTCTTCATGAGCGCCGACAACTGCCGCTTCCGCCAGCCCGTACGCCCGGGCGACGTGGTTCGCATGGCGGTAAAGGTGGTCCGTCACCGGGGCGACATCTTCAAGTTCGCGGGGCAGTGCCTGGTCGACGACAAGGTCGCCGCCGAGTGCGAGTTCGCAGCGATGGTGGTGGAGACCTGATCCCTTGGCCGTAGACATTCACCCGACCGCCCTCGTCGCCAGGGGTGCAGAGCTGGCCGACGGCGTTAGCGTGGGGCCCTTTTCCATCATCGGCGAGCACGCAAAGATCGGGGCACGGACCCAGATCCTGGCGCATGTGGTGATCGAGAACCGCACCACGATCGGCGCCGACTGCTCGGTGCGCAACTTCGCCAACCTGGGCGGGCCGCCGCACCACACCGGCTACAAGGGCGAACCCACCGAGCTCATCATCGGCGACCGGAACAAGATCTGGGAGCATGTGACGATGCACATCGGCGGCCCGGGCGGCGAGGGCGCAACGCGGGTGGGCGACGATGGGATGTATATGGCCACCAGCCACGTGGGCCACGACTGCATCGTTGGCGACAACGTGATCCTGGCTCACTCCGCCACGCTGGGCGGTCACGTGGTGGTGGGCGACTTCGTGATGGTGAGCGGTCTGGCCGCCGTCCATCAGCATTGCCGGGTGGGGCGTTACTCGTTCATTGGCGGACTGGCGGCGGTGACCAAGGACGTGATCCCGTACGGCATGGTCTGGGGCAATCACGCCCACCTCGAGGGCCTGAACCTCGTCGGTCTGAAACGCCGCAACTTCAGCCGTGAGACGATCAGCGAGCTGCGCTCGGCGTATCGCCTGATGTTCGCGGAAGAGGGCACGTTTCAGGAGCGGATCGACGACACCGAGACGGCCTTTGGCAAGAGCGCGCCGGTGATGGAGATCATCGACTTCATCCGCGCGGACGCCAGCCGGCCGCTCTGCCTGCCGGAGCGCGAGGTCTGATGCTGAAGCTTGGCCTCATCGCCGGAGGCGGGGGGCTGCCGGTCGAGATCGCCGAACACTGCCAACGTTCGGGCCGGCCGCTGTTTGTTGTGCGCCTGAAGGGGTTCGCCGGCGATGCGCTCGCGCCCTACGCGGGGGCCGAGGTCGGCATCGCCGAACTGGGCAAGTGCATCAAGGTTCTGAAGCGGGCGGGCTGCCAGGCGATCTGCCTTGCCGGCAACGTGGCGCGTCCGGATTTCGCCAGCCTCGTGCCCGACCTGCGCGGGCTGACTCTGCTGCCGAAGGTGATCGCGACAGCCCGCAAGGGCGACGACGCCCTGCTGCGCCTGCTGGTCACCGAGTTCGAGAGGGAGGGCTTTGCGGTCGAGGGCGCCCACGACGTCATGGACGACCTGACGCTGGGCGCCGGGCCGCTGGGCCGTCACGTGCCGGAAGACGAGACCCTGGCGGACGCGCGCAAGGCGCTGGACGTCGCGCGCGCCATCGGGCGGCTGGATATTGGGCAGGCCGCGGTCGTCGCCCGCGGGCTGGTCCTGGCGGTGGAGGCCCAGGAGGGGACGGACGCCATGCTGTCGCGTGTGGCCGAACTGCCGGCTCACCTGAGGGGCAAGCCCGGCGGCGGGATCGGCGTGCTGGCCAAGGCGCCAAAGCCGATCCAGGAGACGCGGGTCGACCTGCCCACCATCGGCCTGGCCACGGTCCACGGCGTCGCCCGTGCGGGGCTCGCCGGGATCGTGGGGGAAGCGGGACGGCTTCTGGTGCTGGACCGGGAAGAGACTATCGCGCTCGCCGACGAACTGGGCGTGTTCATACTCGGTGTCGAGCCCGCCCAAGGCGGCGCCGGCCTCGAATGAACACCCGGCCGCTCACCGTCATGCTGGTGGCGGCGGAAGCGTCGGGCGACGACCGCGGGGCGGGGCTCGCGCGCGCGCTGAAGCGCAAACTGGGGGAAGGTCGTGTCCGGCTGGTTGGGATCGGCGGGTCGCGCATGGCGGCTGAAGGCGTGGAGAGCCCCTTCGACATCGCCGAGCTGTCGATCTTTGGCCTGACCGAGGGCGTCATGGCTTACCGCAAGGTTGTGCGCCGGGCGGACGAGGCTGCAGCGCTGGCGGCGCGCGAGCGACCCGATGTGGCGGTGCTGATCGACTCGTGGGGCTTCACGCTGAGAGTAGCCCAACGGCTGAGGCGGCAGGCGCCGAAGCTGCCGCTCGTGAAGTACGTGGCGCCCCAAGTCTGGGCGTCGCGGCCGGGGAGGGCCAAGACCGCTGCAGGGGCTTTCGACCTGCTGCTGACCATCCATGCCTTCGACGCGCCGCTCTTCGAGAGGGAGGGGCTCCGCACGGTTTTTGTCGGCGACTCCACGCTCGCGATCGACTTCAGCGGAGCTGATCCCGCACGTCTGCGCGCGTCGATCGGAGCGGGCCGCTCGGACCCGATCCTGCTGGTCCTGCCCGGCAGCCGACCGAGCGAGATCGAACGAATTCTGCCCGTCTTCGAAGACGCCGTATCGATCCTGAAGGCCGAGCGTCCAGAGCTGCAGGTCGTGATCCCGGCAGCCCCCACGGTGGCTGATACCGTGAAGACCCAGGTCGCGGGCTGGCGCCATCGTGCGCACGTCGTAGAGGGCGAGGCCGCCAAGCGTGACGCCATGAAGGCCGCGACGGTCGCGCTGGCCTGTTCGGGGACGGTGACGACCGAGCTGGCGCTGGCGGGCTGTCCGATGGTGGTGGCCTACCGGCTGGCGCCGCTGACCTACGCCATCCTGAAGCTGCTCATTCGCACGAAGTATGTGACTCTGTTCAACATCGCCGCGCAGAACTTCGTGGCGCCGGAGATGATCCAGGCCGACTGCAACCCGCCGGCGCTGGCCCGCGAGGTCGCGCTGCGTCTCGACGACCCGGCGCTGCGTGCCGGGCAGGTCGAACGCCAGTCCGAGGCGTTGATGAAGATGGGCCGCGGCGGTCCGGATCCGAACGATGCGGCGGCCGATGCCGTGATCGCCCTGGTCGCGCCGTAGGCGAGGCGGCGCCGAACGAAAAAGGGCCGGCCCTGGGGGCCGGCCCTCGTATCTTCAGATCTTGGACTATCAGCGCTTGTCGATCGCCGTGTAGCTGCGGAGCGGCGCGCCCGTATAGATCTGGCGCGGACGGCCGATCTTCTGCGACGGGTCCTCGATCATTTCCTTCCACTGCGAGATCCAGCCCACCGTGCGGGCAAGAGCGAACAGCACGGTGAACATCTCGGGCGGGAAGCCCAGGGCGCGCAGCGTGATGCCCGAGTAGAAGTCGACGTTGGGGTAGAGCTTGCGCTCGATGAAGAACTCGTCGTTGAGCGCGATCTTCTCCAGCTCCATCGCCACCTGCAGGAGCGGGTCGTTCTCGGCTCCCACTTCCTTCAGCACCTGGTGGCAGGCCTGCTGCATCACCTTCGCGCGCGGGTCGTAGTTCTTGTAGACCCGGTGGCCGAAGCCCATGAGCAGGTAGCGGCGGTCCTTCACGCCCTGAACGAACTCGGGAATCCGGTCGACGGTCCCGATCTCCTTGAGCATGTTCAGCGCTTCTTCGTTCGCGCCGCCGTGCTTGGGGCCCCACAGCGAGGCGATGCCGGCCGCGATGCAGGCGAATGGGTTGGCGCCCGACGAACCGGCGAGGCGGACGGTCGAGGTCGAAGCGTTCTGCTCGTGGTCGGCGTGCAGGATGAAGATGCGGTCCATGGCCTTGGTCAGGACCGGGTTGGGCTTCCAGTCCTCGGCCGGAACCGAGAAGCACATGCGCAGGAAGTTCTCGGCGTAGGACAGGTCGTTGCGCGGGTACACGAACGGCTGGCCGCGCGAGTACTTGAACGCTCGCGCCGCGATCGTCGGCATCTTGGCGATCAGCCGGTGGGCGGAGATCATCCGTTGCTCGGGATCATCGATGTCGGTGCTGTCGTGGTAGAAGGCCGACATGGCGCCGACCGCGCCGCACATGATCGCCATCGGGTGAGCGTCCCGACGGAAGCCTTGGAAAAAGCGGTCGAACTGCTCATGCACCATGGTGTGGTACGTGATGTTCTTGTCGAACTCGGCGAACTCCGAGGCGCTGGGCAGTTCGCCGTGCAGCAGCAGGTAGCAGACCTCGAGGAAGCTGGACTTCTCGGCCAGTTCATCGATCGGGTAGCCGCGATGCAGCAGGACGCCCTTGTCGCCGTCGATGAAGGTGATCTTGCTTTCGCAGGACGCCGTCGACGTGAAGCCCGGATCGTAGGTGAAGACGTCCGCCGCGCCGTACAGCTTGCGGATGTCGATCACCGGCGGGCCGTCAGTACCCGTCAGCACCGGGAGCTCGACCGATTTTCCGCCGAATTCGAACTTCGCCGTGTCGCCCATAAGACCCCCTTCGCGCCTGCGAGATGAAACACTTGTTGGGCGATTATACCTTTTACGCGGAGAGCGAAAGCGCGTCGTCGATACGGCCCAGACTCTCGTCGCGACCCAGCGCCGTCATGGCTCCGGCGAGGTCCGGCGCCGGCGCGCCGCCCGAGAGAATGGCGCGCAGCTGCGGGCCGAACTTGCCCATCCCGACCCCTTCGGACTCGGCGAACTGGCGCAGTCCCGCCTCGAGTCCCGGGACGCTCCAGTCGGACACACTTGCGAGAGCCGCGCGCAATCGAGAGATCCGACCGTGCAGCTCGCCATCAGCAAGTTGCTCTCGGGTCTTGTCGGGCAGGACCAGCGGGCGGGCCTTCAGGACGAACAGGACCGCGTCGGCCAGTTCCAGAGTGGTCTTGGCGCCGTCCCGCACGAACGGGATGGTGCGCGCGATCAGCGTCTCGTCACCCTGCTTCAGCGCAACGTCGCGGCTCTTGAGGATCTTGACCACCAGGCCGGCGAGGCGAACCGGGTCAGCCTGACGGATGTAGTGGTTGTTGAGGTGGTTGAGCTTGGCCCAGTCCAGGCGGGCCGGCGCGCTGACCACGTCGATGATGTCGAACCAGGCGATCGCCTGCTCGTCCGAGAAGATCTCGTCGTCGCCATGGCCCCAACCCAGCTTGGCCAGATAATTGCGCATGGTCTCGGGCAGGTAGCCCATGTCGTCGAACTCGGTCAGCGCCTGGGCGCCGTGACGCTTGGAGAGCTTGCCGCCGTCCGGCCCGTGGATCATCGGCAGGTGCGCCCAGACGGGAATATCCCAGTCCAGCGCTTGATAGATGATCGTCTGGCGCGCGGCGTTGTTCAGGTGGTCGTCGCCGCGGATCACATGGGTGATGCCCATGTCATGGTCATCGACGACGACGGCCAGGTTGTAGGTGGGGCTTCCGTCCGAACGCAGCAGGATCAGGTCGTCGAGCGTCGTGTTCTGGAAGGTCACGTCGCCCTTGATGGCGTCGCGGACGATGGTCTCGCCGTCGAGGGGGCTCTTGAGACGCACCGCGTACGGCCTGTCGGGCCAGGTCGACGGATCCGCGTCGCGCCAGGGCGAACGGACGACGCGACCGGCGGCGCGGGCGGCCTCGCGCTCGGCGTCGAGCTCTTCGGCGGTCATGTAGTCCCGATAGGCCTGGCCACGCTCCAGGAGTTCGGCCACCGCCTCGCGATGGCGGTCGGCGCGCTGGAACTGGAATACGGCCGGCTCGTCGGTCTCGAGGCCCAGCCACTTCAGACCCTCGAAGATGACGTCCACGGCGGCTTCGGTCGAGCGCTCGCGGTCGGTGTCCTCGACACGCAACAGGAACGCGCCGCCACGGTGACGCGCGTATAGGTAGTTGAACAGGGCGGTGCGCGCCGTGCCAATGTGCATCATGCCGGTGGGCGACGGGGCGATCCGGGTACGAACGGGGCGATCAGTCATAGAGGGCGTGGGCGAACTCGAGGGGAATGGGAACCGCGCGGCCAGCGTCGCGGCGGCGCCTCTTAGCACGCGGAGTCGGCCCCGGCCTAATCTGACGCCTCCGAGTTTGCGGCGGATCGGGGCGTGGCTCACCGATCAGGCCGACGCGCAGATCGAGCGGTGGACGTTGTGGACGCCGGTGGCCCTGGGCTGCGGATGCGGGGCCTACTTCGGCCTGATGCGCGAGCCGCAGGCGTGGGTGGCCTGGGCGCTGCTGCCGGTCGTTGCGGCGCTGCTGGTCGCCACGCGGTGGAGCGTGACACGGGCGATGACCATGGGCCTGGTGCTGGCGGCCTGCGCCGTCGGCGGCTTCGCGGTGGCGAAGCTGCGGGCCGAGGCGGTCAAGGCGCCGGTGGCCCAGGCGGGCGCTCGGCCGCAAGCGGTCGAGGCCTGGGTGGTCGATATCGCGCAACCGGGGGAGGGCGGCCAGCGGCTGTTGCTGGCCCCGATCCGGGTGGGCGATTGGGACGCTCAGGCTACGCCGATCCGGATGCGCGTGACGCTGCGGCCCGGGACGCCGCTGCCGGGGCCGGGCGAGGCGTTGAGTCTCCTGGCGATTGTGAACCCGCCGCCGCCGCCGGCCAGTCCGGGCAGCTACGACTTCGCGCGGGACGCCTACTTCGAGAGCGTCGGCGGCGTCGGCCTGGCGTTGCGGGCGCCGCGGTTGGTGACGCCGGAGAGCCAAGCGCCCTGGCGGCTGCGGCTGACCATGTGGGTGAACGCCCAGCGCTGGGCGTTGACCGAGAAGATCGTCGCGGCCCTGGGCCCTGACACCGGCGGGCTGGCGGCGGCCATGACCACGGGTCACGAGGCCTTCATCCCGAAAGAGCAGGTCGAGAACCTGCGGGCTGCGGGCCTGGCGCACATCATCTCGATCAGCGGCCTGCACATGGCCATCGTCGGCGGCTTCGCGTTCGCTGCGGCGCGGCTGCTGGTGGCGGCCTGGCCGTGGCTGGCGCTCAGGGTATCCGGCAAGAAGCTGGCGGCGCTGGTGGGGCTGGCGGCTGTGGGCGGGTATCTGGTGCTGTCAGGCGCCCCGCCGCCGGCCGAGCGGGCGGCGATCACCGCGGCGGTGGCGTTTGGGGCGATCCTGGCCGACCGGCAGGCGATCAGCCTGCATGCGCTGGCGCTGGCGGCCATGGGCGTCCTGCTGCTGCAGCCCGAGGCCGTGACTGAGCCGGGGTTCCAGATGAGCTTCGCCGCAACGGCCGCACTCGTGGCCCTGGCAGAGGTGTGGCCGCGGCCGGTGAAGGAGATCGAGGTCCCCTGGTGGATCCGCTGGCCGCAGGCGGCGATGACCTGGACGGCGGCCAGCCTCGCGGTGAGCTTCGTCGCGGGCCTGGCCACGGGGCCGTTCGCGATCCAGCACTTCAACCGCGTCTCGACCTGGGGTCTGTTCGCCAACCTGGTCGTCGCGCCGATCTCGTCCTTCCTGATGATGCCCGGTCTGGCGCTGGGCGCGGCGCTCACGCCGTTCGGCCTGGGGCAGGCGCCGCTGGAGGTGGCGGGGTGGTCCATCGGGTTGATGAACCAGGTGGCGGCGACTGCGGCCGGCGCGCCAGCGGCGCAGGTGGTGATCCCCAGTGCGCCGGACTGGGTGCTGCCGGCCAGCTTCCTGGGTCTGCTGTTCGTGTGTCTGTGGCGCGGGCCGTTGCGGTGGGCGGGGCTGCCGCTCGCGCTGGCGATCCTGTGGGCGCCGCGGCCTGCGGCTCCGGATGTGTGGGTGAGCGCCGACGGGGCGGCGGTGGCGGTTCGGGAGGGGCGTGAGAGCGTGCTGCTGCGGCCCGATGTGAAGCTGTTCGGCGCTGAGCTGTGGTCGCGGCGGCGGGGGCTGACGCCGCTGATCAGCGAACCTGCGCGCGACACGCGGTTCGAGTGCGACCGCTGGAGCTGCCTGCCGAAGGCCGAGGCTCCGGTGCGGCTGGCGGCGGCGTGGAACCTGAAGCGGCCGTTGAAGGCGGGCAGGTTGGAGGCGCTCTGCACGGGAGCCGCCGTGGTGATCCTGCGGAACAGCTTCAAGCCGGAGAGCTGTCCGGCGCCTCTGGTGCTGACGGGGGCCGACTTCGCGGCGGGCGGGTCGGCGGAGCTGTATCGGCAGGGCTCGGGGTGGCGGGTCGTCTGGGCGCAGGACCAGCGGGGGCGGCGGCCGTGGACCTGGAGGTATGACCCGCGATGATGTTCGCCAAGCCGCTTCGGGAACGGGTTCGCTCGGGTGAGATCACCACCAGCGTTCGGATCTGGCTGACGCCGCGGGTGAAGGTGGGCGGGCGCTACCGGCTGCTGGACGGGTTCATCGAGGTGACGCGGCTGCAGGAGGTGGATCTGGACGACGTCACCGAGGCCATGGCGCGGGAGGGCGGGTTCGAGAGCCTGGAAGCCCTCATGAAAACCGCCCGCCACGGGCGTGGCGAGCGGGTCTTCATCGTCGATTTCGTGTGGGTCAGTGGTAGCGGCGGATGAGGCCGACCAGCTTGCCCTGCACGGCCACCTGGTCCGGGCCGAAGATGCGGGTCTCGTAAGCGGGGTTGGCGGCTTCGAGGGCGATGGACGCGCCCTTCTTGCGCAAGCGCTTGAGGGTGGCTTCCTCGCCGTTGACCAGGGCGACCACGATGTCGCCCGAGACGGCGCTGTCGGTGCGCTTGATGACCACGAAGTCGCCGTCGAGGATGCCGGCGTTGATCATCGAGTCCCCGGCGATCTCGAGGACGAAGTGTTCGCCCGCGCCCAGGATGCTCTCGGGCACCGGCATGCGGTCGCGTTCCTGCTGGATCGCCTCGATCGGCGTGCCGGCGGCGATCTTGCCGAGGATGGGCAGTTCGCGGCTGTCGTTGGCGGCGACCGCGACCGCGGAGCCGGCCTCGACTAACTGGGGCTTGAAGGGCGCGCGACCCTTGGGCGGCGCCGCGGCGGTGGCCTGCTGCGGCAGCTTCACAACTTCCAGCGCCCGGGCGCGGTGGGGAAGGCGACGAAGGAAACCGCGCTCTTCCAGTGCGGTGATCAGGCGGTGGATGCCGGACTTGGAGGCCAGATCGAGGGCCTCCTTCATCTCGTCGAACGACGGTGAGACGCCCGATTCCTTGATCCGCTCGTGGATGAACATGAGCAACTCATGCTGCTTGCGGGTAAGCATTTCAGGACCTCGCAGAACAAACCGCCAACTTCTGTCGATGTTCTCTAGGTGTTCCGCGTTAATGTCAAGTTACACCTAGGCCCTCTGAAATCGTTGGGGTTTTTCCCGTGTAGAGCCGACTCAGGCGAGCAGGGCGCGAGTCGCCGCGGTGACGTCGGCCTGGCGCATCAGGCTTTCGCCCACCAGCATGGCGCGGGCCCCGCAAGCCTCAAGCCGGGCGGCGTCAGCGGCGGTGAAGAGGCCGCTTTCGGTGACCAACAGGGCGTCCGGCGGCGCGAGCGCGGCGAGGCGCTCGGTGATCGCGAGGTCGACGGTGAAGGTGCGCAGGTCGCGGTTGTTCACCCCCACGAGGTCGGCGCCCAGCCGTCCGGCGCGCGCCATCTCGGCCTCGTCATGCACCTCGACCAGGGCGTCCATGCCGTGGGCGCGAGCCTCGGCCATCAGGTCGGCGGCGAGGGCGTCGTCGACCATCGCCAGGATCACCAGGATAGCGTCGGCGCCCAGCGCGCGGCTCTCGGCCACCTGCCAGGGATCCACCAGGAACTCCTTGCGGATGCAGGGCAGCGAGACCGCGTCGCGGGCGGCGGTGAGATAGCTGTCGGCGCCCTGGAAGCTGGGCGTGTCGGTGAGCACCGACAGGCATGCCGCGCCGCCGGCTTCGTAGGCGCGGGCGAGCGTCGGGGGATCGAAGTCCGCGCGGATCAGGCCCTTGGACGGCGAGGCCTTCTTGATCTCGGCGATCAGGGCCAGCCGGCCGGGGCCGTGGGCGCGTTCCAGCGCGGCGCGGAAGCCACGGGGTGCGCTGACGCCGGCCGTGGAGACGGTGGCGCGGGCGGCCTTCCGCGCGGCGACCTCATCGCGCTTGTAGGCGGCGATCTTCTCGAGAATATCGGCCATCAGCTGTCCAGCGACCGCGGCGCGATCTGGACCAGCTTGTCGAGCGCGGCCTGGGCTCTGCCATCATCGACGACCCGGGCGGCCAGCTCGACGCCTTCGCGGAGGGTCTCGACCTTGTCGCCCACCAGGAAGGCGGCGGCTGCGTTCAGGAGGACGATGTCGCGGTAGGGCCCGGGCTTGCCCTTGAGCAGGTCGCGCAGCGCCACGGCGTTCTCGGCGGGCGTGCCGCCGGTGAGGTCGGCCAGACCCGCCCGCGGCAGGCCCACGGCCTCGGGCGTCACGGTGAAGAGACGGACCTGGCCTTCGCGATACTCGGCGACGCTGGTCTCGCCGGTCGTCGTCATCTCGTCCATGCCGCCGCCGTGGACCACCCAGGCGCGTTCCGACCCCAGCGCGCCCAGCACCTGGGCCAGCGGGGCCACCCAGCGCTCGGCGAAGACGCCCACCACCTGGCGCTGGGCGCCGGCGGGGTTCGTCAGCGGGCCCAGCAGGTTGAAGATCGTGCGGAAGCCCAGCTCGCTGCGGATCGGCGAGACGTGGCGCATGGCGCCGTGGTGCGCCTGGGCGAACAGGAAGCAGATGCCGGCCTCGTCCAGCGCCTTGAGCTGGCGCTCGGGCCCGGCGTCGATGGCCACGCCCAGCTCGGACAGCACGTCGGCGGCGCCCGACTTGGAGGAGAGCGCCCGATTGCCGTGCTTGGCGACCTTGAGGCCGCCCCCGGCCGCCACGAAGCCCACGGCGGTCGAGATGTTGTAGGTGTGCTGGCCGTCGCCGCCGGTGCCGCAGACGTCGATCGTCGGGAAGGGCGGCTCGATGTGGATGGCGGCCTTGCGCATGGCCCGCGCACAGGCGGTGATCTCGCCCATGGTTTCGCCGCGCATGCGCATGGCGGTGAGCGCCGCCCCCACCTGGGCCGGCGTGGGCTCGCCGCGCAGGCAGGCGGCGAAGAAGTCGCCGGCGTCCTCCTCCGACAGCGTGCCGCCATCGGCGAGGCGCATCAGCAGGGGCTTGAAGGCGGCGGACATGAAGGCTGAGCGTCGGCGGTCAGATCTGGGCCAGGCGCTTCACGCCGGCCAGGTCGAGGAAGTTGCCGAGCAGTTCGTGGCCGCACTCGGTGGCGATGCTCTCGGGGTGGAACTGCACGCCGTGGATTGGCCGGGTCCTGTGCTGGACCCCCATGATCTCGCCGTCCTCGGTGCGGGCGGTGACCTCGAGAACCTGCGGCAGAACGTCCTTTTCCACCGACAGGCTGTGATAGCGCGTCGCCGTGAAAGGGTTCTTCAAGCCTTTGAAGACACCCGTGTCGGTGTGATGGATAAGGCTGGTTTTCCCATGCATCAGGGCGCGGGCGCGGACGACTTCGCCCCCGAACGCCTGGCCGATCGCCTGGTGGCCCAGGCAGACGCCGAGGATCGGCAGGGATTCCGGCGCCTCGCCGATGAGCTGGAGACAGATGCCGGCTTCGTTCGGGGTGCATGGTCCCGGGCTGAGCAGGACGGCCTCCGGCCGAAGACCCAGCGCCTCGTGGACGGAGATCGCATCATTGCGGTGGACAACCGTCTCCGCCCCCAACTCGTTCAGGTAGTGGACGAGGTTGTAGGTGAAGCTGTCGTAGTTATCGACGACGAGGATCATGGGCGTTCCATAGACGATTTCCCGCCGAAGTGGACTCCGGTTCGGCGTGCGCCACCGTCAAATAGGGGTTCCAGGGACGCTTTCGAAGAGAATGCGCCCTGGGGCTTTGCCGCGGGGGGCGCCTGGCGGGATGCTGCGGACATGTCCATGAGCGATTCGGCTCTCGATCCCCGGGAAGTGGCGCGCGCCCGTTCGCTGCTGAAGCCCCCTGTGCGGCGCGACCCGATGTGGCCGGCGCTGCTGGCGGCCACGGCGCTGGCGGTGACGTCGGTCGTGTTCGCCACGGTGATGGTGCTGGCCCCGCCGGTGCAGACCGAACACACGGCCCAGGGCGCGCCGGAGTAAGGGGCGGGCGACGCCCTGCGCGCCGCAGGCGCTGTTTGGATTCAACCACGAACCACACGAACATGCGGCGGCGCGCTCCGAGCTGTGGCCTGGGAGCGTTCGTGTGGTTCGTGTGGTTCGTGGTTCGAAATGGAGGGCGCTTCGCGCGGGTGATGCGTCAGCCGGAGGGGCGCCACCGGGGCCGGTGCGGGCTGGTCCCTCGAGGTGCGGAGTCCGGGGCCGTCGCGTGCAGGCCGGCGGTGAAGGCGCGGGCGGCGGCGTTGGCGGCGGCGACGTCTTCGGGTGTGGCGGGTTCGGGGTCGGGGAAGAAGGTGGGGGCCGGCAGGTCTCGCCAGCGTTGGGCGTAGTCGTCGGGGAGGCCCAGGGCCTTGCAGACGCGGCGGATGACGGTGTCGACGTCGTCCGCGATCCAGTCGGGCTTTTCGTTCCAGTCGTCGACTTCGCGGTCGAAGTGGTGGCACCAGTCGGTGTGGAGCGCCTCGTCGCCCTCGGCGGCGGCGGAGATCACGCGCTCGACGGCGTCCTGCACCTGCGCGGTGCGCTCATCGACGGCCTGGTCGTGGAGGTCTTGTGCGGAACGGCGCGGCGCCTCGCGTTCGGCCTT
>NZ_SCTC01000022.1 GCF_004299445.1 Phenylobacterium sp. | reverse complement strand
CTGCTGAGCCAAACACGGCCAATCGTTCCGCTGAGCCTGAGGCTCGCCCCCTCCACCAGTCGCTCTCCGCTGCGCTCGGCGACTGGTCCCCCTCCCGCCGCTTCGCGGGGGAGGTAAGGGAGTGCGATCGGGTCCAACGCGGAGCTTGCGTCCGGCGCTGCGCCGCCCTCTCCCGGCCTCTCCCACAGCGCTTCGTGCTTGGGAGAGGAGCTCCGGTCACGTTCTTCGGGTGGCGGTTCGTCGGCTACGGCTGGGCGTTGAGGCGGTAGCCGACGCCGGGGACGGACGCGATCCGCGCTCCGCCCAGCTTGTGGCGGAGCTGGCCGATGTAGACCCGCAGGTACTGGACGTCGGCGCTCTCGCTGCCCCACACGGCGCGCAGCAGGTCGGCGTGGCGGACCGGCCGGTCCAGCTGGAGGGCGAGCTCGCACAGCAGGTCGTATTCCTTGGGCGAGAGGCTGACGGGATTGCCGGCCCGGCTGACCGTGCGCATCCCCAGGTCGATGACCAGGTCGCCCGCCGTCACGACAGGCTCGGCGCCGCGGGCCTGGACGCCGTGCCTCAGGGCGGCCCGGAGCCTCGCCAGCAGTTCGTCGACGCCGAAGGGTTTGGCGACATAGTCGTCCGCGCCCAGGTCCAGGGCCTCGACCTTCACCGCCTCTGCGTCCCTGGCCGAGAGCACCACGATCGGCGTCGTGCCCCGCGCGCGCAGGTCGCGGATGACGGTCAGGCCATCGCGGTCGGGCAGGCCCAGGTCCAGCAGGATCACATCCGGCGCATAGTGGTTGAACCAGCGCAGGCCCTCGGCCGCGGTGCGGGCCGATACGGGCCGATAGCCGGCGGCCTTTAGCGTCGCCGTCAGCGCATTGTTGAGGTGCGCGTCGTCCTCGATCACCAGCACGGTCGCCGGATCGCCGGTCATGGGGCGGGCGCCGTCAGCCGGACGGCGGCGCCGCCGTCCTCGCGGTTCCGCGCTGTCGCGTCACCGCCCATGGCGCGAAGGAAGGCGCGGGCCAGCGCCAGGCCCAGACCCGTTCCGGGCGCACGGCCGTCGCCGGCCTCGCCGCGGACGAAGCGCGCGAACAGCGCATCGGGATCGGGTCCGAAGCCTGGACCGCGGTCGCTCACCTCGACCCAGCCCTGATCATCCGCGCGGCCCGCGGCGATCTCGATGTCGCCTTCCGGGGCATACTTGGCCGCGTTGGCGAGCACATTCGCCAGGGCCGTCTCGAACAGCGCCGGATCAACCTGCAGCGTGACGCCGGGCGCGACCCGATTGAGGACCGTCCGCCCCCGCAGCACGCCCGCCGCCCGCGTCAGGGCCGTCTCCACCAGGTCGGCGGCGTCGCAGGCCTCGCGACGGTCGCCCAGCGCGCCGGATTCGACCCGGTTCATGTCGAGCAGATTGTCCACCATCCCGGCCAACCGGGAGGTCTCGGCCTCGGCGCCGGCCAGCAGTTCGGCGCGGGCCTGGTCGTCGTGCTGGCCGCCGAACCGCTGCAGGCTCTGCAGGGTGAAGAGGATGGTCGAGAGCGGCGTCCGGAGATCGTGAGAGACCGCGGCCACCAGGTCGCTCTTCAGTTGCTCGCCGGCGACCGCGACCTGGTTCGCCATCGCCTGTGCGGCATAGGCCTCGCGATCCAGCGCCACGCCCAGATAGCCCAGCACCGTCTCCACCAGACGCTCCGGCTGAAGGGGCCGCCCGGCGTCGAGCCGCGACAGCGCGACGCCCAGAACCGCCTGCCGCCGCAGGGGCGTCTTCAGGGGCCAGAAGTCGAAGCTGGACTCGCCCACGGGATAGGCGCCGCCGCGTGTGGCCAGACCCGCCGCCGCCGCCCAGCGCGCCGCGTCCAGGTCGGCCGGCGCGAGCGCTTCGCCATCCGAGGCGCCGCCCCTCAGCTCATCGCCGTCGACGAGGAGGACGCAGGCCCGCGTGTGGAACATCCGGGCCAGGGCGTCGGCGCACCGGCGCGCCAGGCCCTCGGGACTGCGCTCGGCCATGAGGTCACGGGCGAGCTCGCGCACCGCCGCGGCCCGGTCGGCCGCCTCGACCGCCTCCTGGGTCCGGCGCCGGGCCTGCGCCGCGACGGCGCTCACCGCGACCGCGACGAGGAGCAGGAGCACCAGGGCCAGCACGTCGCCCGAGTCGGTGACCCTGAGCGTGTGGCGCGGCTCCAGGAGGAAGAAGTTGTACGCCAGCACCCCCAGGCCCGCGGCGCTCAAGGCCGGTCCGGTTCCGAAGCGGATCGCGCTCAGCACGACGGGCAGGACGAACAGCAGCGACAGGTTCGGAACCCGCACGGCCGCCTCGAGCCACAGCGCCAGCGCCGTGGCGGCGGCGACAAGGCCGGCGGCGACGGCATAGCCGAGACCGGGGCTGGGGGTTCGCGCGGGTTGCGTTTCGACGGCAAGGCTCATGGCCAGGCCCCTTCAGGACTTCGCCCTCAGAAATGCGATCCGGTGGCCCGGCTGCAAGCGCTTCCGACGTTCGCGCCCCGCAACCACATGGGATCTTTATGTGGCCCGGCGCGAGAAGGCGGCTCCGCTCACACTGAGGGCTCCATGTCCGGCATCACCGCCCCCGACGAGACGCCGACCGCGCCTCCCAGCCTCAAGACCTTCCTCGCGCTGGCCCTCGGTTCGGCGGGCGTGGTGTACGGGGACATCGGGACCAGCCCGCTCTACGCCTTCAAGGAATCGATCTCGCACCTGCGCGGCCCCGGCGGCGCGCTCGCGCCCGCCGACGTGACCGGCGTCGTCTCGCTGATGTTCTGGGCGCTGATGGTGATCGTCACGCTGAAGTACGTGCTGATCCTCATGCGCTTCGACAATCGCGGCGAAGGCGGGACGCTGTCGCTGATGGCCCTGGTCCAGCGCGCCGGAGGCCGTGGCGCCGGTCTGGTCATGCTGATCGGCATGCTGGGCGCCGGGCTCTTCCTCGGCGACGCGATGCTGACGCCGGCGGTCTCGGTGCTGTCGGCGGTGGAGGGCCTTCGCATCATCGACGGACTCTCTGGGCGGATCGATCCCTTCATCGTTCCGATCGCGCTGGCCGTCATCGTCGCCCTCTTCGCCGTGCAGCGGCGCGGCACTGGCGGCGTGGGCCGCTGGTTCGGGCCCGTCTGCGTCGTGTGGTTCGTGGTGCTGGCGGTCCTCGGCGTCAGGTCTATCGTCGAGGCGCCGGAGATCCTCTGGGCGCTCGATCCCTCGCGCGGCTTCGAGGTCTTGCGGGGGCACCCCGGACTGGCCGCGCTGATCCTGGGCTCGGTGTTTCTCACCGTCACGGGCGCCGAGGCGCTGTACGCCGACATGGGCCACTTCGGGCGCAAGCCGATCAACGCGACCTGGTTCGCGCTCGTCTTCCCCTGCCTGACGCTCAACTACCTGGGTCAGGGCGCGCTGGTGCTGAGCGACGCCGAGGCCGCCGAGAGCCCGTTCTTCCTGCTGGCGCCGGAGTGGTTCCAGCTTCCGCTCGTGGCGCTCGCGACCGCCGCCACCGTGATCGCCAGCCAGGCCGTGATCTCGGGCGCCTTCTCGCTGACTCAGCAGGCGGTCCAGCTCGGGCTGCTGCCGCGCCTGACGCTCAGGCCCACGTCCGAGCATCACGCGGGCCAGATCTATGCGCCGCAGGTCAACTGGATCCTGCTCCTGGGCGTCACCGCCCTGGTGCTCGGCTTCGGTTCGTCCAGCGGACTGGCCAGCGCCTACGGCATCTCGGTGGTCGGCGCGATGATCACCTCGTCGATCCTCGCCGTCGTCGCGATCCACCGGCTGCACAAGCGGTCGATTCTGGTGTCGCTGCTGGTGTTCCTGCCGTTCCTGCTGGTCGAGGCCGGCTTCCTCGCCGCCAACCTGATGAAGGTGGCGCACGGCGGATACATCCCCCTGCTGATGGCCGCCGGGCTGATCTTCGTGATGTGGACGTGGACGCGCGGCCGCGCCCGCCTCGCGCGCGCCGAACAGAGCGACCTGGACGTCGCCGACGTGGCGGCGATGCTCAAGGCCCGTCCGCCGATGCGGGCGAGAGGGACCGCGGTCTTCCTCGCCGCCGACCCGGGCAAGGTTCCCAGCTCGCTGCTGCACAACCTGAAGCACAACCAGGTCCTGCACGAACGGGTGGTGCTGCTGACGGTGAAGACCGTTCGGCGGCCGCGGGTCTCGGACGCCGATCGGGTGGAGATCCACGAGCCCGCGCCGGGCTTCACCGCTCTGACGCTCACCTTCGGCTACATGGAGACGCCGGACGTGACGCGCGGGCTCGCGCTGGCCCGCGCCAGGGGGCTGAAGTTCGACATCATGAAGACATCGTTCTTCGTCAGCCGGCGCAGCCTCGTCCTTCGTCCCCGCAAGGGCCTCGCCCAGGTCCAGGACCGGCTCTTCGCCTACCTGCTGCGCAACTCGGAGCGCGCCGCCGACTACTTCCGCGTGCCGCCGTCCCGGGTCGTCGAACTGGGGGCGCAGGTGTCCATCTAGGGGCGCTCAGCCCTTCAGCGGCACGCCCTTGGTGGTGAACTTGGTCCCCGGGTGGCGGTTGGGGCGGCGGGGGCCATTGCCGCCGCCGGGCTGGTGCGCCGGGATCAGCTGGTCCGGCCTCGGGCCGATCAGGTCGGCGCGGCCCATGGCGCGCAGGGCGTCGCGCAGGATCGGCCAGTTCTCGGGGTCGTGGTAGCGCAGGAAGGCCTTGTGGAGGCGGCGCTGGCGCAGGCCCTTGACCACCTCGACCTTCTCGCTGGCGCCGTGGCGCACACCCTTCAGCGGGTTGACGCCCGAGTGGTACATGGCCGTGGCGGTGGCCATCGGCGAGGGCAGGAACGTCTGCACCTGGTCGGCGCGGAAGCCGTTCTTCTTCAGCCAGATCGCGAGGTTCATCATGTCCTCGTCGGTCGTGCCAGGGTGGGCGGCGATGAAGTACGGGATCAGGTGGTACTTCTTGCCCGCCTTCTTGGCGGCGGCGTCGAACATCTCCTTGAAGCGGTCGTAGCTGCCGATGCCCGGCTTCATCATCTTGTCGAGCGGGCCGTTCTCGGTGTGCTCGGGCGCGATCTTCAGCAGGCCGCCGACGTGGTGGGTGACCAGCTCCTCGACGTATTCCGGGCTGGTGACGGCCAGGTCGTAGCGGACGCCCGAGGCCACCAGCGCCTTCTTGACCCCCTTCACCTCGCGGACCTTGCGATAGAGCCGGATCAGGTCGTCGTGGCTGGTGTTCAGGTTGGGGCAGATGTCGGGGAACACGCAGGACGGAAGGCGGCAGGCCTTCTCGATCTTGGGGTCCTTGCAGGCCATCCGGTACATGTTGGCGGTGGGGCCGCCGATGTCGGAGATCACGCCGGTGAAGCCCGGGGTCTTGTCGCGGATCTGCTCGATCTCCTTGAGGATCGAGGCCTCAGAGCGGCTCTGGATGATCCGGCCCTCGTGCTCGGTGATCGAGCAGAACGTGCAGCCGCCGAAACAGCCGCGCATGATCGTCACCGAGAACCGGATCATGTCCCAGGCGGGGATCTTGGCGTCGCCGTACGACGGGTGCGGGGCCCGGGCGTAGGGCAGGTCGTAGACCGCGTCCATCTCCTCGGTGGTGAGCGGGATCGGCGGCGGGTTCAGCCAGATGTCGCGGTCGCCGTGGCGCTGGACGAGGGGGCGCGCGTTGCCGGGATTGCTCTCGCGGTGGAGCACGCGGGAGGCCCGCGCGTAGGCCTCGGAGTCGGCCTCGACCTGTTCGTAGGACGGCAGTCGGATGACCACGTCGCCGGGCTTGCGGGCGGCGCCCTCGTCGGAGGAATCGAGGTCGTCGGCCGGCAGCTCGGCGTAGTGCTCGGGGACCTTGCGGAAGAGGGCGACGCCGCGGACGTCGGCCAGGTCGCGCGGGGCCTCGCCGGCGGCCAGCCGGTTGGCCACCTCGATCACCGCCCGCTCGGCGTTGCCGTAGAGCAGCAGGTCGGCCTTGGCGTCGGCCAGGACCGAGCGGCGGATCTTCTCGGACCAGTAGTCGAAGTGGGCGATGCGGCGCAGCGACGCCTCGATGCCGCCCAGGATGATGGGAACGTCCTTGTAGGCTTCGCGGCAGCGCTGAGCGTAGACCAGGGTGCAGCGGTCGGGCCGCTTTCCGCCCTCGCCGCCGGGGGTGTAGGCGTCGTCGCTGCGGATCCGGCGGTCGGCCGTGTAGCGGTTGACCATCGAGTCCATGTTGCCGCCGGTGACGCCGAAGAAGACGCGGGGGCGGCCCAGCGCCTTGAACGGCTCTGCGGATTGCCAGTCGGGTTGGGCGATGATGCCGACGCGGTGGCCCTGGGCCTCCAGCAGGCGGCCGATGATCGCCATGCCGAAGCTGGGATGGTCGACATAGGCGTCGCCGGTCACCAGGACGATGTCGCAGGCGTCCCAGCCCAGGACATCCATCTCGGCGCGGCTCATCGGCAGGAACGGCGCGGGCGGGCGCGTCCGGTGGGAAGTCCCGGAAATCAGGGGGGTTTCGGGAGGAACTTCCATGGCGGCCGACGGATAGGCTCAAGGCGCCCGGAACACAACCGGCCAGACAGCCTCACCGCGGCCGAAATTAGGGCTTCGGCGGGTACTTCTTCGCCGCATCCTCCCAGCGGAAAGGCAGGACGTCGGGCGTGACGGCGATCTCGGTGGTGACCTTCAGGGGATAGCGGCCGCCGCTGTCGAAGGTGACCTCGATGAAGTAGGCGGTGTAGCCGGCCGTCGGGGGCTTTGGTCTTGCCGCATAGGTCAGGTCGGCGCGGACCGGCACCGCGGCGCTGGTGTAGGCGGCGCCGATCGTGTCCATCCGGAAGTCGCGGGCCCTGGGATTGGTGGCCTGCCAGAGGCGGACCTCCTTCGGCGGGATGCTGGGCTTCACCACCAGCGTGCCGTCCGGCTGCTTCGTCCACGTGATGGTCGGGCGGTCGCGGCCGCTGATCACCGCGTCGTAGAAGGCGATCAGGGTGTCCTGGGCGTCGGAGCCCGCCAGGTTGTGCCGCGTGTTGGGCACATAGCGAATGTGTTTTTCCTCCGGGATGCCGGCCCAGTAGAACTGGGAATTGTCGGGGAGGAAGAACTGGTCGCCCGAGGCGTTGATCAGCATCTTCGGCATCTTCAGCGCGGCGCGGTGTCGGTAGTTGTAGGGGTCCTCGATCGCCAGGACGGCCTGGTACTCGGGCGTGCCGATCTTGCCCGGGAAAAGGCCGTGCTCGACGTAGTCGTCCAGGGCCGAGGAAAAGAAGCCCATGGCCTCGAAGTGGTGCTTTGTAATCGCCTCGCTGTTCAGCGCGTCGATCACCAGCGGGATCAGGGCCACGACCCGGGGGTCCACGGCGGCCACCAGCCAGGCCGTCCAGCCGCGCTTCGAGGCGCCGGTGACGACGAACCGTTCCACCTTGGTGCGACCGCCGGCGTCGGTGGCGAGGAAGGCCTGCACGGCGTCCATCGCGCGGACGCCGCTCTTCACCATGGCCAGGCGGACCAGCCAGGTGTCGTCCTTCGTGGAGAAGTGCTTCACCCGCGTGTAGGCGATGATGTCGTCCTCGACCCTGGGCTTATCGGGGCTGTCGGTGAACCGCAGCGGCTGGTTGGGGACCATGGCCAGCTCGGCGACGACGGTGTGGGTCTCGGTGGCGATGCGCATCGCGCGCTCCGAGGCCTTGGCGGGCGCGGGGTCGTTGTTGTCGCCCTGCCAGATGATCAGCATGCCCGTGGCGCCGCGCACCTCCTTCGGCTTCACGATGGTGAGCCAGTGTTTCCAGACCGGCTTGTCCACGTCCGCGGCGGTGCGCCAGCTCTGCGACGTGAGTTCCAGGACGTAGGTGGTGGCCTGGCCCTCGTCGACCGTGCGGATCAGCGTCCAGCCAAAGGCCGGGTCGGGCGCGTGGACATAGGCGTCGAGCGCGTTCGGCTGGGCGGCCGCCGGCGCCGCCGCGATCAGGAGCAGTCCCAGGGCCAGAGCCCGTAGCCATGCCGCCATCGCCAGCCTCCCCTGCCGATCCGTCCGCGCGGACCTGCCACAGGGGTATCCCAGACCGCGGGGGTTGCGAAGCCGAACCTAGAGCTTGGGCGCGATGTAGCCGCGGACGTTTTCGTCGATGGCCTGAGCGATGGCGAGGGTCTTGGCGTCGCCGCCGATCGGGCCGATGAGCTGGGCGCCGACCGGCAGGCCCGATGCCGTCAGCCCGGCGGGCACCGCCGTCGCAGGAAGGTGCAGGGCCGTGGCGGGCGCGATCCAGGTGAGGATCGAGTTGTAGGGGATCGCCTTGCCCGTCGACAGTTTGAGCTCGCGGCGCTGGAAGGGGCGCTTGTCGTGCGGGAAGGCCGGGACCGGGGTGATGGGCGCCAGGATCGCGTCCCAATCGCCGAGGGTCTCGACCATCTCGTGGCGAAGGCGGGCCCGAACGGCGTCGGCGGCCAGCCACTCGCGGTGGCGGGCAGTGTAGGCCATGGCCATGGCGGCGTTGGACAGAGGCCCCGCGCCGCGCTTGATGGCGCCCTTGGCGAAGAACCGCAGCCGCTCCATGCCGCGGATGAAGCCGGGCGGCATGTCCTCGCCCAGCACGCCGCCCAGCAGCGTCTGGTAGGCGAACAGCAGCGCGCGCATGTCGACAGGGCTGGCGATCGGCTCGACCGTGGCGCCGGCGGCGCGCAGCTCGTTCGCGAAGGCCTCCAGGGTGGCGCGGACCTCCGGATCGAGCGGACACTCGGGGTCGTCGAGCCAGAGGCCGATCTTGGTTTCCTTGAGGTCCGCGGGCGGGGCCTTGGGGGCCAGCGGGCCGTCCTCGAGGATCGACAGCAACAGGCGCAGATCGCGGGCCGAGCGGGCCATGGGTCCCACGACGTTGAGGTCGCGCTCAGCGTACGAGCCCGGGTGCGGCGGGACGTGCCCGCGCTGCGAGACCATGCCCCAGGTGGGCTTGTGGCTGAAGACGCCGCAGAAGCCTGCGGGCACCCGCAGCGAGCCGCCGATGTCGGAGCCGATCTCCAGCGGCGTGACCCGGGCGGCCAGGGCGGCCGCCGCGCCGCCGGACGAGCCGCCGGGCGTGCGGGTGGGATCCCACGGATTGTTGGTGGGTCCGTAAAGCGGGTTGGTCGACTGCCAGTCGCCGGCCATGACGGGCACGTTGGTCTTGCCCCAGATCACTGCGCCGGCGTGACGGGCGTGGGAGACGGCGACCGCGTCTTCCGTCTGGCGGCGGCGCAGCTGGGCGATCCCGGACGACGCGGCCATGCCCGCCACGTCGAAGGTGTCCTTGACGGTCATGGGCAGGCCCGAGAGCGGGCCCAGGGTCTCGCCGCGGGCGCGGGCGTCGTCCAGGGCGCGGGCCCGCTCCAGGGCGCGCTCGGGGTCGGCGGCGACGACGGCGTTCAGAGTGGCGTGGGTCTCTGCGTGGCGGGCCAGCGAGGCCTTCAGCAGCTCGACCGCCGAGATACGCTTTTCGCGGAGCGCCGCCAGCTGGGCGGTGGCGTCCTGGTCGAGGACATCGCGCGCCATCGTCAGGCGTCCTTCATGCCCAGCACATCCTGCATGTCGTAGAGGCCGGGCGGCTTGTCCGCCACCCAGCGGGCGGCGGCTACGGCGCCCCGGGCGAACAGGCCGCGGTCGCGGCCCGAGTGGCTGAGGGTGAGGATCTCTTCCTCGCCGGCGAAGATGACGCTGTGCTCGCCGACAATGCCGCCGCCGCGCACGACCGAGAAGCCGATCTCGCCCGACGGCCGGGCGCCGGTGATGCCGTCGCGGGCGCGGCGCTCCACCTGGCTGAGCCGGACGCCGCGGCCCCTGGCGGCGGCCTCGCCCAGCATGAAGGCGGTGCCCGATGGGGCGTCGACCTTGTGGCGGTGGTGAGCCTCGAACACCTCGATGTCGAACAGGTCGGCCGGCAGCGCGCGGGCCGCCTGGGCCACCAGGCCCATCAGCAGGTTCACGCCCAGGGAGTAGTTGCCCGCGAAGACGATGGGATTGCGCGCGGCGGCCTGCGCGATCGCGGCGCGTTCGGCGTCGGACGCGCCGGTGGCGCCGATCACCAGGGCCACCGGCTTGCCGGCGGCCTGGGCCGTAAGGGCGACCGAGGCGGCGGGGGTGGTGAAGTCGATGACCACCTGGGCGGCGTCCAACGCCTCGGCGGCCGAGACCAGGCCGTCGCCTTCCGCGCCGGGACGATCGAAGCGAGCGACGAGGGCCAGCGCGGGATCGGCGCGGACGACCTTCTCGACCGCCTGCCCCATGCGGCCCAGAGCGCCGGCGATGGCGATGCGGATCGGGTCGGACAAGGCGGCGGTCTCCAGCGTGCTGCGCTTAGGTCGCGCGTGGCGAAGGTCGGGTCAACCTTCCCTGGCGCTGAACACGCCTCGGGCCGCGGGTCTGAATCGAAGCAGCCCGCACCGGTTCGCGATGCGGGCTGCTCGATACGCGGAGCTATGAAGGCTCAGGCCGCGGCCAGATCCCTGCGACGGCTGCGCAGCATGGCGCCGGCGGCGCCGAAGCCCAGGATCATCAGCGCCCAGGCGCCGGGCTCGGGAACGGCCGTGTTCTCGATCGGCCAGCCGATGGCGAAGGTCTGGCGCATCGGGTTCCGGGACTGGTCGGTGATCGTATAGACGCGGTCGTTGGCGTCGGCGAGGCTGGTGTAATTGCCGCTCACGTAGTCGCTGAAGTAGGTCTGATACTGCAGGAACTGCGAGGCGTTGAGGTTGTTGCTCTTCACCGTGACGACGCGGTCGGGGTTGGCCACCTGCCAGATCGCCGCCTGGATCGCCGCCGTGCGCATCGCGGTGTCGTAGTCATTCGGCTGTGCCTGGTGCAGCAGCCAGCCGGTGTCGACCAGGTTGGTCAGGTCGTCGATCTGCGCCGCGTTCAGCTGGTTGGCGGGCGCGTTCGGGCCGTAGTTCGTGAACAGCGGCTGGCCGGCGTCGCCGTAGGTCGACGTGTACGTGTAGTTCAGCGTCGTGTTGATGTACATGCTATGGTAGATGTCGATGCAGAAGCCATAGATGTAGTAATCGCTGGCGTCGAAGGCCGGGCTGTACCCGTTGTCGTTCACGCGGAACGTCACGCCGTTCGAATAGACGTTGCCGAGGCCCGAGATGTTGGCCTGGAACGTCGTGTTCATCGTAGCGTATTCGAGATAGATGTTCTGCACCGCCGCCGCGGGCGTCGCCATCGTCGCGACCGTGGCCGCCGCGGCGAACGCCGCCAGCATCTTCGTCTGGATCTTCACCCCAACCCCCTGAAATTCCCGGCGCTCATCATCGACGACGCCCCAGCGCACACCCCCGTGGCGCCAGTCCTCATTGGCCGTAGTTCAGGGTGCATTGCAAAACGACTCTCCCCTAAGGCGAGCGGCGATTGGCGGAACGTCGCGGTCAATTCTCGCGCGCGTCGCGGCTGAGATCGTGAAGCTCGGAGATGCGGGCGACGTAGACGTCCTCGACGGCCCAGGGCGCTTCGCGGGCGGCGGCCGCGCGGGCCTGGACCCAGCGGGTCTGCTGGCGGCGCAGCGCCGAGGCGGGCACCCCGGCGGCCTCGGCGTCGCGATAGGCCTGCTGCAGCTGGCGGTCGCGGGCTGCCAGACGGCGATCGGCGCAGACCAGGGCCTCACCGGGATCCGCCGCCGCGCAACGGTCGGCGCGGGCGACGCGCATGGGCCCTTCGCCGCGTGGCGCGATGCGGCGCGGCGTGGGCGGGACGGTCCTGGGAGGCGAGGTCTTGGCGACCTTGGCCTTGGTCATCGTGGGCTTCGCCTTCCGGGCGGGCTCGGCCTTTGCCTTCTGGATCCTGGCTTTTTCCGCCGTCGCCTTCTGGAGCTTCGCCTTCTGGAGCCGCGCCGCCTCGGCCTTGGCGGCGACCTTGACGACCTTGGCCTTCGCCGGCCTGGCCTTCGCATCGGCCTGCTGGATGGGTTTCTTGCGGCCGGCCGCGGCCTTGGCGAGCGACTTTTCCGGCTTGGCGACGACGGTCCGCCTGGGGGGGCTGGCTTCGGCGCGGGCCCTGGGTTTCGGCTCGGCCCTGGCGAGCTTGACGGCTTTCGCGGGTTTGGCCTGCGCAGGCTCGGGGGCGGCGCCGGCGACGCGGGTCGGGGGCGCGGGCCTGGCCTTCGGCCTGGCGACGACCGTCTCGACGGCCTTCGGCGCAGGCGGCGGCTCGCGCCTGACGGCGAGCTTCGGCCCGGCGAGGGCGGGATTCGGGGCCGGCGCGACCACGGCGTCCACGCGCACCAGACCGGCGGCGCCGGCGGCGAGCGGCTCGACCGGGATCAGGCGGGCGACGGCGCGGGCGCGGTCCGCGGGCGTCACATCGGCCGGCAGCACCTCGAGCAGGGGGCCGGCCGGGGCTGGGCGGTCATCGACCACCACCTGCAGCGTGGGCGGCGCCGGCTTCGCCACGGCGAGCTGCGGAGGCGCGGGCGACGTCGGCCGGGCCCACAGCCCCAGGCCGACGCCCAGCACGCAGGCGCCGAACGCGCCCGCGATGACGAACCGGCTCGGGCGAAACGGACTGGCGAGCGGCGGCGGCTCGGTTGCGGTCGTAGGCGGTGGGGGCAGAGAGTCCTGCGCCATGAAAGAACCCTTGTACGAACGGGTCCCTCGACGCACATGGCAGAGCTAAGTGAACGCGCACGCGCGTTCGACGACGCCCCAACCCCGAACTCTCTCCCACGTTCAATTTGAGGCCAAATCGTGCCCACGACAATCCCCACCCTGGAGACAGAACGCCTCATCCTGCGGGCGCCAGAGCCGGCGGATTTCGAGCCCTGGGCGGCCTTCTGCGCCGACCCCGAGGCCGCCGAATTCCTGGGGGGAGCGCAAGAGCGCCCCGGCGCCTGGCGGATCATGTCGACCATGGCCGGCGCCTGGCTGAGCCGCGGCTTCTCGATGTTCTCGGTGGTGGAGAAGTCGTCCGGCCGGTGGGTGGGCCGCGTAGGGCCCTGGCAGCCCGAGGGCTGGCCGGGCACCGAGGTGGGCTGGGGCATCGCGCGCGAGTTCTGGGGCCGGGGCTATGCGCCCGAGGCCGCCGAGGCGTCCATCGACTGGGCGTTCGACACCCTGGGCTGGACCGAGGTGATCCACACCATCGAGGCGCCGAATGTGAAGTCGCAGCAGGTGGCGCGGCGCCTGGGCTCGCGAATCCTGCGCCAGGCGGTGCTCCCGGCCCCGTTGAACGTGGCCGTCGACTGCTGGGGCCAGAGCCGCGAGGAGTGGCGGGCGCGGAAACGCTAGCGTTCTCCTCTCCCTCTCCGCTTCGCCGGGGAGAGGAGGCCGACTTCAGATCCAGCCCTTGTCGCGCAGTTTGCCGGCATAGGTGCGGCTGACCGGAACTTCAGAGCCATCCCTGAGGGTCAGCGTGGCCCGGCCGTCGCCGCGCCGGGCGTCGGCGATGGCGTCGCGGGCGACCCACCAGGAGCGGTGGACCTGGGCCCCCTCGATGCCCTCCAGCTCGGAGACCGCGTCGGCCAGGCGCATCAGGATCAGGTCCTGGCCCTTGGAGGTGTGCAGGCGCAGATAGTGGTCCTCGGCTTCGACCGCCCAGACCTCGGCGCCGCGCAGCTTGAGAGGCAGGCGCTCCAGGAATTTCACCGGCGCCGGCGCATCGACACCCGCCACGCCGCTGCGGTTCTCGATCAGCACGTTGATGGTCGTGATCGCCAGAGAGACCAGCAACACCGGCCCAAACAGGATCGGCAGCGTGCTGAGCGGCGCGTTGGAGTTGAAGATCGTCCGCGAGGCCGCCCACACCACGACGGTGAACGGCCCCGACATGACCAGGGACGCGACGATGGCGTCCAGCCAGATGTTGCCGGTGCGCCCGCGGCCGCCGTTGAAGAAGTAGCGCGCGACGAAGGCGCCCCAGAGGTAGCCCAGGAACATCAGGCCCATCCAGTAGGCCAGCCGCAGGCTCAGCGGCGCATCGTCGGTGCCGAACGCGCCCGAGAAGGTGAGGAACAGGCCGGACACCACGGCGACGACGGCGCCCCGGATCCAGCCGCGGAGCTCCTCGTAGGGGCCCAGGCGCAGGAAAATCGTCTTCATCGGCCTGCCGCTCGCGAAGCGTGAACGGCGCGGCGCGGTCGTTCGCGTAGCTCCGCCGTCATCCGACGCATCCGCGCTCGCACCGTTTCCAGACCGCCGTCATGTCCTGGCTCAACGGGCCGCGGACCGCCGCGCCACCCTTACGAAGCTGGAGATAAAGGATGTCGTCTGTTTCGCAAACGCCGGGCCGCGTGACGGTCAACGCCCCGACGAGGTTCGCGCTGTCCATGGTCGTGGTCGCCGTGATCGTGGGCGCCTCGCTGAGCGGCGCCTGGGGCGCGGTGGCGCGGATGGCCATGTCGGCCCGCCTGCATGCGCCCGACATGGCGCTGTTCGAGACGCTGTCGCCCGCGATCAAGATCCACCTGCTGACGGCGCTGGCCGCGCTGGTCCTGGGCGCGGCGCTGATGGTCGTGCGCAAGGGCCGGACCTTCCACCGCGTGGCGGGCTGGGCGTGGGTGGCGCTGGTGGCGACGACGGCGGGCGCCACGCTGTTCATCACCAGCCTGAACCACGGCGCATGGTCGATCCTGCACCTGTTCACCGGCTGGGTGCTGCTGACCCTGCCGCTGGCGGTGATCTGGGCCAAGCGCCACGCCGTGCAGCGGCACCGCAAGACGATGATGGGCCTGTTCTACGGCGGGTTCGCGATCAACCTGTTCATCGCCCTGATCCCCGGCCGGACCCTGTGGATGATGTTCCTGGGCTGAACCCAAGCCTGCGCCCGCCGCGGGCCCATTCGGCCGGGACTGCGGCGGGCGGCCTTGTTGGGGGCTGCTCTCTATCGGTGAGCACAGACGTTCCGTCACGTGAACTTCGTGCGCGTGAGGGGCGTTTCTGCCCCTCACGCGGTTGTCATCGCAGGGGCCGGCGCCTATAAGCCCGCACACTCGCCGCAGGGGCGAGCCTCCCTGACAGCCGCCCCCAAGGCCTCATGAACATCCACGAACACCAAGCTAAAGCCGTCCTCGCGGAGTTCGGCGTCGCGGTTCCGCGCGGACATGCCGCGTTCACGGTCGACGAAGCGGTCCAGGCCGCAGAGAAACTGGGCGGACCGGTGTTCGTCGTGAAGTCGCAGATCCACGCCGGCGGGCGCGGCAAGGGCCGCTTCGAGGGCCTGGGCCCCGACGCCAAGGGCGGGGTTCGCGTCGTCAAGACGGTGGCCGACGTGAAGGCCAACGCCGAGGAGATGCTGGGCCGCACGCTGGTGACCATCCAGACCGGGCCCAAGGGCAAGCAGGTGAACCGCCTCTACATCGAGGAAGGCGCCGCCATCGCCAAGGAATTCTACCTGTCGCTGCTGGTGGACCGCGAAACGAGCCGGGTCTCGGTCGTGGCCTCCACCGAAGGCGGCATGAGCATCGAGGACGTGGCGCACGAGACGCCCGAGAAGATCGTCACCTTCTCGATCGACCCGGCCACCGGCGTGTGGGGCCACCATGGCCGCACGCTGGCCAATGCGCTGGGCCTGAAGGGCGGCCTGGCCAAGGAAGCCGCCACCCTGCTCGGCCAGCTCTACGAGGCCTTCGTGGCCAAGGACATGAGCATGCTGGAGATCAACCCGCTGATCGTCACCGAGGACGAGCACCTGCGGGTCCTGGACGCCAAGATCAGCTTCGACAGCAATGCCCTGTTCCGCCACAAGGACATCCAGGCGCTGCGCGACGAGACCGAAGAGGACCCGAAGGAGATCGAGGCCTCGAAGTACGACCTCAGCTACATCGCCCTCGACGGCGAGATCGGCTGCATGGTCAACGGCGCCGGCCTGGCCATGGCCACCATGGACATCATCAAGCTGTACGGCGCCGAGCCGGCCAACTTCCTGGACGTGGGCGGCGGCGCCGACGAAGCCAAGGTGACGGCGGCCTTCAAGATCATCATCGCCGACCCGAACGTGAAGGGCATCCTGGTCAACATCTTCGGCGGCATCGCCCGCTGCGATATCCTGGCCCAGGGCGTCGTCGCCGCGGTGAAGCAGGTGGGTCTGAAGGTGCCGCTGGTCGTGCGCCTTGAGGGCACCAACGCCGAGCTGGGCAAGAAGATCATCAACGAGAGCGGCCTGAACGTCATCGCCGCCAACGACCTCTCGGACGGCGCCGAGAAAATCGTCAAGGCCGTGCGGGGCGCTGCGTAAGACATGTCGATCCTGATCAACAAGAACACCCGCGTCATCTGCCAGGGCATCACCGGCGCGCAGGGCACCTTCCACTCGGAACAGGCCATCGCCTACGGGACGAAGATGGTCGGCGGCGTCACGCCGGGTAAGGGCGGGACCACCCACATCGGCTTGCCGGTGTTCGACACCGTGGCCGGCGCGGTGAAGGAAACCGGCGCCGACGCCAGCGTGATCTATGTGCCGCCGGCGTTCGCCGCGGACTCGATCCTGGAAGCCATCGACGCCGAGGTGCCGCTGATCGTCTGCATCACCGAGGGCATCCCGGTGGCCGACATGGTCAAGGTGAAGCGCTCGCTGAGCGGCTCGAAATCCAGGCTGATCGGGCCCAACTGCCCGGGCGTCCTGACGCCGGATGAGTGCAAAATCGGCATCATGCCGGGGAACATCTTCAAGCGCGGCTCGGTGGGGGTGCTTTCGCGCTCCGGGACGCTTACCTATGAGGCCGTGTTCCAGACCACTCAGGCAGGGCTCGGCCAATCCACGGCCGTCGGCATCGGCGGGGATCCCGTCAAGGGCACCGAGTTCATCGAGGTGCTCGACTTGTTCCTGAAGGACCCCGAGACGGAGTCGATCATCATGATCGGCGAGATCGGCGGTTCGGCCGAGGAAGACGCCGCCGAGTTCCTGAAGAACCACGCCGTCAAGAAGCCGATGGTGGGCTTCATCGCCGGTCGTACGGCGCCTCCGGGCCGCCGCATGGGCCACGCCGGCGCGATCATCTCGGGCGGCAAGGGCGGCGCGGAAGACAAGATCGCGGCGATGGAGGCGGCGGGCATCCGCGTGTCGCCGTCGCCGGCGGCGCTGGGCACCACGCTGGTCGAGGTGCTGAAGGGTAACTAGCTGTTTTCACGACGGTCGGGGCTGGCCGACGTGGTAAACGGTTAATCAATACGGGGTATGGGCATGCGGGATCCCTCGCGTGCCTGGGGGGCAAAACTTAGGTATTGGGCGGTCCGCGCTCGGCTCCTTCTTCCGAAGTCCGTGGGCCCGCCCCCATAAGGCGGACGAAATGGCGGACGACGCAGGCCTGATCAACGAAGTTCTGGCCGAAACCTCTTTCCTCTACGGCGGCAACGCGGCCTTTGTGGAGGATCTCTACGCGAAGTGGGAGGCGAACCCCGCCTCGGTCGAGCCCTCGTGGCAGGCCTTCTTCGCCTCGCTGGGCGAGAGCGGCGCGGCCGCCAAGCCCCAGTGGGTGAAGCCCGCCGCTCCGGCCCCGCGTCCCGACTGGATGAGCGCGATCGACGGCATGTGGCCCGCGGTCGAGGCCAAGCTGGCCAAGGGCGTAGAGGCCCGCAAGCCCGGCGTCAGCCAGGACGAGGTCCGCGCCGCCACGCTGGATTCGCTGCGCGCGATCATGATGATCCGGGCCTACCGGATGCGCGGCCACCTGAAGGCCAACCTGGATCCGCTGGGCATCGCGACCACGCCGGGCGATGCGTCCGAGCTCGAGCCCGCCAGCTACGGCTTCTCGGAGGCCGACTTCGACCGTCCGATCTTCCTGGACTACGTGCTGGGCCTGGAGACCGCGACGATCCGCGAGATCCTGGCGATCCTGCGCCGCACCTACTGCGGCAACGTCGGCGTGCAGTACATGCACGTGTCGAATCCCAAGGAAAAGGCCTGGCTGCAGGAGCGGATCGAGGGCCGCGACAAGGAGATCACCTTCACCAAGGAGGGCAAGGTCGCCATCCTGAAGAAGCTGATCGAGACGCAGGGCTTCGAGGCCTTCCTCCATCGCCGGTTCCCCGGCACCAAGCGCTTCGGCCTGGACGGCGGCGAGGCGATGGTCCCGGCGCTGGAGCAGATGATCAAGCGCGGCGGCGCGATGGGGGTGAAGGACATCGTCATCGGAATGCCGCACCGGGGCCGCCTGAACGTGCTGGCCGCGGTGATGGGCAAGCCCTACCACATCATCTTCCACGAATTCCAAGGCGGCTCGTCGCTGCCCAGCGACGTCCAGGGTTCGGGCGACGTGAAGTACCACCTGGGCGCCAGCTCGGACCGCGACTTCGACGGCAACAGCGTCCACCTGTCGCTGACCGCCAACCCCAGCCACCTGGAAATCGTGAACCCGGTGGTGATCGGGAAGGTGCGCGCCAAGCAGGCGTTCACGCTGCGCGAACAGCCCGACGCCGGCCGCGGCCACGTGCTGCCGCTGCTGCTGCACGGCGATGCGGCGTTCGCCGGCCAGGGCGTGGTGTCGGAGTGCTTCGCGCTGTCGGGCCTGCGCGGCTACGGCGTCGGCGGGACCATGCACTTCGTGGTCAACAACCAGATCGGCTTCACCACCAGCCCCAAGAACAGCCGCAGTTCGCCCTACCCGACGGATGTGGCGCTGGCGGTCGAGACCCCGATCTTCCACGTCAACGGCGACGATCCCGAGGCCGTGACCTTCGCGGCCAAGGTGGCGACCGAGTACCGCCAGCTGTTCGGCAAGGACGTGGTGGTCGACATGTTCTGCTACCGGCGCTTCGGTCACAACGAGGGGGATGACCCCACGATGACCCAGCCGCTGATGTACGCGAAGATCAAGAACCACCCCTCGGTGCGCGATCTTTATGCGGCGCGCCTGATCGGCGAGGGCGTCTGCACCCAGGCCGATGTCGACGGCTGGATCGCCGAGTTCGACAAGTTCCTCGACGCCGAGTTCGAGGCCGGCCGCAACTATGCCGCCAACAAAGCCGACTGGCTGGACGGCAAGTGGTCGAGCGTGAAGCTGGCCTCGGGCGACGAGCGTTACGCCACCGGCGCGCCCAAGCAGAAGCTGCTGGACCTGGGCCGCAAGCTGACCTCGATCCCGAGCACGGTCGCGGTCCACAAGACGGTCGAGCGCGTGATCGCCGCCCGCCGCGAGGCGATCGAGAGCGGTGAGAACATCGACTGGGCGACGGCGGAATCGCTGGCCTTCGCGACCCTGCTGGACCAGGGCTACCCGGTGCGCCTGTCGGGCCAGGACAGCGTGCGCGGCACGTTCAGCCAGCGCCACTCGGGCATCATCGACCAGAAGACCGAGGAGGTTTACTTCCCCCTCCGCAACCTGGGTCCGAACCAGGCCCACTTCGAGGTGCTGGATTCGGCGCTGTCGGAAGAGGCGGTGCTGGGCTTCGAGTACGGGTTCTCGCTGACCGACCCCGACACGCTGACCATGTGGGAAGGCCAGTTCGGCGACTTCGTGAACGGCGCCCAGGTGGTGATCGACCAGTTCATCAGCTCGGGCGAGCGCAAGTGGCTGCGGATGAGCGGCCTCGTCATGCTGCTGCCGCACGGCTACGAGGGCCAGGGTCCCGAGCACAGCTCGGCGCGCCTCGAGCGCTTCCTGCAGCTGTGCGCGGAAGACAACATGCAGGTCGTCAACTGCACGACGCCCGCCAACTACTTCCACGTCCTGCGCCGCCAGCTGCTGCGCGAGTTCCGCAAGCCGCTGGTCGTGATGACGCCCAAGTCGCTGCTGCGCCACAAGCGGGCGGTGTCGAACCTGTCGGACCTGGTGACGGGCACCGGCTTCCACCGGGTGATGATCGACGGGGCCGAGGCCGACTGCGAGGTCGGCGGCGTGACGCTGCGCCCGGACGCGGAGATCAAGCGGGTCATCCTCTGCTCGGGCAAGGTCTACTTCGACCTGGTGGAGCAGCGCGCCAAGACCTGCCGCGACGACGTCTACATCCTGCGCCTGGAGCAGTTCTATCCGTGGCCGCTGAAGTCGCTGAGCAACGAGCTGAAGCGCTTCAAGAACGCCGAGCTGGTCTGGTGCCAGGAGGAGCCCAAGAACATGGGCGGCTGGCAGTTCGTCGACCCCTGGCTGGAGCTGACGCTGGAGCGCCTGAGCATCAAGGCCAAGCGCGCCCGCTACGTCGGCCGCCCGGCCTCGGCCTCCACCGCCGCCGGCCTGATGAACCGCCACCTGAAGGAACTCGAGACGTTCCTGACAGAGGCGTTTGCCTAGGGTAAACCCCGCCCGTCTTTCCGAACTCTGTTTGTGTGATCCAAGGAGCGCTACCCCCCGATGGCCGACATCATGACCCCGGCTCTGGGTGAATCCGTCACCGAAGCGACCGTCGCGCGCTGGGCCAAGAAGGCCGGCGACGCGGTTCGCAAGGACGAGATCCTGGTCGAGCTCGAAACTGACAAGGTGAGCCTGGAAGTCGCCGCGCCCGCCGACGGCGTGCTGGCCGAGATCAGCGCCGAGGAAGGCGCGACGGTCGAGCCCGGCGCGGTGCTGGGCAAGATCACCGAAGGCGCTGCAGCCGCGACGGCCCCCGCTGCGGCGTCGCCCAAGACCGAGGCGCCCAAGGCCGAAGCCAAGCCCGCGCCAGCGCCCGCGCCCGCTCCGAAAGCCGCCGCCGAGCCGGTGCTGGCCCCCTCGGCGCAGCGCGTGGTCGCCGAGAACAAGCTGGACGCCGCCGCGATCCCGGGCACCGGCAAGGACGGCCGCGTGACCAAGGGCGACGCGCTGGCGGCGCTGGAAGCCCGGGCGAAGGCCCCCGCCGCGCCGGCCGCGCCCGCCGCCCCGCGCGCTATCCACGAGCGCGAAGAGCGCGTGAAGATGACCCGCCTGCGCCAGACGATCGCGCGCCGGTTGAAGGAAGCCCAGAACAGCGCCGCCATGCTGACCACCTTCAACGAGGTGGACATGTCGGGCGTCATGGCGCTGCGCAACCAGTACAAGGACGTGTTCGAGAAGAAGCACGGCGTGAAGCTGGGCTTCATGTCCTTCTTCGTGAAGGCGGTGACCCACGCGCTGAAGCAGGTGCCGGACGTCAACGCCGAGATCGACGGCACGGACATCATCTACAAGAACCACTACGACATCTCGGTGGCCGTCGGCACCGACAAGGGCCTGGTCACGCCGGTCGTCCGCGACGCCGACATGATGGGCCTGGCCGAGATCGAGAAGGAGATCGGCGCCCTCGGAAAGAAGGCCCGCGACGGCCAGCTTTCCATGGAAGACCTCCAGGGCGGCACGTTCACGATCTCGAACGGCGGCATCTACGGGTCGCTGATGTCGACGCCGATCCTGAATCCGCCGCAGTCGGGCATCCTGGGCATGCACAAGATCCAGGAGCGGCCGATGGTCGTGAACGGCCAGATCGTGGTGCGGCCGATGATGTACCTGGCCCTGAGCTACGATCACCGGATCGTCGACGGCAAGGGCGCCGTCACGTTCCTGGTCCATGTGAAGGACGCCATCGAAGACCCGCAACGCCTGTTGCTGGACGTCTGATCCCGGCCTCGGCAGACTGGCGGCCAGCATGCCGCTGGTCGCCGTCGCCCATTTCATCGACCTCCCGGAAGCCCAGGTGGCGGCCTCGGCGCTGCACGCGTCGGGCATCGACGCGGTCGTGCAGAACGAGGTGGTGGGCCAGAGCTTCTACCATCTGCAACGTGCGTTCGGCGGCTTCCGCATCCTGGTCCCGGAAGAGGACGCCGCCGACGCCCGCGCCTTCGTCGCCGCTGGCCGGTCAGAACCGCGCCCGCCGCCTGAACCCGGCGTCCCGCCGCCGCGCACGCGCACCGCGGTCGGCATGTTCCTGGCGCTGTTCCTGGGCTGACCGCAGCCGCGGCGTCTTGACGCTCCTGGCCCCCGATTTCCGAGGCTTCGAAGGCGAAGCACGCCTGAGGCAAGCGACACGAGACGGGCTTGCCTAACGTCGTTTCCCAGAATTCACAGAAAATTCAGCGTGCGAGTGAAATGGTCCCGGGTCGAGACTTGGGGGGATGCATGAACGCGCCGATCGTGGGAGCCAGGGCCTGGGCGCCAGATGTCGCCGTGACGCTGGACGTGCTCGCGGCCGAGATCGAGTTGTCGGCGGCGCGCTGCATCTTCCTGGACCGCCTCATCGGCGAAGTGATGGAAGGCCTGCCCGAGGCCGACCGCGCCCGGATGGTGCAAGGTCTGCATGCGGTGGACCTGCTGTCCCAGCACCTGACCGGCCTGTCGGCGTTCGCGCGGGGCGTCAGCGCCGCCGCGCCGCCGGGGCTGGGCGTGCCGGTGGACGCCGCGATCTCCGAGATCACCCTGGGTGCGCTGGCCGAGCGGTTGACCGCCGGCCTGGGCGGCGCAAACGATGACGCGGGCGACGAGCCCGACGACGGCGACGTGGACCTGTTCTAGGAGCGCGCCGCACATGCATTTCGACGGACGCGGAAGCAAGATCATGGTCGTCGATCATGATCGCACCACCCTGGAGATGGTCCAGATCCGGCTGGACGTGGCGGGATTCCACCCGCTGGCCGCCCGGAGCAGCCTGGCCGCGCTGGAGGCGCTGAAATCCAGCCGGCCCGACGCGGTGATCCTGGAACGCAACATGCCGGTGCTGGATGGTCTGGCGTTGCTGCGCGAGATGGCGTCGCTGCCGGGCCGGCAGATGCCGCCGGTGCTGCTGGTGGGCCGCAACATCGCCGCCGAGGATGTCCGCATCGGCGTCCAGCTGGGCGTGCGCGACGTGCTGGCGAAGCCCTACAGCGGCGCCGCGGTGCTGGAGCGCCTGACGCGGATGCTGAAGAAGGGCGCGATGGCTCAGCCATCGGCGCCCGCCGCCGCCCAGGCCCTGGGCGATCCCCGCCAGCAGGTCTATCTGAACTGCTGAGGCGTATCGGCGATCCTTGCCGGCTCATCTGACGCTTTCGAGGCTTCAAGGCCGGCGAATGGGCGCAAGGCACATTTGTCTTGTGCGCATCCTTCAAACCGGACTCCACTTTTGCGGGGCGCGCACTAGGTTGCGCGCCCATCTGAGGCTTAGGCAGCACCATGGCTGACACCATCACCTACGACGTCGTCATCATCGGGGGCGGTCCCGGCGGCTACAACGCGGCGATCCGCGCGGGCCAGCTGGGGCTCAAGGCCGCCTGCGTCGAGAAGCGCGTCACCCTGGGCGGCACCTGCCTGAACGTCGGCTGCATGCCCTCGAAGGCGTTGCTGCACGCCTCGGAGATGTTCGCCGCCGCCAGCGGCGAGTTCGCCCACCTCGGCATCGAGGTCCAGCCCAAGCTGAACCTGCCGCAGATGATGAAGCAGAAGGGCGAGTCCGTGACAGCCCTGACCAAGGGGATCGAGTTCCTCTTCAAGAAGAACAAGGTGGACTGGGTGAAGGGCGCGGGCCGGATCGCCGGCGCGGGCAAGGTCGAGGTGACCGGCGAGGACGGCAAGGTCACGACGCTGGAGGCCAAGAACATCGTCATCGCCACGGGCTCGGAGCCTTCGAGCCTGCCGGGGGTCGCGGTCGACCAGCAGCGGATCCTGGACTCGACGGGCGCCCTGTCGTTGGCCGAAGTGCCGAAGCATCTGGTGGTGATCGGCGCCGGCATCATCGGCCTGGAACTGGGCTCGGTCTGGCGCCGCCTGGGCGCCAAGGTGACGGTCGTCGAGTTCCTGGACCGCATCACGCCCGGGATGGACGCCGAACTGGCCAAGACCTTCCAGCGCGCGCTGACCAAACAGGGCATGACCTTCCAGCTGGGCGCCAAGGTGACCGGCGCGAAGACGTCGAAGAAGGGCGTCACGCTGACCTGGGAGCCCGTCGCCGGCGGCGCGTCGCAGGAGATCGAGGCCGACTACGTCCTGCTGGCCATCGGACGGCGCCCCTACACCGAGGGACTCGGGCTGGAGACTGTGGGCGTCACCCCTGATAAGCGCGGCTTCATCGAGACCGACCACCTGCAGACGTCGACGCCCGGCGTCTGGGCCATCGGCGACGTCACCTACGGGCCCATGCTGGCCCACAAGGCCGAGGAGGACGCGGTCGCCTGCATCGAGATGATCGCCGGCAAGTACGCGCACATCGACTACAACCTGGTGCCGAGCGTGGTCTACACCAGCCCCGAGGTCGCCTGGGTGGGCAAGACCGAAGAGCAGCTGAAGGCCGAGGGCCGCGCCTACAAGGCCGGGAAGTTCCCCTTCACCGCCAACAGCCGCGCCAAGATCAATCACGAGACCGAGGGCTTCGTGAAGGTTCTGGCCGACGCCGCCACCGATGAGATCCTGGGCGCGCACATGGTCGGGCCGCAGGTGTCCGAGATGATCGGCGAGTACTGCGTGGCGATGGCCTTCCGCGCCGCGTCGGAGGATGTGGCGCGCACCTGCCATCCGCATCCGACCCGCTCGGAGGCGCTGCGCCAGGCCGCGATGGGAGTCGAAGGTTGGACGATGCAGGCCTGACCGGTCCGGGCCGCCTCGTCCCGGTGGGGAGGAGGCTGAGCCTTCCGCGCCATGTCCCTCGGGCCTGACCTCACGCTCCGCCGCGCGCGGGCGGATGAGCTGGCGGCCTGCGCCGCCCTCTACGTCCGCGTCCTGCGCGACACGTTTACCTGGGTGCCGCGGGAGCGGCACCGCCCGGAGGATTTCCTGAGCGCCGCGCGCGACGAGGAGATCTATGTGGCCGTCGAGCGTGGACGGATCGTGGGCCTCGCGGCCCTCTACAGGCCGCAGATGTTTCTCCATTCGCTGTACGTCGACACCCGTGGACGCGGCGTGGGCAAGGCGCTGCTCGACCACGTGCTGGCCCAGACCGGCGGGGTTCTGGCGCTCAAGTGCCAGGCCGCCAACCTGGGCGCCCAGGCCTTCTACGACCGAGAGGGCTTCGTCTGTATCGAGGCGGGCGAGGACAACGGGGTGAAGTGGCTGCGCTACGTCCGGACCTGAATGGCGGGCCTGCCAGCCGGGTGATGCGTGATGAGGGATTGACGGGCGCCGCGTGACCGAACCTTAACTTGGCCGACGCACGGCATGGTGGCAGTTTGCTGCGGCCTCGCGATAGGGAGATCGCAATGCTCGCCATGATCGTCGCCGCGGCTGTGGCCTCGAACCCCGCCCCGCGGGTGTTCGTTGCGCCGTCCGCCGAGTCGGCGACGAGCGTGTGCAAGGCCGAGGGCCGCTACGAGATCGCCGACCCTGCGCTGCTCTATCGCGACGACGGCAAGGCCAGGCTGCGCTCGCTGGGCGACCTGCCCCGGGCCAACCATGAAAAGGCGGTGATGCGGATGATCGGGCCCTGCTCAAACCCGATGGTCGTGCGCTACGGTGTCGGTCGCTGATGAGTTTCGCAGCCTTCATCTTCGCGGCCACCGTGGTCGTCTCGGGCCCTTCGGGCGAGCCGGTCGACGCGACCGAACGCGCCCAGATCCGGTGTCGCCCCGCGCCCTATTTCGTGGCCGAGCGCGGCGAGCGCCGGAAAGCGCAGAAGTCCATCCTGACGGGCACCCGGGTGCCGATCCGCCGCGGCTGGTACGAACGCCGCGCGCGGCCTTGCCACCTGATGCACGCGCCCATGCCGCCGGGCGGCTACGGCCCCCTCAAGGTCGCCGACGAATAGTCCTCAGCCCCCTCCGCGAGGCGGGGTCTCACGCATGCGGATGGGCACGGCTGTAGGCGCCGAGCAGGGCCGTCGCGTCGACCTCGGTGTAGCGCTGGGTGGTCGACAGCGAGGCGTGGCCCAGCAGTTCCTGGATCGACCGCAGGTCGGCGCCGGCGCCCAGCAGATGGGTGGCGAACGAGTGGCGCAGCGCGTGGGGCGTGGCGCTCGCGGGCAGGCCCAGCCGGCCGCGCAACAGCTGGACTGTGGCCTGGACATGTCGGGGCGACAGGGCGCCGCCGCGCTTGGCCCGGAACAGAGCCGCATCGCCGTCGATCACCTGCGGCAGCAGGGACAGGTAGGCGTCCACCGCCTCGCGCACCGCCGGCAACACCGGAACCATGCGGGTCTTCGAGCCCTTGCCGGTGATGCGCAGCATCTCGGGCAGCGGGGCGTCGGATCGCTTGAGCGACAGCGCTTCCGAGATGCGCAGGCCGCAGCCGTAGAGCAGCGACAGCACCGCCTGGTCGCGGGCGGCCTCCCAGTCCTCACGGTCGGGGTCCAGGGCCGGCTCGGCCAGCAGGCCCTGAGCCTGGTCCTCGGTGACCGGGCGCGGCGCGCCGGGCGTCACCCGCGGCCCGCGGACCAGCGAGATCGCGGCGTTGGGGGCGTCCAGCCGGCGGTCGAGGAAGCGGTGGAAGGTGCGGATGGCCGACAGGGACTGGCTGAGCGACCGCGGCGACAACGGGTGATCGCCGGTGCGCAGATGGGCCAGCCAGGCGCGCACTTCCGCCGGCGTGACGGTGGTCAGGCCCTTGACGCTGAGGCTCTCGCCCCGATGGCGTTCCAGGAAGGCGATGTAGCGGCTGGCGGCGAAGCCATAGGCTTCCAGCGTGCGCGGCGAGGCGCGGCGCTCGTGCGCCAGGTGCTGGAGCCAGGCCTGGCGGGCCTGTTCGGCGCTCAGAGCAGCGGCCATCGCTCGGCCGTGCGCTCGACCACCCGGGCCAGGAACGCGATGAGTTCGGAGCCCATCTCGGGCGTGAAGCCGTCGGGGTCGGCCGAGCCGAAGGCGAGCAGGCCCTGGCGCGAGGGCTCCCACAGGGCCATGCGCACCATGGCGACCGAGGCGATCGGTCCGGCTGCGTCGTCGAACAGGCCGAAGGCGGTGGGCAGGAGGCCCATGCGGACCATGCGGCGCGGTCCGTCCAGCAGGAGGTCGACCTGGCCCTCCACCAGCGGACGCCATCCCGCGGGCGGCAGGTTCTCGCACTCCAGCGCGATCACCCCCGCGGCCAGGCCGAAGCGCAGGCGCGCCAGATCGTCGACGCGGCGCGCGAGGTCGGAATGATTGCGCGCGTCCAGCAGGTCGACCACGGCGCCGTGCGTCTGGGCCTGGGCGGCGAAGTTGGCGCGGGCGGTCTCTTCCAGAATCTGGCGCTGTTCGGCCTCGCGCTGGTGGGCGGCGTGCACGCGCGCCATCGGCGCGAACTCGACGACATTGCCGCCGGCGACCGAGAGCCCGAGTTCCGCCAGCAGGCCGGCGTCGGCCTTCAGGAAGTCGGGGTTGTCGGCCAGGAACCGGCGGACCGCCGACGGGTCCAGCGCGTCCTGCGGGACGGCCGCCGCCGGCGCTGCGTCCGCGCGCGGGACGGTCAGGGCCTCCGCTGCGTCCGGACGGGAAGCCGGCTTCGGTTCCGGCTGACGGGTCGGCGGGGACTCGAAAGCAAACTCACCCTGCGACCCGTCCATGACACTCAAGCCCCTACAGAATCGACTGACCCGTCTTCGACCAGTCGGCCATGAACTGTTGGAGACCCGCTTCGGTTAACGGATGCTTGAAAAGCGCCTCGAAGACCGCCGGCGGGATGGTGGCGCAGTCGGCGCCGGCGAGGGCGGCTTCGGTCACGTGCTTGGGCGTGCGGATCGAGGCGGCCAGGATCTCGGTGTCGAAGTCGTAGTTGTCGTAGATCGCGCGGATCTCGTTGATCAGGTCCATGCCCACCGCGCCCTGGTCGTCGAGGCGGCCAATGAAGGGGCTGATGTAGGTGGCGCCCGCCTTGGCGGCGAGCAGGGCCTGGGCGGCGGAGAAGCACAGGGTGACGTTGGTCTGGATGCCCTGGGCCGAGAATTCCCGGGTGGCGATGAGACCGGCGCGGGTGAGCGGCACCTTGACAACCACGTTCGTGGCGACGGCGGCCAGCTTCTGGCCCTCGGCCAGCATGCCGGCGGTGTCCATGGCGGCGACCTCGGCCGAGACCGGACCCTCAACGATCTCGCAGATCTCGGCGATCACCTCCAGCATGTTGCGGCCGGACTTGGCGATCAGCGTGGGATTGGTGGTGACCCCGTCGACCAGGCCGGTGGCGGCGAGGTCCTTGAGGACGGCGGTGTCGGTGGTGTCGAGGAAGAGCTGCATTGTCTGACCTTGGAGGCTTGCCATCTTCAGGCACTTGTCGGGCCTGCTTGTAGCTGCGAAGCCCGTGACAAGAAACATGAGCCGCATCGCTTCCGTCCTCATCCCCATGCCGCTGCCCGAGGCGTTCGACTATGCCGAGCCCGAAGGCATGGGCCTCGCGCCCGGTGACCAGGTGGCCGTGCCGCTGGGCCCGCGCCTGATCCGGGGTGTGGTGGTGGAGGTCCGGGACGCGCTGGGCGGGAATCGCCCGCTGAAGCCGGTGGCCGAGCGACTGGCCGACCCCGCGCTGCCGCCGGGCACCGTGGAGTTCATTCAGTGGGCGGCCCGCTATGCCGTGGATGCGCCCGGCCAGCCGCTCGCGATCGCGCTGCGCGGCGCGCGGGCGCCCAAGCCGCGACCCATGCGGGTGCTCGTGCCGACGGGCGTGCCGCCGGCCCGGCCCACGGCGGCGCGGACCAAGGTGCTCGAAGCCGCCGTCGCGCCGATGTCGGCGGCCGATCTGGCGCGCGCGGCGGGGGTCTCGTCCGGCGTCGTGAAGGGCCTGCTGGACGAAGGCGCGCTGGACGTCCGCGAGATCGTGGCCGAGGCGCGCTTCGATCCGCCCGACCTGGGCCGCTCGGGCGCGGAGCTGAACGCCAGCCAGGCGGCCGCGGCCGAGGCGCTGAAGGCCGTGGTCGGCGGCTTCAACGTCACCCTGCTGGACGGTGTGACCGGCTCGGGCAAGACCGAGGTGTACCTGGAGGCGGCCGCCGCGGCGCTGGCCGCCGATCCGGACGCCCAGGTGCTGATCCTGCTGCCCGAGATCGCGCTGACCCAGGCGGTGATCGCGCGGGTGGCCGCCCGCTTCGGCGCCCAGCCGGGCGAGTGGCATTCCGACGTCGCCCCGCCGGCCCGGCGGCGCGTGTGGGAGGCGGTGGCCTCGGGGAACTGCCGGATCGTGGTGGGTGCGCGCTCGGCGCTGTTCCTGCCCTTCCGGCGGCTGAAGCTGATCGTCGTCGACGAGGAGCACGACGGGTCGTTCAAGCAGGAAGAGGGCTTCATCTACCATGCGCGCGACCTGGCGGTGGTGCGCGGGCGGATCGAGGACGCCGCGGTGGTGCTGGCCTCGGCCACGCCGTCGCTGGAGAGCCTGCGCAACGCCGAGACCGGGCGTTATCGCTGGCTGCGGCTGTCTACGCGCCACGGGACAGCCCGGCTGCCCGACATCGAGCTGATCGACCTGCGCGAGACGCCGCCCGAGGCGGGCCGCTGGCTGTCGCCGCCGCTGGTGCGGGAAATGGCCGAGACCTGGGCGCGGGGCGAGCAGACGCTGCTGTTCCTGAACCGCCGGGGCTACGCGCCCCTCGTGCTCTGCAAGGCCTGCGGCGAGCGGATGACGGCGCCCGACACCGACAGCTGGCTGGTGGAGCATCGCTATACGGGACGGCTGGTCTGCCACCTGACCGGATTCTCGATGCCGAAGCCCTCGGCCTGTCCGCACTGCGGGGCCAAGGACAGCCTCGTCTCGATCGGGCCGGGCGTCGAGCGAGTGGAAGAGGAAGCGCGCGCGCTGTTTCCGGAGGCGCGGATCGCCGTCTTCTCGTCCGACACGGTGTTCGACGCCCGCGAGGCGCGCCGGCTGGTCGAGGCGATGGCGGCGGGCGAGTTCGACATCCTGGTGGCCACCCAGGCGGCGGCCAAGGGCCACAACTTCCCGAAGCTGACCCTGGTGGGGGTGGTGGACGCGGACCTCGGCCTGCGCGGCGGCGACCTGCGGGCGGCCGAGCGGACCTATCAGCTGCTGGCCCAGGCCACCGGGCGGGCGGGGCGCAGGGACCGGCCGGGGAAGGCGCTTTTGCAGACCTACGCGCCCGAGCATGCCGTGATGCAGGCGCTGAAGGCCCAGGACCGTGACGCCTTCGTCGAGGCCGAGATGGCCGAGCGCGAACTCTCAGGCCTGCCGCCGTTCGGCCGGCTGGCGGCGGTGATCGCGTCGGGCCCGGACGCGGCCCAGCTGGAGGCGTTCGTCCAGGGGATGGCCAGCCAGGCGCCGAACACCCCGGGGGTGGAGGTCTACGGGCCCGCCGACGCGCCGCTGGGGCTGGTCCGGGGGCGCCGCCGCAAGCGGTTCCTGGTGCGGGCCGACCGGACGGTGGACCTGTCGGCCTACATGGCGGCCTGGCGGGCGCGGGTGCGGCCCCCAGGCCAGATCCGTGTGGCGATCGACATCGACCCCTACAGCTTTCTCTGAGCCTTCCTCCCCTTTCGGGAGGGAAGGGTCAGTGCAGCGTCTTGTCTTCGAGCGCGGGCTTGTTGCGCCGGCGCGCCAGCATGTTCAGGGCCTCGACCCCCGCCGAGAACGCCATGGCGGCGTAGATGTAGCCCTTGGGCACGTGCACCCCGAAGCCGTCGGCGATCAGGACCGCGCCGATCATCAGCAGGAAGCCCAGGGCCAGCATGACGATGGTCGGGTTCTCGTTGATGAAGTTGGCCAGGGGGTCGGCGGCGACCAGCATGATGGCGACGGTGATGACCACGGCGGCGATCATGATGGGCAGGTGGTCGGTCATGCCGACGGCGGTCAGGATCGAGTCGATCGAGAACACGATGTCGATCAGAATGATCTGGAAGATCGCCGATCCCATGTTGGCCACGACCTTTCCGCCGGCGTCCATGACGCCGTGGCCGTCGCTGGGCTCGACCTTCTCGTGGATCTCGGTGGTGGCCTTCCACACCAGGAAGAGGCCGCCCGCGATCAGGATCAGGTCGCGCCAAGAGAACGCGAAGTCCATGCCGGGGGGCGCCGGGAAGGGCAGGGTGAAGACCGGCTTCACCAGGCCCACGATGAAGGCCAGCGTCGACAGCAGGCCCAGGCGCATGATCAGCGCCAGCGCGATGCCGATCCGCCGCGCCTTGGCGCGCTGATGCTCGGGCAGCTTGTTCGAGAGGATCGAGATGAAGATCAGATTGTCGATGCCGAGCACCACCTCCATCACAATGAGGGTGATCAGTGCGGCCCAGGCGGCCGGGTCGCTCAGCAGCGCAGCGATGTCCATCTATCTCTCCCCTCGAGTGCGGGCATACATGTAACGGCTCACGTGCGAAAATCCAGCCCCGGACGTTCGATCGGGCGGGCGCCACATTTTTAGGCGCTCTTCCCGCTCACGGGTTCGTGACGAGGAATATTCTCCTCTTGGGCGAGTCTGGCCAGGAACTTTCTGCCGACCGGCCACCTCTTGTTTCGCCTTGTTACCGTTGCGTGAGGCGGGCGTATCAAAAGGTTACAGGTGGTTAATGAGAAGTCCAGACCGAGCTGTCGTTTAGCTGAATTGGGGAATGCAAACGGATGTTCGCCAATAGTTTTCTTGAGAGGATGTTAGTCCGCGCTCGAAAACAGGCGAATACTAATCTGTTGGGGAGTCTTCCGCTGCACATGCCTAAGCCAAGCTGTGGATAAACAGGGCGCGACGTCTCGACGCGCGGCGTAAACCCTCTTTTCACTGAGCGCAGATATCGTTACCCCTTCACGCCGAGAGTTCGGGGAGTCACCGAGTATGCGCAAACGGACGCGGACCCTTGTGGGTTCCTTGGCCGCTGCGGTCTTCTTTGCAGTCGCGCCAGCTGGCGCGATCGCCGAGACGTACTGGCAGTGCGTGCCCTTCGCGCGCCTGATTTCGGGCATCCAGATCTTCGGCGATGCGCGTACGTGGTGGAGTCAGGCCGTCGGCAAGTACGAGACGGGCGTGGTTCCGCGCGCGGGCGCCGTGCTGTGCTTCAAGCCGACGTCGCGTATGCGGCTGGGCCATGTGGCTGTGGTCAGCCAGGTGCTGACCGACCGCGTCGTGCAGATCACCCATGCCAACTGGAGCCCGATCGAAGGCTCGCGCGGCAAGGTGGAAAAGGACGTCACCGTCATCGACGTGTCGGCCAACGGCGACTGGAGCCAGGTGAAGGTCTGGTACGACCCCAACCGCGACCTCGGCGGCTCGACCTATTCGGTGCACGGCTTCATCTATCCCGACGCCACGTCGCGGATGCTGGCCGCCAGCGGCGTGACGCGCTTCCAGAACGGCGCGATCGCCGTGGCTCAGCAGGCCGCCCAGCAGATGGCCAGCGCCGTGCGTCCGAACAGCCAGGGCCCGATGAGCGTCCTCTCGCAGGCCGCCGACTCGACGGATCGTATCGCGGCGCTGATCGCGGCCGCGACGCGGCAGGACAACGGCTCCAACTGATCTTCCGCAATTGACGGCTTCGCCGACGCGCCTTCACAGAAGGGCGCGGAGGCGGCGCCATGCACAATGTCCTTCGGCGCGGACAGAGCGCCTTCCAGGTCGAGACCCCGGGCCCCGGCTGGCGGCCCGACGCCGAGGTCGTGTGGATCGACCTCCTCAGGCCCACCCGCGAGGAAGAGCTGGCCGTCGAGGCGGCCCTGGGCGTCGATCTGCCCACGCGCGAGGAGATGGCCGCGCTGGAGCCGTCCAGCCGCCTCTACCAGGAGGGCGGCGCGACCTTCATGACCGCCACGCTGCTGGCGCGGAGCCACGAGAACAAGCCGTTTGGGACGCCCGTCACCTTCGTACTGGTCAAGGGCCTGATGGTGACGCTCCGGTACGAGGAGCTGCGGGCGTTCACGGTGTTCTCGGCCCGGGCGCTGGAGGAGGAGAAGACCAGCGCCTCGGAGACGCTGCTAGGGCTGCTGGACGCCGTGGTCGAGCGTCTGGCCCAGGTGCTGGATGACACCGGCCGAAACGTCGAGGACGCGTCCACAGCCATCTTCGACCGCCCGCGCGCCGGCAACTTCCGGCCCTTGATGACCAGCCTGGCCCAGGCCCAGTCGGTGACGGCCCTGGCCCGCGCCAGCCTCGTCAGCGTGGGCCGCCTGCTCAGCTTCGCGGCCCTGGCGCCCGAGATCGCCGACCAGCACGCCTGCCGCGCCCATCTCAAGACGCTCCAGCGCGACACTCAGTCGCTGACCGAACACTCCAGCCATCAGTCGGCCCACGTGGCCTTCCTGCTGGATGCGGCGCTGGGTCTGATCAACATCGAGCAGAACGGCATCATCAAGTTCTTCTCGGTGGTGGCCGTGGTGTTCATGCCGCCGACCCTCGTCGCCTCGATCTACGGAATGAACTTCGACGTCATGCCCGAGCTGCACTGGGTGTTCGGCTATCCGATGGCCTTGGTGGCGATGGTGGTGGCCGGGATCCTGCCGGTGCTTTGGTTCAAGAGACGGGGCTGGCTCTAGGTTGTCATTACACATCCTGAGGTAGCATTTCGGCTTTCCTTAAGGCTGTCCCGCAACCCATCCTTAAACGCGCTGGGCCATGGTGAACGACAGGCTCCCATGTCGTCCGTCCCGCAACAGCATCATCTGGCTCTCGACGTCCACGCGCTGCGCGAGGCGCTGGACGCCCACCAGCGCTATCTGGCCGGCCGGTCAGGCGGGCGACGGCTGTCGCTGCACTATGCCGATCTCGCCAACTGCAGCCTCGAAGGCATCGACCTGCGCGACGCCGACCTGACCGGCGCGAAGCTGGCCGGGGCCACCCTGGCGCGGGCCAATCTGAGCCGGGCGATCCTGTTCGGCGCCGACCTGCGCGAAGCCGACATGCGGCACGTGAACCTGAAGCGCGCCGACCTGCGCGGCGTGTGCATGCGCGGCGCAAACCTGGCGGGCGCCGAGCTGGCCGGCTGTGATCTGCGCGAGGGACGTATCGCGTTGCAGGACAAGCTGGACGGCTTCCGGATCCTGCGCCACGAGCACCGGCCCGGCGAGCTGAACTACGCCGTGCTGTCTGGCGCCAACCTGCAGGGCGCGCAGATGAGCGGGGCCGTGGCCATGACCTCGGACTTCACCGACGCCAACCTGTCGGGCGCGGTGCTGACGGGCGCCAAGCTCATGCGGGCGGTCCTGGATGGAGCGGATCTGTCGGGCGCCGACCTGGCCGGGGCCGACCTGTCGGGCGCCTCGATGAAGCGGGCGGTGCTGAACGGGGTGAACCTCAACCAGGCGCGGCTGGACGACTGCGACCTGACCGGCGTGCTGCGGGCGCCGCCGCCGATCTTCTACATCGACGACAAGTCGCTGACCGAGGTCCTGGCCGAACATGAGGCCTATTGCGACTCGGGCGGCCGTCGCGGTCAGGTGATGAAGCTCTCCGAGGTCGACTTCCGGCCGGTCCGGACACTGAAGCGCCGTCGGCTGTCGGGCCTGTCGGCGCCCGTCTCGATCTTCTTCGGGATGGATCTGGAAGGCGTGCAGCTGCAGGGCGCCGACCTGTCGGGCTGCGATTTCCGGGGCGCCAACCTGCGCGAGGCCGACCTGCGCGGCGCGCGATTCACCGACGCCCAACTGGCGCGGGCCGACCTGCGCGGCGCCAAGATGGGGCCGCTCAACATCGCCGAGGGCCGCTACGTGCGGACCGACTTCACCCGCGCTTCCCTGAGAGGGGCCGACCTGCGGGGCGCCCACGCGCCCAAGGCGCGCTTCCTCGAAGCCGAGATGGATGGCGCCCGCGTCGCCGGCTGTGACCTGGCCGGCGCCGAGCTCGAGGTCTGACGACAGCCCTAGAGGGTCGATGGTTCCAGGTTCTCGACGGCGAAGTCGGCGGCCTGCAGCATATGCTCGACCACGATGGACCGGTGGCAGCCGCGGTGGTCGGCCTCGTAGCAGAGCAGGGCGGTCTTCTTCTCCCGGGCGATCTCGATGGCCTGCGCCAGCTGCAGCTGGGCGGCGGGCTCGGCCATGTGGGCCTCGAAGATCTCGCGCATCTCGGCGGTCTTCCCGCGCCGGGCGGCCAAGCGGCCTTCCTTGGGCGTGCCCAACTCTCGGAGGTGCACGTACCGGATGCCGGCGTCCTCCAGGCTGGATGAAAGCAGACCCTTGGAGAACCCGGCGCGGCGCGAGGCCGCCACGGCGCGCACATCGATCAGCACCTCCACGCCCGCGGCCTTGAGGGTGTCGATCACCCTGGCCTGAGGCGCGCTCTCGTAGCCGATCGTGGCCAGAGGGATGGCGCTGGAGGTCGGAGTCACGGAGCTTCCTTGGCGCCCTCGCGGGTGTGGGCCTCGATCAACGCTTCCGCCGCCCCCTTGGCTGCACCGGCCGGGCCATCGTCGCCGAAGAGCTGGCTGGTGACGTAGACGCCCTCGATCAGCAGCAGCAGGCTGTCGGCCAGCTTCTTGGGCTTCCGGGCCCCCATCGCCTTCGTCATGCTTCGCAGGCGGTCGCGCATCTGGGCCTTGTGGTCGACGGCCACCTTGCGCCCGGGATGCTTGCGATCGGGATACTCGACCGCGGCGTTCGTCAGGCCGCAGCCGCGATAGCCGGGTTTGGCGGCGCGGGCGCCCAGATCCTCGAAGAACGCCATCAGGCCCGCCCGCGGATCGTCCGGATGCCGGTCGACCGAGGTCTGGAAATAGCCCCAGAACCTCTCGGCCTGCCCCTGGAGGTAGGCGGCGATCAGCTGGTCCTTGGATTCGAAGGCGCGATAGAGGCTGGGCTTGGTGGCTCCCGCGCGGGCGACGATTTCGTCCACGCCGACGGCCCGCGCCCCCTCGCGGTAAAACAGGTCGCTGGCGGTCGACAGGATCCGATCCGCGGCCTTTTTCGGCGCTTCTTCCGGGGTTGTCAGACCTTTTGTCATGGCAGGGCCTTGTGTGTTACTGACCGGTACGTATCTAGTGCTCGAGGTTCGAGGGGACACCGGTCGGTAACATGAAGATAGTCGCACGCCGGCCGTTCGGCCAGAACTACGCCTGGGTGGTCGCCGGCGTCACATTTCTGGCCCTCCTTGCGGCGGCCGGCCTGCGATCGGCGCCCGGCGTGCTGCTGACGCCGTTACACGACGCCTTCGGCTGGAAGCGGGGCGCATTGTCGGCCGCCGCCGCGGTCGGCATCTTCCTTTACGGCCTGGTCGGACCCTTCGCGGCGGCTCTGATGCAGACCCTGGGACTCAGGCGCACGCTCCTCGCCGGCCTGACCCTGATGAGCGTCTCGACCGCGCTCAGCCTCTTCATGGCCCAGCCGTGGCAGTACGTGGTCACCTGGGGCGTGCTGTCGGGCCTGGGCAGCGGGGCGGTGGCGCTCTCGATGGGCGCGACCGTGGTCAACCGCTGGTTCGCAACCCGGCGCGGTCTGGTCATGGGCCTGCTCAGCGCGTCCACCGCCACCGGTTCGCTGATCTTCCTGCCCGGCATGGCGGCCCTGGCCCAGACTGGCGGCTGGCAGCCGGTGGTGATCACCGTCTCCCTGGCGGCCGCGGCGCTGGTCCCGCTGGTGTTCTTCCTGATGCCCGAGCGGCCGTCCGACATCGGCCAGGCGCCGTACGGCGCGACCGAGGTCGAGCCGCCGCCGCCCCCCGGGCGGCCCCGGGACGCGGTGAAGCTGGCGCTGGGCGCGCTGGCGCGGGCGTCGCGCAACCCGGCCTTCTGGCTGTTGTTCGGCACCTTCTTCGTCTGCGGCTTCACGACGAACGGGCTGATCGGAACCCACCTGATCTCGTTCTGCGGCGACAAGGGCCTGGTGCTGGTTCAGGCCGGGCTGTTGCTGGCGGCCATGGGCGTGTTCGACATGGTGGGCACGACGGCGTCGGGCTGGCTCACCGACCGCTACGATCCGCGCAAGCTGCTGTTCGTCTACTATTCGCTGCGTGGCCTCTCGCTGATGGCGCTGCCGTTCCTGGACTTCAATGTCATCAGCCTGTCGATCTTCGCGGTGTTCTACGGCCTGGACTGGCTGGCGACAGTCCCGCCCACCGTGCGCCTGGCGACGGAGAACTTCGGCGAACGCGAGGGGCCCATCGTGTTCGGCTGGGTCGCGTGCGGCCACCAGATGGGCGCGGCGACGGCGGCGTTCGGCGCGGGCGTGCTGCGCGACCTGCAGGGACGCTACACGGAGAGCTTCGTGATCGCCGGCATGCTCGCCCTGGCGGCGGCGTTCGCGGCGCTGGCCATCGCCCGGGGCGGCGCGCGGCCTGCGACGCCCGTGCCGGCGTGACCGGGTTTCCTCTCCCCGGGGAACCCCGCTAGTAGGGGCGCTATGGACGCCAAGGTGGATTTCGAGCCGCGGTCGCGGCAGGTCGCGCTTCCGACGCGGGGCGGGAAGATGGCGCTGCTGGACTTCGGCCCGGCGGACCGACCCATCGACATCGTCTTCTCCCATGCGAACGGCTTCAACGCCCGCACCTACCGCAGCATCCTGGCCCCGCTGGCGGGGTCCCTGCGGGTCGTGGCGATCGACATGCGCGGCCACGGCGGCTCGACTCTGCCGGCGGATGTCGAAACCCGCGGCGGCTGGAACGACTTCCGGGACGACCTGCTGGCCTTCCTCGACGCCGAGACCCAAGGCCCGGTGGTGCTGGCGGGGCATTCCATGGGTGGCACCGCCAGCCTGCTGGCCGCCGCACATGCGCCCGAACGGGTGAAGGCGCTGGTGCTGTTCGATCCCGTGATCTTCGCCATGGGCATGGCGCGCGACCCCGCCAACGACAACCCGTTGGCCGAGGGCGCCCTGCGCCGGCGCGCGGTCTTCCCTTCGAAAGCCGCCGCGGTCGAGGCCTACACCGGCCGGGGCGCGTTCCGCAGCTGGAGCGCCGAACAGTTGGCCGACTACGTCGAGGGCGGATTCCGCGAGACCGACGCGGGCGAGGTGACGCTGACCTGCGCGCCGGCGTGGGAAGCGTCGAACTTCCGCACCCACAACTACGACGTCTGGTCGGCGTTCCGGGCGACGCGCTGCCCGGTGCGCATCCTGCGCGCCGCAGCGGGTTCGACCGCGCGGCTGGACGAGGGCCAGGCCGAGCTCGAGGCGACCGGCCGCTTCCGCATCGACGTGATCCCCGGGACCAGCCATTTCCTGCCGATGGAGCGCCCCGAACTGGTGCGCGAGACGCTGGTGGCCGTCGCGGCGGGCTGACAGTCGACGCCATTCCGGCCCATCCTGCGCCCGGTTTGCAGGAGGGCGCTTATGGCCGAACAGCTGAAGGGCAGGACGCGGGCCGTCGATATTCTCATCCGGGGCGCCAACAGCGTCGGCGAGCTGCTCCTGATCTACGCCGGTTTGGTGGTGATCGCCGCCGCGGGATTCGCCTTCTTCGAGGGCAAGTCGTTCGGCGATGCGCTGTGGTGGTCGGTCGTGACGACCACCACGACCGGCTATGGCGACATCAGCCCGCAGACGCTGGGCGGTCGGGTGATGGCCGGCTTCGTCATGCTGACGGCGATCCTGTTCGTCCTGCCGCTGCTGATCGGGCGGATCGCGCTGGCGCTGATCGAGAACCGCGACGCCTACACCCACGAGGAGCAGGAGGCGATGAAGGCCGAGCTGGCCGCCATCCGCGCCGAACTGGCCCGGCTCAACGCGGCGCGGGACTCACAGCCCTAGCCCCGGCACGGCGTCGGCCTCCACGCGCGCCAGCTCGTCGTCGGACAGGGTGATGAGCTTCCGGGTGGTCAGGTCGAACGACACCGCGATGGCCTCGGCGCTGGCCCATGGACGGCCGGTGTCAGGGTCCAACATCCAGTGGACCAGCCTGCGGATGCGCGCATCGCCGCCGGCCGAGCCCGAGCGCAGCTCCAGCCGGTCGCCGACGCGGGGCCAACGATGGTGGACGAGGCGGTACTCCACGGCCGCGCCGCCGATCCTGGGCGGGCCGTCGTCGACGTTGCCGGGGCGGCGACCGGAGAACAGGTTGGGGATCGCGTCCGAAAGGCGGTGCATGAACCCCTCGGTGCGCAGACGGCCGAACGCGTCGCAGTGGGCGAGGTCGACCACGCCCAGGCCTGTGCGGCGCAGGCCCAGCGCCTCGGCGCGGACCAGGCTGGCCTGGGTCTCGACGGGACCGAGCCCGATGGAGCGGGGTCCGGCCCCCTCCGGCGCCTCGGTCATCAAAGCCTCGGCGCGGGCGCGAATGCGATCCGGCCAGGGGAAGGGGTGGCCGTCGCGGGCCGTGGCGTGGGCCACGACGGTCTGGATCGCCGCCGCGAGCGTCCCGTCGTGGTGGCGCATCAGGAACGAGAGCCGAGCTTCGGTCGCGCCGATCTCCAGCACCCCGCCGGTCATCGAAAGGGCCGCGCCGGGGCGCGCCTCCTTCAGAAACCGGATGTGCTGCTCGCGGACGATCAGCGTCGCCTCGGTCGAAGGCGCGAACACGCGCGGCATGCCCAGCTCGGCCGCCAGGCCCGCCAGGGCCTCGATCGACTTGGCGACATAGAACCCGACGTTCAGGTGGCCCATGGAGTCGCTCTCCCAGGCCGCCACGCCGCCGCGCCAAACCTCGATCGCCGCCATGCCCATCCCCACCGTTGCGCGGGGAACTTACGGGCGCCCGCCGGAGGCCGCTACCTCGCGCGCGCCATTCAACTGCGGTGGCGCGTCAGCGCCGGTCATGTTCGACCACGAACCATACGAACGCGCGGTTTGGTCCGCACCGCGAACAGCAGGCTCCGTTCGTGTGGTTCGTGGTCGATTAGGACAGCGCCTGCGGCGCGCCCTGAACCGGCCAGGTCAGCGCCTGGCGGCGGATGGGTCGAGGCTGGGGTCGGATGGGCGAGGGCCGCCGTCCCCGGCCCCTTGGCGAGGTTCGGGATTGGCGGCGCCCGGGTCGATGGAGTCGTCCCTGTTGACCGAGGGGTAGCGCTCGGCGCCGGCGTTGTCGGGGGCGTCGTTCAGCGGCCGGGCGGCGTTGTCCTTGCGGCCCTGGCTCTGGATCTTGTCGTCGGCGTGCGTCTCGGCGCCCATGGGGAAACTCCTTGCGCGTGTAGGATCGTGTCCAAAGCGCAACTGCGGGCGGTATCGTTCCGATGCGTTTTCCGGGGTCGAACGCGCGCGCGGGCGGCGCCACAATGTGGAGACTGATTTGAGGGGGCCGAAGGCGGCGATGGCGGGCAAGCCCACAAAGGTCCTGGTCAAGCGCCACGCGCTGGTGACCAGGCTCACGCACTGGCTGAACGTGCTGGTGATCAGCCTGCTGCTGATGAGCGGGCTGCAGATCTTCAATGCGCACCCGGCGCTGTACTGGGGCGCCAAGTCCACCTTCGCAGAGCCGTGGCTGGCGATGACCAAGGAGGAGATCGGCGACCAGCCGCGCGGGATCACCACCGTCGGCGGGCTGAAGTTCGACACCACCGGCGTGCTGGGATGGTCGGGCCCTGAGGGCATGCGCGAGCAGCGCGGCTTTCCCTCCTGGGCCACGGTCCCCAGCTGGCGCGACCTGGCGACGGGCCGCAACTGGCACTTCTTCTTTGCCTGGCTGTTCGTGCTGAACGGCTTCGTCTACCTGGCCTGGGGGCTGCTGGGCGGCCATCTGCGAAAGGATCTGCTGCCCAATCGCGACCAGCTCGCGCCCGGCCACATCCTTCACGAGATCAGCACGCACGCGCGGCTCAAGTTCGCCAAGGGCGAGGAGGCGCGGCGCTACAACGTGATCCAGAAGTTCACCTACCTCGCGGTGATCCTCGTCCTGCTGCCGACGATGGTGGCGACGGGGCTCTGCATGTCGCCTGGGTTCAACGCGGCGGCGCCGTGGCTGGTGGATGTCTTCGGCGGGCGGCAGTCGGCGCGCTCGATCCACTTCATTTCAGCGGGGCTGATCGTGGCGTTCGTGGTGGTCCATCTGGTCCTGGTGGTGCTCTCGGGCCTCTGGAACAACATGCGCTCGATGATCACCGGCCGTTACGCCATCGAAGTCGAAGGAGGACGGTCGTGAGAAGGAGGTCGGGCGTGAGCCTCAACCGCCGCCACTGGCTGACCGCCGCCGGCGCGACCGTGACGTCGCTTTGGCTGGCCGGTTGCGACAAGCTGGCCACCAATTCCACCTTCACCGGCGTGCTGCGGGTGGCCGAAAAATGGACCTACCGGGCCCAGCGGCTGGTCGCCGACCGCAACGCGCTGGCCGCCGAGTTCACGCCGGCCGACATCTCCAAGGACTTCAAGGCCAACGGCACACTGCGACCGCAGGACGACGAGTACACAGAGCTGATGGCGGGCGGCTTCGCCGACTACAGGCTGGTGGTGGATGGACTGGTGGAGCGGCCGCTGGAGCTGACGCTGGGCCAGGTGCGGGCGTTGCCGTCGCGCACCCAGATCACGCGGCACGACTGCGTCGAGGGCTGGTCGTCGATCGGCAAGTGGAAGGGCGCTCGGCTGTCGGCGCTGCTGGCCCAGGCCAAGCTGAAACCCGAGGCGAAGTACATCGTCTTCCACTGCTTCGACACGCTGGAGCAGACGCTGGACGGCTCGGGCCGCTACTACGAGAGCATCGACCTGGTCGACGCCATGCACCCGCAGACCATCCTGGCCTACGAGATGAACGATGCGACCCTGCCCGTGCGCCACGGCTATCCGCTGCGCCTGCGGGTGGAGCGCCAGCTCGGGTACAAGCACGCCAAGTACGTGATGCGGATCGAGGCGGTGTCCGACTTCAGCCAGATCGGCCGCGGCCAGGGCGGCTTCTGGCCCGACCGCGGCTACGAGTGGTACGCGGGCATCTGACCCTGCCCTTCCCACGCAGTGGGAAGGGGGACCGCCCGCCGAGGCCGTAGGCCGAAGAGCGGGTGGTGGGAAGGGCAAGCAGCCGGCAGAGCGCCGGCTTCATCCGCCCAAGGTTTCAGCACATCAGCTCGCAAAGTCGTGGATGAGGCATGCCCTCTCCACCCCCCCCCCCGCTCTTCGCCTCCGGCTCGGCGGGCGGTCCCCCTCCCCCACTTCGTGGGAAAGGCAAGGCGTGGCCCTAGAACGGGCTCTTGTTGAGCTCGGCCTCCTTGGCGCACGTCGCCGCGTCGGGCTTGGGGCCCGAGGCGCGCAGGGCGGCCAGCTCGGCGCGTGCGGCTTCCAGGTCGGCGCGGTAGGCCGGCGACGACTGGGTCAGCGCGAACTGGGCCGAGGCCAGCAGCATCCCGGCGTCGACGGCGCTGACCGTATGCACGCCGCAGACCGCGCGGCTGTCGGCGAAGGCCCGGCCGCGGGCCAGCACCTCGGCGGCCCGGTCGGGCGCGATCTCGGCCACCACCAGCGCGTCGCCCCATCCCAGCTGGGCGTGGCCCGACGGATAGTCGAAGCTGTTGTCCAGCGCTGGGCTCTTCTCGGTGCAGATGTTCCCACCCCAGCGCTTGTACGGCCGGGCGCGGCTGTAGACCGCCTTGGCCGCCGTATTCAGCCGTCCCACGTCCATGGAGGTGCGGGTCAACACCAGCGCCAGCTTGGGGGCCGAGGCGGCGTCCAGCTTCACGCCGACGGCGCATGAGAAGTTCGCGACGCGGTTGGTGATCGCATAGGGCACATCGGCCTGAGCCTGGGCCCAGCGGGGACTACCCTCCAGCTTGCGGGCCGCCTCGTACAGGCGCTTGTCCTCGAGATCGCGGGCGTCGCCCTCCTTGGGCGCGGGCCGCAGGATCTGGGCCGGGTCGGGCGTGGTGGTCAGATAGCCCGATGGCGGCGGCTGTCCCGTCGCCGATCCGAAGGCCGCAATCCCGGCGACCAGCGCCGCCAGCCCGACACGCACCCGCATGACTCTCTCCCAGTTTCTTTCGCCAAGGGGTGTCGCAAAGCGCGGCCGCGGGCGCAACCGCCCGCTCGGCGAACGGCGGAATTGAATAATCTTGACATAGGAATTGATTTTCTTAAGCTCAAGCCATGGCGGAAGAGAAGAAACAGGATTGGCAGGCGCTGACCGAGCTCACTCAGGGGCGGCCGATGACGGTGGAGCGCGTCCGACTGGCGGACAGCGGCATCGCCATAGAAGGCGCTTTCGAGCTGCCCCGGTTGGCCCAGCTGTCGGCCGAGGACCAGATCTTCGTCGCCGCCTTCCTGCGCAGCCACGGCTCGATCAAGGAGATGGAGCAGGTGTTCGGGGTCTCGTACCCGACCGTGAAGGCGCGCCTGAACCGCATCGCCGGCATGCTTGAGCTGGTCGAGATCAACGTGCCGCCCAGCCGCAGCGAGGTGCTGGAGCGCCTGGGCCGCGGCGAGATCACCGCCGACCAGGCGGTCGCCGAACTGGAGGGGCGCCGATGAACGCACCCATGGCTGTGCGCCGTCATGGCGACCTGGCCGCGATCCGCGATCGCGCCGCGCGTCACCGCCGCCCGCACGCCGTCGAAGGGCGTCCGACACGGGTTACCCTGTGGCTTCCCCTGACGCCGCTGTTCGCGGCGCTCTCCCCTTTCGCGATGCTCCTGGCGCCGCTGCTGCTGCTGGCGCCGCCGATGTGGCGAACGAACCCGTACCAGACTGCCTTCAACGTCGGCTGGGTCCTGCTCTCGCTGAGCGGGACCGAGATCGACGTCGACACCCACGACGCCAAGATCCGCATCCGGATCTTCTGAGGAGCTTCCCATGAGCGAAGATCGCCGCACGATCCTCGAGATGCTGGCTGCAGGCCGGATCACGGCCGACGAGGCCGACCGGCTGCTGGCGGCGATGGAGACCCGGGGGGGCAGGTCCGGCTCGGACCCCGCCGGCTCCGGCTATCCGGCCAACCGCGCCGCGCCCAAGTACCTGCGCATCTCGGTCGACAGCGAAGAGCCCGACGACGACGGGCCGACCAAGGTGAACATCCGGGTGCCGATGCAGCTGCTGCGCGCCGGCGTGCGGCTGGCCAGCATTATTCCGCCCAAGGCGCGCGACGAGGTGAACGCCGCGATGCGCGAGAACGGCGTGCCCTTCGACCTCCACCAACTGAGGCCCGAGAACCTCGAGGAGCTGGTCGAGCACCTGGGCGACCTGCAGGTCGACGTCGACGAGAAGCGCACCAAGGTGCGCATCTTCTGCGAATAGCGTCCGAGCCGGCGATGGCTCGCCGGCTCGGTTTCCCGGGGTGCTACGCCTTCAGGAAGAGGTCGGCCCAGCGGGGCTTCTTGCGGGCCTTGTGGCTGCCGCGGTGCCAGGCGTCGGAGGCGATCAGCGGGACCACGGTGGTGGCCTCGGCGAACACCATCTGCTCCCAGGTCACGTCGACCTTGCCCCACGAGCAGGCTTCCTTCAGCGTCGAGGACGAGCAGGCGCCGTCGCGCACGTCGGCCACGGTGATCTGGACGGCGTACTTGTGCATGTCGACCTCGTGGCCGAGGATCTCGGCGCAGACGACGGTGTCCTGCGCGAAGTTCTTCGGCACGCCGCCGCCCACCATGAAGAGGCCGGTCGCGCCGGCCTTCAGCTTGATCTCGGTCAGTTCGCGGAAGTCGGCCACGGCGTCGATGGTGAGGTAGGGCTTGCCCGCCTTCATCCGCTCGACCTGATGCTTCACTAGGCCGAAGCCGGCCGACGAGTCGACGAAGGCCGGGCAGAAGATCGGCACGCCCTCCCGATAAGCCACCTCGACCAGGCTGTCCGGCTTCTTCGCGTTGCCGGCCGCCAGCCACTTGCCCATCTCGTGGATGAACTCGCGGCTCGAGTAGGGGCGCGGCTCCAGCAGTTCGCACAGCGCGTAGATCGTGCCGTCGCAGTTCTGGAGCTCTTCCTCGTCGATGTAGGTGTCGTAGATGCGGTCGATGTACATCTCGCGCAGCTCACGGTCGTCGACGGTGGAGTCGGCCTGGTAGTGCTTGAAGCCGAGGGCTTCGAAGAAATCCATGTCGACGATCGAGGCGCCGGTGGCGACGATCGCGTCGATCATCCCGTACTTCACCATGTCGCGGTAGATGTGCATGCAGCCGCCCGCGCTGGTCGAGCCGGCCAGGGTCAGCCAGGTCGAGCAGTCGGGGTCCTGCAGCGACATCGACCAGATGTCGGCGGCGCGCGCGGTGTCGCGGCTGGTGAAGCTCATCTTGCGCATGGCGTCGATGACGGGCCGGGCGTCGTACTGGTCGATCGCCACGTGCTCGACGGTGTTGGCCAGGAGCTCGGCCTTGCGGTTGGTGTTCGCCGGAGCGTTCATCTTCTGAAGTTCCCTTCTGAGGGTGATCGCCCGTCGCCATAGAAAAAGGCGCGACCGGGACGGAGCGACCGGCCGCGCCTATAACACTTGAATCCGACAGTTGTTACCGCTTGCGGCGGCTCTTCCCGGCGCGGCCCTTGGGGCGCGAGAGGCGAACGACCTTGCGGTCTTCCTCACGCTCCTCGCGGGGCAGTCGGATGGTGCGACCGGCCAGGCCGAACATCGAGGCCATCGGGGCGTCGCGGACCTCGACGATCTCGGCTTCGCCGAAGCCGTTGAAGTTGGTCGTCATGGCCACGCCGTACGCGCCCAGCATGCCGATCTCGATGTAGTCACCCTCGCGGATGTCTTCCGGCAGCCAGAACGGGCCCGGCATGTGGTCGATCGAGTCGCAGGTCGGGCCGTAGAAGCGAAAGGGCTTGAGGGCGCCTTCCACTTCGTGGGCGTCGTCGCCTTCGCCGCGGTAAAGCTTCACCGGGAAGGGCCACTTCATGTGCGCCGCATCGAACAGCGAGCCGTAGCTGCCGTCGTTGAGATACAGCGCGTCGCCCTTCTTGAGCTCGACCTTGGTCAGCACCGAGGAGGCTTCCGCCACCAGGGCCCGGCCGGGCTCGGCCCACAGCTCGGTTTCCTCGTGCACGCTCATCTCGCCGAAGCCGCGCTGGATGGAGTCGACATAGTCGCTCATGTCCGGCGGGATCATGCCCGGGTAGACCGACGGGAAGCCGCCGCCGACGTCGACGATGTCGACCATGACGCCGGCGCGCACGATGGCGCGCTGGGCCTGGGCCATCGCCGCCTGGTAGGCGGTGGGCCGCATGCACTGGCTGCCGACGTGGAAGCTGACGCCCATCTTGCCCTGGGTGGCGCGGCGCGCGGCCAGCAGCAGGGCCGGAGCCTCGTGCAGGTCGACGCCGAACTTGCCGGCCAGGGAGTAGGACGCGCCTTCCGCGACGACCGCGAGGCGCACGATCAGGGTCAGGTCCTCGGCGCCGCCAGTGGCCTCGAGAATCTTCGCCAGCTCCTCATGCGTGTCGAGCGCGAAGGTCTTCACGCCGAAGCGGTTGTACGCCTCTGCGATCGCCTTGCGGCTCTTCACCGGATGCATGAAGGCCATGCGCGCGCCCGGGGCGAACTGCGCCACGAGCTCGATCTCGCGGATCGACGCCACATCGAACGAATTCACGCCGTTCTGCACGAGGGTCTCGATGACCCACGGCGAAGGGTTCGCCTTCACAGCGTAGAAAACGTCGCCCTTAAAGCTGTCCTGGAACCAGCGCGCCGCTACCGCCACCGCGTCGGGTCGCGCAAAGGCGACGGGACGCTCCGGTGACCGCTCACGGACAAGGTCCAGGGGCGTATGGTACGTCTGCACCTCACGCAACCCCCAACGGATTGTTGAACCAAGTCCGGCGTTAGCAGCGCTTTTGAGGACATCGGGTCCGCCGGAAGGCGCGCATTTAGGGGCAATGGACCCCCATGTAAAGTCTCGTGTTTGCGACTTTTTGCGCGTTGTCTCGCGTGGGCGAGCGCGAGGCGCCGTCCAGGGGGCCGCGACGGGGGCCCCCGAGGGGGCGACCGGTCCTTACTCTTGGCGCAGTTGTAGGCCGTTCGCCCGTTAGGGGGCGCCGTTTTGGCCGAAGGGCTCGCGAGCCCGGGCCCGCGCTAGACCGCATGGCGCCAGACGTGCCATGAAGCCGGGTTTGTTACGGGAAAGCTCCGACCGACCACATGCCTGACGCCGCCGTTCTGTCGATACGGAACGTCTCCAAGACCTTCGGCCAGCGCCGGGCCCTCGACGGGGTGTCGCTGGACGCCAGGAAGGGCGAGATGATCGCCCTGATCGGCCCTTCGGGATCGGGGAAATCCACCTTGCTGCGCTCGATCAGCGCGCTCCAGACGATCGACGCCGGTCCCGGCGAGATCGTGGCCTTCGACGGCCCGGTCCAGAAGGACGGCCGCATCGACTCCAACGTGCGCAAGACCCGCACGCGGATCGGCATGATCTTCCAGCAGTTCAACCTGGTGGGCCGGCTGTCGCTGTTCACCAACGTGGCGCTGGGCTCGCTGGGCCGCATCAGCTTCTGGCAGGCGGCGCTGGGCCTCTGGCCCGCCGAGACCAAGCAGGCGGCGATGGCGGCCCTGCACCGCTTCGGCGTCTCGGACTACGCCACCCAGCGCGCCAACACGCTGTCGGGCGGCCAGCAGCAGCGGGGCGCGATCGCCCGCGCGCTGGTCCAGAAGGCCAAGATCATCCTGGCCGACGAGCCCGTCGCCTCGCTCGACCCCGTCTCGGCCCGCCGGGTGATGGAGATCCTGCGCGAGCTGAACAAGAATGACGGCCTCACGGTCCTCGTCACACTCCACCAGGTTGACTACGCCCTGCGCTATTGCGACCGCGTGGTGGCGCTGAAGGCCGGCAAGGTCGTCTACGACGGCCCCTCCGATGGCCTGAAGCGCGAACAACTCATCGACATCTACGGCCCCGAATTCGAGGACGTCTTCTGGGAAGGAGCGCCCACATGATCCGCCGCACCCTCATCCTCACCCTCTCCGCGGCCGCGCTGGCGCTCAGCGCCTGCGGCAGGCCCCAGGAGAAGGCCGCCGACACCGGCGCGCCCACCGAACTGACTTTCTCGATCCTGTCGGCCGAGAACCAAGCGTCGATGGAGCCGCTGTGGACGCCGCTGCTCACCGATCTGTCGGAGTCGATCGGCGTGAAGGTGAAGCCCTACTTCGCCACCAACTACACCAGCCTGGTCGAGGCGATGCGCTTCAAGCAGGTGCACATGGGCTGGTTCTCGGCCTCGCCTGCGTTGCAGGCGGTGCGTCGGGCCGACGCCGAAGTGCTGGGCCGCGTGGTCGATGCCGGCGGCGAGGCCACCTACAAGTCGGTGATCATCGTCAAGAAGGGCAGCGGGATCACGCTCGACAAGGTCCTGTCCTGCGACAAGACCCTGAACTTCGGCCTTGGCGACACCCAGTCCACCTCGGGCACGCTGGCGCCGATGACCTACCTGTTCACGCCGCGCGACATCGAGCCGGCCAAGTGCTTCAAGTCGGTGCGCTCGGCCAGTCACCAGGCCAACGCCTTCTCGGTGGCCAACGGCGTTCTGGACGTGGCGACCAACAATTCGGTCGGCCTGCTGTTCTTCGCCCGCCAGAGCCCCGAGCTGGCCGCCAAGGTCGAGACGATCTGGGAGAGCCCGCCGCTGCCGGAGTCGTCGATCGTCGTGCGCCGCGACCTGGACCCGGCGCTGAAGGAGAAGATCCGCCAGTTCTTCCTGACCTACGGCACGGGCACGGACGAGAAGGCCGCCCGCCAGCGCGAGGTCCTGAAGGGCCTGGCCTATGGCGGCTTCAAGCCGGCCGACAACAGCTACCTGGATCCGGTGCGCGAGATGGAGGCCGGCGAAGCGCTGGCCGCCGCCAAGCGCTCGGGCGACGCCGGCCGCATCGCCAAGGCCCAGGCCGAGTTCGACAAGATCCGCGCCGAAGCCGCCCAGAAGCGCGCCATCGAGCCCGCCGCCGCCCAATGACCGCGACGACGAGTCCCGCCGGCGCGGTTCCGCCGCCGCCACAGAAGACGCTGGCCCAGAAGGTCCCGGATCTCCTGATCTGGGGCGTGCTGGTCGCTCTGCTGCTGATCGCGTTCGGCCCGGCCGAGCTCTACAAGCTGCCGCTGCTGTTCTCGAACTCGTCCAACATGCAGGAGCTGGGACGCGGGTTCGTCACCCCCGACTTTACCAACTGGCAGCTCTACGTCTCCAAGATGTGGCAGACGATCCAGATGGCGATCTGGGGCACGTTCCTGGCGATCCTGACGGCGATCCCGCTGGGCCTGCTCGCCTCGCGCAACATCACGCCGTGGTTCATCCAGTGGCCCATCCGCCGCGCGCTCGACATCGTCCGATCGATCCCGGATCTGGTCATCGGCATGATCTTCCTGGTGGCCGTGGGGCCGGGGCCGCTGGCCGGCGTGATGGCGCTGGCGATCGGCACCTCGGGCGTGCTCGCGAAGCTGTTCTCGGAAGCCACCGAGTCCATCGATCGCGGCCCCGTCGAGGGCGTGCGCGCCACCGGCGGCGCCAAGCTGCATGAGATCGTCTGGGGCGTGATCCCCCAGGTGGCGCCGCTGTGGACCAGCTATGCGCTGTACCGGTTCGAATCCAACAGCCGCAGCGCCACGGTGCTGGGCCTGATCGGCGCGGGCGGCATCGGCCAGGTGCTGTACGAGAGCATGAACAGCTTCAGCTATTCCGAGACGGGCGCCATCGTGATCGTGATCATCGTGGCGGTGGTCGGCATCGACATGCTGAGTCAGGCGATCCGCGGGCGGCTTCTCTAGCCTTCCCTCCCTCCGAGGAGGGTGGACGAGGCGGAGCCGAGGCCGGGCGGGGGCGTGTTGATCCTCCCTGACCTCTGCATTCCGGCCCACACTTCCCCACCCTGATCGCTCCGCGATCTGTCCCTCCCCGACGGGGAGGGATGGGGCTCAGCTCTTGAACTTCGCCAGCAGTTCCCGCAACTCGGGCTCGTCGACCAGGCTCGCGGCCTCGGCGGGCGACGACCACAGGCGGTCGCGCTCGGCCATCTCGGGCCAGATGTCGCGGGCCTCGGTGACCTTGAGCGGGAACACCATCACCCGCACGTGCTGCAGCCGGCCCGAGGCCAGGCGCTTGTCGTAATGATAGACGCCCAGCTGCTTGTGGCGCGGCTCGCCCAGCACGCCGGCCTCTTCGTAGGCTTCCTGGGCCGCGGCGTGCTCCGGCGCCATGTCCTTCATCGGCCAGCCCTTGGGGATCACCCAGCGGCGGCTCTCGCGCGACGTGATGAGCAGGATCTCGACGGCGCCGTCCGCGCCCTTGCGCCAGGGCAGGGCGGCGTACTGGGTGCGCGGCTCCCGATCGGGCTCGGGCCGCAACCTGTCCGTCTTCTTGCCCATCGGCTGGCTTCGACGCTCCTGCGCCGCTCGAACGTCCGTCGAGCCTGGAGCCGGGCGATTTACGCGGGGTTGCGGCCCGCGCCAATCCCGGATGTCACAAAAGCGTCATAGAGCGGCGCGGTCAGCCGGCGTCCTGCCCGCGCCGGCGCACCCGGGCCAGCCGCCGCAGGCGCCGCCAGAACCGCGTCTTCTCGGGCTCGGGATAGGGCTGCAAGTTCTTCACAAAATCCTCGGCGCAGGCCCGCCACGAGAACTTCTCGGCGAAGGCGCGCACCCGCTTGCGGTCAAGCTCCAGGCACTGGAGGCAGGCCTCGCGCAGGCCCTCGGTGGCGGTCAGCGCCAGGACGCCCGCGGCCGAGCCCGGGATCAGGTCGATCGGCCCCGGCGCCGGATAGGCCGCGACCGGCGTGCCGGCCGCCATGGCCTCCAGGATCACCAGCCCGAAGGTGTCGGTCAGCGACGGGAACACGAAGACGTCGGCGCAGGCGTAGTGGTCGGCCAGCTCCTTGCCCGACTTCGGCCCCTTGAAGACCACGTCCGGGTACTTCTCCTTCAGCTCCTCCAGCTGCGGTCCGGGCCCCACGACCACCTTCGTGCCGGGCAGGTCCAGGGCGACGAAGGCCTCGATGTTCTTCTCCACGGCCACGCGGCCCACGTAGAGGAAGATCGGCCGGGGCAGGTCGGCGAAGATGTCGGGCTCGCCCTCCGCCCGGGGTCGGAAGATCTCGGTGTCGACCCCGCGCGACCAGGCCGAGATGTTGCGGAAGCCGTGGTTCGACAGCTCCTCGCGCATGGTGGGGGTGGCGACCATCAACCGGCCCGACGGCTTGTGGAACCACTTCATGTACGCATAGCCGGCGGCCAGCGGCAGGGGCAGGCGGGCCGAGACGTATTCCGGGAAGCGGGTGTGGTAGCTGGTCGTGAACGGCAGCTTCCACTCCACGCAGATGCGCCGCGCCGCCAGGCCGATCGGGCCTTCGGTCGCGATGTGGATGGCCTCGGGCTCGAACGCCTTGAACCGCTCCTGCACTGGCTCGTAGACGCCGATGGCGACCTTGATCTCGGCGTAGGTGGGCAGCGGGAAGGTCTTGAACTGGCCGGGGTGGATCACCTCCACCGTGTGGCCCATGCCCTGGAGCTCGCTGACCACGCGGGTGAGCGTGCGGACCACGCCGTTGACCTGCGGCTCCCAGGCGTCGGTGGCCACCAGGATGCGCATGGGCCGCAGGGCGTCGCGCGGCGCTGTGATCGCCTCACGCAGGCGGCGGTCCGACCGCACCGGCTTGGGCTTGTCGGGCTGGCGGATGGCTTCGTTCTGCAGGAAGGCCCAGAAGGCCCCCAGCAGCGCTTCCTTGGTGGGGAAGTGGCGATAGACCGTCCGCTCGCCCACGCCCGCATCGCGCGCGATCTCGGCGAAGTTCAGGTCTTCCAGGCTGCGGGTTTCCAGCTGGCGGCCCACGGCGCGCAGGATCTGCTCGCGGGTCTCCTCCCGCTGGCGGTCGCGCAGGTTCGGCAGGGGGGCTTTCATGACAGTGGCACTGTCATGAGTTCGAGCGGTAAGTCAACGCTGAGCGCCGTTCGCCCAAACTGGCGCTAAGGGCCGCACCTGGCGCCCAATCCGCGCACAAAGAGCCACTCCGGCGCATCCGGCCCTGCCTGCGGCGACGTAGGGTCTGGCATGACACGCCCTCATATTGCTAGGGGCGTAGCGTGAGCAGGCCCTCCCCAGGTCGCTGAAAATTGGGTCCGATGGACGCCAGAACCTATTCCATGCGGGCGACGCCCAAGTCGCAGAGAACGCGCGCGCGCATTCTCGACGCGGCGATGCGTCTGTTCGCCGAGATCGGCTACCACGCCGCCTCCAACGCGGTGATCGCCGACGCCGCGCAGCTGACCCGTGGCGCGATGCTCTATCACTTCGCCACCCGCGAGGAGCTGGTCGAGGCGGCGGTGGCCCACATCGACCTCGCCCGCGCGCGCCTGTTCGAACAGGCCGCCACAGCCCCGGCGCCGCCCGGCGTCGACGCCGCCGAGCAGGCGATCGATTCATACTGGGCCCTGCTGCACGAGCTGCCGTTCCGCGCCTTCGCCGAGCTGGAGGCCGCCGCGCGCACCGATCCGATGCTGGCCGAGCGGCTGGCAGGCGCCCAGAGCGCCTTCGACCACGCCCAGCTGGGCGGCGACCGCGTGGGCGCCCTGGTCTCCGCCGGGGACGATCCCCGCTCGCAGACCAGCCGCGACCTGGGCCGCTTCCTGCTGGAAGGCCTGGCCAAGGGCTCGATGACCTACGACGAGACCGCCCGGCGCGAACGCCTGCTGCAGGTGGTGAAACGCGCCGTCCGCATGCTGAACCGCAAGGGCGACCTCCACGACCTCTGGGGGGATTGAATTCACCTCCCGCCGCTTCGCGGCGGAGGCTAGCCCGCCAGCACGTCCTTGGGGTCGGCCTCGTTGGCCAGGGGTTCGCCCGTCACGAAGCGGGCGAGGTTCTCCAGGAACAGCGCGTCGTTGCGGGCCGCGTTGCCGGTGCTCATGCCCGATGAGTGCGGGGTCAGGGTGACCCGCGGGTGGTCCCAGAACGGGCCGTCGGCGGGCTGGGGCTCGGCCTCGAAGACGTCCAGGACGGCATGCTCAGGCGCGCCCTTGTCCAGGGCCGCCAGCAACGCCGGTTCGTCCACCAGGCCGCCGCGGCCGACGTTCACGAAGATCGCGCCCGGCTTCATGGCGCCGAAGAAGGCGGCGTCGGCCATGTGGCGGGTCTCTGCGGTCAGCGGGCAGGCCAGCACCACCACGTCGGTCTGCGGCAGGATCGAGATCAGGTCGGCCGGTGGGATGATCTGGTCGGCTGAGGCGTCGGCGGCGGGATTGCGGCGGACGCCGGTGATGTGAGCCCCGAACGCGCGGGCCCGGTCAGCCACGCCCCTGCCGATGGCGCCGAAGCCGACGATGGCCCAGCGCGAGCCCGAGATTTCGCGGAACGGATAGCGCTCCCACTTATGCGCGGCCTGGGCGGCGCGGCGCCTGGCTCCGCCCTGCAGCGCGTCGAGCACGCCCCAGAGGACATAGTCGGCCATGCCCACCGCCTGGCCGTGGCTGGTGGTGAGCCGGGCGCCCTTCTGGACGATCTGCTGGAAGACCGGATTGTCGAAGCCCGCCGCCCCGCTCTGCGCCCATTTCAGGCTGGGCGACTTCAGCATCGTCACCATGAAGGTGCGTGCTTCCGGGACGAAGAAGACATCGCCGTTGATCCAGGCCGCGTCGGCGTCGATCTGATCCGGGGGAAGGATGCGGCCGTTGGAGACTGTGGTTCCGCCGGGGCCCATCACCAGGGGTTCGACGCCGGGGATCGCGTCGATCTGCGCCTGCAGCCGGCGGTACGACGTTTCGAAGATCAGCAGGCGCATCGATCTCTCCGGCCACGGTCCTGGCGCTGCGGCGCCGCTAAAGCAGAACCGCAGAGATCGCAGAGATGCGCAGAGGGATCGAGCGATCCGTCATCTCTGCGTGTCTCCGCGCTCTCTGCGGTTTGTCCGAGAGCGCCTGCGGCGCGCGAGGGCGCCGCAGGATATATCAGCGTCCGCCGCCGGGCTTGGCCGCGGGGGCCGCGCTGGTGGTGGCGGCCGGGGCCGACGGCATCGGATGGCCCGAAGCCTGCTGGCGCATCCGCTGGCGCATGACCTGCAGCGCCGCCATCAGTTCGTTGTTCTCGACGCCGCCCGACTTGTCCTGGTCCATCTGAGCGTAGAAGGGCTTCAGGCGGTCGCCCAGTTCACCCTTGAACTCGGCCTGCTGGATCTTGCCGTCGAGGTTGTCGTCGAACATGCCGAACAGGCGGTTCTGGTCCATCAGCTCGTCGTAGTTGGTGAGCTTGGTCGCCGTCTCGTCCACCCAGCGGTAGCGGATCGCCGTGTAGAACATCTCTTCCCAGGACTGGTCGCCCCAGACGATGGTCTTGCTCGGATCCGGGTTGGCCGGGTTCTGCTTGGAGTTGTCGTACCAGTAGTTGGCGATCAGCTTCGAGCCTGCGGGAACCTTCAGCGGCTCGGCGAAGGTGTATTCGCGCTGCCAGTTGAAGTCGTAGCGCGGCATCGCCAGCACCTGCTTCTTCGAGCCGTCCGGATACTGGATCCAGAGGTCCGAGGCATAGCCGCGGTAGTGAGCGTGCGGGAACGCCGAGTACAGCAGCATTTCCTTCGGCACGTCGAGCGAGGCCGTCTCCTTGTGGCGCGCCTCGCCGGCAGGGATGCGGATCGAGTTGTCCACGATCACCGAGTTGCGCATCACCAGGCCGGGCTTCTCGTTGTCCTTGTAGAAGTAGAGGCCCAGGTACGACTTGTCGGTCACTTCCTTGCCGAAGGGGGTGTAGTGAGCCTGGAAGCCCACGGCGCCGCCCGGCGGGAGGTAGGTGCCGATGTTGGAGGGCCACAGCGTGGCCTCGGCGCCGACCGCGTAGCCGCCCATCGAGGCGCCCCAGCGGCTCTCGTTGCCCTTGCCGTCCTTCGGCATCTCCTTGAGGTAGCCGGTCAGGAAGTGGTGCACCGCCTGACGCTCGCCCACCTTGTAGGCCGAGGCCTTGACCCACTTGCCTTCGGTGAGCGGATTGGCCACCGCGGGGCGCTGATAGTCGACCACGCCCGACGCCGGGATGGTGTAGGCCGGAATCTCGAGAATCAGGTCCGGCTTGCCCATCGGCCACTCGGCCAGGGCGGGCCGCTTCTTGGCCAGCGGATCGGGGCCCGCGCCGCGCTCGGCGCCCTGCTCAACCCAGCGGACGATCGTCTTGATCTCGGACGGGGTGAGGCTCTTGTCGTCCTGCCACTTGCCGATGTGGGCGTCGACGTTCCAGGGCGGCATGCGGTCGGTGCGGATGACCTCGCGGATCATCGGCGAGAAGCCCTTGACCTTCTCGTAGCTGGTCATCGCGAAGGGGCCGATGCCGCCCTCGATGTGACAGGCCACGCACTTGGCTTCCAGGATCGGCGCGACGTCCTTGGCGTAGGAAATCTTGGCCACCTTGCCGCGGTCGGGGAAGTCGATCAGGCAGCCCGGGCTTGGCTTGCCGGCGGCCATGGCCTGGCGGCCGGCCAGCGTCGCCTCGATGGCGTCGGCGGTCCAGGTATGGCTCGCCACGGCCTTTTGCGCGCCGTAGTCCAGCCGATCGTCCAGCGGGCCGCGATAGACGACCTTCCAGGTCTTCGGATCGATCACGAAGAACTCGGCCGTGCGCGTGACGCCCAGCTGCTCGCCGACCAGCTGGTTCTTGTCCATCAGGATCGGCAGGTCGTAGCCGTACTCGGCGGCCTCCTTGGCCACCTCCTCGGCGCTGTCCTGCAGGTTCGAGTTGAGCATCATGAACTTGACGCCCATGGGCTCGTACTTGGCGCGCAGCTCCTTCACCTTGGGCGCCAGGTTGCGCACGATCGGGCAGCCGTTGCCGTGGGTGATCAGCACGACGGCCTTGGCGTCGCCCGCCTCGCGATACAGCTCGTGACCCATGTAGTTCTGGTCGGCGAGCATGAAGTTGTCGATCTGCAACGGCATCGCCGTCGCGGCGCCCTCGGACGTCGAGGTCGGGGTCGCGGCGGAGAGCGCGTTGGGCGCCGAGCTGTCGCTGGCGCAGCCGGCCAGCAGGGCGGTCGCGGCCGCCGTGGCCAGGGCGGAAAGGCGCACCTGCATCATTCCATAGTCCTCCCAAGGGCCGCGGCGGAGGTTCATGCCCCGTCCGGGTCCAACCCTAGAATTGCGTGTTACTCGAAAACATAATCCAGCAGACCGACGTTGCATCATTATTTCTAATCAATGTTCAGATGCAGATTGACGGGTGTGTCATCTTCGCGACAGGCGTGTGGCTGCGTCTGCCCGGCGAGCCGTATCCCCCTACCTTTGAACGTCATGGCCGGCCTTGTGCCGGCCACCCAGAAGCACCGCCGTTCGGAGGTTCGCAGCGGCGCCTCCGCCGATAGCCTTTAAGCGCCCGCGTATCTGGGTGGCCGGGACAAGCCCGGCCATGACGTTCAGAGAGTTGGAGTTGGAAGGTCTGCTACCGCGCCGCCTCGGCCGCGATCCAGGCGTCGATGCGGGCGTCCAGCATGGACATCGGCAGGGGGCCGGCCAGCAGGACGGCGTCGTGGAACTTCCGGATGTCGAAGCGCTCGCCCAGCCGGGCCCGGGCGCGCGCCTTCAGCTCCAGGAACTTGAGCTCGCCGATCTTGTAGGCCAGCGCCTGGCCGGGCCAGGAGATGTAGCGGTCGACCTCGACGGTGATGTTGAGCGGGGCCAGCGCGGTGTTCTCCAGGAAGCAGGCCTCGGCCTGTTTCCTGTCCCAGCCCTTCCAGTGGATGCCGGTGTCGGCCACCAGCCGGCAGGCGCGCCACATCTCGTAGCTGAGCTGGCCGAAGCGCTCGTAGGCGTCGCGGTAGATGCCCATGTCGCCGGCCATCTTCTCGGAATAGAGGCCCCAGCCCTCGACGAAGGCGGTGACCCCGCCCTCGCGCCGGAACATCGGCACGTCCTTAAGCTCCTGGGCCAGGGCGATCTGCAGATGGTGGCCGGGGACGGCCTCGTGGGCGGTAAGGGCCGGCAGCTCGTAGAGCGGCCGCTGGTCCAGCGCATAAGTGTTGACCATGTAGCCGCCGGCGACGCCCTGGTCAGGGCTGCCCTGGAAGTAGCGGCCGGTGGTGTAGGCCGCCTCGATCTCGGGGGGCACGGGCCGCACGCCGTAGGTGAGGCGGGGCAGGGTCCCGTAGTAGCCGGGCAACTTGTCGTCGATCCGCTTGGCGATCTCGGAGGCCTTCTCCAGCAGCTCCTGGCGGCTCTTGGCGTAGAACTTCGGGTCCTTGCGCAGCATGGCGATGAAGGCCGGGAGGTCGCCTGTGAACCCCGTTTCCTTCATGACCGACAGCATCTCGGCGCGGATGCGGGCCACCTCGGATTCGCCCAGGGCGAAGACCTCGTCGGGCGTCTTGTCGGTGGTCGTGAAGTCCTTCACGGCGAAGCGGTAGAAGGCTTCGCCGCCCGGGGTGACGCGGACGCCCAGGCCCTTGCGGGCGGCCGGCGCATACTCGGTCTCGATGAAGGTCGCGAACTCGCGCTGGACGGGGCGGATCCTGTCTCGGACGACCGCCTCTGCACGCGCGGCCAGCGCCGCCCAGCGGTCGGCGGCGACGCCGTCGGGCCGGGCGCGGAACGGCCGCAGCAGCGGGTCGCCCTCGATCGGCGCGGCCGCCGCGGCCTTGGCGCGGGCCATGATGATGTCGATGGTGGGCCTGGGCTGGGTGAAGCCGGTCCTGATGCCGCGCCGGGCGTTGGCGACGTTGTCGCGATAGTAGCCGGGCAGCGCCTCCAGCCGGGCGATCCAGGCTTCGGCGTCGGCGATCCCCCGCATCGGCGTGGTCGAGGCCACATAGTTCAGCAGATCCTCGAAGCCGCCGTCCGACGAAACCGGCATGCGGGCGGTGTCGAACTGGATCTGCCCCACCCGGCTCTCCAGCTCCCAGGCCATGTAGCCGCGATTCAGCGCGGCGCTGTCCGACAGCCCCTGCGCCGGGATCGCCGCCAGCCGCGCCTGGAACGCCTTCAGCGCCGCCAGCCGGCGCGCATCGGCGGCGGGAGTCACCTCGGGCAGCTTCGACAGCGCGGCGCGGTCGCCCTGCCGACCGGCCGTGATCGGGTCCTCGGCCAGCAGCCAGGCGTCATAATCCGAGGCCAGTTTCGAGATCGCGGCATCGTCGGCCAGCGCCGGCCCGGCGGCCATCACGAACACGGCGGCGGCGAACAGGTGGCGGCGCATACGTTTTCTCCCCGAAAGGCGGCCAAGCTGGCGCGTGTTCGCCCGCGCGACAAGCGTTTCAGGGCAAGGCTTGGCAGCCCCGTCAAGCTCAGCGCAAATGACGCCTCAGGAACCGGCGAACCCAGGCAAGAGGGGCCGGAGAGGGGATGCACATGAGTTTCATCACGCGCCGCAAGCCGCTCGAGCTGGCGGCGCCCGCCCATGGCGGCGGGCTGAAGGCCACGCTGGGCTGGCCGCACCTGATGGCGCTGGGCGTCGGCGCCATCATCGGCACCGGCATCTACACGCTGACCGGCGTGGCGGCGGGGCTGGCGGGCCCGGCGGTGATCCTGTCGTTCGCGGTCGCGGGCGTCATCTGCGCCGGCGCGGCCCTCTGCTACGCCGAGATGGCCAGCCTGACCCCCCAGGCCGGCAGCGCCTACACCTACTCGTACGTCACCCTGGGCGAGACCCTGGCGTGGATCGTCGGCGTCGGCCTGATCCTGGAATACACCCTGGTCTGCAGCGCCGTGGCCGTGGGCTGGTCAGGCTACGCCTCGGGCCTGCTGCGCGGCGCCGGCGTGCCCGAGCTGCTGCTGAACGGCGGGGCGATCGACGTGCCGGCGATCTTCATCGCGCTGGTGGTCACCGGCGTGCTGCTGCTGGGCACCCGCGAGAGCGCGACGGTCAACTTCATCCTGGTGTGCGTGAAGCTGGTGGCGCTGGCGGCCTTCGTGGCCTTCACGATCCCGCACTTCGATGCGGCCAACTTCCAGCCGTTCGCGCCGTTCGGCTTCGGCGCCCACGAGATCGACGGCAAGAAGTACGGAGTGATGGGCGCGGCGGCGATCATCTTCTTTGCCTTCTACGGCTTCGACGCCATCTCGACGGCGGCCGAGGAGGCCAAGAACCCCAAGCGCGACCTGACCATCGGCATCGTGGGCTCGATGGCGCTGTGCACCCTGATCTACATGGTGATCGCCGCCGCAGCCCTGGGCGTCGTGCCCTACGAGCCCTTCTCCAAGAGCCCCGAGCCGCTGGCCTACGCCCTGAAGCAGCTGGGCCAGCCCGGCCCCGCGGCGATCATCGCCGGCGCGGCGGTCGTGGCCATGCCGACGGTGATCATGGTCTTCATGTTCGGCCAGAGCCGGGTGTTCTTCGCCATGGCCCGCGACGGCCTGCTGCCGCAAGGCCTGGCCAAGGTGGACAGCCGCGGCGTGCCGACCATGGTGACCATCTTCACCGGCGTCGTGGCCGCCGTCTTCGCCGGGCTGGTGCCGCTGGACGAGATCGCCTCGCTGGCCAATGCGGGCACGCTGGTGGCCTTCATCGCCGTGGCCTTCGCGGTGATGGTGCTGCGCCGCCGTTCGCCCGAGCTGCCGCGCCCCTTCGTGACCCCGCTGGTCTGGGTGGTCGCGCCGCTGACCATCGCCGGCTGCATCTACCTGTTCGCCAGCCTGCAGACCCAGACGATGCTGTTCTTCCTGGGCGCCAACGTCTTGGGCGCGGTGGTGTACCTGCTCTACGGGCGGGTGAAGAGCCGGCTGGCCAGCCCGTCCTAGTTCGGAGATCTAGGTCGCGGCCCGCAGCTCGGCGACGATGTCGCCGAGCGCCTCTTTCCAGTGCCGGGGCGTGAAGCCGTACACCTGCTCCAGTCGCGACAGGTCCATGGTCGCCCGCAGCGGGCGCCGCGCGGGGGTCACGTAGTCCGCCGTCTTCTGGCCGCCCACCTCGGGCGCCTGGTCGCCCAGCGCCTGGGCGAAGATCTCGATGGCGAAGTCGCGCCAGGTCACCTCGCCGGAATTGGCGAAGTGCACCAGACCGAACAGGGGGGCGCCGGCCTTCGCAGCCGCCAGCTTCGGCGCGATCTGCAGGATGAAGCCCGCGAGGTCCGCGGCGGAGGTCGGCCGCCCCGACTGGTCATCGACCACCTTCAGCGGGTTCCCGGCGGCGGCCACCCGCAACATGGTCTTCACGAAGTTCTTGCCGTGGGGCGAGACCACCCAGGACGTTCGGATGCTGAGCGATCGCGGGTTCGCGGCGGCGACGGCGCCCTCGCCCTCCAGCTTGGTCCGGCCATAGGCGTTCAGCGGGTTGGTCGCCGCCGTCTCGGGGTAGGGCGCGCCGCCGTCGCCGTCGAAGACATAGTCGGTCGAGACATTGATCACCGCCGCGCCCACCTCGGCGGCGGCCGCGGCGATGGCGCCGGGCGTGACCGCGTTGATGGCGCGGGCCAGCTCCGTCTCGCTCTCGGCCAGGTCGACGGCGGTGTGCGCCGCGGCGATCACCACCACGTCGGGCCGGGCCTCGCGCACCTTCGCGGCGCAGGCGGCGGGATCGGACAGGTCGGCCTCGGCGCGGCTCAGCGCGGTCACCGAAACGTCGTGGCCGGGCGCCTGGCGCAACAGCTCCACGCCGAGTTGGCCGGTGGTTCCGAACTGCAGGATCTGGACGGTCATGCCGCTTCCATAACGCGAAACGATGACGCCTCAAGCCGGGCTGTGGCCGTGCGCCACGCTTGAACCGAAGGGCGGGCGGCCTTTAGAAGCGTCGGTACATAGGGGGAGCGGTCAGTTGAGCAGTCAGGCGGGAGCGGCGCGCGGACCGGGCATGGGCCCCGGCGGGCGCAAGATGCCCGACCTGACCACGGGGCCGATCGGCAAGACGCTGATCCTCTTCGCCCTGCCGGTGCTGGCCACCAACATCCTGCAATCGCTGAACGGCTCGGCCAACGCCATCTGGGTCAGCCACGTGCTGGGCGAGGCGGCGCTGACCGCCACGTCCAACGCCAATCAGATCATGTTCCTGATGCTGGGAGCCGTGTTCGGCCTGTCGATGGCGTCGAACATCATGATCGGCCAGGCGATGGGCGCCCGTGACGAGGCGACCGCCAAGCGGGTGATCGGCACCTCGACCGCCTTCTTCATCGTGGTGTCGCTGACCGTGGGGGCGCTGGGCGTCTACCTCACGCCCCACATCCTGGACGCCATGGGCACGCCGGCCGACGCGCGCCGCGACGCCATCGCCTACCTGCGGGTGATCTTCTCGGCGATGCCGTTCATGTACTTCTTCTCGTACGTGATGATGGCCCAGCGGGGCACGGGCGACAGCCGCACGCCGTTCTACTTCTCGCTGGTGATGGTGGGGATGGACGTCGTCCTGAACCCGCTGCTGATCACCGGCTTCGGCCCGTTCCCCGAGCTCGGGATCGCGGGCTCGGCCACCGCCACCCTCGTGTCGCAGACGATCACCCTCTTCGCGATGATCGTGCACCTCTACCGGAGGAAATCGATCCTGGTGCTGCGGCCGGGCGAGTTCCACCTGCTGATTCCCGACCTGACGATCATCAAGGGGCTGGTGCTCAAGGGCCTGCCCATGGGCTTCCAGATGATGGTCACCTCCCTGGCGGCCGTCACCATGATGAGCCTGGTCAACCAGCACGGCGTCCACACCTCCGCGGCCTACGGCGCGGCGGCCCAGCTGTGGACCTATGTCCAGATGCCGGCGATGGCGCTGGGGGCGGCGGTCTCGTCCATGGCGGCGCAGAACATCGGCGCGGGCAAGATGGACCGCGTCGAGCTGGTGGCCCGCTCGGGCGCGCTGTACGCGCTGCTGTTCACGGCCGTGCCGGTGGTGCTGATCTACCTGGCCGACCCGTGGGTGCTGCGGGCCTTCCTGCCGGCGACCAGCCCGTCGCTGCCGATCGCCATCCACATCAACTCGATCGTGCTGTGGGGCTTCATCCCCTTCGGCATCGCCTTCATTTTCTCCGGCGTCGTGCGCTCGACCGGCGCGGTGTGGCCGCCGTTGCTGGCGATGATCATCTCGCTGTGGGGCGTCCGCGTGCCGCTGGCCAACCTGCTCGAGCCCAGCCTGGGCGCCGAGGCGATCTGGATCGCCTTCCCGATCGGCTCGACCACGACGCTGCTGCTGGCCGGCAGCTACTATCTCTGGGGCGGCTGGCGGAAGGCGCGGATGCTGCCGACCACGCCCATGGCCACCGAAGAGCCCGACACCGGCTTCGGCCAGCCCATGATCGAGGAGGCCGAAGCGATGGCCGACGCCGCCTCACGCGCGCCGGCGAAGGAAGAGGCGAAGGGCTAGCCCCACTTCAGGGTCGTAGGGGAAACTACCCGTACGTCTCCATCAGGGCCGAGTACGTCAGCGTCCGTAGTTCGCGGCGGATCGGGTAGGTGGACGAGGGCAGCAGCTGGGTCATGAAGACCGCCGTCACCTGCTCGACCGGATCGACCCAGAAGGCCGTCGAGGCCGCGCCGCCCCAGTAGAACTCGCCGTAGCTGCAGGGGATCAGGGTCTGCGGCGGATCGAACACGGTGGCGAAGCCCAGGCCGAAGCCGACGCCGGCATTGGTGCTCTCCGAGAACAGCGAGCGCGACAGCTCGGTCAGGTCCTTCCCGCCGGGCAGGTGGTTGGACGCCATCAGCTCGATGGTCTTGGGCGCCAGGATGCGCGCGCCGTCCAGTTCGCCGCCATTCACCAGCATGGTGGCGAAGCGCATGTAGTCGGCCGCCGTACCCACCAGCCCGCCGCCGCCGGACAACAGCCTGGGCGGCGCGAGGTAGGGGCTCTTCTGGGCGTCGTCCTGCAGCTTCAGCTTGCCCCCCGGGCCGGCGTCGTAGCACGCGGCGAAACGGCTCCTCTGGTCGTCGCGGACGTGGAAGCCGGTGTCGACCATCTTCAGGGGATCGAAGATGCGTTCCTGCAGCGCCCGGTCCAACGGCTTGCCCGAGAGCTTCTGCACCAGATAGCCACAGACGTCGGTGGCCACCGAGTAGTTCCACGCCTCGCCCGGCGAGAACTCCAGCGGCAGCTTGGCCAGCATATCGATCATCGCTTCCAGGTCGTGCTCGCCGTGCATCGCCTCCAGCTTGAGCTTGCGATAGGCCGCGTCGACGTTGGTGCGGTTCTGGAAGCCGTAGGTCAGGCCCGACGTGTGGCGCAGCAGGTCGACCACCTGCATGGGCCGGCTGGGCGGCGTGGTCAGGTAGGGGCCCGTGCCGGCGGAGAAGACGCCCAGGTCCTTCCACTCGGGGATATGGCGCGCCACCGGGTCGTCCAGGGCGACAGCGCCTTCCTCGACCAGCTGCATCAGCGCCACCGAGGTGACCGGCTTGGTCATGGAATAGATGCGGTAGACCGTATCCTCGGCCAGCTTCACGCCCCGCTCGGGGTCCTGCTCGCCCAGGATCGTCTGGTGAACCACCTCGCCATTGCGGGCGAGCAGGAACTGGGCGCACGGCAGGCGGCCGGCGGCCACGTACTTCTCGTCCAGGAACCTGTCGATCCGCGCCAGGCGCTCCTTCGAGAAGCCGTGCTCTTTGGCTTTGCCCATACCGTTCCTCCCAAACTTCCCGCATTTGCCCTTGCGTTCCCCGCTGTCGCAAGCGTGACGATGCGCAAGCAGCAGGAGGCGCCCCCATGTCGAACGTCAGCTACGAGACCGATGGCCGCATCGCGATCGTCACCGTCGAGCGCCCCGAGCGGCGCAACGCCTACGACGGCGCCACGGCGCGCGAGCTCTACGACGTCTTCAAGCGGTTCGATGCCGACGAGAACCTGGACGTGGCGGTGCTGACCGGCCGGGGCGGCTATTTCTGCGCGGGCGCCGACCTCAAGGGCATCAGCGAGGGCCGGGGCAATCCGGTGAAGCCGGACGGCGACTTCGGGCCCATGGGCGTGACCCGCCTCCGCCTCGGCAAGCCGGTGATCGCCGCCGTCGAGGGCCATGCGGTGGCGGGCGGCCTTGAGGTGGCCTGCTGGGCCGACCTGCGCGTGGCCGCCGAGGATGCGATCTTCGGGGTCTTCTGTCGCCGCTTCGGCGTGCCGCTGATCGACCTCGGCACCATCCGCCTGCCGCGCCTGATCGGCCACTCGCGGGCGATGGACATGATCCTCACGGGCCGGCCGGTCGGCGCGCCCGAAGCCCTGCAGATGGGTCTCGCCAACCGCGTCGTGCCGAAGGGCGAGGCGCTGAACGCCGCTCTGGAGCTCGCCCGCCAGCTATCGGCCTTTCCGCAGCTATGCCTGCGCAACGACCGGCTCTCGGCCCTGGAGCAGTGGTCGCTCGATTGGGATGAGGCCACCGCCTACGAGGTCAAGGTCGGCATGGAGACGCTGCGCACCGGCTCGGCCGTCGAGGGCGCGACGCGGTTCGCCTCGGGCCAGGGCCGCGGCGGCGCATTCTGAGATCCTCCCCCTTTCCGCATTGCTGGGCAAGGCGAGGCCACAAACCAGCGTTTGACATCCTGCGCTGCGGGTCTAGCGTACCCATAATACGAAAAATTGCCGCCGGGGGAGAGCGCGCATGGCGTGGGATTTCGAGACCGATCCCGAGTTCCAGAAGAAGCTGGACTGGATCGAGGACTTCATGCGCGACGAGGTCGAGCCGCTCAGTCACCTCGGCATGGCGGTCTTCTCCAGCGAGGGCCGGAAGAAGTTCATCAAGCCGCTGCAGGACAAGGTGAAGGCCGAGGGCCTTTGGGCCTGCCACCTGGGCCCCGAACTGGGGGGCCAGGGCTATGGCCAGCTCAAGCTGGCGCTGATGAACGAGAAGCTGGGCCGCAACAGCCTGGCCCCCAGCGTCTTCGGCTGCCAGGCGCCCGACAGCGGCAACGCCGAGATCATCGCCCACTACGGGACCGACGCTCAGAAGGAGAAATACCTCTGGCCGCTGCTGAACGGCGAGATCCGCTCGGCCTTCTCCATGAGCGAGCCGACCGGCGGTTCGGATCCGCTCACCTTCACCACCCGCGCTGTGCTGGACGGCAATGAATGGGTGATCAACGGCGAGAAGTGGTTCTCGACCAACGCCCGCTATTCCAAGGTGCTGGTGCTATACGCCATCACCGATCCCGACGCGAAGGACCCCTACCGGCGCACTTCGATCTTCCTGGTGCCCACCGACACCCCCGGGGTCGAGATCATCCGCAACGTCGCCGTGGGCGCGGGCGGCGAGATCGGCGGCGGGAACGAGGCCTATGTCCGCTACAACAACGTGCGCCTGCCGTACGACGCGCTGTTGGGCGACCGCGGCGCGGCCTTCGTGATCGCCCAGGTGCGGCTGGGCGGCGGCCGCGTGCACCACGCCATGCGCACCGTCGGCGCCTGCCGTCACGCCCTGGACCTGATGTGCCAGCGGGCCGTGTCGCGCACCACGCGCGACGGCCGCCTGGCCGACCTGCAGATGGTGCAGGAACAGATCGCCGACAGCTGGATCGCGGTGGAAAGCTTCCGCCTGCTGGTGCTGCGTACCGCCTGGCTGATCGACAAGCACAAGGACTACCAGAAGGTCCGCAAGGACATCGCCGCCATCAAGGTGGCCATGCCCAAGGTCTACGGCGACGTGGCCCAGAAGGCGGCCCACCTGCACGGCGCGCTGGGCGTCTCGAACGAGATGCCGTTCATGCGGATGGTCAATTCGGCTCTGGTCATGGGCATCGCCGACGGCCCCACCGAGGTTCACAAGGTGACCCTCGCGAAGCAGGTCCTGAAGGACTACACGCCCGACAACGACCTCTTCCCGAACTACCACATCCCCAAGCTCCAGGAGGAAGCCCGCAAGCGCTTCGCCAAGGAACTGGGCGAAATCCGCGACCATTACGCCAGCCGCCGGACGGAGAAGGTCTAGCGCGAACGGGCCAGACGGCGCGGCGGCCGACATCCGTGTTCATCGGTGTTCGTCCGTGGTTCCAATGACAGCGCCGCGGCGCGCTTGGCGGCCAGGTTGGAGGGCGTCTGCGACGGCCCTGCAATCCTGCCGCAAAGGGAGGGGTCCTTTAGGGGACCTGGAACGGCCTTCAAACGGCCGTTAGGATTCGCGCTTCCTTCGCTGCCTGTTGTTTCTCGAGGTAATTCCGTGACCGATAAGTCCTGGCCCGTGATGTCGATCGCCGAGGCGCATGCGCGCCTGACCGGCCCGGGTTCGCCCTTCGAGATCGAGGAACAGGTCATCCGCGGTATCCCGACGAAGACCTGGAAGAACGCACCGCCCACCCTTCGCGACGTGTTCCTGAACGGCCAGCGGTTCAAGGACCGCGAGTTCCTGGTCTACGACGACGACCGCGCCACCTACGACGCGTTCGGCCGCGCGACGATCACCCTGGCCCACCGCCTCATCGCCGACGGCGTGAAGAAGGGCGACCGGGTCGCCGTCATCATGCGCAACCTGCCGGAGTGGGCCGTATGCTTCTGGGCCGGCCAGTTGGTCGGCGCCATCGTCACGCCGCTGAACGCCTGGTGGACGGGCGCCGAGCTGGAATACGGCCTGGCCGACTCCGGGACCAAGGTCGCCTTCGTCGACGACGAGCGCCTGGACCGCGTCGAAGAATTCCTGGCCAAGCTGCCCGACCTCGAGAAGGTCTACGTCACCCGCCACGCCGCCCAGGGCCTGCCGGCCAAGTGCCATCGCCTGGAGGACGTCATCGGCGTCGTGAACAGCTGGGGGAGCCTGCCCGAGCTGGCCCTGCCCGACGTGCCGCTGGGCCCCGAGGACGACGCCACCATCCTCTACACGTCCGGCACGACGGGCCGGCCCAAGGGCGCCCTGGGCACCCACCGCAACATGACGTCCAACATCGGCGCCGGCGGCATCTCGGCGGCGCGGAACTTCCTGCGCGCGGGCGAGCCGCTGCCCGAGATGGATCCGCTGAAGGTCCCCCAGCGCTGCACCCTGCTGGTCGTGCCGATGTTCCACGCCACCGGCCTGTCGGCGACCCTGGGCCCGACGATGAACTCGGGCGGCAAGATCGTGCTCATGCGCCGCTGGGACGCCGAGCCCGCCATGAAGCTGATCGAGCGCGAGAAGGTCACGGCGACCGGCGGGGTCCCCACCATCGCCTGGCAGCTGATCGAGCATCCCGCGCGGTCCAGGTACGATCTCTCCTCTCTGGTCGCCGTCACCTACGGCGGCGCGCCGTCGGCCCCCGAACTGGTGCGCAAGATCGCCGAGATCTTCCCCGGCTCGCAGCCCGGCAACGGCTGGGGCATGACCGAGACCACGGCCACCTTCACCAGCCACCTGGGCCGCGACTACGAGAACCGCCCCGACAGCGCGGGGCCTGCGGCCCCCGTGGGCGAGATGCACGTGCGCGACCCCGCCGACGGCAAAACCATCCTGCCCGCCGGCAGCGTCGGTGAGCTGTGGGTCAAGGGCCCGCAGGTGGTGAAGCTCTACTGGAACAAGCCCGAGGCCACCGCCGAGACCTTCCAGGACGGCTGGCTGCGCACCGGCGACCTGGCGCGGATCGACGAGGAGGGCTTCCTCTTCATCATCGACCGGGCCAAGGACATGCTGATCCGCGGCGGCGAGAACATCTACTGCGTCGAGGTCGAGAACGTCCTCTACGACCACCCCGACGTGATGGACGCCGCCATCGTGGGCATCCCGCACAAGACCCTGGGCGAGGAACCCGGCGCGGTGGTCCACCTGAAGCCGGGCGGTACGGCCACCGAGGCCGAGCTGCGGTCGTTCGTCCGCGAGCGGTTGGCGGCGTTCAAGGTCCCGGTGAAGGTGGCCTTCTGGCCCGAGACCCTGCCGCGCAACGCCAACGGCAAGATCCTGAAGACCGAGCTCAAGAAGGTCTTCGCGACCGAAGAGGTCTAGCGCTCCGGCACCACCTCCAGGAACCGCGCCAGCGTCGGCGTCGTGTCGGCGGTGCGCCAGGCGACGCCGGTCTCCAGCGCCGGCGGCTCGCCCGCGAGGTCCAGGTAGCGCACGCCCGTGCGGGCGAGATTGCGCAGCGACGTGGGCGCCAGCGCCACGCCCAGGCCGGCCGAGACCAGGCTGATGATCGTCTGCATCTGGATCGCCTCCTGCACCACGCGGGCGGTCCCGCCGTGGACAGCGAAGTAGCCGGTGACCAGGTCATGGAACGCGGGCGCCACCCGGCGGGGGAAGATGATCAGCGGCGCCGCGATCACCTGCTGGGGCGCCAGTCGTCCGCCCTCTGCGACGATCCGGCCCTCTTCGATCCAGCTCTCGGGCACGGCCGCCACCAGCGGTTCGAGCAAGAGACGCCGGTAGCTGAGCCCGGGCGGCAGAACCCCGCCCGCCGGCGGGATGACGAGACCGGCGTGGCCGCGGCCCTCCGAGAGCGCGGCGATCTGCACGTCGCTGGTCGCCTCGGTCAGGGCGATCTCCACGTCCGGGTGCAGCGCCGCGTAGCGCCGCACGATCGTCGGCAGGACGCTGTAGTCCGCGGTGGATACGAACGAGAGCTCCAGTCGCCCCACCTCGCCGTCTCGCAGGCGCCGCGCGATCTGCGGCAGCTCCGAGAAGCCCGCCAGCGCCGCCTGGGCCGGGCCCAGCCAGCGCTCTCCGAACGGCGTCAGGGTCACGCTGCGCTTGGTGCGCTCGAACAGCGCCGCGCCGAGCTCGCGCTCCAGCGCCTGGATCGACTGGCTGAGGGGCGGCTGGGTCATGCCCAGCCGCTCCGCCGCCTTCCCGAAATGCAGGGTCTCGGCGACCGTCGTGAAATGCCGCAGCTGGCGAACGTCCATATTGATATGTGATACGACCTAATAACGACGTAACAATATATTTTGCCAATGGCGCGCCGGGCCTTATCGCCGTCCGGTCCAATCCGGAGGCTCCCCATGCCCGCTCTGCGTTCCCGCACGTCGACCCACGGCCGCAATATGGCCGGCGCCCGCGGCCTCTGGCGCGCGACGGGGATGAAGGACTCCGACTTCGGCAAGCCGATCATCGCCGTGGTGAACTCGTTCACCCAGTTCGTTCCCGGCCATGTCCACCTGAAAGACCTGGGCCAGCTGGTGGCGCGCGAGATCGAGGCCGCGGGGGCCGTGGCCAAGGAGTTCAACACCATCGCGGTCGACGACGGCATCGCCATGGGCCACGACGGGATGCTCTACAGCCTGCCGTCGCGGGAGATCATCGCCGACAGCGTGGAATACATGGTCAACGCCCACTGCGCCGACGCCATGATCTGCATCTCCAACTGCGACAAGATCACCCCCGGCATGCTGATGGCCGCGCTGCGGGTGAACATCCCGGCGGTCTTCGTCTCGGGCGGGCCCATGGAGGCCGGCAAGGTCGTCAAGGCCGGCAAGACCACCAAGCTGGACCTGATCGACGCCATGATCGCCGCCGGCGACGACAACGTCTCGGACGAGGAGGTCCAGGCGATCGAACGCGCGGCCTGTCCCACCTGCGGTTCGTGCTCGGGCATGTTCACGGCCAATTCCATGAACTGCCTGACCGAGGCGCTGGGCCTGTCGCTGCCCGGCAACGGCTCGGTGCTGGCCACCCACGCCGACCGCGAGGCCCTGTTCCGCCGCGCGGGCCGTCTGGTCGTCGAGATCACGAAGCGCCACTACCAGGAGGACGACGCCTCGGTGCTGCCGCGCGCCGTGGCCAACTTCCGGGCCTTCGAGAACGCCATGAGCCTGGATATCGCCATGGGCGGCTCGACCAACACGGTGCTGCACCTGCTGGCCGCCGCCCACGAGGGACAGATCGACTTCACGATGGCCGACATCGACCGGCTGTCGCGCAAGGTGCCTTGCCTGAGCAAGGTGGCCCCCGCGAAGTCGGACGTGCACATGGAGGACGTCCACCGGGCCGGCGGCGTCATGGCGATCCTGGGCGAGCTGGACCGCGGCGGCCTGATCCATCGCGACACGCCCACCGTCCACACGCCCTCGCTGGGCGAGGCGCTCGACACCTGGGACATCCGCCGCACCAACGACGACGCCGTCCGCACCTTCTTCCGCGCCGCGCCGGGCGGGGTGCCGACTCAGACGGCGTTCAGCCAGTCCGAGCGTTGGGACGCCCTGGACGAGGACCGCGCCGGCGGCGTCATCCGCGACATCGACCACGCCTTCTCGAAGGACGGCGGCCTGGCGGTGCTGAAGGGCAACCTCGCCCTCGACGGCTGTATCGTGAAGACCGCGGGCGTCGACGAGAGCATCCTGAAGTTCACGGGCAAGGCGAAGGTCTACGAAAGCCAGGACGCGGCGGTGAGCGGCATCCTGACCGGTCGGGTGAAGGCCGGCGACGTGGTGGTCATCCGCTACGAGGGTCCCCGCGGCGGTCCAGGCATGCAGGAGATGCTCTATCCGACCAGCTATCTGAAATCGAAGGGCCTCGGGAAGGACTGCGCCCTGATCACAGACGGCCGCTTCTCGGGCGGCACCTCGGGCCTGTCCATCGGCCACGTGTCGCCAGAGGCGGCCGAGGGCGGGCTGATCGCGCTGGTCGAGGACGGCGACGTGATCGAGATCGACATCCCCAACCGCGGCATCACGCTGAAGGTGGCCCCGGCTGTCCTGGCCGAGCGTCACGCCGCCATGGTCGCCCGCGGCCCCAAGGCCTGGCAGCCGGCGGTGGACCGCGTCCGCAAGGTCTCGACCGCGCTCAAGGCCTACGCCGCCTTCGCCACCAGCGCCGCGCGCGGGGCCGTCCGCGACCTGGATGCGGCGCCGCGGGTGATCGCCCCGGCGCCGGCGAGGTCGTCCGAGACGGCCTGATCTCCCGCTGCGGGAACTGGCGTTCCGGCGACGCGCGGCCTACAGCAGTGCCTATGACCAAGCGTCCCCTTATCGTCGGTCTGGGCGGAACCGTCCGCGCGGGCTCGACCACCGAGAAAGCGCTGATCTGCGCGCTCAAGGCCGCCGAGGCGAAGGGGGCCGAGACTCACCTTCTGGGCGGCGCGTTCCTGTCGGGCCTGCCGATCTTCGATCCGCGTCCGGGTGAAACGAACGCGGCCCAGCAGGAGCTGGCCGACGCCATCCGCCGCGCCGACGGGGTGATCGTGGCCAGCCCGGGCTATCACGGCTCGATCTCGGGGGTGATCAAGAACGCCCTCGACACGCTGGAGCTCACCCGCACCGACGCCGAGCCCTACCTCAGCCACAAGGCGGTGGGCACGATCATCACGGCCGACGGCTGGCAGGCCGCGGGCACGACCTTGATGGCGCTCCGTGCGATCATACATGCCCTCAGGGGCTGGCCGACCCCGTTCGGAGCGGCCCTCAATGCGGGAGTCAGCCTCTTCGACGAGGCCGGCGACTGCCGAGACCAGAAGGATGCCTGGCAGCTCGCCACCGTCGCCGAACAGGTGGTGGAGTTCGCCCAGATGAAGGCCCTATCGCGATGAAGCGCCCTTTCCTCGTGCCGCCCTCGGGCTCCGACGAAGACCCCGTGCAGGGCGCGATCAGCCCCATCGAGGACATCATTGAGGACGCCCGCAACGGGCGGCCCTACATCCTGGTCGACGCCGAGGACCGCGAGAACGAGGGCGATGTCATCATCCCGGCCCAGTTCGCCACACCGGAACAGATCAACTTCATGGCCAAGCACGCGCGCGGCCTGATCTGCCTGTCGATCACCGGCGAGCGCGCCCGCCAGCTGCGCCTGCCGCCGATGGCCCACGAAAACGCCTCGGGCCACGGCACGGCCTTCACCGTCTCGATCGAGGCCCGCGAAGGCGTGACGACGGGCATTTCGGCCCACGACCGGGCCCACACGATCGCGGTGGCGGTCGACCCGACCAAGGGCGTGGACGACATCGTGTCGCCCGGCCACGTGTTCCCGCTGGTGGCCCGCGACGGCGGCGTGCTGGTCCGCGCCGGCCACACCGAGGCGGCCGTCGACATCAGCCGCATGGCCGGCCTGAACCCCGCCGGCGTGATCTGCGAGATCATGAAGGACGACGGGTCGATGGCGCGCCTGCCCGATCTGGTCGCCTTCGCCCAGCTGCATGGCCTGAAGATCGGCACGATCGCCGACCTGATCGCCTATCGCCGCCGCACCGAGCGGCAGGTGGAGCGGGTGCTGGAGACGCCGTTCGAGAGCGCCTACGGCGGCAAGTTCCGGATGGTGATCTACCGCAACTCCATCGACCAGACCGAGCATGTGGTGCTCACCAAGGGCAAGATCGATCCCGACAAGGCCACCCTGGTGCGCATGCACCGCGTCGACATGGCCGCCGACATGCTGGGCGCGGTCGAGACGCGGCGCGAGTATGTGCCCCGCGCCCTGAAGGCGCTGGCCGCCTACGACGGCGCCGGCGTCGCGGTGTTCATCCGTGACTCGAACCCGCACTGGCTCAGCGAGCGCTACGGCCAGGCGCAGGTGGACCACACCGAAAACGTCCTTCGCGACTACGGCATCGGCGCCCAGATCCTGCTCGACCTGGGCGTGCGCGACATGATGCTGCTCAGCAGCTCGCAGACCGTGCTGCCGGCCTCGGCCGGCTATGGCCTGAAGATCGTGGGGCGGATGCCGCTGGCCTAGTCGCCTGCCCCGGCGCAGCGGAGGCCGGGAGGGCCACGGCCCCGGTTCCTCTCGCAAGGCCCCGCCCAGCCTCAGCGACGCCGACCGGTAAAAGCCGATGAGGGCGGCTCATCTAGCCGTCCAGCGGAAAGTGCGTCAGTGTCGGCAAATCCGTGACCCCCGCCCGGACGTATCTTCGTCGCGTGCGCCGCACGGCCGCACGGCGTCCGCATTGTGCGGATTTTCCCGTTCCCTTAAGAAATTGAAGGGGATGGGTCGACCTAGAGTGTGGAAATGCCCAGCGAGTCCAGTCCCGCCTCCCTGACCGACACCGACCTCGCCGTCCGCGCCTTCGCCGCCGATGGCGCGGGTTGCGCCTGCCCGCTGTGCGCCGGCCTGGCCGACGTCGTCGAGACGGGCGCGCCAATCTTCGGGTCCTATCTGAACGCGGATGAGCGCGCCGGGACGACAGTGAACGGCAAGCCCAGCTTCTCGATCGACCGCGCGGGCCTGCAGATGACCGGATTCGACCCGGTGACCATGCAGCCCTACCCCGGCTGGGGCGGCGTGGCGGGCCAAGCCTACACCGTGACCTACGCGTTCCGCGCGTCCGAGCCGACGCAGATGCCGTCTGACACAACCGGCTTCCAGCGGTTCAATTCCGCGCAGATCACGGCCACCGAGCTTGCGATGCAGGGCTGGTCGGACGCGGCGAATATTCGGTTTCAGCGTGTGGGCGTCGGAGACACCGGCGAGGAGGCCTACTCCAACGCCGCCCAGATCCTGCTCGCCAACTATACGGCTGGCGCCAAGGGCTCCTCGGCCTTCGCCTTCTACCCCGGACGGTCTGAAACCAGCGGCGACGTGTGGGTCAACCTGACCGTCGGCTCCAACGCGTTCCCGGTCGTCGGCAACCAGGGCCTGCAGGTGCTGCTGCACGAGATCGGTCACGCGATCGGCCTCGCCCATCCCGGCGACTACAACGCCGACGAGGACACGGTGATCACCTATGCGGACGACGCCGAGTATTTCGAGGACAGCCGCCAGTACACGGTGATGAGCTACTTCTCGGCGACCAACACGGGCGCGAACTACGGGACGACGTTCCCGGCCGCGCCGCAGCTGGACGACATCCGGGCGATCCAGATCGAGTACGGCGCCAACATGTCGACCCGCACGGGCGACACGGTCTACGGGTTCAACTCCAACGCCGAGCGCGCGTGGTTCACGATCGCGAACAGCTCGTCGCGCGCGGTGTTTGCGGTCTGGGACGCCGGCGGCAACGACACGTTCGACTTCTCGGGCTACTCCCAGAACCAGACCATCGATCTGCGCGAGGGCTTCTTCTCGAATGTCGGCGCGCTGGTGGGCAATGTGGCCGTGGCCCAGGGCGCGAAGATCGAGAACGCTATCGGCGGCTTCGGCTCGGACACCATCAACGGCAACGCGCTGGACAATTCGATCCAGGGCAACGCCGGGGGCGACCGCATCTTCGCGGGCGCCGGCAACGACACGGTCGATGGCGGGCCGGGTGCGGGCTATCTGCGCGGCGACGAGGGCAACGACTCCATCCTGGGCGGCTCGTCGTTCGACGACATCAACGGCAACATGGGCAACGACACCGCCTTCGGCGGCGGCGGCGACGACTGGGTCGTGGGCGGCAAGGACAACGACGTCCTCTACGGCAACGAGGGGACCGACCTCGTGTACGGCAACCTGGGCGACGACGTCCTGATCGGCGGCGACGGGGCCGACACCCTGCGCGGCGGCCAGGGCGCCGACAGCCTGATGGGCGACGCCGGAAACGACTATGTTTCGGGCGACCGTGGGAACGACACCGTGGCCGGCGGCGCAGGGGCCGACCTGTTCCACAGCTTCACCGGCGCCGACATCGACCGCATCACCGACTTCAATTTCGCGGAGGGCGACCGCGTGCTGCTGGACGTGGGCACGACCTACACCGTGGCCCAGGTGGGCGCCGACACCGTGCTGACCCTGGGCGGGGCCAGCGACCAGGTGATCCTGGTGGGCGTGCAGATGAGCGCGCTGGGCGACGGCTGGGTGATCATCGGCTAGCGGCGAGAAATCCCGTTTTCAGTCGGCGCTATCCGGCCTATAGAAAGAAACCCACCGCCCGGCCGAAAGGCCGGGCGCCTTCGTTTTCGAGACACGAAAAATGACCCAGATCCTGATGCCCAAGGCGACCGCCGTCTGGCTGGTGGACAACACCTCGCTCACCTTCGAGCAGATCGCCGATTTCTGTGTTCTGCACCCGCTCGAGGTGAAGGGGATCGCCGACGGCGAAGTGGCGCGCGACATCCGCGGCGCCGACCCGATCGCCAACGGCCAGCTCTCGCGCGATGAGCTGGACGCGGCCGAGAAGAACCCCAGCTACCGGATGAAGGCCCAGAAGAGCCGGCACGCCGAGCTGCTGAAGCCGGTCAAGAAGTCGCCCCGCTACACCCCCGTGTCGCGCCGCCAGGACCGTCCCGACGCCATCGCCTGGTTCATCCGCAATCACCCGGAAGTTCCGGACAGCCAGGTCGCGCGCCTGTTGGGCACCACCAAGGCCACCATCGACCAGGTGCGCAACCGCCAGCACTGGAACTCGGCCCAGATCAAGCCGGTCGATCCCGTGACCCTGGGCCTCGCCACCCAGCTTGAGCTGGACGCCGTGGTTCGCAAGGCTGCCGACAAGAAGGCCAAGGACGACGCCCGCAAGGGGATCGTCGAGCCGGAGGGCGCCACCCTGCGCCCCGCCGCCGAAACCGGCGCGCCCGTCGAAGAGCCCGAGGACGATCACGAGGATCACCGCACGCACACCGCGGCGTCGGTCTTCGCCGACCACGGCGACGACGACGGCGACGAGGACTAGGCGAATCTTCCCTCCCCTCTGGGGACGGGCAGCTCGCCAAAGGGCGAGCTGGTGGGGAAGTCACGGATAGGCGCGGACAGTGGGGATGATCCACACATCCCCACCCGTCTCGCCCACCGGGTCGCGCCGCGACCCGGCGCCCCCCTCCCTATGCGAGCCACCCCCCAAGGAGGGTGAATTGCTCGCCACCCTCCCCAGAGGGGAGGGAAATCCGTCAGTGCATGTGGCCGCGAAGGGTCTCGATCTCTTCCTTCAGCCTCAGCTTCTGTCGCTTGAGCTCCTTGAGCTTGATGTCGTCGGCGTAGGGCCTTCTCATCTCGTCCTGAATGGCCTGTTCCAGGGACTGGTGACGGGATCCGAGTTCCCGGATCCGGGCATCTAGCGCCATGCGTAGTGCCTCCTCTCAGTTGGACAGTCGCCGAGTGAACACCCGCTTCCCGCCGCTGTCAGATCACATATGTTTGCAATCGGTCCCGCTGGAACCGGATCGCGTCGGGGGTCGGTAGTTTTCGTATGGCCAACTCGGAAAAGCCGCGCCTGATCGTGGCCATCTCGGGCGCGTCCGGGATCGCCTATGGGCTGCGCGCTCTGGACGCGTGTCGCGAGCTGGGGGTCGAGAGCCACCTCGTGATGAGCCGCTCCTCGGCGCTCACCCTCGACCAGGAGACCGAACTCACGGTCGCCGATGTCCAGGCCCGGGCCGACGTGGCCCATAAGGCGGGCGACGTGGGCGCGTCCATAGCCTCGGGCTCGTTCCAGACCCTGGGAATGATCGTCGCGCCGTGCTCGGTGCGCACGATGAGCGAGATCGCCACCGGCGTGACGGCTTCGTTGCTGACCAGGGCCGCCGACGTCACCCTGAAGGAACGTCGCCCGCTGGTGCTGATGGTGCGCGAGACGCCGCTGCATCTCGGCCACCTGCGCACCATGGTGAAACTGACCGAGATGGGCGCCATCATCGCCCCGCCGCTGCCGGCCTTCTACGCCAAGCCCCAGTCCCTGGAGGAAATGGTGGACCAGTCGGTGGGCCGCGCGCTCGATCTCTTCGGCCTGGCCTGGAAGCCGGTGAAACGCTGGGGCCTCGACGTGGGCCCCGTGAAGGGTGGAGCCTGAGATGTCGATCTGGGAGTGGGCGCTCGGAGCCTATGCACAGCCGGGCGTGCCCGAAGCCTGCCTCAGGCTGCAGGATGAGTACGGCCAGAACACGTCGCTGCTGCTGTGGGCCGTCTACGCCGAGACAAAGGACCCGGCGCTGCTGGCCCGCGCCGCCGAGGCCGCCCGCGCCTGGGACGCCACCGCGCTGAAGCCGCTTCGCGAGGTGCGCCGCGCCCTGAAGCCGCCCCTGCCGCCGTTCGACGACGAAGCCCGGCTGAGCCTTCGCGAGGAGGTCAAGGCCCTCGAACTGGCGGCCGAGCGCCTGCTGCTGGAGACCCTGGCCGATCTGTCGCATGGCCAGGGCGGGGCGCATGCGCTGGAAGCTCTGGAAGCCGCCTCGCTGGCGTGGGACAAGCCCGCGCCTGCCGACGCGCTGGCCGAACTCGCCGCCGCCCTGAGCTAGGATATGGCGTATATGATCGACTACTCGACCTTCACCGAAGAGGCCCTCGAGGCTCGCTGGAAGGACCTGAGCCAGGATCACGCCGACCTGGACGCCGCCATCCAGGCCCTGGCCGCCAGCCCGGTTCCCGACCTCGTCGTCATCGGCCGCCTCAAGCGCAAGAAGCTGGCGCTGAAGGACGAACTGGCCCGGATCGAGCACTACCTGAACCCCGACATCATCGCCTGATCTGCCCTCTCCCACTGCGTGGGAAAGGCAGACATCACCGAATGCTCTGCCAGCTCTTCGACAGCAGGTTGGCGCAGTTGATCAGGCCCACCAGGGAGTAGGTCTGGGGGTAGTTGCCCCACAGTTCCTGGCCGTCGAGCGAGATGTCCTCCGACAACAGGCCCGCGCGGGTGCGCCGGCCCAGCATCTCCTCGAACAGCTGCCGCGCCTCGGCGGTGCGGCCCGACAGGTGCAGCGCCTCGATCAGCCAGAAGGTGCAGAAGTTGAACGCCGTCTTCGGCAGGCCGAAGTCGTCCGGGATGGCATAGCGCAGCATGTAGGGGCCGCGCCGCAGGCCCTTTTCCACCGCCGCCATGGTCGCCGCCATCCGCGGATCGTCGGCCGGCAGGAAGCGCACATCCACCAGCTGCAGCAGCGAGGCGTCCAGCTCGTCGCCCTCGAACGTCGCGGCGAAGCGGCCCTCCGCCGCGTTCCAGGCGCGCGTCTCGATGGTCTGGCGCACTTGTGCCGCGCGGGCGTTCCAGTACGCGGCCCGGTCGGCCAGCCCCAGGCGGCCCGCCGCATTGCCCAGCCGGTCGCAGGCCGCCCAGCACATCACCGACGAATAGGTGTGCACTGCCTCGCGGCCCCGGAACTCCCAGAGGCTGGCGTCCGGCTTGTCGTGCAGCTCGAAGGCCCGCTCGCCGATCGGCTCCAGGGCCCGGAAATCGTCGGCGTTGGCCGGCCGAAGCAACCGCTCGTCGAAGAACGCCTGCACCGTCGACAGCACGATCTGGCCGTAGACGTCGTGCTGCATGTGCTCGTGCGCCTGGTTGCCCACCCGCACCGGCCCGATCCCCCGATAGCCCGGCAGGTGCGGGGCGATCCACTCGGTCAGCACGGGCTCCAGGCCCACGCCATAGACCGGCTGGACGTGTCCGGCCCGGCCGTTGGCGGGTGTTCCCGGCGTCAGCCCCGGAAGCTCAGGCTGCGGCGAAGCCGGCGCGCGGGGCCGCATGTCGCCGCGGTTGGCCAGGTCCACCAGGTTGCGCAGGTAGACCAGGTAGTTCTCCAGCATGTCGGCCGCGCCCAGCCGGTTCAGCGCCTGGACCACATAGTAGGCGTCGCGCAGCCAGCAGTAGCGGTAGTCCCAGTTGCGGCCGGCCCCGGCGGCGGCCTCATGCTCGGGCAAAGAGGTGGTCAGCGCCGCCACGATGGCGCCGGTCTCCTCGTAGGCGCACAGCTTCAGCGTGATCGCCGCACGGATCACCGCCTCCTGCCACTCCAGCGGCACCGACAGCGTGCGCACCCATCCGCGCCAGTAGTCGGTGGTCTCGCGCAGCATGCGCGCCGCCGTCGTCGAGACGTCGGCGTCCAGCCCCTCGTCGGGCCCCAGGAACAGGCCGATGGGCTCTTCCAGCCGGAACGCGCGCTCCTCCAGGATGTGGCTCACCGGCGCGTCGGTGGTCAGCCGCAGCGTGGTCTCGTCGCTGGTGTAGCGGATGTGGTTCGACCCGGCCGTCGTGGGACAGGGCCGCTCGCCGTAGTTCATCGTCGGCCGCAGCCGGATCCGGATCCGCGGCGCGCCCCTCAGCGGCCGCACGATCCGCACGAAGGCCAGCGGCCGGTACTGCCGCCCCAGGTGGCGATAGCGCGGGGAGAAGTCGATGACCTCCACGGCCGCGCCGTCGGCGTTGACGATCTCGGTCCGCAGGATCGGCGTGTTGCGCAGATAGGCTTGGGTGGTCTGGGTCGCGCCCTCCACCTCGATCGCCCAGATCCCCGTGGCGTCCTCGGCGTCGGCGGCCTTGCCGCTCAGCAGGCCCGAAAAGAACGGGTCGCCGTCCACCCGCGGCACACAGGCCCACACATAGCGGCCGGCGCGGTCGATCAGGGCGCTGGCGGCGCAGTTGCCGATCGGGAACAGGTCCAGGGACTGGGTCAGGGCGTTCCTCCGCAAAGATCACGATCCAGCCGCCGCGCCCCGCCAAGGTCGGCTGCCCGACCAAGAAACGCGCCCGGCGGACGTTGGCTCCGGCGGCCGGCGGCCGGCGTTCGCGCCTACCCGCCGTACCGCACGCGCAGGCTGGGGCCGCGGCTGTTGGAGTGGACGGCCACGCGGCCGCCCTGGCGTTCGAACGTCAGGTCGATGGCGCCGTCGCCGATGCGCAGGTCGCGGATGCTGAGCTGGTCGATGCCGGTGGGCAGGACGGGGTCGCGCACCTCGACCTGCGAGCACTCGGCGTCGATCGACAGACCCAGGCAGGCCTGCAGCAGCATGAACACCGACCCGGCCGCCCACGCCTGCGGCAGGCAGGCCACCGGATAGGCCACCGGCGGCTCGCCCGCCGCGCGGGGGAAGCCGCAGAACAGTTCGGGCAGGCGCATGTCCAGCTGTGAGGCCGCCTCGAACAGGGCCGCCGTCAGCTTCACCACGCCGGCCCGCTCGCCATAGTAGGACAGCCCCAGCGCGGCCACCGCCGTGTCGTGCGGCCAGACCGAGCCGTTGTGATAGCTCATCGGGTTGTAGCGCGGCTCGTGCACCGCCAGCGTCCGCAGGCCCCAGCCCGAGAAGAAGTCGGCGCTGAACATCCGCTCGGCCATCAGCTGCGCCCGGTCGGCGCGGGGCAGGCCCGTCAGCAGCAGGTGGCCGGGATTCGAGGCCATCACCCGGCAGAGCTCGTTCTGGCCGTCCAGCGCGATGCCGTAGAAGCCGGCCTCGTCCATCCAGAAGCGCTCTTCGACCACCTGCCGCAGGTGCTGCGCCCGCGCGCTCCAGGCCTCGGCGGCCGCGTTGTCGCCGCGCCGTGCGGTAAGGTCGGCCATCGTCCGATACGCCGCGTAGGCGTAGCCCTGCACCTCGACCAGGGCCACCGGCCCCTCGGGGAAGCGCCCATCGGCGTGGAAGATCGAATCGCCCGAATCCTTCCAGCCCTGGTTCACCAGCCCGCCGTCCATCGCCCGCGCGTAGGCGATCAGTCCAAGCGGGTGACGCTCGGCCATCATCACCAGCCAGCCGGCCGCCCGCTCCAGCGCCGGCCACCACTGCTCGATCTGGGCGTAGTCGCTCGTGCGCTGGGCGTAGGCGCCGGCCAGCGCCACGAACAGCGGCGTCGTGTCGACCCCGCCGTAGTAGCGGCCGAAGGGCACCTCCCCCAGGGCGGCCATCTCGCCGCGCCGGGTCTCGTGCATGATCTTGCCGGGCTCGGAGTCGCGGAACGCCGACGTCTCTTCAGCCTGCCACGACGCCAGGTACGACAGCACGCCCTTGGCCAGCGCCGGCTCCAGCCACAGGATCTGCCAGGCGGTGATGATCCCGTCGCGGCCGAAGCAGGTCGAGAACCAGGGAATGCCGGCGTAGGGGTAGGGGCCCGTCGGCATCGGCGTGGTCAGCAGCGCCAGGTCCGCGCGCGACTTGTCGAGCCACCCGTTGAACAGCCGGCCGTTGGTGGTGACCCGCGCCCCTTGCCGACGGCGCTCGCGCATGGCGAACCGGGCCCGGGCTGCGGCGGCGCGGAATCGCGCCCGCGACGGCGGCTCCGCGCCCGAGTCGCCCACCTCCACATAGAGTTCGCGACACTGCTCCGAGCCGATGGTCATGCGGAACGCCGCCTCGCCCGCGGCGATGACGTCCGGTCGCTCGGAGAACGCCACCACGCTGGTCCGGCCCACACCGTCCAGGCCCTGGTAGCGGAAGCAGACCGACTGGGTCAGCACCTCGGGCGCGAACAGCTCTCCGCGCCCCCGGCGTCGCGCGCCGCGTACCTCGAACATGTCCCGGAAATCCGCCTCGAACACGAAGACCAGCGGCAGCTCGATGGTCTCGGGGGCGTAGTTGGTCAGCCGGATCCGCTCGTACAGCCGCTCGTTCCAGAGGAACCGCTTGCGCTCGATGTGGGCCACGCCCGGCGGTCCGGCGGGTCCGGCGGGCGCCGGGATCGCCCGGTTCAGGCCGTGGCTCGTGAAATAGACGTTGTCCTGGCTCACCGCGCCCGACAGCAGCGTGGGTGAACGTCCGCCCAGGGTCAGCTCCCAGCGCGAGAGGATCCGCGTGTCGTCGTGGAACAGCCCGTCGGCCGCGCCCGCGATGTCGCCATGGCTGTCGGCGACGATGAAGGTGTCGCGGTCCTTCAGCGCATAGAGCCGCTGAGGAACGCGGGGTTCCTCGATCTCGCCCCATTCGACAGGGGCTCCGTGGGCGGGCGCCAGGTCGTTCATTGGGTCAACCGCCGGTCAGGCGGCCTCGGTCATCGGTTCGTCGTTGGCCAGGCGGAGGCGCTCGTAGATCTCGACGTAGCGATAGGCCATCGCGATCGCCGAGAAGCGCTCCTCGAAGCGGTCGCGGATGGCGCGGCGGTTCAGCGTCGGCAGGCGTTCGACGGCCCGCGCCGCCTCGGCCTCCGAGCGGACGATGAACCCCGTCACGCCGTCCTCGATCACCTCGGGCACCGACCCGTTGTCCCAGGCGATCACCGGCGTGCCGCAGGCCATGGCCTCGATCATCACCAGGCCGAACGGCTCGGGCCAGTCGATGGGAAACAGGAGCGCGTCCGCGCCGCCCAGGAAGGCCGACTTCTGCCCGTCGCCGATCTCGCCCACGAACTCGACCAGCGGATTGGCCATCAGGGGTTCGATCTCGTCCTCGAAATAGGCGCGGTCAGCGTTGTCGACCTTGGCCGCCATGCGCAGCCTGCGGCCCGCGGCCGTGGCGATGGCGATGGCGCGGTCGGGCCGCTTCTCAGGCGAGATGCGCCCCAGGAACGCCAGGTAGCCTTCGCTGCTCGGGTTGAAGCGATACAGCTCTGCGCTCATCCCGTGGTGCACCGTGGCGGCCCAGTTCGCGCCGGGCAGGGGCAGGCGCTGGTTGTCGCTGATCGAGACCAGCGGGAACTGCGGCCAGCGGGCGTAGACGTTGGGCAGGTCCTTCAGGTCCAGCCGGCCGTGCAGGGTGGTCAGCGTGCGCCGGGCCATGTCCTCGAACATCGGGAACTGGATCATGTCGGTGTGAAAGTGGATCACGTCGAACTCGCCGGCCCGCGCCCGCACCAGGGCCAGCTGATGCAGATGGGCCGCCAGGTCCGACTTCAGCGGCGCGGGGTCCAGGCGGATGGCCTGGTCGCGCACCGGGGCCAGGGTGGCGGTGGTCTGCGCCTCGGCGCTGGAGAAGAGGGTGACGTCATGGCCCAGGGCCACCAGCGCGTCGGTCAGGTGCGCCACCACCCGCTCGGTGCCGCCGTACAGTTTGGGCGGCACGGCCTCATACAGAGGGGCGACCTGGGCGATACGCATTCACAAAACTCCCTGGCAGGGCGCCCCGTCCCGAACGCGGCGCCTGGCATCCGGGAAGTGAGACGCGGGGGCCCTGGGGAAGTTCCATAGAGCGCGCGGAATCTGGCGCCATGCGGCGCGGCTGCGCGTTATGAGGCGCGCATGATCGAGACCTATCCCACCCCCGACGCCCTGGCGGACGCCGCGGCCGGCGCGATCTCCGGCCTTCTGGCCGAGGCGATCGGCCTGCGCAGCCGCGCCTCCCTGGTGGGAACCGGGGGCCGATCGCCGGGGGCGGTCTACGACCGGCTGGCCCGGGGCGGGCCCGACTGGAGCCGGGTCAACGTCACGCTGTCGGACGAGCGCTGCGTGTCCCCCGACGATCCGGCCTCCAACCAGAAGCTGGTCCGCGAGCGGCTGCTGGCGGGGCCCGGCGCGAAGGCCCACCTGCTGCCCCTGTGGCCCACGCCCGACCCCGCCGCGCTGGCGGCGCTCCGCCCGTTCGACGTGGTCATGCTGGGCATGGGCGAGGACGGCCACATCGCCTCCCTGATCCCCGGAGACCCCGGTCTCGAGGACGCCATGACCACGGCCGACGCCACCCGACCCGTGCCCGCCGGCCTGGGCAAGCCGCCTGTGCCGCGGATCACGCTCACCCTCAGCGCATTGCTCGATGCGCGGGCCATCTTCCTTTTGGTCGCGGGGGAGACTAAGCGCGGGGTCGTTCAGCGGGCGCTGGCGGGCGAAGACCTGCCGGTGGGCCGGCTGATCGCACAAGCCAAGACTGCCCCAAACGTCAGACTTCGCATCTTCTGGACCCCCGACGGAGGTTGAAGCTCATGCATCCTGTCACCGCCGAGGTCACCGAGCGGATCGTCGAGCGCAGCCGCGAGACGCGCGCCGACTATCTCGAGCGCATGGAAGCCGCCCGCCAGGCGGGGCCCGGCCGCGGCAAGCTCAGCTGCGCCAACTGGGCCCACGCCTTCGCCGCCTCGCCCGATAGCGACAAGCAGCGCATGCGCGACCCCACCGCGCCCAACATCGCCATCGTCTCGTCGTACAACGACATGCTGTCGGCCCATCAGCCGTACGAGCGCTTCCCCGATGTGATCCGCGCCGCCGCCCACGAGGTGAAGGCCACCGCCCAGTTCGCCGGCGGGGTGCCCGCCATGTGCGATGGCGTCACCCAGGGCCGCCCCGGCATGGAGCTCAGCCTGTTCAGCCGCGACGTGATCGCCATGTCGACGGCGGTGGCGCTGACCCACGACGCCTTCGACGCGGCCCTGATGCTGGGCATCTGCGACAAGATCGTGCCGGGCCTGTTCATCGGCGCCGCCGCCTTCGGCCACCTGCCGACCATCTTCGTGCCGGGCGGCCCGATGAGCAGCGGCATCTCCAACGCCGAGAAGGCCCGCGTGCGCGGCCTCTACGCCGAGGGCAAGGCCACCCGCGAGGAGCTGCTCGACAGCGAGATGAAGAGCTACCACGGGCCGGGCACCTGCACGTTCTACGGCACCGCCAACTCCAACCAGATGATGATGGAGATGACCGGCCTGCACCTGCCGGGCGCCGCCTTCGTCAGCCCCAACACCCCGCTGCGCGACGCCCTGACCGCCGCGGCCCCCAAGCGCGCGGTCGAGATTCGCGACGGCGGCAACGACTACACGCCCTTCTCGGCGGTCATCGACGCCAAGAGCATGGTCAACGCCATCGCGGGCCTGCTGGCCACCGGCGGCTCGACGAACCACACGCTGCACATCCTGGCGATGGCGCGGGCCGCGGGCCTGCTCATCACCTGGGAGGACATGAACGACCTCAGCCACGTGACCCCGCTGATCGCGCGCGTCTATCCGAACGGGTCCGAGGACGTGAACGCCTTCCACGCCGCCGGCGGGATGAGCTTCGTCACCCGAACGCTGCTGGACCACGGCCTGGTCCACGACGACGTCCACACGGTCGCCGGCAAGGGCCTGCGCCGCTACCAGCAGGAGCCGTTCCTCGACGGCGGCAAGCTGGTCTGGCGCGAGGGCACGGCCGTCAGCCTCAACCGCGACATCCTGCGTCCGGCCGACGACGCCTTCGAGTCCGAGGGCGGAATGCGGCTGGTGACCGGCGGCCTGGGCCGGGGCGTCATCAAGACCTCGGCGGTCAAACCCGCCAACCGCATCGTCGAGGCGCCCTGCATCGTGTTCGAGGACCAGGACGAGCTCCTGGCCGCCCACAAGCGCGGTGAGCTCGAGCGCGACTTCGTCGCCGTCGTCCGCTTCCAGGGCCCGCAGGCCAACGGCATGCCTGAGCTGCATTCGCTCACGCCGCCGCTGGGCGTTCTGCAGGACAAGGGCTTCAAGGTGGCGCTGGTCACGGACGGCAGGATGAGCGGCGCCAGCGGCAAGGTGCCGGCGGCGATCCACGTCACACCCGAGGCGGCGGTCGGCGGCCCCCTGGCCTATGTCCGCACCGGCGACGTGATCCGTCTCGACGCCGAGGCCGGGACGCTGGAGATCCGCGTCGAGCCCCGCGAGCTGATGGGCCGCGAGCGGGCGCGCCGCCCCAACCTGGGCCAGGATCACGGCTATGGCCGCGAGCTGTTCGGCTGGATGCGCCGCGCCGCGGGCCCGGCCGACGCCGGCGCGTGTTCGCTGTTCGAGGCCGCCTGATGCGATCGCAATGGACGGGGCTGGTCGGCGATGTCGGCGGCACCAACGCGCGCCTGGCGCTCACCGACGCCCAGGGCCACATCCGCCATCCGCGCACCTTCCCGTGCAGGGACTACGCGAGCCTCACCGACATCATCGCCGAGTACATCGAGACGACCGCCAGGAAGCGGCCGCCCCGCGCGGTGCTGGCCGTGGCCGGGCCGGTGGTGGACGGCGAGATCGAGTTCACCAACCTCGACTGGGTGGTTTCCGAGGGCGAGCTGCTGGCCCACTTCGAGTTCGAAGCGATCGAGCTGATCAACGACTTCGCCGCCCAGGCGCTGGCCTGCCCGCTGCTGGAGGGCCAGGACCTGAAGGTGCTGGGCCCCACGCTGCCGCGCGGCTCGCACGAGTGCCCGATGGTGGCGCTGGGCGCGGGCACCGGCTTCGGCGTCGCCGGCCTGGCGCGCAGCGACCGGGGCGACGTGCCGATCCCCACCGAAGGCGGCCATGCCTCGTTCGCCCCATCCGACGACGTCGAGGTCGAGGTCTGGAAGCGGCTGGCCGCCAAGTATGGCCGCGTCTCCATCGAGCGCATCCTGTCGGGCCAGGGCCTGTATGACCTCTACACGATCCTCTGCGAGCTGAAGGGCGTCGCGCCCACCCTGGCCGACGAGGCGGCGGTCTCCGTCCAGGGTCTCGCAGGCGATCCGCTGGCCTCCGAAGTGCTGGACCGGTTCTGCCTGATCCTCGGCGCCGCGGCGGGCGACCTGGCGCTCACCTTCGGCGCCCGTGGCGGCGTCTTCGTCTCGGGCGGCATCGCCCCGCGCCTGGGCGATCGCCTGGCCAAGGGCGGCTTCCGGGCCCGGTTCGAGGACAAAGGACGGCTGTCGGACTACCTCAGCGCCATCCCGACCTACCTGGTCGTCCACCCCTACCCGGCGATCGTCGGCGCCGCGCGCGAGCTGGAGCTGCTGGAGCGGCTCTAAAGCGTCTCCCCTCTCGCGACGCAGGGGAGAGGAGGCTGGCGGTCAGGCGTCGCGGACAACCCGGTTTTCCGTCAGGCGCGGGCCTGCTGGGTCTTCATCACGTCGACCACCCCGGCGAGATAGTCGCAGGCGGCTTGGCGGGCTTCGGGCGTCATGGTCTCGGCAAAGGCTGTCATGGCCTCCAACACGGGGACCAGGTCGAGGCTGGCGCGTTCCCGGGCGTTGTCAGTGATCTCAAGCAGATAGCCGCGCCGGTCGGCGGGGTTGCGATTGCGGACGACCATCCGCTTGTACTCCAGGCGGTCGACCAAGGCCGTGATCGAGGCGGACGGCATCGACAGGGCGCGACCCAGGGCGCCGGGCGTCATGGGGCCATGGACCACCAGTTGCTCCATCGCCGCAACCTCGGCCAAGCCGAGCTTCATGCGCCGCGCAGCGAAGGCGGTGAAGCTGAAAAGGGCGGCCGAATGCCGTTCCCACGCCTGGGTCATCTCGCTGGCGGACAGCATAATATCTCCAATATCGAGATTATAGATAAATAAGAATATCGAAATGCGATAGAACTGGCTAGCCCTCGGTCCAGACCGCAACGCCTCCCGAGGAAGATCAAATGCCCTGGACCCACCGCGCCGCCGCCGCGACGAGCCTCTGGCTCTTCGCTGCAACGGCAGCCCATGCCCAACCGCCCGCCGATGGCCTGGACGTCACGCTCGGCCTGGGCGCCGCGCCGGACTATCTCGGATCCGACGACTACGTGGCCGCGCCCTTGCCCGGATTTCAGTACCGGCGTGGAGACATGGCGGTTCGCAGCAACAACCTCGGCGTCGAGGCCAAATGGAGTCTGGGTCCAGCGTCGATCGGCGCCATCGCGCGGCTGGATCCCGGACGGAACGACCTGTTCGACGTGAAGGATCGCGCCGTCAAACGGCTGGGACGTGTCAAGGCCGCCGCAGAAGTCGGTGCGCTGGCGGAAGCGGCGTTCCCGCTTGGCGAACCTGGGGGCGCCATGCTGGTCAGCCGCATCTCGCTGGTGCGCCGCGTTTCCGACAGCGACGGCTGGCTTGTGGAGGCCTCGGCCGGTCCGCTTGTCCAGCTGTCGCCGGAGCTCAGCGTGTCCGCCTTCGTCAGCGCCAGCGTCCAGAGTGACGGCTATGCCGACACGTTCTTCAGCGTCGATGGCGCGGGCGCCGCGCGGAGCGGCCTGCGCCGGTTCAAGGCCGGCGGCGGGTGCCGGGACGTGGGGGTCTTGCTGCTGGCGACGGGCACGGTCTCAGAGCGGGTCGCCGTCTCCGTCATCGCCTCCTACACGCGGTTGCAAGGCGATGCCCGGCGTAGCCCCATCGTGAGCGACCGCGGCGCGGCTGGCCAGCGCTTCGCGGGCGTCTCACTCACCTACCGGTTCGGACGATGAGCTCTCCCGATCAACCCTGCCCGTGTTTCAACGGATTGCGGTGGAAGACGTGAAGTATACAGAGACTGAAGCGGTTTTGATGTCGATACACGGGATCATCGGCACAGGTATTGTGATCTCGGGTATCATCGCGCTGATTTCAGCAAAGGGCGGAAACACTCATAGCAAAAGTGGTATAGTGTTTGCACTTGCGCTGTGCGCCATGGCGGCCGTCATTCTCGCGACGGCATTTCTGGCGTCTCATCTGATATCGACGCTCGGAATAACATTCACCGCCTTGGCGTGTTATCTGGTGCTGACGTCATGGGCGACTGTTCGGGCCCCTTCCGCCACGCTTGATCAATTCAGTTACGTCGCCCCGATCGTGGCCGGCGCCATCGGCATGATCGCGTTGTACTGGGGGTCCATGGCGGCGCTGGGCTACGAGGAAGTTGACGACGACATTCCCGTCGCGGCCTATTTTGTATTCAGCGGTCTCGCATTTCTCAGCGCCTGCGGCGACATCGCGACCATTCTGAAGGGTGGCGCGGTCGGCGCACAGCGATTGGCCAGACATCTTTGGCGTATGTGCTTCGCGCTCTACCTGTTCACGGCAACCCTGTTCACCGGCCCAGGTTCTGTTGTTTTTCCGGAACAGATCCGGGAGTCCTGGGTGTTCATGGCGCCCGAGCTCTCGGTGCTGGTCTTGAGCCTCTATTGGCTGACGAGAGTGTTCGGAAACAGGACGTCGCAACTTGGGAGCTTTAGGAAACTGCGTTGACGAGGCGGCCGTTCAGCCCGCGGGGTCTCGCCCCGGTAGGTCGAACACCAGCAGCCCGGGCGCATCAAGCGGCAGCTGGGCCGCGACCTCGCCGGCCGGGTTCAGGATCGCCGTCGGCCCCCAGGCGATCCGGTCGCCGCGCGCGCCGGTCACGTCCGACGACATCATCCAAACGCCGGTCTCTCGGCAGCGCGCGCCGCGCACCGCATTATGCCGGTCCTTCCACGCCGTCGCGGCCGGCTGGCGCAGCATGTTGTTGGCCGGACACAGCAGCAGGGACGCGCCCTGCCGCGCCACTTCCACGGCAGCCTCCGGAAAGTTGGTGTCGAAGCAGATATTGATCCCGAACCGCAGCCCGCCAGCCTCGAACGTCGGCGTCTCTTCGCCCGCTTGAAAGCAACGCTCGCCAGGCAGCAGGTGACGCTTGCGGTAGCGCCCCTCGACGGACCGGCCCCGGATGACTACGGCCGTGTTGTACAGCACGCCGTCTTCCACCTCGATGAGGCCGACGACGGTCGTCGGCGCTTGGTCGGGCAGCGCGGCCAGGATCTCGCCGAACCGCGCCGAACCCAGATCCAGCGCATGGCGCCGCGCCGGCTCGTCTTCGGTAAGATAGCCCTGCAGATAGCCCTCCGGCAGGCAGAGCAGCGTGGCGCCTTCGCGCTGCGCCTGCATCATCACCTGGGCGAGATAGGCCAGGGCGCCGGCGACGTCCTCGCGAAACTCCGGCGTCTGCGCGGCGGCGACGCGGAACGATGCTGTAGCCTCCTTCATCGCATGACCCCCGCTTCCCACCTCAGAACACGCGTCCCGGCGAGTGACATCGCCGATCCACAGCCTATATCCACGGCATGATTCTCTCGCCGACCGCCCGGCCGTCCTCCGCCTTCAGGCCCGGCACGTGAGGTCCACCCCCGACACCCCGGCGCCGGGCCAGGAGAGCGTCTGGGCCTATCCGCGTCCGGCCCGGGCCGAACTCACCCAGGCTCATGTTCTCATCGAGCATGCCGGCGTGGTGGTGGCCGACACGCGCGCGGCGGTGCGCACCCTCGAGACCAGTCATCCGCCCAGCTACTACATTCCGCCGTCCGACATCGCCCCGGGCTGTCTGTGGCGCGCGGCGGGGAGCTCGTTCTGCGAGTGGAAGGGCCACGCCGTCTATTGGGACGTGGTGATCGGCGACCGGGTGCTGCCCCGCGTCGGCTGGAGCTATCCCGACCCGACGCCGCCGTTCGCGATCCTGCGCGACCATGTCGCCTTCTACGCCGCGCCCTTCGACCGCTGCAGCGTCGACGGCGAGACCGTCACGCCCCAGGCCGGCGGCTTCTACGGCGGCTGGATCACCTCGAAGGTCGCGGGGCCCTTCAAGGGCGGCCCCGGCAGTCTGGGGTGGTGAGGCGATGAGCGACGATCCCACCGATCCGCCCGGCCGCCCCGTCGCGACTGGTCGCCAGGTTCCCCGGGGACGGCTGTCGCGGCTGGGCCAGTTCGGCCGGCTGGCCGGGTCCGTCGCCGGCGGCATGATCGCCGAGGGCGGCCGTCGGATCGCGGCGGGCGAGCGGCCCCAGTTGCGCGACATGCTGCTGACCCCGGCCAACGTCGGCAAGGTCGCCGACCGGCTGGCGCACCTGCGCGGCGCGGCGATGAAGCTGGGCCAGATGATCTCGATGGACGCGGGCGACCTGCTCCCCGCCGAACTCTCGGCGATCCTGGCGCGGCTGCGCGACAACGCCCAGCATATGCCGGCGGCCCAGCTGCAGCAGGTCCTGGCCCGGGAATGGGGGCCGGACTGGCGCGGGCGGTTCCTGAACTTCGACCTTCGCCCCGTCGCCGCCGCCTCCATCGGCCAGGTGCACCGCGCGGTCGCCCGCGACGGGCGCAAGCTCGCCATCAAGGTCCAGTATCCCGGCGTCCGCGAGAGCATCGACGCCGACGTCGACAACGTCGCCACCCTGCTCAAGGTGTCGGGCGTCCTGCCGAAGGGCTTCGAGATCGCGCCGCTGCTGGACGAGGCCAAGCGCCAGCTCGCCGAGGAAGCCGACTACGAGCGTGAGGGCCGCCAGATGACGCGGCTGGGCGCCCTGCTCGCCGACATGCCCGAGGTGATCGTCCCCACCCTGGATCCGGATCTGACCACGACCGGCGTGCTGGCCATGACCTTCCTGGAAGGCCGGCCGATCGAGTCGCTCGAGACCGCGACCCAGGACGTCCGCAACGCGACGATGCAGACGCTGATCCGCGTGGTCCTGCGCGAGCTGTTCGAGTTCGGCGTCATGCAGACCGATCCCAACTTCGGCAACTATCGCGTCCAGCCCGGTTCGGGCCGCCTCGTCCTGCTCGATTTCGGCGCCGCCCGCGATGTCGCGCCGCAGACGGCGGCGGGCTATCGCGACCTGCTGCGCGCCACGCTCTCGGGCGACCGCGCCGCGGTGCGGGACGCGGCCCTGGCGGCCGGGTTCCTGGGCCAGGCGGTCGTGGCGCGTCACGGCGGCGCCGTCGACCAGATCATCGACGTGATCCAGGGCGAGCTCAGCCGCCCCGGCCTGTTCGACTTCGGCGATCGCCGCTTCGTCGAGGCCCTGCGCGGCCGGGGCGCCGAGATCGCCGCCGATTCCGCCGCCTGGCATCTCCCGCCGACCGACATCCTCTTCGTCCAGCGCAAGATCAGCGGCACCGCCCTCCTGGCCGCCCGCCTCAAGGCCCGCATCGACATCCACAAGACCGTCGAACCCTGGCTCGGCCCGCCCTCGACGCCGGAGACTTAGGCGACGCGCCAGGCGGCGTGCGCGGCGTCGGTTGACAGGTCCGTCGACGGCCAGACTATGCCCCGGCACGCGCGGCGCAACGCGCGGCGGCCTTTCAGTAACTCGGAGAAACGCCCTCATGTCCCAGCCCATGTCCTCGGCGGAGGAAGCGATCGCGTTCGTCCGTGCGCAGCGGGTGGAGGGCCGGTCGAAATGGCGCCGCCACGATGGGGCCGACTCCGGATCCGACTACAGCCTCTATCACGGCGCCTGCGGCATCATCCTCGTGCTGCTGGAACTCCACGCCGCCGGACGCGACGAGGGCGCCCTGGCGGAGGCGGTCGCGGCCGGGGAGGAGGTCCAGGCCTACCTGGCGCGCAAGGAATGGCTTTCCGTCAGCCCGTCGACGGGCTGGCCGGGTTACGCCTTCGCGCTCAACGAACTGGCGCGGGCGTCCGGGCGGGAAGATTTCCGGGCGACGGCGGCGGCCTGCCTGGACCGCCTGCACGGCCAGGCCACGCGCCTCGGCGCCGGGATCGGCTGGATCGAGCCCATGCCCTTCTCGGAGATCACGGGGCTCACCGGCGAGCGCGAGATCTACGACCAGTCGGTCGGTGCGGCGGGCGCGGGCCTCGTTCTGCTCTATGCCCACGCGGAGGGCCTGCACCCCGCCGCGCTGGAGCACGCGATCGCGGTGGGGGAACGGCTGCTCGAGGTCGCCGAACCCGATCCGGAGGGCCTGCGCTGGCGCATGATGGCCGACATGCCGTTCGACTTCACGGCGCCCAACTTCGCGCACGGCGGCGCCGGCGTCGGCTACTTCCTCCTGCAGCTTCACAGGGCGACCGGCGAGCCCCGCTACCTGGAGGCCGCGCGCGAGGCGGCGCGTTACACGCTCAGCCGCGCGACCGCGGCGGGGTCCGGCCGGCTGATCTGCCACACCGAGGAGGCGCGCAAGCCGATCTTCTACCTGGGCGCCTGCCATGGCCCGGCGGGCACGGGGCGCCTGCTTCTGGAACTGCACGCGGTCACCGGCGAGCCCCAGTGGCTGGACGCCGCGCGCTCGCTGATGGACGGCCTCGTCTCGACCGGCGCGCCGGAAGTCCGCTCCAAGGGACTCTGGAACAACTACGGCCAGTGCTGCGGCGACGCCGGCATCGGCGACTTCGCGCTGCTGATGGCGGCGCGGACGGGTGATGCCGCCTATCTGGATCTGGCGCGACGTTGCGCCCACGTCATCCTGGCGCAGTCGTCGGTGTCCGCCGCCGGCCGCAGCTGGCGCCAGGCGGAGCATCGCGACCGGCCCGACTTCGTGCAGGCCCAGACCGGCTACATGCAAGGCGCGGCCGGCATCGCCAGCTTTCTCATCCACCTGGCGACGACCGAGGCCGGCCGACCCGTCAAGATCGCGATGCCCGACTGGCCCCGGTAGGATCGGCGGACGCCCGTCACGGAATCATGCCTGAATCAGGACACACACCACAACTCAGTCCGAGCGGCGGAAGAAGTGGTGCGCGCCGCAGGCGCTGTATCGTTTGACCACGAACCACACGAACCACACGAACGAGGTTGCACCCACAGGCTCCCTGAGCGTCGAGCACCGTTCGTGTGGTTCGTGTGGTTCGTGGTCGATTCCAGCGGCGCTGACGCGCCCCCGCGCCTGGGTCAGCACACCGGCGCGGGGACGCAAACGACTTCGCTGGTCGAGGTTCACTGAGGGGCGCGCGGCCCTGCTTCCTGTCCCGACTTCGCCCCGGCTTTTGGCTCCTTGAGCAACCCCTTCACCCTCGCGATCGCCTTGCGTCTGAAAGGCTCGGTCGCTCTATCCACCACTATGATTTCAAGCGTCTGCAACAGTTGCGGCAGGTCGCCCCGATAGCCGCGATCGAGCAGTTCGTTGACCAGCTCCATTTGCCCGATCACGGCGGCGTGGATCACAACGTCGCGGCCGTTGGATTTCTTCATGGTCATGTCCGCGCCATGATCGAGCAGCGCGTAGAAGATGGCGAGGTTGCCGCGCGGCGCCCCATAGGTCAGCGCGATATCGAGCGCCGTGGCGCGACCGTTACCATCGGCGACATAATTGACCTCAGAGCCATGATTTATCAGCAACTTGACCGCATCGTCGCAATCGAGTTGCGCCGCCACCATCAGCGCGGACCAGCCGCCCGGACGCAACGGCTGGTTGGGCGATTGGCCCTGCTCCAGCAGCCTCTTGAGGCCATCCAGGTCCCCATCGATCACGGCCTTGAACAGCGGCGCAGCGGGCCCGTCGCGTTGGCCGTCCGGCACGGATGCGGACCGCCATGCAAAGTCCTTGTCCGCGGCCGGCGCGACGCAACGGGACGATCCGCCAATCGGCGTCTGACCCGTGCTCGCTGTTCCCCAGGCTCCTGCTAGCGCAGCGGCGGCGACAATCGGCCAGAGCATCATCCACCTCCCCCTCATCGCGCCCCGCACCCATCACATGGCCAGTCTCGGAAGCTGCCTCAGCACACCGGCGCGGGCGACAGGCGCTTGATCGTCACGTGTTCCTCGCTCGAGTCCCCGCCGGCCTTGTCGGCGCGGCGCTGGGTGAGCGAGAGGGTGCGGCCGTCGCGGATCGAGATCTGGGCCTCGGTGGTCAGGTCCTGGATCACGCCCGGCGTGCGCGAGGCGCTGATGCGCACCACCCGGACCACGCAGCCGGGCTTGCTGACCGTGATGTCCGACATCGCGCGGCCCGGCGGGCGGCGGCGGTTGTCGACCACTTCCGACATGCCCAGCGGGGCGGCGCCGCGCGGCTCCATCACCGCCATCAGGCGCACGTCGGCCAGCACCATGTCCTCGGCGGCGTTGATCGGCTCCTGGGCGAAGCGCTGGTGGTAGGTGTTGCGGATCGGGTCGCCGGGCGGGAGGCTGGCGTCCACCGCGGCCAGGACGCGGGTCTTGAAGTCGTCCCAGTTGTCGAGGCCGGCGATCATGCCGTCGCCCCGCACCCGGAACTCCAGCGGCACGCCCACCAGCGCCTTCAGCGCCGTGGCCATGGCCGGCCCCGAGCTGTCTGTGAGGCTGGCCGCCTTCAGGGTGTAGCGCAGGCGCAGGCCGTCGCCCGACACCCCCAGCACCTGGACCTCGAAGACCTGGGTGTTGGTCTGGGTGGCGTGGCCCTGGAGGGCGTTCTCGGAATAGCGGCTGTCCGACTGGAACCGATAGACGTCGCCCACCGCGTCGGCGCGGGTTCGCACTGCCACCGACGGCTTGTCCTCCGCCAGCGCCGGCGTCGCCGCCAGCGCCGCCGCGAGGATCAGGGCGGCCCTAGCGCCCAACGAAGTTCCCGGGCCGGCGCTCGGCCACCGAGCGGACGCCTTCCTGGAAGTCCTCGGTGGCGCGCAGCACGCTCTGCTTGGTGTGCTCGATATCGGTTCGCGCCTTGATCGCGGCGGCCAGGCCCTCGCGCAGGGTCTTGCGGGTCTCGACCACGGCCAGGGGCGCGTTCTCGGCGATCTCGGCGGCCAGGCGCAGGGCCGCGGCGCGCAGGTCTTCCGCCGGGACCAGTTCGTCGGCCAGGCCCATGGCCAGGGCCTCGTCGCCCTTCACGCGGCGGCCGGTCAGCATCAAGAGCGCCGCCTTCTGCTCGCCGACGATCCGGGGCAGGGCGTAGGTGATGCCGAAGCCGGGGTGGAAGCCCAGCTTCACGAAGTTGGCCGAGAAGCGGGCCTCGGGGCTGACCACCCGGAAGTCCGCCACCAGCGCCAGGCCCAGGCCCGCGCCGATCGCCGCGCCCTGCACCGCCGCCACGATCGGCGTCGCCACCGAATAGAGCCGCACGGCCTCGACGTAGAGGGCGTTGATCCCCGCCATGCCCGAGGCCACCGCATCCGTCGACGAGCTGAAGTCGGCCCCGGCCGAGAAGCTCTTGCCCTCGGACTGCAGCACGATGGCCCGGGCGTCGGGGTTGGCGTCGACCGCGTCGCAGGCGTCGGCCAGGTCGCGCATGAAGTCGACCGAGACGAAGTTGTGCGGCCCCCGGTTCAAGGTGACCACCGCCACATTGCCGTTGAGCGCGACGCTCACATGGTCGCCGAATTGCGTCTTCATCAGCGTCTCGTCCCCAACAGGTTTCTGGCCACGACCCACTTATGGACCTCGGTGGGCCCATCGTAGATCCGCATCGTCCGCAGCTTCGCCTGCATCAGCTGCAGCGGTAGTTCCTTGGTCATACCCATGGCGCCGAACGCCTGCATGGCGCGGTCCACGGTCTCGTACGCCATCTCGGTGGCGAACCACTTGATCATGCTGATCTCGGAGCGGACGTCACGCCCGTTGTCCAGCTTCCAGGCGCAGTCGTAGGTCATCAGCCGCGTGGCGTGGATCTTGGTCGCCGCCTCGGCCACCCAGAACTGGATCGCCTGGCGCTCGCTGAGCGGCAGCCCGAACGTCTTCCGCTGCGGAGCATACTCGATGACCATGTCCAGCGCCCGCTGCGCCATGCCCACCGACCAGGCCGCCATCTGGATCCGCCGCGTGCCCAGGCGCACCTGCATCGGCGCGAAGCCCTGGCCCTCCTGGCCCAGCAGCTTCCAGCCCTCGACCCGGCAGTCCTCCAGCGCGATCTCGTAGCTGTACTGCCCGCCCAGCATCGGGATCCGCCGCAGGATGTTGAACCCCGGCGTGCCCCGGTCGACCAGGAACGCGCTCATGCCCCCGCGCGCGCCCTTCTCCTTGTCGGTCACGGCCATCAGGATCGTGAAGTCCGACTCGGCCGCCCGCGTGATCCAGATTTTCCGGCCGTTAATCACCCAGTCGTCGCCGTCGCGCACCGCATAGGTGGTCATACCGGCCGGGTCAGACCCGGCGCCCGGCTCGGAAATCCCGATGGCCGAGCTGATCTTGCCGGCCACATACGGCGCCAGGTAGGCCTCGCGCTGGCGGTCGTTCACGGTCGCCATCAGCATCCGCAGGTTCGGGCTGTCCGGCGGCAGGGTGTAGGGGGTCATGCACCGCCCCATCTCCTCCTCGACGCCCACCATCGCCTGCATCGGCAGGTCAGACCCGCCCACGTCCTCAGGCGCGTCCAGGCCGAACAGGCCCAGCTCGTGAGCGCGGGCGTCCAGGCGGGCATGGTCGGCGGGGTCCAGGGTCATGCCCTTGCCCTCGGCCTCGCGCTGCATCACCCCGGCTTCCAGCGGCGCCAGCTCGTCGCGCACGAACTTCGCCACCAGGTCCTTGAGCATGCGGTGCTCTTCGGAAAGCTCGAAGTCCATGGCGCTTCCTCGTCTGCCTTTGTTCCGGGCCATTGAACAGGCCGACGCAAGGGGATACTAGCTCCATCGAGTTTCGCCCATATGTGGATGTCATTTCCATATATGTGGACGGTTGGCGTAAGGATCTGGGAATCGTGGCGGACGGCGCGGTCAAGTCGGCCCAGCGGGCGCTGGAGATCCTCGAGGTCTTCGCGCGCCACAAGCGGCCCCTGGCGCTGAAGGAGATCCTGGACGAGCTGGGCTATCCCACCTCGTCGGGCTCGGCGCTGATGAAGTCGCTCGTCCAGCTGGGCTACCTCGACTACGACCGCGAGCGGCGCACCTACTTCCCCACCATGCGCATCGCGGTGCTGGGCGCATGGGTGCCGGGGGCCCTGTTCGGCGACGGCCAGCTGCTCCCGGCGCTGGAAGACCTCCACAGGAAGACCGGCGAGACGGTCATACTGGCCGTCCAGAGCGACCTCCACGCCCAGTACGTCCACCTGATCCATTCGGCCGAGCCCCTGCAGGTCCGGGTGCCGCCCGGCACGCTGCGGCCCCTGGCCCGATCGGGCCTGGGCCTGGTCCTACTGTCCGGTAAGACCGACGCCGAGATCGAACGGCTGCGCAGGCGTATCAATGCCGCTGGGGAAGGCGGCGTACAGTCGCGCGAGGAACTGATGGCCCGGGTGGGCGAGGTGCGGGCCCGCGGCTACGCGCTCTCGAAAAACGCCATCTCGCCCGGCGTGGGCGTGATTGGCGCCGCCCTGCCCAAGGGGCCGTTCGGCCGGGTTGCGGCCGTGGGCGTGGCGGGCGCGGTCGCGCGCCTCGACGAGAAGAAGGATGCGATCGTCGCCGATCTCCAGGCGATGATCCAATGGCTGGAACACGCGTGAGAGGAATGAGATGACCGCCAGGACGTTCGCCGACAAGCCCACCGGCCCCTTGAGCGGCATCCGCATCCTCGACCTGACCAGCGTCGTGAACGGCGCCTACGGCACCCAGATCCTCGCCGACCAGGGCGCCGACGTGATCAAGCTGGAAGACCCGGGCTCAGGCCGCGGCGACGGCGGCGACATCATGCGCTGGGCCGGCCACCTGCCCGAGGGCGCGCCCAAGGGCATGGGCCCCATCTTCCTCACCATCAACCGCAACAAGCGCTCGATCCTGCTCGACCTGAAGTCCCCCGCCGGCAAGCGGGCGCTGACCAAGATCATCAAGGGCTGCGACGTCATCGCCTCCTCGGTCCGCTACGAGGGCATGAAGCGCCTGGGCCTCGCCTACGAGGATGTCGCGGCCATCAAGCCCGACATCGTCTTCGTCCACGCCGCCGGCTACGGCTCGGATGGCCCCTACGCGGGCGAGCCGGCCTATGACGACCTGATCCAGTCGGCCTCGGGCATGGCCGACATCCTGCCCCGCACCGACGGCGACCCCACCCCGCGCATCCTGCCCACCCTGGTGGCCGACAAGGTCTCGGGCCTGTTCCTGTCGCAAGCCGTCACCGCGGCCCTGCTGCACCGCGCCCGCACGGGCGAGGGCCAGTTCGTCGAGGTGCCGATGTTCGAGTGCGTGACCAGCTTCCTCCTGGTCGAGCACCTCTACGACCACACGTTCCAGCCGCCGACCGGCCAGTGGGGCTACCAGCGGGTGGTCAATCCCAACCGCAAGCCGTTCAAGACCAAGGACGGCTACATCGGCCTCCTGCCCTACACCGACAAACAGTGGGACCAGTTCTTCGACGCCGCCGGCTTCGGCGAGCAGGTCAAGAGCGACCCCCGCTTCGCCGACTACGCCACCCGCGCCAAACACACCCGCGAGCTCTACGGCATGATCGAACAGGCCGCGGCCACCAAGACCACTCAGGAGTGGCTCGATATCCTCAAGCCCCTGTCGATCCCGGTGGTGAAGACCAACCAGCTCGACGACCTCCCCGACGATCCCCATCTCAAGGCCGTGGAATTCTTCCAGACCTACGCCCACCCCGACGTCGGCGCCTACCGCCTCATGAAGCCCCCGGTAAAGTTCGCCAGAACCCCCAGCAACCTCCGCCGCCACCCGCCCAAGCTGGGCGAACACACCGACGAGGTGATGGCCGAGTTCGGGATCGACCTGGGGGAGGGGTAGGCCGGGGACACTACCCACCTGACCTTACCTCCCCCGCGAAGCGGCGGGAGGGGGACCACCCGCCGAGGCCGCAGGCCGTAGAGCGGATGGTGGAGGGGGCGGGCGGCCGGCAGAGCGCCTCAACCGTAAAGGCGGGTCCCATGTCGCGGCCGCGTTCGGCGAGCCGCTGTTCACCGGCCCGACGGCGCGCCCGACGCTCCGGTTGCGGAGGAAGCTTCGACCAACAGGGCTTGAGCCGTCGCCCCTGGGCGGCGCGCTTCAGTTTTCCGCGGGCGCCGTTCCGATCCCGCGCGGAGCCTCGGGTTGCACCTTGGCGCTCACCGTGGCTGGCTTGACCAGCCAGATCGCAGCAGCGCCGCCCGAGAATATCGCTGCGACCAAGAAGAAGAAGATTTCCGGAGCCGGCCCGCCGGTCGTTGCCCCGGATAGCCACGCGCCAATGGGACGACCAAAATTGGCTAGCGCCATGTAGATGGTGAACTGGGTGGCGGCGACGGCGGGTGAACAGAGGCGCATGGCTATGGGTATCGTCGCGGTCGCGATGGCGATGCCGATGAATTCCTTCGACCAGATCGCCAACGCCATGAAGCCGCCGTCGCTCCAGAGCGGCTTCCCAAGACCGAGGACCAGCATCAAAGCCGCCATCATCGGCAACAGGATCGCGAGAGCGCGCTGGCCCCCCAGCTTCGCGACCATCCATCCCCCGATCGTGAGGGCGAAGACAGCGGACCCGAGCTTTGCTGCTGCATTGACGCCCGTGTAGTCGGTCATCGTCCAACCGGTGAGCTCCCGGGTGAGCACTGGATAGTAGGCTTCAGTGCCCCCGATAGGGATGGCTCGGATCAGCAGGAATGGCACGAAGAACAGGCTCATGGGCAACAGGATCGCCCGGAAGCTCGACTTCAGGAGAGGGAGCCACGCATCGATCTGGATTTCTACGTTTCGGGGGTGAGCGGCCCCCTCTGACCAGGGCGTGAGCTTTTCCCCCGGACGCTCCCGCAACGCCAGGCCATAGGCCAGAACCACGGCGAGCCCGATGGCGCAGGCCGCGAAACCGGCGGCTATTCCATAGGTCTGGATCAGGAAGCCGCAGATCGCGCCGGCCCCGGCCATGCCGAGGGCCTGCGCCCCAAACATGACGCCGCCAGCCGTCGCCTGCTCCTCCTCGGTCATGATATCGACGGCCAGGCTGTCGATCGCCACGTCCTGGAAAGTCGTCGCCAGGCTGATGGCAAACGCCAGGCATGACAGCACGAAGACGTCCTGCCCCCCTGGCTGCAGCCCAAGACCCAGCAGGCAGCCAAGCACGATCATGGATTGAGCGCCGACGATCCACATACGTCGACGGCCCATCGGCAAGTAGGCGTAGCGATCGATGATGAACCCGTTCACCAGCTTCAGTGACCAGGGCAGCGATGTCATCCCGACAACTGCGGCGATCTGTGCTGGGCTGGCGCCGCTCTTGGCCATGTAGGCGGGAATAGCGACGTAGAAGAAGCCGAGGGGGATGCCCTGCGCCACATAGAACAGGAACACCGTGAGCATTCGTAGCCGCGGGCTTTCCACCAGCGGCAAGAAGCCCTGCGTCACCGGCAGGAACGCCATTCTGAACCCCCTGGGCCATCAGATGACGATCCGAGTACCGGGGCCGGTCAGGCGCCGATACGGCCAGAAAACGATGGTTTGCCGATGATTTGCCGATGTGGTTCCCGACGTGACGAATCCCGCGCTCGGGTCGCGGCATTCACCCTCGCGAAGGGGCTCTATCTCACCACGTCGTCCGCGCTGGTCGGGCAGCGTCGAGAGGGCGAGGGCGGCTCTTAAGCCAATTCCCGAAGCAGCGCCCTCGCCGCCTGAACGTCGGGGGTCTCATCGCCCGAGGCCATCACATCGAGCCGCGAGGTGAGCAGGGCTCGCGCGGCCTCCACGCTGCCGCGTCCGGCCATCGACCGCGCCAGACCGGTGGCGGCGCGCAGAGCATAGGCGGCGGCGCCCATGACGTCGGCCTCATCGATCGCGGCGCGAAAATCCCCTTCCGCTTCGGCGTGGCGTTGGAGCCGCAGGTTGATCTCACCGCGGCAGATGAGGACGTAGGGCCGATAGACGCGTTCGTCAGGGCTGGCTGCGAGCGCCTTGTCGAGGGTCGCGAAAGCCGCCTCCGGGTCGCCGTCCAGGGCCTGGGCTTCGGCGAGGTATGCCAGGAAGAGGGGCGCGGAGACCCGCGTCTGCAGCCCTTCGAGGTCGCCGATGGCCTGCTGGATCAGCCCTGCGCCTTCACGCGACGCGCCGCGTTGGGCGCTGGCCCAACCCAGCACGGCTCGCGCCCAACCGGCGATCTGGGGAAACCCCTTCTCCTCGCAAAACCGCACCGCTTCGGCAGCGATGGCCTCTGCGCGGGCGGCGTCGCGGAGGTTCACCTGCAGAAGCGCGTCCAGGGCCTCGGCGAACATCACCTCATAGGCGTTGTCGGCCTGTGCGGCCCATCCCCGGGCCATGGCCATCCGCTCGCGCGCCACGGCCGGCTGTCCCAGGCACCAGGCCAGCAGGGCGCCGTTGCAGAAGCCTATCGTGGTCGTGATGCGCTGGTCGTAGTCGCCCTCGGCCTGATAGGTCTGCCACTGGCGGTATTGCGCCTCGGCGGTTCGCAGATCCCCCGTGTAGTAGGCATGGTTGAACGCGGTGAAGGGCGCCATGGCGTGGGCGAACCGGAACCACTTTCGGTCCGTCTCCGGGCCGAGGCTGTCGGCGAAGGCCCGGGCCTGCCTGGCGTAGGCCGCCACCGTCGTCCAGTCGGCGGACATCAGGTGCAGCGAGAACGCCATCATGCGCATGCCGGTGTTGGCGCCCAGGAAACCGCCGCGCTCGGCCAGCGCGTGATTGCGTGCGCGCAACGCCACCGTCTCCGGAGACTGGTAGCCCTGGGTGGTCATCGTCACCTTGACGAGGGCGAGCCCCAGGTCGAGCTCGTGCTGATCGCGGGCGGGCGTCTCCGGCGTGGTGCTCAGCAGGGCCAGCGCGCGGCGGTAGTCGTCCTCGGCTTCGACGAAGGCGTGGCGGGCTTCGGCCGTCACGGCCGCCCGGGTCCAGGCGGTGATCGCTTCGGCGGCCTCGCCGGCTTCCGTCCAATGCCGGGCGATGACCTCGGGCCGCGCCTCGGCGAGGTCGGCGAACCGCGTCGTCAGGGTCCGAGCTGCGGCGGCATGCAAGGCCTGGCGGTCAGCCTCCAGCAGCCCCGCATGGGCCGCGTCCTGGATCAGGGCGTGCTTGAACTGATAGGTCGCCTCGGGCGCAATCCCCCGCACATAGATCAGCTCGGCATCGGCAAGCTGCGCCAGCCCCGCCTGCAGGTCGTGCTCCGAAAGCGACGAGACCGCGGCCAAGACGCCATGGTTGAACTGCCGGCCCAGCACGGACCCCAGCTGGGCGACCGCCTTGCCGTGGCCCAGCCGGTCCAGCCGCGCGGCCAGCGAATCCAGAAGGGTGGCGGGGATGAAGCCGGCCTCCACAGGACCGGGCGGGCGGTTGCCCTCGCCGTCGAGGATCAGGCGCGTCAGCTCCTCGGCGAACAGCGGCACGCCATCGGCGCGCCGGACCACCGCGTCGACCAGCTCGTCGTCCATCCCGGCGCGCGCCACCAGGCCGTCCACCAGGGCGCGCATCGGCCGTGAAGCCAGGCCCGCGAGCGTGATCCGGGTGTGATGCGAACGCGCCGGCCACGGCGCCTGGAACTCCGGCCGCGCCGTGCAGAGCAGCATCATCGGCGACGTGGCGCCCTGATCGGCGAGCATCTTGATCAGCTCGGCCGACGACGGATCGACCCAGTGCAGATCCTCCACCACCAGCATCAGGGGCCGCTCCTGAGACAAGGCGAACACCCAGGCCGCCAGCGCCGCGAGCAGCCGCGTGCGCCGCTCGTCCGGCGCCAGCGTCAGGGGCGGATAGGCCTGGTCGGTCGGCAATCCCAGAAGGTCCGCGACCAGCGGAACCGCGCCGGCGGGCTCCAGGCCCGCCCGCGCCATGGCCGCCTCGAGCGTCGCGAGGCGCTCGGCGGCGGTATCGGCGTCCCGCCAGCCCAGCCCCTGCCGCACCACCTCGGCCACCGCGTGGAAGGGCGTATTGGCGAAGAGCGGAGCGCCCGCGCACTCGATGCTCAGGTGCGCGCCATCCTGCACGCGCGCCATGAACTCCTGGACCAGGCGCGTCTTGCCGATGCCCGGCTCGCCGACCGCCACCACGAACTGGCCTTCGCCGTCCTGGACCCGCTCCCAACTCCCCAGCAGCATCCGCATCTGGTCGTCTCGCCCGACGAAGGGGCTGAGTTCGCGAGGCCCGAAGCCGCGGCCGGTCGCCACCGGGACGCCGACCGCGCGATAGAGCCGGGCGGCCGCGCCGGTCCCGTCGGGCGGCAACGCCCCGGACGGCTGCGCCGCGACGATGCGGGACACCATGTCGTGGACGGCCCCGGTCATGATCACGGCGCCGGGCGGGGCGCTGTCCTGCGCCCGCGCCGCCACGTCGGGGGCGTCGCCGAACATCTCGGTCTCGCCGGCCTCGTCACGGCCGACGACGACGATGCCGGCATGGATCCCGACCTGCACTGAGGCGCCGTGCGGCTTCATCCGCGCGATGTCGAGCCCGGCGCGCAGGGCCCGCTCGGCTGCGTCCTCCTGGCCGTCCGGGTAGCCGAAGTAGGCGACCAGCCGCTCGCCGCGGGCCCGTTCGACGTGCGCGCCGAACCCCCGCGCGACCTGCGACGCCTCGCGCCGCCACGCGCGGTTTGACGCGTACCAGGCTTCAGGCCCGAAGGCGGCGCCCGGTTCGCGCGCCAGTCCGCAGGACAGCACCGTCACGTGGCGCCGCTCGTCGCTCGCCGGCCTCGCGGCTGACGCGGCCGACGTCGGCGGGACCGACTCGACCGGTGGCCCAGGGTCAGCCGAAGCGTCCTCGTCCAGCCGAAAGCCCACCCCCCGAACGGTCAGGATGGAAAACGCGCCACGCATCTGGCCCAGCCGCCGCAGCGCCTGGATGCACCGGTTGATGGCGTCGTCGCCGACCACGACCCCCGCCCAGCAGCTCGCGATCAGATCGCCCCGCGACACCACCTCGCCGCGCCGGCGCGCCAGGGTGACCAGCACCTGCATGACGCGGGGCTCCAGCAGCTCGACGCCGCCGTCGCCCGCGACCTCGCGCGTCGCAGGCCGCACGGTCATCCCGCCCAGCGCGAACGCCGGCTCGTCCGCCAGTTGGCCCGCCCCTGTCGCCGTCAATGGATACTCATGCCCCGTTGCCCGCTCACCCGGCCCCGCCGGGTTCCCCGTCCCGAGGTTCGGCGACTTCCATTATGGATTAGCGGCGCCGGCGCCCCACGCCAAGAACGACGTTCCCCCCAAGTCCGCCCGCGCGCCATCGGCAAATCATCGGCGTCCCATCGTTTCGGCGTCGCAGAACCGGCCCGACGTCCCGCGGCAAGGTCCGCACCAGTGTCCCGCCTGGGACAGAGTCTGTGGTTTGGGGGTTTGTGATGAAGTTTGCAGGGTTGGGCGCGGTGCTGGCGCTCGTCTTGTCTGCGTCGGGCGCGTCCGCCCTCGCCGCGACCCACACCATCGTCTACGGCCCCGGCGCCTGCGCCGGCGGGTGCGTCAACGATGGCGACCAGATCTCCGAACTGTTCGGCAGCGTCCCCGACGTCGCGGTGCAGAACCTGCGGCTCGCCGACGGCTACGTTCCCGTCGACGGGGGGCTGAACTACTGGCCTGGCGACTTCAGCGGCAGCTCCGTGGCCTATGTCGAGGATTCGAGCGGGACCACCCGGGGCGCGGTGGCCCTGTTCAACAACAACCTGGGGGGCGGCTACATCACGCTCGTCTCGGCGGACTTCGGCGGCTACCCCAACGCGGCCGTCGACATCGGCTGGGAGCTCTTTTCGACGACGGGCACGATTTCCACCGGGTCGGTGACCACCAATCCGACGGCCCTGACGACGGTCAACTTCAACGTGACGGCCGCATACAACCAGCCGATCGTGCTGATCTTCGGCCCCGACGCCTACAACGGCGGCGTCCAGAACATCGTCTTCCGGTTCGACTCCACGCTTCCCGGCGCCGTCCCGGAGCCCACCACCTGGGCCCTGATGATCGCCGGCTTCGGCCTGGCGGGTGCGAGCCTGCGCCGGCGGGTGAGGGCGACGGCCTGACGCGCTGGCGGCACCTCAGCGCGCAGACGCTGCCGTCCGGCGCGGTCAGCACTTCCACGGCTCGGCATGTGGAGGGGAGAGGTCGTCCCCGAGCCCACAGGGTAGCGGTTGCGCAGAAGCATAAGACCGACAACCACTATTCGCACCAAACGACGCGGCCTCGTTTCAACCAGAAATGAGACCTGCATCCCACCTTGAGCCAGACCGACGGCGTGAGGCTCGCGGCGCCATCTTCGTCCACTTCGACATCCCATCGCGGCTTGGCCTCTGGGATGACGAGGAGTTCGATGGGGCGGCGACAGCCGCACGGGCACCGGAACCCTACGCACCAGTCTTCGCCGTCCTCGCGAGCCAGGACCAGATCACGGCGTGGGAGAGTACTGGGCAGACTGTCCCCTTCGATCAGGCGAAGCCGCCGCGAGGGCGCGATGCGCGCCCAGCTGCGGCGCCACCAGCGACCAAGGTTCACCGCCCACCTCGGCGACGCGGCGCGAGGGAGGGCAGGCCTAGTAGGGGCTCCCGTGCTCCGCGGCCTAGTACCGGGTTCTCGGAGACAGGAAAGTCATCTTCGGCGGTGAACTCCTCTTCGCAGGCGGCGAGGCTAAACGCCGTCCTAGCGTAGAGGCGGTTGGGCTCCAGCCGGAAGGGATAGGCGCGCGCGATGAACTCGTTCACGCAAGCTGACGCGGCTCGCATGTTAAGGGTGATGACCGCGGGGGCTTCCTCGACCAAACCTTTGATGTAGCCGGCTTCCAACTCTTGCTGATGTGCCTCAGGAGCGTGTCGTCGCAGGTACTCGGCTCTCAGGCTCTCCGGGCTGTAGACCCCGCGATCCAGCAGCGTGGAGCGCCCGGGCTGGACGTAGTCAACACGACCGCACACATCCGCGATGGCGACACCGTCGCCAGCTTGGCGGACCGGGATCACCACGCCTACGTCGAACAACGGGATCGCGAAAGCGCTGGCCAGGAGGTCTGCGATCTGGCGTGCTTCTAGAGTATCAACGCAGCAGAAGATCACGTCAGCCTGGCTGGCCGCCAGGATGGCCTCGCGGGTCAATACGGAAGCCGGGATTGGCTGGGCGACATCCCCCGCCCGATAGGCCGCGACCGCCTCCGCGAACATCTCCACCTTAAGCCGCCCGTCCTGGGCGTCGCGAATGCGAGAATTCAGGATCCGATTGAGGTTCTTCAACTCTAAGCGGTCAAAATCAATCAGCGTGACCCCGCCGAATCCAAGGCGCGCAAGCTGCTCAGCAGTGATCGAGCCAGTTCCAGACACGCCGATCACGGCGGCCCGCAGCCGACCAAGCTCGCCGCTCATGGCTCCGGTAAAGGCGACGGGCCTCCGCGATGGACCCGTCAACCGTGCGCCATCCTCCCACCAGTAGAGCAGGTCGTGGCCGGCTACAGTGACTAGGTCGATGGGCCGGGGCGAAATGGCATGGTCGTAGAGGCGCGCGCGGACTGCGCCATCCGCGGTCATGATCGCTGATCCATGCATGTCACCGTGCGCATGGAGCAAGCTCGGCATGACCTGGCGGTCGCTGGCGTCGTCCGCATCGGAGAAGGCGAACAGACCACCTGGGTGCGAGTGGATCAGCACAAGAGCCAAGCTGTCCTGCTCTGCCCGATCCAGTGCATCCTCCAGGTAGGCGCCCGGCCAGGTGATGGCATCTCGCTCCCGCCGGCCGCAGGCGCTGTGCGGAATGAATAGCGCCTCTCGAACCAGGAGCCGGCGCCGGGGTTCAGGCGTGCGGGCGCACAGGAGGATCGCGGCTGCTTCCAAGCCGTCCGGCGGGAACAGATGCTGGCGCGTGTCCTCGTGCAGGACGCCGGCGAAGGCCAGGGTGGTCTCCGGGATCATTCCCCCACCTCCTTGGCAAGGGCGGCGTCCACCAGGGCAAGCTGGGTGGCGACATTGTCGAGCGACGCATTCCAGGGCGTTAGGCCGCGGTTGCGGGACCAGCCATGGAACTCTTGGCCATCGATAACGCCGCGCATCTGGGTGCTGGGGATTTGGCCGCCTGCCGCCAGCGCCAGCGGCGGAAATGCGTAGAACCCATAGATCTGCGCGCCAGGATAGGTCGGCGGAACCTCAAGGCTCAGCAGAATGCGCTTCACCGTGTAGCCGGCCGGCACCGGGTAGTCGTGGACCAGCAGCCAGCGCCGTTCACCCTGGATCAGGGTCTCCCAGCGCAAAGCCAAAGCCGCCAGATGCCGGTCGTCAGCCTCCAAGAGATCAAACTCGCGGCGAGGCGCGGGTGGGATCTCGCCGTTGTTCACCTCTTTCGGGGTCAGCCGCAGCTTCTCGATGCCCGGCGTCCTAAGGTCGACCGTATCCCCCAGTTCGACGGCGCGCTTGGGTTGACCGGCCACCTTTAGGAAGATGTGCCAGCCCTGATCGGGATTGAAACCCGCTTGGACCAATGCGTCCCGGACGACGATCGTCGGCACCGGTACGTCCAGGACAACTCCCTGCACGTTCAGCTTCCAGGTCGGCTTGCGGCCGGCGAACGACTCCACGCCAGGCGCGTCGAGATCGACCAGCTCATACGGCTCGATCTGCCTGTCAGGCTCATCCGTCCGCTCGAGGAACACCGCCAAGTCGGGGGCGATCCGGCCCAGCTTGCGGATTACCGCGCCCGATATGACGCGGCACGGCCAATCGAAACGCTCTCCGTCGATGAGGAGGCGATAGATGCGGTCGCTCGCGACCACTACAAACCGCCCATCGCTCTGGCGGAGATCCGCCACCTCGTCGGGCCGGATGTCTTCCAGCTCACCGTTGGGGAGGAACTGCAGGACGGTCGCCTCCTGGTTCGGTTTGACGCCTGCCACGGAGGCTATCTGCGCGCCGGTGGGCGTCAGATCCGAGATCGTCAGCGACCGGAAGGTCAGCGTCTCGTCAGCCACTTCGATGTTGTGCCGCGCATCACCGCGAGAGAGCGCGGCCTCGGGAAGATTGCTCATCGTGATCTCCACGTCGCCGGCCAATCGCCGGTATCGCTAACGTGAGAACGCGCGCTAAGTTCGTCAAGCAATATTTAGCGCGCTTGACAGACTTAGCAGTTCGGTCCATAGAAGCGACCGTCGGATTTTGCGTCTGGCGGTCCAGCAAGGAGGATTGATGACCGATGGGAAAAACAACGAACCAGCCCCACCGAGCAGACTAGGACAATTCCTAAAGAAGGCGCGTCAGGACGTAAGGATGTCTCTGCGAGAGGTCGAAGAAGCCACTGGAAGAGAAGTGTCTAACGCTTACTTGAGTCAGCTCGAAAGCGGGAAGATCACCAAGCCTTCTCCACACATACTTTATGCTTTGTCGACGTCTCTCGGGGTTGCGTATGACGCTCTGATGGAACATGCAGGATACATCGTGCCCAACTCACCGAGGACTGAGGGCGAGAAGCACGGCAGAGCCGCGACTTTCGCAATCGATAATCTCTCCGCTGAGGAAGAGGCCGAACTCCTCGATTACCTGACTTACATCCGCTCTAAACGGAGGTAGCGAATGCCAAAGCCGGACGATTCGAGTTTGACGCCCGGCCAATTGGCACGTGTTCGTAAGGAAGCCGAGCGCGCGCTGCGTGAAGCAGGCGCGCTCGGTGTTTTTCCAACCCCGATTCACCTGATCATGGCTGCGGCCAAGGTTGAGGAGGTCAGAGAAGACGTTCTCAACCCAAGTTTCATCGCCAGACTTAGGGCCAAGGCCGGCGCGGCCGGCGAAGCAATAAAGCGAGCGGCTGGAAAGGTTCTGGGCCTTTTCCATGCCTCCGAAGGCCTAGTCTTCCTCAACCAGACTCTGATCGCCGTGAAGAAGCGATTCGTGCGCCTTCATGAGGCGGGCCATGGCTTCCTGCCATGGCAGCGGCCGATCTACGCCGTGGTGGAAGACTGTGAAAAGGCGTTGGACGGCTCAACAGCCGAACTATTCGATCGCGAAGCCAACGTCTTTGCCTCGGAGGTGCTCTTTCAACTCGACGCATTTAGTGAGATGGCGAACGACGAGCCTTTCGAGATATGGACGCCCGTCAAGTTGGCACGTCGATTCGAGGCGTCGAACTATGCCGCGATCCGCCAGTTTGTAGCCAAGAACCACCGTGCATGCGCAGTGGTGGTCCTGAACATGCCCGAGCTTGTTGAGGGCTACGGGTTCCGAGCGGC
>NZ_SCTC01000021.1 GCF_004299445.1 Phenylobacterium sp. | reverse complement strand
TGCGCCGGCATCGAGAACTACAGCCGCTACCTCACCGGCCGCCGGCCGGGCGAGCCCCCGCCCACCTTCTTCGAATACATCCCCGACAACGCCCTGCTGTTCGTGGACGAAAGCCACCAGACCGTGCCGCAGATCGGCGGCATGTACCGGGGCGACTACCGCCGCAAGTTCACCCTGGCCGAATACGGCTTCCGCCTGCCCTCCTGCATCGACAACCGCCCGCTCAAGTTCGAGGAGTGGGACGCCATGCGGCCGGACAGCGTCTTCGTCTCGGCCACCCCCGGCCCGTGGGAGATGGACAAGACCGGCGGCGTCTTCGCCGAACAGGTGATCCGCCCCACCGGCCTGATCGACCCGCCGGTCGAAGTGAAGCCCGTCTCCAAGGGCGGCTTCAGCCAGGTGGACGACGTCATCGATCAGGTCCGCCAGGTCGCGGCCCAGGGCTACCGCTCGCTGATCACCGTCCTCACCAAGAAGATGGCCGAGGACCTCACCGAATACATGCACGAGCAGGGCCTGCGCGTGCGCTACATGCACTCCGACGTCGACACCCTGGAGCGCATCGAGATCATCCGCGACCTGCGGCTGGGCGCCTTCGACATCCTGATCGGCATCAACCTGCTGCGCGAAGGCCTCGACATCCCCGAGTGCGGCCTGGTCGCCATCCTCGACGCCGACAAGGAGGGCTTCCTCCGCTCGGAGACCTCGCTGATCCAGACCATCGGCCGCGCCGCCCGGAACGTGGACGGCCGCGTCATCCTTTACGCCGACAGCATCACCGGCTCGATGGAGCGGGCCATGGCGGAGACGAAACGCCGCCGCGAGAAGCAGGAGCAGTACAACCTCGAAAACGGCATCACGCCCGAGAGCGTGAAGAGCCAGATCAAGGACATCCTCGCCAGCGGCTACGAGAAGGACCACGTCACCATCTCGGCCGGCGTCGCGGAAAAGGCCGGCGCCTCCTTCGTCGGCAACAACTTCAAGGCCACCCTCAAGGACCTCGAAACCCGCATGCGCGAGGCCGCCGCCAACCTCGAGTTCGAGGAAGCCGCCCGCCTCCGCGACGAGGTCAAACGCCTCAAGCTCCTGGACCTCGAATTCGCCGCCGACGCCCTGTCGTCCGGCTCCGACGGCGGCGAGCGCGAACAGGTCAAGCAGATCCGAAACGAAGTGCGCGCGGAGAAAGCTGAGGAGTTCCGGAAGATGCGCGGGCGGAAGCGGAAAGGGCCCTGACGACGCCCCCTGCAGCACCGACATGCTACCGCGTCAGACAGGACCCACCGAGTGCGACACCCCGACATCGCTACAGGACGGTTCGCAAGACCCCGGGGATGCGCAGAATGGACACGTGTCGCCGCGAGGGGCGTGTTCGGAAAAGTGCAGCGCACCACCCGGATGAGTAGCCGCTAACAGTTGCGCGTGGCGCCAGGGCTTCTGCTCAAGGAAACGAAGAGCTACGGTCACGACATCTGCCACGAATGACGTGAGGGGTGCTTGGAGCGTTTCATAAGGCTCGCGGATCACGTGCCGCGATGGATTCGGATCGCCGCAAAAGCCTATGCTGTCAGTCTTGCGACTCTCTTCTTGATTGTTGTCGAGCCAATCCTTCAATCCTACTTCGAGAAAGACACCTTTCTATACGCATTGGCGAAATTCACATTCTGGTTCATTTGGATTGGATCAATAACTCTAGTATACTTTTTTCTTCAAGAATATCGCCGCACGAGGGAGGATATTGAGCGTCAGAGAAAGGCTGTTTTGAGCTTCGCGCACGAGCGCGTCGATCGCTGGTTCGTAAGGTCTCTTGTCGCGGAGCGCGCCACACCTCTTGTGCGGTACGAAGCGAGCTCGGCAGGCGAGCTTCTGGCCAGCCTATACAAGTCACTGTTCTTACTTGTGGAAGGCACCTACGAAGCGCTGGAAAGCCACTTCGCTTCAAAGGTTGACGGCGAGCGAATCGAGTTTGTTGTGAGTTACATGAGCCACTCGATGATCGATGGCGGCCTTACCATGGTCGCCTGGGCAAGTAGCACACATCGCTCGCCCAGAAGCCTTCGACAAAGGCCAGGAAATCCACAATTGTACAACAAGACCGTAACGGCCGAAGTCTATGCAATGCCCCGGCCGAACGCAGTAATAATTGATGATACACTAAAAGATGATACTTACGCAGAAGTCTATTCTGGTCAGAGAAAACACATCCGATCAACGATCATTTATCCAGTTCTCGACGAATCAAACGAGGTAATTGCAACACTGGTTTGCCATTGCGGGACGCCAAACTTCTTCAAAGAGGAAGATCGCAAGTTTTGGTCCGAGTTCGTTGAGATATTTGCCCGACCAGCGGGCCTCACTACCGCTCGAATTCAACAACTCGTTGCCCAGTCAAAAGGAGTCCTAACGCCTCCATGGTAGTGGAGCATATTCTTGCTGCTCCCGTCACTCTGCCGCTTTGGTCGCGTTGTAGCCATACGCCCACGTCGACGTCGCGCTTGCACGTCGCTGGCCCGGCAACAATGCCCCGGGAGTCGTTGCCAACCCATTGTTTCAGATCCAATTCTTGGATCTGAAGCAGCGAGGGGCGAGATGCTGATCTACACCGTGAGGCGACGCGTGGATGCGTATGTCGACTAACTCGCTGAGGTGGAGGCCGACGATCCTGTCGCGGCCGCCCATCTCGCGGAGGAAAAGGACGGAGACCTGGCCTGGGCGCCCGATGGCGTCTGCGAGTTCGACGACCGCGTATTCATCACCTTAGACGCGGACGGCGCCGAGATCGCGGAGACCGAAGTCGCGGCCTAGAGACCTCGGTTAAGGGACGGGTCACCAACTCAGTCTGAGACTCCGCCAAACTCTCGCGGGGCCCAGCCACCGATGACCGGTAATGACGAGCCCTATCACAGACCTCTTGGGCTCGAAGAGGCTCCGGCGCACTTCGAGAGCGCGTCGCAGAAGGCGCGGGTTGCGACTGAGATTTGGGCGAGCCGAATGGGGTGCCCCAGCTGCGGCGCGCCGACACTCGACCAGCTACCGAACAACAGCCCCGTCGCCGACCTGCGCTGCCCCGACTGTGCCGAGGAGTTCGAGCTAAAGAGCAAAAAGGGACGCTTCGGAGCGCGGGTGACAGACGGCGCCTACGGCACGATGTGCGCCCGGCTGCTCTCGCCCACCAATCCTCACCTCATGCTCCTCGCCTACGACGCGGCGGCGCATGAGGCGACAGACGTGCTGGTCATTCCCAAGCACTTCTTCATCCTCGACATGATCGAGAAGCGAAAGCCGCTCGCTCCCACTGCGAGGCGTGCCGGCTGGGTGGGCTGCAACATCAACATCTCGCGCGTCCCAGCTTCGGGCCGGATCGCGCTCCTCAAGGATCGCGTTTGGACGCCCCGTGAAGAGGTTCAGCGACGGTGGCACAGCACCCTCTTCCTCAAGAGCGCGTCGATCGACGCGCGCGGTTGGCTTCTGGAGGTCATGAAGGCTGTCGAAGCCATTGGGCGTCCGGAGTTCACGTTGGACGAGGTCTACGCCGCACAAGCGCACCTGCAGCTTATCTATCCTGGGAACAACAATGTGCGTCCGAAGATTCGCCAGCAACTGCAGGTCCTGCGAGATGCGGGCTACCTCGAGTTCATAGGGCGCGGGCACTACCGCCTCCGCTGACCGGCTAAGCGAACGCGTACTCGCGGACATCGCAACCGGTATGAGGGTCGCGTAGGCCACCCCGCCATTAACGACACACTGTGTCCCCGGCGCCCCACCTATAGCTGACAGAGAGTTAACTGGCGCCGTTCATGCGGCTGACAGGGAACCTGTGCTGTTTTCGCTCGTAGATTGAAAGCAGCCGGGGCGGTCTGGCAGCGATCCAAAGGGGATTGCGGACCGTACGTAACTTGGGTGCGAAAGTTTGAGGACCATCAGGATGTCACCGTCTCTCAGTGTGGTCGCCGACAACGACCTGAAAACTGTCCTTCCGAAAGCCGAGACCGTCGCGCAGCGCGTCCAGCGCCTGCAGGCGGAAGCCCGGCAACTCGCCAAGGATCACGTCAAGGCGCTCACGACCGCCATGGTCGGGCTCGAAGAACTGGCCGCCGAGATCGCCGAAGGCGGCGACGCCTATTCTCCCGGCGTGCGCGACGTCGCCCGCCGCCTGGCCGAAGACCTGGACAGCCGCGTCCAGACCCTCGAAGCCATCGTCGCCCGCGCCTAGGCGCGCCGACTGTCCCCTTGCGGCACACCGGCGCGGACGGGCGCCGGGCCGCGGGACCCTTCTAGCTTCCGTGGGCCTGCCGCCCAAAGCACCCTGCAGCCTGTCTCACCTGCGCCCGCCAATGCCGGTCCTCAGCGATCGCGTCGATCAAGCGCGTTACTGCCGTAAGGTGACATTGCCGCGCCGGCGACGTTCCCGACGTCGGAATACCGCCAGAAGTCCGTGACATACCGATCGCCGAACGTCCGAAGCGCCTCTTCTTGCCTGTCGGTCAGGCTTGCGGAAGGCCCGAGTTTGCTCTCGCCGATGATCCAGTTGTCAGGATGATCGGGCAGACCCCGCGGGACAGATACGTTGTCTGCGACAGTGTATGCTGGCGGCTCGCCGGCCGGCCGGAGATGAATTCGCCTCTGTTGGCCCACCACCTGCTCTCCCCTCGCGACGATCTTCGCCGCCGACAGAGCGTCCCCCACACTTCCCTTCTTGTGGGAGGGCAGTTTCCGCACCCAGCGCTCTCCTAACTCGCCGCCAAGGCCCCCAAAGACCGCGCCGAGGCGCCCAGCGTCCAACGCATCATCCAGAGAGACCGCACGGTCGTTGGCGAGATCGGTCAGCACCGACGTGGCAGAGCCACCGACACCGCCCCCCAGGACAGGTCCGGCGTATCGCGTCATCGCACCCCCGAGCGCTCCGCCACCCGCGGCGGCGAGCAAGTCCCGAGGACCACTTTGGTGTCCCGTCACCAGATCGGTCGCCGCCTGGTCCAACACCCCGCCCACGGCGCCGACGCCAGCCATCATCTTGGTGAGGCCCCTGGGGTCCGGGGCATACCGCAGGCCGTACTTCGCGACCTGAGCGGCAACCCTTCCGCGCGGCACGGACGCGATCGCCGAGCGGGCCAGACCGGGCGCACCCATCGCGGCGACGGTCCCCACGAGGCCAACGACCCTGCCGACGTTCCGCGAGGTTCCGTGATGCTCGGCGTCGTAGGCGTCCGCAGCACGCTTGTCCGCCATGCCGTCGCGGTAGCTACCGAGGAGATTGTCGGCGCTACCGGTGAGAACAGCTTCCTTGGCGGCGTCCACCCCAGCCAGTACATGATCGGCTAGGCCGAGGCTGGCCTCGTCGACTGCGCCGCTCACGGCGGCGCGAAACTCCTCACGCACCGAGGGTTTCGCCACTCGTGGCGCGGCGCCGGAGGCCCCCCGTTGCCCCGCTGCCGGGCGAGCCGCGGCCTTCACCGCTGTCGCGGCTAGCGCTTGTGGCAACTGGCCTTTCAGTGCGGCCGCACCGAGGGCCCGTATCTCGGCGGGCGTGCGCGCGAGCACGCGTTCGCCGGTCTTGATCGCGTTGGCATAGACCTGCCGACCTCGGGCTTCTGCCTGCGATGCCGCGCGCCGGAGGTCGGCTTCGCGCTGCCGGATCCATCGATCGGTCTCCGCGCGCTTGGCGCGCAGTTCCTCTTGCCAGCCCATGGCCAGCCTCCTTCGTTCTCTTGATATGGAAGGCGGGAGGAGGACTCAGGAGACGAGTGACCGCCGGCAAGAAGGCGGACGTGTTCGCATCGGCCGCAGCTACCCAGCCAGCCCCTAACCTATATCAACAGCTATAGGTTGTCAAGAACAAAATACGAACATAAGCTGGATTCAGCCGCAACGAGAAGACCGATGAATCCGATCCTGACAAGCGCCTTGAGCGGCGCAGCTGGCGCCGCCGCGGGGGCGGGCATTGCGTGGCTTGTTGGTCGATTGCTGCGTCGCCGACCAGGGTGGCTGCCAATCCTGCCCGTCCTGGGGATTGGGATCGCTCTCGCGATCGCGCGAAGCCTTCAACCGAGCTTCGGAGACCGCCTCATGGTTGAGATGGACGACCTGCCCTCCGTCCAGGCGCTAAAGGCGCACTACCCGGCCGACTACGAGGCTCTGCGATCCAGCGTTCGGGGGTTGCCCGCAGACACACGCGCAGATGACGTCCGCGCCAGAACGGCGGAGGTATTCGCCCGCGTGCTGAGGCGCCAAATCCCTAAGGCCGATGCGGAGAGCATCTATGCGTTGCAGCAGGTGACTCGGTCTTACTCCGCCGCCCTGCGCGACGTCGATGCCCGCGGTTGCGTGGCCATGATGGAGGGCGACAGCGCACCGCCCACCATCGCCGAGGTCCGAAGACCTGACATCGAGCGGGCTGACATGTCGGCGACGGCGCGGGTCCTGATCCAGACCGCCACGAAACCAGCGCCGCCGCCGACTCCGATGCCGTTCGAGGATCTGCTTCGGCTCTCTGCCGCCGCCCTGGCGACATTGCCCGAGCGCGATCAGGACGTGACGATTGCGATCCTAAGGGAAGAGCGAGACCCACGCACGCCCGAGGAGAACCGGATCATGTGCGACTTCAATCTGGCGCTCACAGACCAGCTACTCGCGCTCCCGCCCCGCGAAGGCGGCGCGAAGATCCGGGCAATGATGGCGATGAACTAGCTCCGACCTACCCCACCAGGTCGTGGAACTCGGGGCTCCGTCGCAGCCAGGCCGCCGCGTAGCCGCAGATGGGCGTGATCTTCAGTCCCTGGTCGCGGGCCTCGGCCGACAGCGCCGCCATCAGCCGCCCCGAGGCGCCGCTGCCGCGCAGGGGCGGCGGGCTGAAGACGTAGTCGATGTAGAGGCGGTCGCCCGTCTTCCGGTAGTCGGCGTAGGCGGTGTGCCCCGCCTCGTCCATTTCGTAGCGCTCGCCGGTGTCCCGGAGTGCGCCTGAAGGTTGTTCGGACATTGATCGGGCTCCCGTGACCGTTAGGGTCGAAGCTGGGGAACGCGAACGGAGAGATCAAGATGCGTGTCGTTGCTGTGCTGGGCGTGGGGCTGCTGGCCCTGGCCGCCTGTTCTAAGCCGGAAGAGAAGGCCGCCTCGGCCGATGGCGCGGCGGGGGCTGCGGCCTCGGCTCCGGCCGGCCCTGTCACCGCGCCCAAGCGCAAGCCCGGCCTGTGGCTGCAGACGGTCAGTTCGACCGCCGGCAGCCAGGAGACGAAGCTCTGCCTGGACGAGACCACCGAGGCCAGGATGACGGTGTGGGGTCAGGCCGCGGGCAAGGACATCTGCGCCAAGAACACGATCACGCCGATGGCTGGCGGCTGGCGCATCGAGTCCGAGTGCGACTTCGGCGAGGCCGGCAAGAACGTCTCGACCGGCACGATCACGGGCGACTTCAACACGAAGTACGTGCTGAAGATGTCCACCACCACCACCGGCGCGAAGATGCTGCAGATGAACGGCACGCAGGAGATGGAGATGACCGGCGTCTGGCAGGGCGCCTGCCCGGCCGGCATGAAGCCCGGCGACATGACGCTGCCCGGCGGCGCGACGATCAACATCAACGACGTGGCCGCGATGGGCGGAAAATAGTCGCGAGGCGTGTCGGGACGGGGGCGGCCTCGCCGTCCTTGGGGGCATCAGCGAACCACCAGTCCCCGAGGAGACAGCGTATGGCCACCCCCGTCGAGATCGCCCCGACCCACGAGCGCGAGCTGGTGCTGGCGCGCCTTGTCGACGCCACGCCTCAGCAGCTGTTCAGGCTCTGGACCACGCCGGAACGGTTCCCCGACTGGTTCTGCCCCAAGCCCTGGCGGGCCGAGGTCACCGCCATGGACCTGACGCCGGGCGGCGCCAGCGAGAACGTCATGTACGGCCCCGACGGCGAGGTCTTCCCGAACAAGGGCGTCTATCTCGAGGTGGTCCCCGACCAGAAGATCGTCTTCACCGACGCGTTCACCGCAGGCTGGGTCCCGGCCGAGGACGGCGGGATGATGACGGCCACCGTGACCTTCGAGGCCCAGCCGGGCGGCAAGACCCTCTACACCGCCCGCGTCGCCCACCCCACGGTCGCCAAGCGCAAGCAGCACGAGGAGATGGGCTTCCACGACGGCTGGGGCGCCGTGGCCGAGCAGATGGAGGCGGTGGCGAAGACGCTGTGAGCCTTCCCTCCCCTTCATGGGGAGGGACAGACCGCGAAGCGGTCAGGGTGGGGAAGTCCAGGCCAGAATGCTGAGGGCGGGGAGGATCATGACCGCCCCACCCGTCTCGCTTCGCTCGCCACTCTCCCCATGAAGGGGAAAGAACGGCTCTTTAGGCCAGTTCCACCGCCATGGCCGTCGCCTCGCCGCCGCCGATGCACAGCGAGGCGACGCCGCGCTTCCCGCCGCGCGCTTCCAGCGCCGACAGCAGCGTCGCCAGGATCCGCGCCCCGGACGCCCCGATCGGGTGGCCCAGCGCGCAGGCGCCGCCGTTGACGTTGAGCTTCGCCCGGTCGATCCCCAGGTCGCGCTCGGCGATCATGGCGACCACGGCGAAGGCCTCGTTGATCTCGAACAGGTCGACGTCGTCCACGCTCCAGCCGGCGCGCTTCAGCGCCTTCTGGACGGCGGGCACCGGGGCGGTGGTGAACAGGCCCGGCTCGTGGGCGTGGGCCGCGTGGCCGGCGACGCGGGCGACGATCTTGAGCCCCAGCTTCCGGGCCACGCTCTCGCGCGTCATCACCAGCGCGGCGGCGCCGTCCGAGATCGAGCTGGCGTTGGCTGCGGTGATCGTCCCGTCCTTGGCGAAGGCGGGCCTGAGCGTCGGGATCTTGGCCGGGTCGGCCTTCAGCGGCTGCTCGTCGGTGTCGACGACCACATCGCCCTTGCGGCCCGAGACCGTCACCGGCGTGATCTCGCGCCGGAACGCGCCGCTCTCGATGGCCGCCTTGGCCTTGACGAGGCTGCCGATGGCGTACTCGTCCTGCGCCTCGCGCGTGAACTGGTAGGCCCGCGCCGACTCCTCGGCGAAGCTGCCCATCAGGCGGCCGGGCTCGTAGGCGTCTTCCAGGCCGTCGAGATACATGTGGTCGAACATGGTGTCGTGGCCGATCCGCGCGCCGCCGCGGTGCTTGGTCATCAGGTAGGGCGCGCCGGTCATGCTCTCCATGCCGCCGGCCACGATGACGTCGACACTGCCGGCGGCCAACGCGTCGTGCGCCATGATCGCGGCCTGCATGCCCGAGCCGCACATCTTGTTCACGGTCGTGGCCTCGACCGACTTGGGCAGACCGGCGCCCAGCGCCGCCTGCCGCGCCGGCGCCTGGCCCAGGCCGGCCGGCAGGACGCAGCCCATGACGATCTGCTCGATGGCGTCGGGCGACGCGCCCGCGCGTTCGACGGCCGCCTTCACGGCGGCGGCGCCCAGTTCGGTGGCCTTCACGCCGGTAAGGACGCCCTGGAAGCCGCCCATGGGCGTGCGGGCGTACGATGCGATGACGACGGGATCGGTGCTGCTCATGGGCGGGATATAGCCCTCCCTCCGCGATATGGGGAGGGCGTCCCTAAGGGCGCCGCGTGGTGATGTCGGAGTACGGCCCGCCGTCACGGATGGTCTTGTTGCGATAGATCACGGCGCCCACCACGTTCGGCCGCTGCCGGATCGCGTCGCAGAACTCAGGGAATAGGTCGGACGGCAGCCAAAGGCACGGCGCCCTGGGATCCTCTTCGCAGGCGATGTCCACAAGCTGGCGAACGTCCATGGTCGCGGACGGTACCACATCCCCGTTGCGACCGCTTCTGACGCACGCGCCCGGCACGATAGCGCGCGAGACGTAGGAGATGCTCAGTGGTTGCGAACCGTGCCCACGATGAACCCGCCGCCCAGCACCCGGGACTGCTCGTCCGGATCGTACAGCACGCAGGCCTGCCCCGGCGCGACACCCTCTTCCGGCGCGCCGAACACCAGCCCGGGCTGACCATCGACCACCCCCAGGCGGGCCAGCACCGGCTCTCGCGTCGAACGCACGCGCGCCAGCACGGCGCGCTGGCGCGTCATGGCGTCCTCGATCGACGGCCCGTCGCCGATCCAGTTGGTTTCCTTCAGCGACAGCGCACGCGTCAGCAAGGCCTCGCGCGGGCCCACGACGACCTGCCGCGCATCGGCGTCGATCCGCACCACGAACAGCGGGTCGCCCACCGCCACGTTCAGCCCGCGGCGCTGTCCGATCGTGTAGCGGGTCACGCCGTCGTGGCGGCCCAACACGCGGCCGTCCAGGTGCACGATGTCGCCCGGCTCGGCGCCGTGCGGGCGCAGTCGGTCGATCACGGTGGTGTAGCGGCCCTCGGGTACGAAGCAGATGTCCTGGCTATCGGGCTTGTCGGCAACCGCCAGTCCAAGCTCGGTCGCCGCCGCCCTCACCGCCGGCTTGGGCAGGCCGCCCAGAGGGAAGCGCAGATAGGCCAACTGCTCGGGGGTCGTCGCGAACAGGAAGTACGACTGGTCGCGCGCCGGATCGACGGCCCGATGCAGCTCGGGCCCGCTCGGACCCACTTCGCGGCGCACATAGTGGCCCGTGGCCATGGCTTCGGCGCCCAGGTCGCGGGCGACGTCCAGCAGGTCCCGGAACTTCACCGTCTGATTGCAGCGGATGCAGGGAATGGGCGTCTCGCCGCGCAGATAGCTGTCGGCGAAGTCCTCGATCACCTGCTGCTTGAAGCGGCTCTCGTAGTCCAGGACGTAGTGCGGGATGCCGATGGCGTCGGCGGCCGTGCGGGCGTCGTGGATGTCCTGGCCGGCGCAGCAGGCCCCCTTCTTCTGGATCGCCGCCCCGTGATCGTAGAGCTGCAGCGTGACGCCCACCACGTCATAGCCGGCGCGGGCCAACAGCGCGGCGGTGACGGTGGAGTCCACGCCGCCCGACATGGCGGCCACGATCCGGGTCCCGACGGGCAGGCGCACGGCGTCGCGCGCGGCCTCGATCAGGCCGTCGCTCAGGCGGTCGGAGGCGAGGACCGGGGCGTTCATGACCGCCATATAGTCCTCCCTCCTCGTGATGGGGAGAGTGGACAGCGCCGCAGCCGTCTGGACGGACGCCCTAGCGCAGCACGTTCAGCAGCGAGGAGTCCTTGAGCGACTGGAACACATAGGCCGCCGACTGCACCGAGAGCTGAGCGGTCTGCAGCTCGGCTGCGGCCTGGGCCATGTCGGCGTCGGTGATGTCGCCCACCATGCCCGCCAGCGTGTTCTGGCGGTTCTCCAGGTCCGAGAAGACCGTCTCGATGCGCTTCTGGTTGGTGCCGTTGTAGGCGGCGATGTTGGTCACGTTGGTGCGCACGCTGTCCCAGACGGTGAGCTGTCCCTCGAGGAAGGTCCGCTGAGCGTCAGTCATTGCGCCGGTGAAGGGCCCATTGGCCCCTTCCTGGAACGCCTGGAAGCTCTGGAACGCGGTCAGCATCGCGGTGCCGAGGTCGTCGGCCAGGATGCCGGTGTTGATGGTCGTGGCCTCGTCCAGCTTGGCGGTCACCTGGAATTGATCGTTCAGGAAGAAGCTGGAGATCGGCGGCCCGGCGGTCAGCTGCGAGAGGTTGATGACGCTCACCGGCCGGGTGTCCACTTGGCCGCCGGCGAAAATGTACTTGCCCCCATAGCGGCCGTTCATGCCTTCGACCGCATTGCTGAGCTGGGCCTGCACGTCCTCCACCAGGGTGTCGACGCGCCCCGAGGCGATGGCGTCCGAGAAGATCTGGCGCACCGCCTGCGCGGCGTCAGCGACGCGCACGATCCCGGTGTTCTGCGTAGCCAGCTTGTCGGCCAGCAGCTTGCTCTGTTCCTGGTAGGCCGAAAGCCGCGTTTGGACGGTCCGCATGGCGGTGAGCAGCTCGGAGGACTTGGCGTAGTCTTTCAGGTCGTCGCCGTTCTTCTGCGTGGCGACCTTGTTGCCGGCGTCCTGCTGGCGCTGCTGGGCGGCGAGCAGGTTGGTGAGAACGGCGGCGTAGTTGCCGGGGGTGGTGACGCGGGTGACCATGGCGGACTCCTCAGACCATGTTCACCAGGACCTCGAAGAGGTCGCTGGCGGCCTGGATCATGCGGGCGGAAGCGTTGAACGCTTGTTGATAGGTGGTGAGGTTCACCAGCTCCTCGTCGAGGTTCACGCCCTCGACGGACTGGCGCCGATTGGTGGCCTCGCGGGCGACGCCCTCGGCGCTTTCCTTGCGGGTTTCGGCGGCGGCGGCGACGCGGCCGACCGTGCCGCCGAACTCCGAGGCGTAACGGCTGAGCGACATGGTCACTTGGCCCAGCGAGCCGGCGGCCTGGAACAGCGTCGAGGTCTCGCCCGCCCCGGCGATGGCGAGAGCGCCCTTCCCGTCGCCCGGCCGGACCGCGACCTGGCCAATGGCCGCCGCCGTGTCGAGCTTGCCCATCGCCAGCTTCGTGGGGTCGGACTGCAGGGTCGGGTTGATCGCAAAGCGGCTGGCCCGCGAAGACCGCGCCTGAACGCCCAGGCCGAAGAACTGGCTGATCGACGGGCCGCCCGCGCCCCGCTCGGTGTTGTCGGTGACGACCGAGAGTTTGGCGTCCAGTGGCGCGGAGCCGGCGAACGTCAGCACGCCGTTGCTGTCGAGGCTGAATGCGCCGTAGAGGCCCACGCCGGTCGCGTTGTTGTTCAGCGAATTGAGCAGATCGCTCATGTTGGCCGCCGCCGGGACGGTGACGTTCACATCCCGGATCGGGCGGCCGTCGGGATACGACAGCCGAAGCGAGATCTGGTCGCCGGGGGTGAAGCCGTGCGGGCTCGCCGCCGTGAGGCCGGTGGCGTAGTTGGTCTGGCCCGTGGTCTTGATCAGGTCGTTCAGGCCGAAGAAGTGCGAGAAGGCGCGGCCGGCCTTGTTCGACGTGCCCTCGTCGATGGCCAGCCCGTTGCCGCCGGTGGCGTTCAGGGTCAGAGCGCCGCCGGAGAAGGTGGCGTTGCCGAAGCCGGTCAGCGCGGTGTTCAGGTCGGCCAGGAACGTCGCCGGGGTGAAGGCCGTCGCGGCGCCGCCGTTGACCGACATCGTGCCCGCCGTGAAGTCCACGGCGATCGAACGCTGCATCACCCCCGCGGCGTTGACGATGGCGATCGTAGAAGTGCCGGTGAAGCCTGTGACGGCGGTCGTGAGGTCGAGCCCGGTGTTGCGGCCGGCCATCGTGGCCGGCGGCGGGTAGGCCGCTGCGTCATTGTGCGCGGCGTTCAGTTGGTCGACGGCCTTGGAAACGAACTCGCCCAGCTGCTCGTAGATCTTGGGCAGCTCGACGTCGCGCAGCTCGGTCAGGCCTTTCAGCTCGCCGCTGGTCAGCTCGATCGGCTGTTCCAAGGTGCTGTTGGCGGGAAGAGCGGTGATGTAGCCGGGCGTGGAGTCGGTCGAGACGTAGTTCAGCTTTGCCGGCTGGTCGCCGGCGAGCAGCACGCCCTCGACCGAGCGCACATCGACACCGCCGCCGTTGCGGCCCGCGATCCTGATATTCATCAGGCCGGACAGCTCGTCCAACAGCTGGCTCTGGATGTTCTCCGAGCCCGAGGCGTCTGCGCCCACAAGGCTCGCGCGCTTGATGTCGGCGTTGAGGATCGAGATCTGCTCAAGCAGGTGATTGGCGCGGTCGATGCCCGCGGTGATGCGGGTCTCGACGGTGTCGCCCAGCGAAACGATCTGGCTGTTGATGCGGTCGGCTTCGGTGAGGAAGTCCTGGACGTTCGACAGCGCCTGGCCGCGCAGCAGCGTCGAGGAGGGGTCATCCGCCACCGTCGAGAAGCCGGCGAAGATCTTGTCCAGGCGAGTGAAGAAGAATCCGTCGTTGCCCGGATTGCCGAACAGGCTCTGGGCGTTGTCCAGGTACTGCGCCACCGCGTCCCAGCGCTTGGCGTCGGACGCCGCGGTCAGCGAGGCCAGCTGCAGGTACTGATCGGTGACGCGCCGGATGCCGCCGATCTTCACGCCCATGCCGGCGCCGTTGACGACCAGCGACTCCTGATCGACCGCCTTCCGCACGTAACCGGGCGTGTTCACATTGGAGATGTTGTCCGAGACCGTGCGCAGCGACGCCTGCGCGGCCTGGAGGCCGGAAGAGGCGGTGCGGAGAGTGGCGCTCAGCGACATGGATCAGGCTCCGCCCGGCAAAGGCTGACGCATGACCCGGCGGATTCTGCCGGGGCATTGGTGAACGCGCACGCGTCAGGCCGGAATTTATTCAATCTTTTCAGCATGGTCCTTCTCTGGACCCGATGGGTTCGTGAAATAGAGCGCAAGAGCGGCGCCAGTTTCTGAATGGGCATGCCAAACGGCGCCGAAAGGATGCGACCGACCAGGTCCGCAGACCGGCAGGGAATGCCCCATGCGGTCGCCAGCGGCCCGGCAAATTCCTCCCCGAGCCGCGAACGGGCATGGGACGAGACGAGAAATAATCCTTCTAATTCAACAAACTGCCAAACTGGCGCGGTCGTTGCTCAGTCCCTGTCGAATGTCAGGCGCAGGACGCGCCGCTCCTCACATCGAAGCGTCGCTTCCCAAGGCCTCATGAACGCGTCCGCGCTCAATTCCGCCTCCATGACGTCTGCCGCCGGCGCCCCCGGCGCAACAGGCGCAGGCGCCGCCAACGCCACGCCCGGCGCCGCAGCAGGCTTCGAGGCCTTGCTGGCGGCGCTGTTCCCCGGCAACGCACAGCCGCCTGCGACGGCCACCCCCCCGGCTGCGACGGACGCCCCCGCCCCGGTCGCGCAACCGATCATCCCGGGTCTGTCGGACAACGCGGACGAGGATTCAGCCTCGGAGGATCCCTCGGAGGCGACCGCCGCCGGGGCGAGCGACATGGAAGCCGCTACAACCCTGGTCGCCGCTTTGGCCGCACAGCAGTCGGCCGCCACCCCGCCGCCTCAGATTACCAGCGCCCAGCCGCGAGCCGAACACACGGCGCCGGCATGGGGCCGCGACAAGATCAAGGGCACGCCCGCCCAACCAGCGATCCAGAACGCCAATCCGAACGCCGATCTCGCCGGCAAGTCCGAACTTGCTCCGGAAGCCGCGGACGATGTCCCGCCGCCCGTGGGCGAGATCGCCGACGCCGCTGTGACGCGCGGGCCCGCCGCAACGCCTTCGCCGACGCCGCGTTCGGCGTCGCCGCTGCCCACACCGGTCACCGCCAACATGCCGGCCGCGGTCGAAGCGGCGCCGCAGGTCGACGCCGCACCCCCGCCGCCCCCCGCCGGCGCCGAAGACACCGCTGCGTTGGCGACCCCCGCTGTCCATTCCGAGATCCCGGCCGCCGCCAAGGGAGCCGTCCGGCCGGAGGCCCCGGTCGCGTCGCCGCGGTCTTCGCGCGCCGAGCGCAAGGGCGGAGCCGAGTCTGAAGGCCGATCGGACCTGAAGCCCCTCGAAGCCGCCGACAAGCCTGTGCACGCCAAGGCCGTCGACGCGGCGGCCAAGGCGCCCGCTGCCGCCGACGACGGCAAGCCGGCCGACGCCATGGAACCCGAGACCGAGGTCGCCGCCGAGAGTCCCGACGCCACCCCGGCCGCCGACGCCAAAGCCGCAACGCAGGCCGCCGCGCCGGCCGCCCACGCCGCCCACGCGGTCCGCGGCTCACCTGAGACCGTCGCCAACCTCGCCGCCCAGATCGTCAAGAAGCTGGAGGGCCAGTCCTCACGGTTCGACCTCGAGCTTAACCCACAAGGGATGGGCCGGGTCGATGTGCGCATCGAGATCGGCGCGCAGGGCCAGCTGTCAGCCGCCATGATGTTCGACAACGCCCAGTCTGCGCAGGAGCTCAAGGCGCGCGCCAGCGAGCTGCAACGGATGTTGGAGCAGGCCGGCTTCGACCTCTCTGGCGGGCTCTCGTTCAACGTCGCCGACCATGGCCGTCAGCAGGGCCAGGCCTGGCAGGACCAGTCGGACAACGGCCGCACTTTCCGCGGCCAGGCCTTCCGCGCCGCACTTGAAACCGCAGGCGACGCTGACAGCGCCGCGCAGGGCGCGCTGCGCCTGCGACGGGGCGTCAATGCCGGCCTGGATCTGAGGATCTGACCATGGTCGATGCTGTCTCCTCCTCGAACGCCGCCGCGGCCTCAGGCACCGGCCGCGCCCGGCTCGCAGAGAACTTCGACACGTTCCTGTCGCTGCTCACCACGCAGCTGAAGAACCAGGACCCGCTGGCGCCGATGGACTCGACGCAGTTCACCCAGCAGCTGGTCCAGATGACGGGCGTCGAGCAGCAGTTGCTGACCAACGACCTTCTCGAGAAGCTGGTGGCCAATACCGGCTCGGGCATCTCCACCGCGGTCAGCCTGATCGGCAAGGAAGTGCGCGCAGACTCCGACCAGGCCGCGCTCTCGGGCGGCAAGGCCGAGTGGGTCTACAAGCTGGATCGCGCCGCCACGGACGTGAAGGTCGAGGTTCTCGATTCCAAGGGCCGGGTCGTCCAGACGCTCGCGCCGACCGACAACACGGCCGGCGAACACACCTTCAAATGGAACGGCAAGACGGCCAACGGCTCCAGCGCGCCGGATGGCGTCTACAGCCTGCGTGTCACCGCCAAGGACAGCGGAGGCGCGACAGTCCCCACCGGCATCATCGCCCAGGGTATCGTGACCGGCGTTCAGCAAGTCGACGGCAAGACCGTCGTCACCATCAACGGCGCCCAGATCCCCTGGGAAAAGATCACCCTGATCCGCCAAGCCCCCACATCGGAGCCGGGCGGGGCCACAACGGCCTCGAACAACAACTCCGCCACCAACAACTCGGACGACGAAGAAACGTCGACCCCAGCGGCGGCCTGACCGGCCGAACCTCCGCAGGACGCGGAACCGCTTAAGGAAAAGAACGGAAAAGCATCATGAGCATCAACTCTGCCCTGCTCTCTGGCGTCTCTGGGTTGGTCGCCAACTCATCGGCCCTGGCGGCGATCTCTGACAACATCGCGAACGTCAACACCGTCGCCTACAAGCGCAACCAGGTGAATTTCGCCAACGTCGTCACCTCCCAGGCGGTGAAGGGCAAATACTCGGCGGGCGGCGTCCAGGGCATCACCCGCCAGTTCGTCAGCCAGCAGGGCCTGATCCAGTCCTCGGGCTCGGCGACCGACCTCGCCATCTCGGGCGACGGCTTCTTCGTGGTGGCCGAGCGCGGGGCCGGTCTGACAGCCTCGGACGCGCGATCCTTCACCCGCCAGGGCTCGTTCAGCGTCGATGCCGACGGCTATCTCGTGAACGACTCCGGCCTCTACCTGCAGGGCTGGCCCGTTCAGACCGACGGTTCCTACAACGTGAATCCCTCGGACCTGACGCTGATGAACTCCATCAACGTCAAGAACCTGGGCGCGGCCGTGGCGCCCACCAGCAAGATCGGAATCAGCGCCAACCTGAACGCCGCGGGCGTCGTCTCGGCCGGTGAAGCTGCGTACGTGAACAACACCGTGGCCTCGATGTCCGACTACGCCGACGACCCGACGACCGGCACCCGGCCCGACTTCGTGATCGAGATGAACGTCACGGATTCCCAGGGTGGCTCACGCAAGATCGCGGTGTCGTTCCTGAAGGACAACGCCGCCACCGGCAACGTGTGGCATGCGGAAATCTACGGCATCCCCGCCAGCGACTACGACGTCGCCGGCCGCCCGGGCCAGCTGGCCCGTGGCCAGGTGATGTTCAACAACGACGGCTCGATCGACCTTACGAACACAACGCTGTTCGGCGCGGCCGGCGCCACGCCGCAGATCGTGCTGAACGCCTCGGGCGGCGCCCAGCCGAACTTCGCCGACTCCCTCGGCATCGGCGCCCAAACGATCGATCTCGACCTCACCAAGGTCACCCAGTACGCCAAGACCTCGACCGTCAACGCGATCACGAACAACGGCGCGGGCGTCGGCAACATCGTCGCCATCGAGGTGGGCGAGAACGGTATCGTCTCGGCGATCTACGACAACAGCCAGATCCGGGAAGTCGCCAAGGTGGGCGTCGCCACCTTCCCCAACGCCGACGGCCTGGCGCAGGTGAGCGGCAACGCCTACCGCCCAACCCTGGCGGCCGGCGAGATGACCGTGAAGGAAGCGGGCGTGGGCGGGGCAGGCAAGATCTCGCCCTCCAGCCTCGAAGCGTCGACCGTCGACTTGTCGGCAGAGTTCACGGGACTAATCCAGACCCAGAAAGCTTATTCCGCTTCTTCGAAGATCATCACCACCGCCGATCAGATGCTGGAAGAGCTTATAAACATTAAGCGCTAATACTAGGCGTTAACCAGCAGCGAAACCTCTGGATGAACTCTACTGTATTAAAATGGTACACGGAGGATCGCTTGGTTAGGCGTTTCTTTACTAAGGCGATTCAGCGGCTGTTAGGAGCCCCGGGCTATGTTGACGCTCAATCAGTGATGGTGAGGCGGTAGAAAGCCCATGCTTCAACAGCAACAGACGCGCACGAACAGCCGCGGCGAAGCGTACGTCATCGGCCCGACCGGCGCGCCGCTGACGAAGAACGATCTGCCGCCGCCCAACACGGGCCGGTGGGTCATTCGGCGCAAGGCCGAGGTCGTCGCGGCGGTCCGCGGGGGCCTGATTTCCCTCGAAGAAGCGCTGGAGCGCTACTCGTTGACCAACGACGAGTTCCTCTCCTGGCAGCGCTCGATCGAACGCCATGGCATGGCGGGCCTGCGTACGACCCGACTGCAACAGTACCGCTAGACCCTTCCCCGAACGGGTCTGGATCAACAAGCCGGCCGCGCCCCGCACCCTGGGCGCGGCCGGTTTCGTTTGTCAGGACAGCTTCCGCACCAGGATCGTGATCCGTTCGCGCTCGCCCGGCCGGCGCTCGACCAGCAGACGCGCCACCTGGGCGTCGTCGTGGAAAGCGTAACCCTTGATCGCGTCGAGCAGGGCCTTGGCCAGGTTGTCGAGGTCGAGCCAGGGCGGTTCGCCCACATACTCCATCCCGATCTCGACGGCGTACTCGCCCCAGGCCGGCCGGCTGCCCCGCCACGCCTTGCGGAAGAACTCGTAGATCAGGGGCTTGTAGTACTTGGCCTGGGTGGTCAGCCCGTCCACGGCGATCTCGAGCAGGCCGTCCGCTTCGCGGGCGCGCACCTTGCCGTGCTGGGTCCAGGTCTCGCTCATCGAATGACCTCTTAGCGGTCCGGCGGCTTGCAGTCTCCCAGCCACGGGGTAAACGGTGGAGCCGCCGCAACGAGGGGGACTTCCATGACCGCGACCCGCACCGAGACCGACACCTTCGGCCCCATCGAGGTCGCATCCGACGTCTACTGGGGCGCCCAGACCCAGCGCTCGCTCGGCAACTTCAAGATCGGCTGGGAAAAGCAGCCCAAGCCCGTGATCCGGGCGCTCGGCATCGTCAAGCGCGCGGCCGCCGAGGCGAACATGGAACTGGGCAAGCTCGATCCCGAGATCTGCAAGGTCATCGTCGCGGCCGCCCAGGAGGTGATCGACGGCAAGCTGGACGACCACTTCCCGCTGGTGGTCTGGCAGACGGGCTCGGGCACCCAATCCAACATGAACGCCAACGAGGTGATCTCGAACCGCGCTATCGAGATGATGGGCGGCGTGATGGGCTCGAAGAAGCCGGTCCACCCCAACGACCACGTCAACATGAGCCAGTCGTCGAACGACACCTACCCGACGGCCATGCACATCGCCGCCGCCGAGGAAGTCGCCCGCTCCGTGCTCCCGGCCATGGCGCATCTGCACGCCGCGCTGAAGGCGAAGTCGGCCCAGTTCGACCACATCATCAAGATCGGCCGCACCCATACCCAGGACGCCACGCCCCTGACCCTGGGCCAGGAGTTCGGCGGCTATGCCCACCAGGTCGCGATGTCGGAGCGCCGGATCAAGGAGACTTTGTACGGCCTCTACGAACTGGCCCAGGGCGGCACGGCGGTCGGTACCGGCCTGAACGCGCCGGTCGGTTTCGCTGAACTGGTCGCCAAGAAGATCGCAGACATCACCAAGCTGCCGTTCGTGACCGCGCCCAACAAGTTCGAGGCCCTGGCGGCGCACGACGCCATGGTCTTCAGCCACGGCGCCCTGACCGCGGCGGCCGGCGCACTGTTCAAGATAGCGAACGACCTGCGCTTCCTGGGTTCGGGCCCGCGCGCCGGCCTCGGCGAACTTGCGCTGCCCGAGAACGAACCCGGCTCCTCGATCATGCCCGGCAAGGTCAACCCCACCCAGGCCGAGGCGCTGACGATGGTCTGCGCCCACATCATGGGCAATCAGACGGCCATGGCGTTCGCCGGCAGCCAGGGCCACTTCGAGCTGAACGTCTTCAACCCGGTGATGGCCTACAATTTCCTGCAGTCGTGCCGCCTGCTGGCCGACGGCGCGATCAGCTTCACCGACAACATGGTCGCCGGCACCGAGGCCCGTGAGGACAACATCAAGGCCAACCTCGAGCGGTCGCTGATGCTGGTGACGGCCCTGAACGGCAAGCTGGGCTACGACAACTGCGCCAAGATCGCCAAGGCGGCCCACAAGAACGGCACGACGCTGCGCGAGGAAGCCGTCGGCGGCGGCTATCTCACGAACGAGGAGTTCGACGAGTGGGTGCGGCCCGAGAAGATGATCAGCCCGGGCTGATGCAACTCGTCCGGATCCAGGACGACCTTCCAGAGGACTTCGGCAGACTGCGCGCGGCCGCCGACGCTGAGGGTTTCCGTGCGCTCGCGCGACTTGCAGCCGAGTGGGCGCAGGATCGCGACGCCTTCGTGTGCCTGCTGGGGGCAATGCAGGATGATCGCCTGGCCGCGATCGGCGGACTGACCCCGGAACCCGAGCCCCAGGACCAGGCTGCGATGCGGGTTCGTCGCCTCTACGTCGATCCGGCCGCCCGGCGATCGGGCGTGGGCCGCACGCTCGTGAACGCGCTGCTGCAGGAGGCGCTGGACAGCGTCTCGCTCGTCACGATCAACGCCCGCGATACGCTGGCGCCGGCGTTCTGGACCGCGGTGGGTTTCGAGCGGGTCACCGACCTGCCCTGGAGCCATCAGTTCGTCGCCCATTGACCCCGGCTCCGAAGCGGCGCGTGAAGGTCCATGGCCAAGGAAACCGTCTACATCGTGCAGTCCTACAAAGCCGGGCGAGGCAAGTCGCTGAAGGCTGAGCAGCAGGTGGGCTGCAAGACCGCCGAGGAGGCGCGCCGCAAGGCCGAGCGGCTGGGGCCGCTGCGTCCTGCGGTCGTGGCATTCTCCGCCACCGCCGACACCGAGATGGGCGACTACGACGAGAACCCGGTGATCCTGTTCCGCTCCGGCCCGCTGCCGCACCCGTTCAGCGAAGCCTGAGCGACCTCAGGCCCGGCGCATGACCGCGAAGTCGGCGAGGTCTTGCAGGGCGGGGCGCCAGCTGTTGGAGCCGTAGTCGGCCAGCGCCGCTTTGGCGCTTTCGGCGTAGCGCACGGCCAGGGCCAGGGTCTCGTCCAGGGCGCCGGTCTCGCGCATCAGCTCGCGGGCGTGATCGAGGTCGGCGGGCTCCTGCTCGCGGCGATCGACCGTGCGGACCCAGAAGTCGCGCTCCGAGGCGCTGGTGCGGCGCATGGCCAGCAGCAGCGGCAGGGTGACCTTGCCTTCCCGGAAGTCGTCGCCGGGGTTCTTGCCCAGGGTGTCGGCGTCGCCCGAGTAGTCCAGGGCGTCGTCGATCAGCTGGAACGCCAGGCCCAGGTCCTGGCCGAACTTGCGCAGCGCCCGGCAGCGCTCGGGCGGCGCGCCGGCCGAAATGGCGCCGGCCTCGGCGGCCGCGGCGAACAGCTCGGCGGTCTTGGCCTTGATGATCTCGATGTAGACCTCTTGCGTCAGGTCCAGGTCGTGGCTCCGGGTGAGCTGCAATACCTCGCCCTCGGAGATCACGCGGCTGGCGCGCGCCAGAACCTCCAGCGCCGCCATCGAGCCGGCGCCGACCATCAGCTCGAACGAACGCGCGAACAGGAAATCGCCGACCAGCACGCTGGCGGGGGCGCCCCAGATCAGGTGGGCGGCCACCCGACCGCGTCGCAGCTCGGACGAATCCACCACGTCGTCGTGCAGCAGCGTGGCCGTGTGGATGAACTCCACGGCGGCCGCCAGCTTCAGGCAGGCGTCGTCGCGTGCGCCGCACAGGCGCGCCGCGGCGATGGTCAGCAAGGGCCGCAGTCGCTTGGCGGAGCCCGCGATCAGGTGGTCGGCCAGGGCCGGGATCACCGGCACGGGGCTGTCCATATGCTCGCGGATGAGAGCGTCGACGGCGCGCATGTCGGGACCCGCCAGCTTCAGCAGCAGGTCCAGGGAGGGCGGTGCGGCGACGGCCGGGGCGGCTTCCAAGTCTCAGTTCCTAACTCTCATGTCGGCGCATGGGCCCCGCCATTCGCCGTTTGCCGGGACAATGGTGACGCGATAGGGCACGGTCAAGCGACCGCAGCCGAACACGCTCAATCCCTTCTACATCAAGGTCACGCCGGATGGATGCAACGACCGAAGACCGCCTGCTGGACGGTCGCGTTACGCTGCGCCAGCCGGCCCGCGGCTATCGAGCCGGACTTGACGCGGCGCTCCTGGCCGCGGCCTGCGACGCGAAGGCCGGCGAGCGGGTTCTGGAGGCCGGCTGCGGCGCCGGCGGGGCGCTGCTGGCTGCGGCTGTCCGGCGCCCCGAAACACGCTTCACCGGCGTCGAACGCGATCCTGCCGCCCTGAGGCTGGCGCGGGAGAACATCGCGCTGAACGGGCTGGGCGACCGGGTCGAGGCGGCGGAGGGCGACGTGGCCGTGCGGTTTTCGGGCCTGGGGCTTGAGCCCTTCGACGCCGCCTTCAGCAATCCGCCGTTCTTCGACGACGCCGGCGCCCTGCGCGGCCCCGCACCCGAGCGGCGCGCCGCCTGGATGGCCGACGACGGGCTGGCCGCCTGGATCGGCTTCCTGTCGAAGGCGGTCCGCGAGGGCGGGACGATCACCCTGATCCACCGCGCCGATCGCCTGGCCGACATCCTGGCCCTGCTGGGCGACAAGTCAGGCTCGGTGCAGATCCGGCCCATCCACCCGTTTGCCGACGAGCCCGCCAAGCGCGTCATCGTCCGCGCCGTCAAGACCGGCAAGGCGCCGCTGAAGTTGCTGCCGCCCCTGGTGCTGCACGACCGCGGCGGCGAAAAGCACCGCCCCGAGGTGGAAGCGATCCTTCGCGGCGAGGCCGCCCTGCCCTGGGGCTAGCCGCCATTGCCCACGCTCGACAGCCTCGCGCTGTCGGCCAGCATGCGGTCGAGCAGATCCAGGTTCACCTGTTCGGGCCGGCGGAAGCGGATGCAGCTCTTGCCGGCGTCCAGGCCTCTGAGCTCTTCCTCGTAGAGCGGGTGAACGCGCGGGCTCACGTACAGCGAGATGTGCTGCTTCTGGCTGTTGAAGGCGAAGACCGGCGCCTCGTCGTCGGAGCGGACGTAGGCCGGCATGCCATAGCTCATCCGCTCGGCCGGCGCGCCGAAGTGCTTGAGGGCGCAGTTGCGCACCGCGCGGAGCACGGCCTCGCGCTTGAGATCGACCTCGGCGAACCAGTCGTCGACGGTGGCGGCCTTGGACTGGACCATCGCTAGATCCCCAACTCCGCCTTGCAGCTGTCATCGACGATGTCGTGCTGCTCGGGATGCTTCTTCACCCAGGCCGACATGAACGGACAGGTCGGGATGACCTTCAGGCCGTTGGCGCGGGCATAGCCGAACGCGTGTTTCGCCAGCGCGCTGGCGACGCCTTTGCCTTCGAACTCCGGTGGCACCACCGTGTGAGGCAGCACGATGCGCCCGGGCTTCAGGCGATATTCGGCGAAGGCGGTGTGACCGTCGAGGTTCACCTCGAAGCGATGGGCCTGGGTGTTGTCGGTCACCTGGACGTCGACCATGCGCTTGCTCCTTCTCTCAAACGTCTTCTTGACGGACCCGAGGCCGGTCGCCAAGGTCCGCCGCATTCGGCGCAACCTGCAGCAAAGGAGAGGTTCGTGATGTCGCCCATTGCCCACGCAGCCCTTCGCTGCGTCGCGCCGTCCGCTGCCTAGCAGCGCATCATCCCCGGGACTGGGGATGCCCTGGCGTCGACGCCCCAACGGCATGCTGACCCAAGGACATCTCCATTGTTGATCCAATACGGCTGGAGCCCCGAGCTCCAGGACCAATTCCAAACCTACGCCGACCGGGGGCTGATCCCCGGCCGGCTCGTCGTGCAGCAGCGCGGCGGCTATCGCTTGATCACCGAGGATGGCGAGATCGAAGCCCGCGCCTCTGGCACCTTCTTGAAGTCCGCCTCGGACGAGGAGCGTCCGACCGCGGGCGACTGGGTCGCCGTCGAGGCCCGGCCCGGCGAGACCACCGCCCTCGTCCACGCCGTCCTGCCCAGGAAGACCGCCTTCATCCGCCGCTCGGTGCGGGGCGGGGCGCAGGTGATCGCGGCCAATGTCGATACAGCGTTCCTGGTCGCGTCGCTGAACTCCGACCTCAACCTGCGCCGGCTCGAGCGTTACCTGGCCACGGCGTTCGAGAGCGGGGCCGCCCCGGTGATCGTGCTGACCAAGGCCGATCTCATGGAGGATATCGCCGCCGCCGTCGCCGAGGTGGAGACCATCGCATCGGGCGCGCCCGTGCTGACGGTGTCGTCGAAGACGGGCGTGGGGCTCGACGGCATCGCCGCCCACCTGCCGCCCGGGCGCACGGCCGTGCTGCTGGGTTCGTCCGGGGCCGGCAAGTCGACGCTGCTGAACGCCCTGGCCGGCGAGGAACGGATGGATACGGGCGCCATCCGGGAGGCCGACGAGCGGGGCCGCCACACCACTACCCACCGGGAACTGGTTCTTCTGCCGTCCGGCGGATTGATCCTCGACACGCCGGGCATGCGGGAACTCGGCCTGTGGGAGGCCGACGCCGGGGTCGCCACGGTGTTCGAGGACGTGGAGGCGCTGGCCAGCCAGTGCCGCTTCAGCGACTGCAGTCACGCCAAGGAGCCGGGCTGCGCAATCCGGGCGGCCGTCGAGAGCGGTGTGCTGCCCGAAGCGCGGCTGCGCGCCTACGAGAAGCTGCAGGGCGAGCTCGCCCACGAGCGCCGGCGCGAAGACCCGCGTGCAGCCCAGGAGAACAAGAAGCTTTGGGCCTCGCGGCACAAGGCGGCGCGGGCCTGGATGAAGCAGAAGCGGCGGGGGCCGGAGGACTAGCGTGCGCGGGGGCGGCGAAATCGCTACTTAGGCCGCGATGTTGCGGATCTCTGAGCTCAAGCTGCCCCTGGACCACGCGCCCGACGCCCTGCCGGCGGCGATCGTCGCGCGGCTGGGTGTGCGGCCGGACGACCTCAAAGGCTGGTCGATATGGAAGCGGGCGCATGACGCGCGCAAGAAGGCGGCGATCCTCAAGGTCTACATCGTCGACGTCGACCTCGCCGACGAGGCGGCGGTGCTGCAGCGGCTGGCCGGCGACCCGCACCTGCGGCCGACGCCGGACACCTCGTACAAGCCCCCCGTCCGCGCGCCGGCCGCCCAGCGCCTGCGGCCGGTGGTGGTCGGCGCCGGGCCGTGCGGGCTGTTCGCGGGGCTGATCCTGGCCGAGGCGGGGTTCAATCCCATCATCCTCGACCGCGGCAAGGTGGTGCGCGAGCGGACCAAGGACACCTGGGGCCTCTGGCGGCGGGGCGAGCTGAACCCGGAGTCCAATGTCCAGTTCGGCGAGGGCGGGGCCGGCACCTTCTCGGACGGCAAGCTGTACAGCCAGATCAAGGATCCGCGGCACCTGGGGCGAAAAGTGCTGACCGAGTTCGTCCAGGCCGGCGCCCCGCCTGAGATCCTGACCGAGGCGCACCCCCATATCGGCACCTTCCGGCTGGTGACCATGGTCGAGAGCCTGCGGGCCAAGATCGAGGCGCTGGGCGGGGAGTACCGCTTCCAGACCCGTGTCACCGATGTCGAGCTGGAGCGCGCGCCCGACGGCGCCCAGCGCCTGCGCGGCCTGCACCTGCACACCGGCGAGTTCCTCGAGGCTGACCACGTGGTCTTCGCCGTCGGCCATTCGTCACGCGACACGTTCCAGGCGCTCTACGAGAGGGGCGTCCACGTCGAGGCCAAGCCGTTCTCGATCGGCTTCCGGATCGAGCACCCGCAGTCCTGGATCGACAAGGCGCTGTTCGGCCCTTGCGCCGGCCACCCCGACCTGGGCGCCGCGGCCTACTCGCTCTCGCATCACTGCGCCAACGGCCGGACCGTCTACAGCTTCTGCATGTGCCCCGGCGGGACCGTTGTGGCGGCCGCGTCCGAACCGGGCCGCGTCGTCACCAACGGCATGAGCCAGTATTCCCGCAACGAGCGGAACGCCAACTCGGGCTTCGTGGTGGGGATCACGCCGGCGGACTACCCCGGCGACCACCCCCTGGCGGGCATCGACCTGCAGCGCGAGCTGGAGAGCCTGGCGTTCGTGGCCGGCGGCGGGAACTACGAAGCGCCCGGCCAGCTGGTGGGCGACTTCCTGGCCGGCCGCGCCTCGACCGCGCTGGGAAACGTGGTCCCCAGCTATCGCCCCGGCGTGCGGCCGACCGACCTGGCCGCCGTCATGCCGGAGTATGTGATCACGGCGATGCGCGAGGCCTTGCCGGTCTTCGGCCGCAAGATCCCGCGCTACGACGATCCCGAGGCCGTGCTGACCGGGGTCGAGACCCGCACGTCATCGCCGATCCGCATGACCCGCGGGCCCGACTTCCAGAGCCTGAACGTCCGCGGGCTGTTCCCGGCCGGCGAAGGCGCGGGCTATGCGGGCGGCATCCTCTCGGCGGGGGTCGACGGCATTAAGGTGGGCGAAGCCGTGGCCCGAGCGATCGTGGACGCCGCCGTCCCGGTCTGAGGATCAGGCGACCATCTTGCGGTAAAGATGCCAGCTGGCGTGCCCCAGGATCGGCACCACCACGATCAAGCCCACCAGCGCAGGGATCGACCCCAGCACCAGGGCGCCGGCGATGATGGCGGCCCAGATCACCATGGTCGCGAAATTGGCTTGCACCGCCTTGAGCGAGGTCTTGATCGCCGTCCAAAGACCGACGTCGCGGTCCAGCAGTAGCGGCACGGACACCACGCTGATCGCGAACGCCAGCGCCGCAAAGACAAAGCCTACCGCCACGCCGCCGCCGATCAGCATTGGGCTCGCCTCCGAGCGGAACACGTTCTCGAGGAAAACCCGCAGGGTGGGCGGCGTGTCGGCGCCCAGGGTCGTCACACCGATCTGGTAGGCGATGGCCATCCAGACACCGAAGATCGCCAACAGCACCACGCCCACGCCAAGGATCGAACCGATGGCCGACGAACCGAACACCCGCATGGCGTCCAGCCAGCCGACGTCCTCGCCCTGCTCACGCCGGCGGCTCATCTCGTAGAGGCCGGTGGCGGCCACGGGCCCCAGGATCGCGAAGCCCGAAGCCAGCGGGAACAGCATCATCAACAGGTTGGCGTTGAACGCCACGGCCGCCAGCACGACGCCCGCGATCGGATAGATCAGCCCGATGAACAGCACGTCGTCGCGCAACGCGCCCATGTCATCGACGCCCGCCTTCAGCGCGTCGCGCAGATCGGCGATCCCGACCTTCCGCACCACGGGCGCCGCCTGTCCCGCGTGGCGCTCTGGGTGGGGGATCAGGAAGCGCGAGAAATCGCGCACCCCCCAGGCGAGCTTTTCAGCCGCATACTCGAACGGGTTCTCAATGTGATTAGGTTGGGCCATCGCAGTCCTCCCGCACCCTTGCTCAGGGTTGGGCCGTCACTGCACGGGGCCGTACGGGCTCGTCGCGCAACGCGGACCACAACCCAACGGGCCCAGGATAGCACGAAACGCGGCCACCGTGCGCCAACAACGAAAGCGGCCCGGGACTCACGTCCCGGGCCGCCACGATTCTGCAGGGATCGGCGGGAGACTAGTTCCGCGCGGTGTCCACCAGCTTGTTCTTGGTGATCCAGGGCATCATGGCGCGCAGGCGCTGGCCGACTTCCTCGATCTGGTGCTCGGCGCCGCGGCGACGGGTGGCCTTGAAGGACGGCGCGCCGATGGCGTTCTCGGCCATGAAGTCGCGCACGAAGCGGCCCGACTGGATGTCCTCCAGCACGCGCTTCATCTCGGCCTTGGTGTCGGCGGTGACGATGCGCGGCCCCGTCACGTACTCACCGTACTCCGCGGTGTTGGAGATCGAGTAGTTCATGTTGGCGATGCCGCCTTCGTAGATCAGGTCCACGATCAGCTTCACCTCGTGCAGGCACTCGAAGTAGGCCATCTCCGGCGCGTAGCCGGCCTCGACCAGGGTCTCGAAGCCCGCGCGGATCAGTTCCACCAGGCCGCCGCAGAGCACAGCCTGCTCGCCGAACAGGTCGGTCTCGCATTCCTCGCGGAAGTTGGTCTCGATGATGCCCGAGCGGCCGCCGCCGATGGCCGAGGCGTAGGCCAGGCCCAGATCCATGGCGCCGCCGGTGGCGTCCTGGTGGACGGCGATCAGGCAGGGCACGCCGCCGCCTTTCTGGTACTCGCCACGCACGGTGTGGCCGGGGCCCTTGGGGGCGACCATCAGCACGTCGATGCCGGCAGCCGGCTCGATCAGGTTGAAGTGCACGTTCAGGCCGTGGGCGAACAGCAGGGCCGCGCCGTCGCGGATGTTGGGGGCGATCTCGGCGTTGTAGATCCCGCGCTGCAGCTCGTCAGGGGCCAGCACCATGAGCACGTCGGCCCACTTGGCGGCGTCGGCGACGCTCATCACCTTCAGGCCGTCGGCTTCCACCTTCTTGGCGGTGGCCGAACCGGGCTTCAGCGCCACGGCGACGTTCTTGGCGCCCGAGTCGTGAAGGTTCAGCGCGTGGGCGCGGCCTTGCGAGCCGTAGCCTACGATGGCGATCTTCTTGTCCAGGATGCGGGAAATGTCGGCGTCGCGGTCGTAGTAGACGCGCATGATTGTTCTCCTAGGACAAAGAATGTTCGCCTGCAGGCGCAACGGCCGTGCGGCGAAGCCGGGGGTGTGAAGCGGTTTTTTGCGCAAAGGTCAAGGGAAGCGGCGTCACAGCGACAGCCTCGCCATGCTGAGCGAGTCCACATAGGCCCCGTCACGCCAGGCGTAGGCGCGATGCAGGCCCTCGCGCTGGAAGCCGAAGCGCTCGTAGAGCTCCACCGCGCGCGCGTTGTCGGCATAGACGTTCAGCTCCAGGCGCTTGATGTTCCACCAGCGCTCGGCGAGGTCGACGACAGCGGCCAGCAGGGCCGTTCCGACTCCGTGGCCGGCGTGGGCGTCATGGACCGCCATCCCAAGGTGGGCGACGTGGCTGCGCCGGTGCCACGGCTCGCGGTGCAGCCCGATCATGCCTATGACGCGCTCGCCGACCTCCGCGACCAGCAGCCGGTTGTTCTGATCGGTCGCGTCGAAACGCGCCTCCCGCATCGCCGCGGGCGTGAACGGGGTCTGGAGGGTGCCCCAGACGGCGCGCGGCTGGTTCATGACGTCCGCCACCAGACGCATGTCCGCGGGTTCTGCCGCGCGAATGCATATGTCCGGGGCCTCGGGGATCGGCGGGTCCATCTGTCTCTCCTCAGGAGCGGGACGGACGAGGGCCAGAAAAAAGCCCCGTCCGGATCCCGGCGGGGCTGGTGTTCGGTCTGTGCTCTGGCTTCGTCTGCTAGCGCGCAACATCCCTCACCGGCCCACCGGAGGCGGTCGGAAGAAGATTTACGAGCTGCATGGCGAAGGCGCGCATGGCGGTTGGATAGCGCGACCACGCCGCTACGGTAAAGCCGTGATCGCCGCGCGGGCCGAACTGTGGCATGCGGCGGCGATGCCGATCGAGGTCACCCCCGCCATCACCCTCGCCGACGACGAGGTGCAGATTCGCGCCGTTCGCGCCTCGGGGCCGGGCGGGCAGCATGTGAACAAGGTTTCGACGGCGATCGAGCTGCGCTTCGACGTCCGCGGGTCGCAGAGCCTGACGCCCTATGTGCAGGGGCGGCTGGAGAAACTGGCGGGCAGCCGGCTCACCCTGGAGGGCGTGATCGTGCTGGTGGCCCAGTCACGGCGGTCGCAGGAGATGAACCGTCAGGAGGCGCTGGAACGTCTGCTGGACCTGATCCGCAAGGCGGCCGAACCGCCGCCGCCGCCGCGCAAGAAGACCCGGCCTACCTACGCCTCGAAGCTGCGCCGGCTGGAGGGCAAGACCAAGCGGTCAGGGGTGAAGGCGATGCGCGGGCGTCCCAGCGGCGACGATTAGGCCGCCGCCAGGGCCCAACCATCAATCGGTCGTGTCGTCGATTTCCGCGCCGGGCGCGTTTTTCTTGATGCTCTCGATGGCGCTCTTGGCGCCCGCCTTGGACGCGTAGCCCTCGGTCGAGAACATCACTTCGCTGTTGTATTTGAACCGGACGCGGAATTCCCCGGCCTTGTCCTTGTAGATTTCGAACTTGTGGGCCACGCGGGCCTCCCTGGTGATTTGTCCCCGAACGGGCCCATTGGGGCCGGCCCGGCGGATGTGGTCAAGCCGACATACACTGTCCTGCTTTCAAGGTTTGGCCGCATTCGCCTATAAGGTGCGCCCATGCTCGCCCCCCGACGCTCGCTCGCCCTTGCGGCCACGCTTTCCGCCCTCACCGCCACCGCCTGCGCCCCGACGCTGGGCCCGCCGCCGCCCGGCGGCAGCCCACCTCAGCCGCCGGCGAGCGGCAACGCCCAGTTCAACGCCGGCGACTTCGCGTGGTCGCAGCGGTCGGGCGCCAACGTCATCGCGGGCAAGGTCGCCTACAGGCAGGGCCCCACGCGCTACACCTGCGCCGGCTCGGCCGTGGTGCTGACGCCCGAGACCGCATGGTCGGCCCGCCGCATGACCGCGCTGTATGGCTCCACTGAGCGGGCCGCCCTCCCCGCCGACGAGGTTCGCCGCCGCACGCCCAGCGCGCCCGCCGGCGACGCCGGCCCCTATGTGAAGCGCACCACCTGCGACGACGCCGACCAGTTCGCCTTCGGCGGCCTGCCGGACGGCGCCTGGTACGCCATCACCATCGCCCGCCCCGTCGGCCCCGCAGGCGGCGCCACCGTCGCGCTGATGAAGCGCGTGGTCGTGCGCGGCGGCCGCACGACGCCCGCCGTCCTCTAGAACCGCGCGCCTTCCAGGCCTTCAGAAAAACTGACGCCGCCTGAAATTTATTCCTAGTTACTCGATGGGATAAAAAGACAACTATCGAGATCTCGCGGGACCGTGACGCCCGTCATCGGCCCGGTGCGCCCCACTTGGCGTAACCGGCCCTGATCTCGGGATGCCTGACATGACTGCAGCCGCTGTGAACCGCCGTCGCCTGATCGCCACCGGCCTCGCCGCCGGCGCGGCGTCCTCGCCTGTCGCCGCTCTGGCCCAGCCTGGCACAGTCAATCTGCTGAACGTCAGCTACGACCCGACGCGCGAGCTCTACAAGGACATCAACACGGCCTTCGCCGCCTGGTGGAAGGCCAACACCAAGAGCGGCCAGATCCTCAACATCCAGCAGAGCCACGGCGGCTCGGGCAAGCAGGCCCGGGCGGTGATCGACGGCCTGCAGGCCGATGTGGTCACCCTGGCGCTCGGGGGCGACATCGACGAAATCGCCACCCGCGCCAAGCTGCTGCCCGCCAACTGGCAGAGCCGCCTGCCCAACAACTCGGCTCCCTACGTCTCGACGATCGTGTTCCTGGTCCGCAAAGGCAATCCCAAGGCGATCAGAGACTGGGGCGACCTGATCCGGCCGGGCGTCGAGGTGATCACGCCAAACCCCAAGACCTCGGGCGGCGCGCGCTGGAACTACCTGGCCGCCTACGCCTGGGCGCTGAAGCAGAAGGGCGGAACGCCCGCCTCGGCCGAGGCCTACCTGTCCAAGCTGTTCGCCCAGGTGCCGGTGCTGGACACGGGCGCCCGGGGCTCGACCACCACGTTCGCCGAGCGCGGCATCGGCGACGTGCTGCTGGCCTGGGAGAACGAGGCCTACCTCAGTCTCGAGGAGTTCGGCCCGGGCAAGTTCGAGATCGTCTACCCCAGCCTCTCGATCCTGGCCGAGCCGACCGTCGCGGTCATCGACAAGAACGCCGAGCGCCACAGGACGAAGCCGGCGGCCGAGCAATACCTGCGCTTCCTCTACAGCCCGCGCGCCCAGGACCTGATCGGCAAGCACCACTTCCGGCCGCGCAACCCTGCCGCGCTGGCCAAGTACCGCAGCAAGTTCAAAGACATTCCGATGGTGACGATCGATCGCCAGTTCGGCGGCTGGACGAAGGCGCAGGCCGTCCACTTCGCCGACGGCGGTGTCTTCGACCGCATCTACAAGCGCTAGCCCCGATGACGGCGGCCACCCTGGCTTCGGCGCCCAAGCCCCGCACCGCGTGGGTCCAGCCCAGCATCCTCCCGGGCTTCCCCCTGGCCATGGGCTGGACGCTCACATGGCTGGGCCTGATCGTCGTGCTGCCGCTTACGGCGCTGGTCATCCGGCCCTGGGAGCTGGGCCTCGCCGGCGTCTGGGAGTCGCTGACCGAACCTCGGGTGCTGGCGGCCCTGCGCCTCTCGTTCGGCGCGGCGCTACTGGCGGCGCTGACCAACGTGCCCCTGGGTCTGCTCGTGGCCTGGACCCTGACCCGCTACGAGTTTCCGGGCCGGCGCATCGTCGACGCCTTCGTGGACCTGCCCTTCGCGCTGCCCACGGCCGTCGCCGGCATCGCGCTGACGGCGATCTACGCCCCGACCGGCCTCTTGGGTGAACCGCTGGCCAAGCTGGGTATCAAGGCCGCCTACAGCCCTATCGGGGTCTACATCGCGCTCCTGTTCATCGGCCTGCCCTTCGTGGTGCGCACAGTGCAGCCCGTGCTGCAGGACCTCGACATCGAGGTCGAGGAAGCCGCCACCACCTTGGGCGCGACCACCCTTCAGCGCTTTTCGCACGTCGTCATGCCGGCGGTGGCCCCGGCGCTCATCTCAGGCTTCAGCCTGGCGTTCGCCCGCGCGGTCGGCGAGTACGGCAGCGTGATCTTCATCGCCGGCAACATGCCGCTGAAGTCCGAGATCGCGCCGCTGCTGATCGTCATCCGGCTGGAGCAGTACGACTACGCCGGGGCCGCGGTGGTGGGCCTGGCCATGCTGGCCATTTCGTTCGGCGCCCTGCTGGCCGTGAACGGTTTGCAGCTCTTCCTGGCCGGGAGAGGCCGCCGATGAACCCGACGATCCGCCTGCCGGGCCTCGCGCCCCTTTTCCTGGTGCTGACCCTGACCATCCTGGGCGTGCTGATCGTGCTCCCGCTGGGCGTCGTGTTCGCGAGCGCCCTGTCACAGGGCCTGGCCGCCTACATCGAGCCGCTCACCCATCCCGACGCCCTGGCGGCGATCCGGCTGACGCTGACGGTTGCAGCCATCTCCGTGCCGCTGAACGCCATCTTCGGAGTCGCGGCGGCCTGGGCGATCGCCCGCTTCGAGTTCAAGGGCAAGAGCCTGCTGGTCACCTTCATCGACCTGCCGTTCTCGATGTCGCCGGTCGTTTCGGGCCTGGTCTGGGTGCTGCTGTTCGGAGCTCAGGGCTGGTTCGGGCCCTGGCTGCAGGACCACAACATCAAGATCATCTTCGCGACCTCGGGCCTCGTGCTGGCCACTGTGCTGGTCACCCTGCCCTTCGTGGCCCGCGAGCTCATTCCGCTGATGCAGGACCAGGGGGCCGACGAGGAAGCGGCCGCGCTGACCCTGGGCGCCGGCGGCTTCACGACCTTCTGGCGGGTCACCCTGCCCAACATCAAGTGGGCGCTGCTGTACGGCGTCCTGCTCTGCAACGCGCGCGCCATGGGCGAGTTCGGCGCGGTCTCTGTCGTCTCCGGCAGCGTCCGTGGCCTTACCACCACTTTGCCGCTCCACGTCGAGGTGCTCTACAATGACTACGAATTCGTCGGCGCTTTCGCGGCGGCCTCCATCCTGGCAGGCCTCGGCCTCGTCACCCTCGTCCTCAAGTCGGTCCTCGAATGGCGTCATTCCGGTGAACTTTCAGCGAGCCGACGACACTAGCGCCAACCTGGCCCTGGAGATCAAAGGCGTCTCCAAGGCCTATGGCCGCTTTCCCGCCCTGAAGGACGTGTCGCTCCAGGCGCGGGACAAGGAATTCCTGGCGCTGCTGGGGCCGTCGGGCTCGGGCAAGACCACCCTCCTGCGCGTGCTGGCCGGGCTGGAGACGCCCGACGCCGGCGAGGTGCGTTTCGGGGGCGAGGACTTCCTCTCCCTGCCCGTGCGGCATCGCAAGGTGGGCATGGTGTTCCAGCACTACGCCCTCTTCCGGCACATGACCGTGGCCCAGAACATCGCGTTCGGGCTGACGGTCCGGAAGCGGTCCGAGAAGCCGTCCAAGTCCGAGATCGCCGACCGGGTCCACAAGCTGCTGCAGCTGGTTCAGCTGGAAGACCTGGGCAAGCGCTACCCCTCGCAGCTGTCGGGCGGCCAGCGGCAGCGCGTGGCGCTGGCGCGGGCGCTGGCGATCGAGCCCCGGATGCTGCTGCTGGACGAGCCGTTCGGCGCCCTCGACGCCCAGGTCCGCAGAGAGCTGCGCCGCTGGCTGCGGGAACTGCATGACCGCGCCGGCGTCACCACCGTCTTCGTCACCCACGACCAGGAAGAAGCTCTCGACCTGGCCGACCGCGTCGCGATCCTGAAGGACGGCCAGCTGATCCAGCTGGGCTCGCCCAACGAGGTCTACGAGCATCCGGCGACGCCGTTCGTGTTCGACTTCCTGGGCCAGGCCTGCCGCATGCCGGGCGTGGTCGAAGGCGGCCGACTGCGGATCGCCGACTGGGACTCCGAGGCGCCGGCCGGCGCGCCGCAGGGCGCGGTCGAGGTCTTCTTCCGTCCCGACGAGGTGACCTTCGCCCCGGCCGACGGCGCGGGGCTGTCGGCTGACGTGAAAGCCGTGGCTCAGCGCGGCCCGGACGTGCGCATCGACTGCCGGATCGAAGGCCAGCCGGTCGAGCTCATCGGCCACGGCCCCACCCTGCCCCCGGGCGTCAGCCCCGGGCTGTCGGTCCGCGTGCGGCCGACGCGGCCGCAGGTCTACGCGGCGGGGTAGCGCCTTGCGCGCGCCTCTCCCGGGCGCGATGGCCGGGGCGTGAGAGAGGAAGCTAGCGAGCCCCCCAACGGGTGTCATCGCGGTTTGGGCGAAAGCCCAAGACCGGGACCCAACGCGCGCGTGCTCCGCGGCTGGAGGATGGCTCCATCCGGGAGGGGAAGGTTCGAAACGTGGAGCACCGGCCGGTTGGGTCCCGGTCTTCGCCTTCGGCGAAACCGGGCTGACACCTAGGAGGTGTTGACGAGCCGCAGCGAGGCGCCGGTGAGGAGGGCGGCGCGGCCGGCCAGCGTGGCGGCTGGAGCCTGGAGGGCCGGGATGGCGGCAAGCGCCGGGGTGCGGGACACGACGGTAAGGTCCCGGGCGATACGGGCGCGGTTGACGTCGTCGTCGGCATGGAGGGTCTCGCCCCGTTCGAGGCGCATGCGCCAGTCGGGACGTTCGTTCCAGTCGGGACGTTCACCGGAGTCGTCGCTCTCGCCGCGCTCGTCATCGTCGGCGGATCGGGCGGAGCGGTCGGCCTCGGGACGCAGGGCCGGAGCGGCGGTTCCGGCGGCGAAGCGGGCGCGGAGCGCCAGGGACTGGCGCACGCCGCGGCTCATATGCTGGTAGGCGGTGACAAGGGCGAGGAGCTTGTCGGTCTCGCTGGCGGTGGTGGCCAGCGCCGCCTCATGCACCTTGCGGGCCATACCCATGCCGAGGTGGGCGAGCTCCATGAGGAGGGCCTGTTCGGCCGTGGTGTCCGCCTCGTGCGACATGAACAAACCAAGAACATGTTTGTCGGGCAAAGTCAAGCTCTGACTCGCCGTGAGGCGGACCAGTCGCCGAGCGCAGCGGAGAGCGACTGGTGGGGGCGAGCCTCAGGCTCAGCGGAACGATTGGCCGTAGTTGGCTCAGCAGGTGGAGCCCGCCCCCTCCACCAACCGCTCTTCAGCCGGCGGCGCCGGCTTCGGCGGCCGGTCCCCCTCCCGCCGCTTCGCGGGGAGGTAAAGTCCGCCACCCCCCTGGCGGATGTTCGGAGCGCGGTGGCCGACCTCCCCGCCGCGGCGGGGAGGTCGGATTGGGCCTGCGCCTAGTGCACCTTCGCCCGGCCGATCGACAGGGCGCCGTCGCCCGCGTGGACGTCGATGACCGAGCCGTCCGCCAGGTCGCCCGCCAGCAGCTTGCGGGCGATGGGGTCGATCAGTTCCTTCTGGATCACCCGTTTCAGCGGCCGGGCCCCGTAGACGGGGTCGTAGCCGCGGTCGCCCAGCCAGTGCAGGGCGCCGTTGTCGAGGCTGAGCGTCATGCGGCGGTCGGCCAGCAGCTTCTCGACCCGCTGGAGCTGGATCTTCACGATGCCGTCCATCTCGCTGCGGCCCAGCCGCTTGAAGAGGATGATCTCGTCGATCCGGTTCAGGAACTCGGGCCGGAAGTGGTGGCGCACCACGTCCATGACGCCGGGCCGGGCCTTCTCCACATCATCGCCGTCCGCGAGCTCGGCCAGGTGCTGTGAGCCCAGGTTCGAGGTCATGATGATCAGCGTGTTGCGGAAGTCGACCGTGCGCCCCTGGCCGTCGGTCAGGCGACCGTCGTCCAGCACCTGCAGCAGCACGTTGAAGACGTCCGGGTGGGCCTTCTCGACCTCGTCGAACAGCACCACCTGGTAGGGCCGCCGGCGCACCGCCTCGGTCAGCGCCCCACCCTCGTCGTAGCCGACGTAGCCGGGCGGCGCGCCGATCATCCGGCTCACCGAGTGCTTCTCCATGTACTCGCTCATGTCGAGGCGCGTGATCGCCTGCTCGTCCGAGAACATGAACTCGGCCAGCGCCTTGGTGAGCTCGGTCTTGCCCACGCCCGTGGGGCCCAGGAACAGGAAGGAGCCGATCGGCTTGTTCGGGTCCTGCAGGCCGGCGCGGGCGCGGCGCACCGCATCCGAGACCGCGACGAGGGCCTCCTCCTGCCCGACCACGCGGCCGCGCAGGCTGTCCTCCATGCGCAGCAGCTTCTCGCGCTCGCCCTCCAGCATCTTCTCCACCGGGACGCCGGTCCAACGGCTGACGACGGCGGCGATCTGCTCGGCGTCGACGACCTCAGGGGCCATCGCCTCGTCCTGGCCTTCGGCGGCCTCGGCCTCGGCCAGGCGCTTTTCCAGCTGCGGGATCTCGCCGTAGGCGATCTCGGAGGCGCGCTGCAGGTCGCCGCGGCGCTGGGCGCTCACCAGCTCGGCGCGCAGGCGATCGAGGGCCTCGCGGGCCTGGGCGGCCGAGGAGACCTTCTCCTTCTCGGCCTTCCAGCGCGCGCCCATCTCCTGGCCCTGAGCCTCCAGCTCGGCGAGTTCTTCCTCCAGCTTCACCAGCCGCGCCTTCGAGGCGGCGTCGGGCTCCTTCGCCAGGGCCTCGCGCTCGATCTTCAGCTGCACGACGCGGCGGTCGATCTCGTCGAGCTCCTCAGGCTTGGAGTCCACGGCCATGCGCACCCGGCTGGCGGCCTCGTCCATCAGGTCGATGGCCTTGTCCGGCAGGAAGCGGTCGGTGATGTAGCGGTTCGAGAGCGTGGCCGCCGCGACGATGGCGCTGTCCGAGATGCGCACCCCGTGGTGGACCTCGTACTTCTCCTTCAGGCCGCGCAGGATCGAGATGGTGTCCTCGACCGTGGGCTCGTCCACCATCACCGGCTGGAAGCGCCGCGCCAGCGCCGCGTCCTTCTCGACGTGCTTGCGGTACTCGTCCAGCGTGGTGGCGCCGACGCAGTGCAGCTCGCCGCGCGCCAGGGCGGGCTTCAGGAGGTTGGAGGCGTCCATCGCCCCGTCCGACTTCCCGGCGCCGACCAGCGTGTGCATCTCGTCGATGAACAGGATGATCGAGCCCTCGGCGGCGGTGACCTCGTTGAGCACGGCCTTCAGCCGCTCCTCGAACTCGCCGCGGTATTTCGCGCCGGCGATCAGGGCGCCCATGTCGAGGCTGAGCAGCTTGCGGTCCTTCAGCCCCTCGGGAACGTCGCCGTTCACGATGCGCAGGGCCAGGCCCTCGACCACGGCGGTCTTGCCGACGCCGGGCTCGCCGATCAGCACGGGGTTGTTCTTGGTCCGGCGCTGCAGGACCTGGATCGTGCGGCGGATCTCCTCGTCGCGTCCGATCACCGGATCCAGCTTGCCGTCGCGGGCGGCCTGGGTCAGGTCGCGGGCATAGCGCTTCAGCGCGTCATAGCCCTCTTCCGCCGAAGCGCTGTCGGCCGTCCGGCCCTTGCGCACCGCGGTCGCGGCGTCCTCCAGGCCCTTGGCGGTGACGCCGGCGTCCTTCAGCACCTTGGCCGCCTCGCCGCCCTCCTTAGCCAGCGCGATCAGCAGCCGCTCGGTGGTGACGAAGGCGTCGCCGGCCGCCTTGGCGCCGGCCTCGGCCTCGGCGAAGACGCGGGCCGTCTCAGGCTTCATGTAGAGCTGGCCCGAGCCGCCCTCGACCTTGGGCGTGCGCGAGAGCGTCGCCTCGACAGCCTTGTCGACCTCGGCGGGCCGGCCGCCCGCGCTCTGGATCAGGGCGGCCGAAAGCCCGTCCTTTTCCTCGAGCAGGACTTTCAGGATGTGTTCGGGCGCCAGGTGCTGGTGGCGCCGGGCCAGCGCAAGGCTCTGCGCCGACTGGATCGCCTGCTTGGCGCGGTCGGAATAGATGTCGATGTTCATAGGATCCCCATCAAGGCGGAACTCGGCTGCCGCCTTCTTCGAAGCACGGCGTCCGGCTCACCCGATGTAGTGTGGCAGATGCGCCACACAAGGGACCTTGCGCAGGATCAATTCGGCGGGTTGTGCTTCTCGAGGAAGGCCATGGTGGCGGCCACGACGTAGTGGCGAGCGTCGGCGCGGTCCTGCCAGTCTCCATCTCCGGGCAGAAGCACAAGTTCCACCTCTTTCCCGGCCCGACGCAAAGCGTCGGCCATGGCCTGGCTCTGTGAGGACGCGACCTCGCGATCCTTGGAATTGTGGAGCAGCAATATGGGAACGTCGGCTTGTTCCGCCCGCCGCACGGGGGACAGCGCAGCGAGTTGGCTGGGATCATCAACCACCTCGCGTCCAATGTAGTAGTTCAGCAGGGTCAGCGGCCGCCCACCGACACTCGTCTTGGCGTAGGCAATCTGCTTGGCGAGGTCAGAAACACCGTCGACCGACACGGCGCAGCGATAGACGCCGGGATTGATCGTCGCGCCCGCCAATGCGGCGTAGCCGCCGTACCCTTCGCCAACGATACAGACCCGCTTCGGGTCAATGAGCCCGCCAGAAGCGAGCGCGCCCACCCCGTCGGAAAGGTCTGTCTGCATCTTGCGGCCCCATTGGCCCCGCCCGGCCTCGCGCAATGCGTCCCCGAAGCCGTCCGATCCGCGATAGTTCAACTGCAAGACGGCGTACCCGCGAGACGCCATGGCCTGCGCCCACCAATCGAAGTCAACCGTGTCGCGCCCCCAGGGCCCGTCGTGAGGCAGAACGATCAGAGGCAGGTTCTTCCGGTGCTCACTCCCAGGCGGGCGCGTAAGATATCCTACAAGCTCAAGTCCATCTGTCGCCTTGAAGCGCACGCGTGTCTTGAGCCCGACGTCGGCCGTGGACAGGCCAGGGTACATCGACGCGATCCAGGACGCCTTCCGTGCGGCCACATCAACCAGGGCGTAGCCCGGGCTCTCGCGCGGCCTGTCGACCCACGCGATCACGGCGCGACGATCCGCTGACCATGACTTGACCTCGACGGTCACAGCCTCGAAGGCCGAGGTAACCTCTGCAATGACTTGCTCATACGCTTTGTCGAGGTAGCTGTAGCGCTCGGCATCCCCGTCCATAACGTAGTGGCCAATCAGTTGACCGGTCTGGGGGTCCGTCAACGGAACCTGGCCGTCCGCGGCCACGACCGGCGGTTTGTCGAGTGAACCGTCCAGCCGCGCCTCGCGCCATTCGTCGAGACCATTCGGACGCCTTACGGAGTAGACCACGCCGCGCCCGTCCGCGCTCAGGCTCACCAGCCTAACGCTCTCGGTTGGAGCGCTCGAATAGGCTGTCCGCCACCCCTCCACCGTCTTCACCTTGATGCTGGTTTGCCGCGTTCGATCGACGAACACCTCCTGAGCCGCCGGCTTCCCCGAGGCGTCTACGATCCAACGCCGCACACCCTGTTCGGCGTGCGCCACAGGACTCGTCTTGCCGGTGTCGAGGTCCGCGCGAAACAGGGCGACACTGCCACGCTGGTCGATGAACTCGAAGGCCTCGAGAAACACGGCTGGCTCGCCATCGACGACGCGGATCATCGGAGCGCCGACGATGTTGTTCATCCCGCTTTCAGCGTTCGAGTGCAGCGGCGTCAGTCTCGATGCCGCGACATCGAAGAAATGCACGCGGCGCCAACTCATCGCCCCGCCCTTCGCGGCGGCAGGATCGTGGTCAACCTGTGTGGTTACGAGAAGCCCACGTTCGCCGACCCATCGAGCCGAGGTCGTCGGGATCTTGCCAAAACTGGCCCGCGCGATCAGCGCCTTGCTCGTCGCATCCTGAACAACGAGCGAGGTCTCCCCGTCCAGGTGGATCATCAAAGCGATCTGCCGCCCGCTGGGAGACAGCGTGGCGGCATGGATCGCCGGCGGCTGGGTGTAGGCTTCGAGGGGCGCTGCCCACCCCGGCCACGCCATTCCGGCAATCCACACCGCCGCAAGGCGCGCAACGAGTGACTTCATCCGGTCCTCAGTTCGGCGGGTTGTGTTTCTCGACGAAGGCCATGGTGGCCTCCAGCGTCGCGCCGCGGGTCTCGCCGCGGCTGAGCCAGTGGTCCTCGCCCTTCTGGACGATCAGCTCGACCGGCTTGCCGGCCTTGCGCAGAGCGTCCGCCATGATCTCGCTCTGCTCCAGCGGCACCACCGTGTCGTCACGGCCATGGATCATCAGGATGGGTATGGACACCTTGTCCACGTGCGTGATGGGCGAGATTTGCGACAGCGCCGGATCATTCAGCGATGTGACGCCCATGAAGCGCTTCCAGTAGCGGCGCGCCCCCGGATCTTCGCTTTCGGCGAGTCGCCGAAGGTCGGAGAGCCCGGAGACGGCGACGGCGCAGCGATAGACTCCCGGGTCAAGGGTCGCCCCCGCGAGCGCCGCATAGCCGCCGTAGCTGGCACCGACAATGCAGACGCGCTTGGGATCGACCGTTCCCTGTCCGACCAGATGGCGGACGCCGTCGGAGAGGTCCGTCTGCATCTTGCGACCCCATTGACCGTAGCCCGCCTCGAGGTGCGGCCGGCCCAGGCCCGCCGAGCCTCTGTAGTTCACCTGCAACACCGCATAGCCCCGCGAGGCCATGCCCTGGGCCCACCAATCGAAGCCGGGCGTGTCGCGGGCCTCAGGGCCGCCGTGCGGAAAGACGATGAGGGGCAGACGCGTCGCGGCCCGATCGCGCGGCACGGTGAGGTAGCCACTCAGCGGCAGCCCATCCGACGCCTTGAACCGCACGGGCGTGCGAAACGCTATGTCACGAGCCTCGATCCCGGCGTACTCGGGCCCGATCCGCGTCACCTCGCGATTGGCCATGTCGATGAGCACGTAAGCTGGACCGTCAGTCGGCGAGTCCACGTAGATCACGATCTTCTGGCGGTCGTTCGACCAGGACTGCAGGCCGAGTACGGCGCCGCTGAAGGCGTCGGTCACCAGCTTCCAGGCCTCTGCGTCGGCGGCCTCGTGGAAGACATAGCGCGGTTCATCGCCGACCAGCGAGACCTGCCCGACGAGGCGGCCGTCTCTCGCCCGCACCGTGGCCTGGCTGTCCACGGACGGCGAAATCTCGCGGACCGCACCTCCATCCAGCGGAGCCTCCTTCCAGACCCAGCGATCCTCGCCGTCCCGGTCGGCGTAGAGCACCGACGTCGTCGTGCGGCCCATGCCCAGCAGATACGGGCGATCGAGCGGCGCAGTCTTCGAGGCGAGATCCCGCCAGCCGCTCGTGGAGCGGATTCGCAGCGTCCATTCCCCCGAACCGGAGTTGTAGAGCTCGCGCGCCATGACCTCGCCGTCGGCGTCGACAAGCCAGTTGATCGTGTCGGCCCCGCCCTGCTCGATCAGACGGCTCGCCCCGGTCACGGGATCGATCCGAAACAACGAGACGTAGCCGCGCGGGCCGGAAAAGATCACGCCCCGCGCGAAGATGAAGGGCTTGCCTCCCACCACGCGCACTACCGGCACGCCCAGGATCGCTTGAAGATCCGCCTGCTTCGACGCCCCCATGAGGGGGCGGATTTTCTTCCCGGCGACGTCGATCACATTGCCGAAGAACCACTCGCGTCGGCCGTCCTGGATCACAAACGAGGTATCCGTCTTCGACGTGGTCACGAGCAGATGCAGATCGCCGGCCCACTGAACGTTGCGTATCTTCTCGGCGCCGACGAAGCCCCTGAGCAGGACGGCGCCCTTCGCCAGGTCCTGGACGACGATCGTCCGCTTAACTCCGTCGGAGGTCACCACCGCGAGCAGCGAGCCGCTGGGCGAGACCGTCGCCGCCTCGATCGACGGCAGCTTGCCGTAGGACGACAGCGGGGCCGCCGCCGCAGGCGCGGCGATCAGGATCAGGACAAGGGCGCCAAGGCGCGCAACGATCCACATGAGCGGCATCCTCAATTCGGCGGGTTGTGCTTTTCGACGAAAGCCATGGTGCTCTCCAGCATCGCGCTGCGGGTCTCGCCGCGGCTGAGCCAGTGGTCCTCGCCCTTCTGGACGATCAGCTCGACCGGCTTGCCGGCCTTGCGCAGGGCGTCCGCCATGATCTCGCTCTGCTCCAGCGGCACCACGGTGTCGTCGCGGCCGTGGACCATCAGGACGGGGATGGACACCTTGTCCACGTGCGTGATGGGCGAGATTTGGGCGAGGGCCGGATCGGACAGGCGCTCGACCCCCATGAAGCGCTTCCAGTAGCGCTTGGCGCTGCGCCCTTCGTCCTCGACCAGCTTACGCAGGTCGGAGACCCCGGCCACCGATACGGCGCAGCGATACACGCCCGTGTCGATCGTGGCGCCGGCGAGCGCCGCGTAGCCGCCGTAGCTCGCGCCCACGATACAGACGCGCTTCGGATCGATCATCCCCTGGGCCGCGAGATAGCGCGCGCCGTCGGACAGGTCGGTCTGCATCTTGCGGCCCCACTGCCCGTAGCCGGCCTCGACGAAGGCGCGGCCAAAGCCGTCCGACCCGCGATAGTTCACCCGCAGCACCGCATAGCCTCGTGACGCGATCGCCTGCGACCACCAGTCAAAGCCCGGCGTGTCGCGGGACTCCGGGCCCCCGTGCGCCAGCACCACGAGCGGCAGGTTCCTGGCCTCGCGGCCGTTCGGCAGGGTGAGGTAGCCTGTGAGGTCCAGACCGTCCCGGGCCTTGAAGCGCACCGGCTGCACCTTGGAGAGGTCCTCGGGCATCAGCTTCTCATACTGAGGCCCCAGCCATTCGGCCTTGCGCGTCGCCAGGTCGACCAGGGCGTAGGCGGGCCCCTCGGCCGCGGAGTCGACGAGCACGACGATCTTCTGGCGATCGTGTGACCAGGACGCCAAGTCGACCGCATCGCCTTTGAACGCCGCTTTCACCGCCGCCCAGACCTTCTGGTCACGCTCAGCGAAGAAGGTGTAGCGCCCCTCGTCTCCGACCAGGGCGTAGAGCCCGATCGGCCGACGCGTCTCAGGGTCGAAGATGACGTCGTCGCCGTTACGAACGTCGAGCGGCTCGCTGGCTTTGCCATCCGGGCTGACCTCGCGAAGTACGTAGCCGCCAGCCTCAAGTTCGCCGATCAGCACCGAGGTCCCGTCACGGCCCAGCCCGACCATGTAGGGTCGGTCGAGCTTCGCGACGGCGGTCCGCGCATCGAACCACCCCCCACCCTGACGCAGTTTCAGCGCCCAGCGCCCCGACTTCGCGTCGTAGTCGGAGCGCGCAATGATCGTTCCCTCCGGCCCGAGGAGGACCGCGCGGGTGTCCCGCTCGCCGAATTCCACGATGTCGCGGCGACCGCTCTTCAGGTCGGCGCGGACCACCGTGATCACGCCCCAACCTTCCTTGAAGGTGATCTTCTCGACGAAGACCGTGGGCTTTCCGTCGATGACCCGCACCTCGGGCGGCCCGGCCAGGATGTTCAGAGGATCCGTGATCTGCGTCGAGGCGCCACGGAAGTGGGTGCCGGTCTGCATCTTCTCCAGCGACTCCTCGAATAGCGGAGAGACCTTCTGCGCCTTCACGTCGAGCACGTAGCCCAGCGAGAATTCGCCCTTGTCCCCCGTCCATCCGATCAGTCGCTCGGTCTGGGACGTCGTGACGATCAGGTGGTCCGACCCCACCCAGTCCAACCGCCGGACCTTTGAGGCGCCGACAGGATAGGTCTTCTGGGGTCCGCCCGCCGTCGGCCGCAGGACGATGCCGCGGTTCTTTCCGTCTGAGACGATGACCGCCAGGGTCGAGCCGTCCGGCGAGATCTCGATCGCATCGATGCTCGGCAGGCCGCCATAAGCGGCCAGCGGCGCGGCCATGGCGGACACACCCGCAAAGGCCACGGCGAGCGCAGCCAGAACGCCAAGAACGCGCATGAACACCCTTCCCCCGATGCAATCTGAAATTGCCGCGCGGCAGGCTGCGCCGCAAGGACGTCGAGGGGACCGACCGTCCGGATCGGGAAAAGATCGGGCTAGTTGACCTCGGTCTTCTTCGGGGGCTCGCCTGGCAGCGGGGCGACGGGGACGCCGTCTTCCACGAGCTCGCGCACCTCCTTCGGGGTGGCCTGGCCATAGATGCCCCGGTCCTCGGCGCGGCCCTCGTGGATGGCGCGGGCCTCGCTGGCGAAGCTGTCGCCGACGTCGTCGAAGTTCTCTTCCACGTGGCGGCGGATGCGGCCGGCAGCCTCCATCATCATCGCCTGCATCTTGGCGGGCTCGATGTCCTTCACCGTGCGCTTCGTCCCGGTCACGGCGGGCGCCATGATCTGCTTGCGCACCTGCTTCGAGGCGCAGACCGGGCATTCCACGAGCCCGCGAGCCTGCTGGTCGTCGTAGTCGTCGGACGAGCCGAACCAGCCTTCGAATTCGTGCTCGTGGTCGCAGGTCAGGGCGTAGCGGATCATCAAAGCTGCTCTACGGGCCGGTGAAGGCGCGCGCGTTGGCCAGGGCCGGAATGGCGGCGCGAGCCTTGGCGGGCGCGGCCGGATCAAGTTCGGCCAGAAGCACGCCGGGCTCGTCATGGTCAAGCTTGGCGACCACCTCGCCCCAGGGCCCGACCACCAGCGAACGCCCCCACGTGCCGCGCCGGTCCTCGTGGAACCCGCCCTGCGCGGCGGCGAGCACGTAAGCGCCGGTCTCGATGGCCCGGGCGCGCATCAGCACCTCCCAGTGGGCCTCACCGGTCGGCCGCGTGAAAGCGGCCGGGATCGTGAACACCTCGGCCCCGGCCAGCGCCAGGGCGCGGTAGAGCGCGGCGAAGCGCAGGTCGTAGCAGATGGTCAGGCCGAACCGGACGCTGTCCACGTCGGCGACCACCGCCCGGTCGCCCGGCTCGTAGGTCTCGCTCTCGCGCGCCGTCTCGCCTGTGGGCAGGTCGACGTCGAACATGTGCAGCTTGTCGTAGGTGGCGGCGATGGTCCCGTCCGGGCGGATCAGCACCTGGCGGTTGGCCGCCTTGCCATCCTCACGCTTCACCAGGGCCGAACCGACATCGATCCACACCGACAGATCTCGGGCCGCCTCGCGCAGGCCGTTCACCACGGGATCGTCCGCGAGAAGGGTCAGCTGCGGCAGCAGGGTCCCGCGATCCTTCTGCAGGATGTTCGTGCCCTCGGGCGTCAGGATGAACCGCGCGCCCTGGGCGGCGGCGTCCCTCACCAGTGGCAGGACATGAGCCAGCGCCGCGGCATGGGTGGCGGGCGTGCGGGTCTGGATGAGGGCTACGCGCATCTCCCTCCCCTTAATGGGGAGGGACAGGCCGCGCCAGCGGCCAGGGTGGGGAAGTGTGGGCCGGAACTCTGAGGTGGGTGAGGATCGTGACTTCCCCACCCGGCTCGCTGTGCGAGCCACCCTCCCCATGAAGGGGAGGGATCAGGCCGCCAGGAGCGGGTCCAGCTTTCCCTCGCGCTCCAGCGCCATCATGTCGTCGCAACCGCCGATGTGGCGGTCGCCCACGAAGATCTGCGGGAACGTCGCGCGGCCCGAGCGCCGCATCATCTCCTGCCGCTTCTCGGCGTCGAAGGCCGCCTCGATCTCGGTGAAGGCGACGCCCTTCTTCTCCAGCAGATCCACGGCGCGGATGCAGTAGGGGCAGTACGGCTTGGTGTAGATGGTGACCTGGGTCATGGCCTCTCAGATAACACGGTCTGGGTTAGCAGATCATATGGTGAGTCCTGCCGCGGCCTGCACGCGGGCGACGACGGCCAGATCGACGCGGGCGGCGCCTGCGGCCTTGAGGGCCCTGGCGCAACCCTCGGCGGTGGCGCCGGTGGTGAGCACGTCATCGATCAACAGAATGCGCAGACCGTCCACCTGTTTCCGCCGCGAAGCCGGCACTTCGAACGCCGCCGCCACGTTTCGCTTGCGGCCGGACCCCGACTTGCCCGCCTGGGTGGCGGTGTCGCGCCGCCGGACCAGCGCGTCGGGCAAGTAGGGCGTGCCGGTCATCGCCGCCAAGGGGCGAGCGATCTCCGCGGCCTGATTGTAGCGGCGATGCAGCAGGCGGAAGCGGTGCAGGGGCACCGGCGCGATGGCGTCGGCGTCCTCGATCAGGTCGCGCGCGGCGCGGCTGATCCAGCGGGCCAGCATGGGCGCCAGGTCCAGCCGGTCGGCGTGCTTCAGCTTGAGGATCGGATCGCGCGAGGTCTCGTCGTAGAGGCAGGCCGCGCGGGCGGCGTCGAACGCCCGCGGCTTGGCCAGGCAGGCGGCGCAGCGGTCGCCCGGATCGAACTCGAAGGGCACGCCGCAGCCGTCGCAGACCGGCCCGTCCAGGAAGCGGATTCGGCCCCAGGCGTCGGCCGAGAAGCCGCCCGCCATCGGCCGGGGCCCGCCATCGATGGCCTGGGGCGGGAACAGCAGATCAAGGGCGGTGCGCAGGCCCGCCTGGGCTTTCGGCTTCCATCGCGCGACGAAATCCGCTTCATCCGCGCTCAATGCCCGCCCCTTCCCATCACGCGCCTCCACGGCTCTTCGACCGCGACCTGCACCGCAAGCGCCTGGACCGGGCGGCGAGCGGCTACGCGGGCGCGGACTTCCTCCAGCGACGCGCGGCCTATGACATCGCCGAGCGCCTGGCGCCCATCATGCGCACCTTCAGCTTGGCCGTCGACCTCTCCGCGCGTGGCGGGGCGTTTGCACAGGCTCTGGTTGAGGAGACGCCGGGCAAGGTCGAGACGCTGATCGAGGCCGACCTGTCGGGTCGGATGCTGGCGGGACGGGGCGGCCTGCGCGTCGTGGCCGATGAGGAGCGGCTGCCGTTCGCGCCGGGCAGCCTGGACCTGATCGTCTCCACCCTGGGCCTGCACTGGACCAACGACGTGGTGGGCGCGCTGATCCAGGCGCGGCTGGTGCTGAAGCCCGACGGCCTGTTCATCGCCGCATTCCTGGGCGGCGTCACCCTGACCGAACTGCGCCAGTCGCTGGTGGCGGCCGAAAGCGAGATCCTGGGCGGCGCCGGCAGCCGGGTCTCACCCTTCGCCGACCTGCAGGACGCGGCGGGCCTGTTGTCACGCGCCGGCTTCGTCCAGACGGTGAGCGACGTCGACAAGGTGACCGTGACTTACGACCACCCGCTCAAGCTGCTCCTCGACCTGCGCCAGATGGGCGAGACCGGCGTCCTGGCTGACCGTCATCCGAAGAAGCTGACCCGCCAGCTCCTGAACCGCATGGCCGAAATCTACTTCGAGCGCTTCGGCACGCCGGACGGCCGCGTCCCGGCCAGCTTCGAGATCATCACCCTGACCGGATGGGCGCCGCAGGCCTCGCCGCAAGCTTAGCCATAAGCCTTTGATAATATTGAGGGTGTGACAGTCCGCCGCGGCGCGGGTCGCTGCCTTCCGGCTAAGCTCGCGTCTGCTGGGGGGCGGATTCGTCAGGGGGAACTGACATGCGCCCAGGGACTGCCCGCGGCTTCACGGCCGCCATGATCGCCATCGTGCTCGCCGGCTGCGCCTCGAGCTCCGCACCGCCGCTTCGCGGCAGCAGCACCGCTGCGACTGGCGTGTTCGACGTGGGCCTCGCCGGGCAGGCCGCCGCGTTCGAGGCCTATACGCGCCGCGCCGCCGACATCGACGCCGAGTTCGCCAATCCGTCCGAGATCGGGGTCCAGCTGCGCACCGCCGCAGGGTATGAGCCCCGGCAGCTGGAGGCGGCGATGATCGCCTATGCCGCCATGGCCGCGATGCAGGAGCCGCGCTTCGTGCAGACCGTGAAGGCGGGGGGCCGCGACCTGGGCCGCCGGCTGGCCGCGGACCCGAACGCCGCCGTGGACCTGCCGGGCGGCGCGGCGGCGGCGGCGCGGGCCAACGCCGCCCTCGCCCGTCGCGGCGAGGCTTTGGCCGCCGCCGGCGCGCGGGTGAAGAAGACCTCTTACTCAATCCAGCGCCAGGCCTGGTCGCGCGCCCGCATCCCCAACGGCCCGCAACGGCTGGCGGCCGTGAAGCAGGCGGCGGGCTACCGCGCCGAACCCGCCGACCGCGCCCGGCTCTCGGCGGCCATCTCCGAGAGCGGCCGACGTGGCGGGACCAGTCCCGTGATCTCGCGCGGCGTCGCGGTAGCCGCGCTGACGGTCCTGGGCCAGGACGCCGCCGCGCGGGGTCTGATGAGCGAGCGCAACGCCGGCATGTGCCTGCGCTCGGCCAAGCTCAACTACCACCAGTGCCTCGCCGCCTCGGGCACGCACTACGAGGACATCTACTGCCTGGGCGTCCACGCCATGAGCGACCCGGGCCAGTGCGTGGTCGAGGCGACGAAGCCCGCGCGGGTGCGGCGGGCGTCACTCGATTGACGACAGCTTCCCGGGCGGAGTCCAGACCGCGACCTTGCCCTTAGCGCCGACGGCCACGCAGGTCTTCCGCAAGCACGATATGGCGTGAAGGGCCTCGGTGTCGGACTGATGCCAGGTCCTGCCGTTGTCCGGGCTGAAGGATGTCCCGCGGGGTCCCACGGCCAGCAGCGTTGTGGCGTCAAGGCGGCCGACGCCCTCGATCAGGCGCGGCGTCCCATCGTTGGGCGGGATCGTCGTCGTTCGCCCATCCGTCAGCGCGAGGTTGGGCCCACTCCGCAGCTCGTCCTTGTAGTCACCGCCGACGATCACAGCACGCGCCCCGACCGCGAAGCCGCCGAACAGCCCCGACGTCGATCCGCCCGCGATCGGAGTTTCGGTCACGGTCCAGGTCTTGCCGTCGTCGCGTGAACGGAAGACGCGACCCTGGGCGAGGCCGCCCGACACGATCCAGACGTCCTTCTTGGGCCCCACGAAAAGGGCCGAGTTGCTGGCGGCGAAGGCTGCCTCCCCCTTCTCCACGGCGGCCCCTTCAAGCCGCGTCCAGGTCCGCCCGCCGTCGGACGTCGTCAGCAGAAACCAGCGACCGTCGATCGGGTCGCCCAGCACGAACCCGCGCCGGGCGTCACGGAAGGCGACCGCGTCGAGGAAGCTGCCGGGCAGCTTCGTCTCGAAAGCCAGCGTCCACGTCTTCCCGGCGTCAGAGGATCGATAGATCCGCGCCTGCCCGGCCGGCCCGTCGCCGGCGCTCATCAGCACCGTCGTGCGCGGGCCCGGCGTGGCCACGCCCCGGAAGTCGAGCGCCGCGCCATCCGTGGGCGCCAGGTTGCGCCAGGTCTTGCCGCCGTCCTCGGTGACCGCATGGGTGCCCTTCGAACCCGCAACGTGAAAGGTCTTGGCGTCGACCACCGCCACCGCCCGCAGGGTGACCTCGTTCGAAAGGCTGATCGGCGTCCAACTCGCCTCAGCCGGCGTGGCAAGCAGGGCGACGGCGAGCAGGATCCAGCGCATCGTCAGTCCCCCAACAGGTGCAGGGCCACCTCGCGCCGGTGGGGCCGGCGGCGGTGTTCGAACAGGTAGATCCCCTGCCAGGTCCCCAGCGCCAGCCGCCCGCCGATCAGCGGCACGGACAGCTGCACGCCGGTCAGCACGCTGCGCAGATGGGCGGGCATGTCGTCGGGGCCCTCGTCCTGGTGGCGGTAGGCCGCGCTCTCGGGCGCCACCGCGGCGACCCAGTCCTCAAGGTCGCGTCGCACGTCCGGGTCGGCGTTCTCCTGGATGGTCAGGGACGCCGAGGTATGGCGGCAAAAGAGGGTCAGCAGGCCCGTCGTCATACCCTGCGCGGCGGTCCACGCCACGACCTCGCGGGTGATCTCGTGCAACCCCGGGCCCGGCGTCTGAAGGCTCAGCGTCTGGGCCGCCTGGCGCATCACAGCAGGTCGCGCAGCCAGGCCACCAGCGGCGCGTCGGCCGGCGGCATCGGGTAGCGGTCCATGTCCTTGGGCTTCACCCAGGCCAGCCCCTTGTGCTCCAGCGCCCGCACCGTCCCTTCCCAGCGCCGGACCAGATACAGAGGCATCAGCAGGTGGAACGTCTCGTACTCGTGGCTCGCGAACACGAAGGGCGCGAGGCACGCATGGCTCACCTTGATCCCCAACTCCTCGTCCAGTTCGCGGATCAGGCAGGCCTCGGGCGTCTCGCCAGACTCGACCTTGCCGCCGGGAAACTCCCACAGGCCGGCCAGTTGCTTGCCTTCGGGCCGCTGGCAGATCAGCACGCGGCCGTCGATGTCCACCAGCGCCGCGGCGGCCACCAGCACGATCGGCTTTCCGGTCTCATTCACGAAGGCGGCCTGTCTAGTACTGCCGGACGGCGGCGACGCCCGCGTCAGGACGGCGGGTGTCGGCGGCGCCGTACATGACCCCGTCGGGGCCGATCATGATCGACTGGGTGCTGCCCAGGATTTGCGAGCGTTCCACCTTGTGCCCCTTGGCCTGCAGGCCGGCCACCAGATCCTGGGGAATGGACTCCTCCACCTGCAGCGGCCCGTCGACGCCGGCCTGATAGATCCGCGGGCGCTGGGCGGCCTCCGCGACGTTCAGCCGGAAGTCGATGAGGTTGCTCAGCATCTGGGTCATGGTGGCGATGATGGTGCCGCCGCCGGGCGTGCCGGTGGCCACCCAGGGCTTGCCGTCCTTGAACACGATGATGGGCGAGATGGTCGATATGGCCCGCTTGCCCGGCTCGATCCGGTTGCCGATGCTGGTCGGCTTGGGGCTCCAGTCGAAGTTGCCCAGCGAATTGTTCAGCAGGAACCCGGTGCCGGGCGCCACCACATGCGCCCCGAACGAGGCGGTCAGGGTGTAGGTGTTGGCGACGACGTTCCCGTCCTTGTCAGCGATCGAATAGTGGGTGGTGTCGGGGCTCTCGTAGGGGCGCGGGTCGAGGCCAGGCAGCGACTTGCTGTCCAGCGACTTGTACATCGAGATCAGCTTGGCCCGTTCGGCGGCGAAGGCCTTGCTGGCGATCCCCCGGGCCGGCGTCGTCCACTGCGGGCCGCCGCCGGAGTAGCGACGGTCGACATTCACGATCTTCATCGTCTCGGCGAGGAGATGCATCGTGGCGACATTGCCCTGCCCCATGTCGGCGACCGGGAACTGTTCCAGGATGTTCATGGCCTCGGCCACGCTGGACGCCGCCGACGTCGGGGGCATGTAGGCGATGCGGTGGCCGCGGTAGTCGGACCAGACGGGCTCCAGCACGTTGGCGCGATAGGCCGCCAGGTCCTCGCGAGTGATGATGCCACCGCCGGCCTTGATCCCGGCGACCAGCCGGTCCGCGACGGGCCCCTTGTAGAAACCGTCGGCGCCGCGCGCTTGAATCTGCTTCAGGGTCCACGCCAGGTCCGGGTTCCGGAACACGTCGCCGGGCTGGTAGGCCGAGCCGTCCGCCTTGAAATAGACCTTCCGGGCGCCGCCCGGGTCCTGGGCCATAACGGCCTTACGCTGGGCCAGGGCGGCGGCCTCGTCGTCGGTCATGACCACGCCCTTCGCGGCCAGGTCGATGGCCGGCTGGACCAGCCGGGCCCAGGGAAGCCGCCCGAAACGCTTGTGAGCCTCATAGAGCCCGGCCACCGTGCCTGGCACGGTCACGCCCTTGAAGGACATGACCTTGGCCTCCGAGACCTTCTGGTCAGGTCCCAGCAGGAAGTCCGGCGTCACGCCCAGCGGCGCCTGGCCGTAGTACTCGATGGCGACTGTCTTCTTGGAGGCGGCGTCATAGACCAGCATGTAGCCGCCGCCGCCGATGTTGCCCGCCCTGGGAAGGGTCATGGCCTCGGCCAGCCCCACCGCCACCGCCGCGTCTACCGCGTTGCCGCCCCGGGCCAGGATATCGGCCCCGATCCGCGCGGCGGAGCGGCTCTGGGCCACCACCATGCCGTCACGTCCGATCACGGGGTGGTGGATCGAGCGATAGCCGATCAGGTCGCCGCCCGTTCGGGAGATATCGGGCGCAGCCGTCTCGTCCTGCGCCAGGGCCGGAGCACCGACCGCCAGGGACAGCGCCAGGGCGCCCGAGAGCGCAACGCGAACCACCGCGTGCCGGACCAGTTTGCGAAGGTTCATGCGGAACTCCGGGGCGAACGCCCGACCAAGGGCCGGACGCCGCCTTGACCGTGGCTAGAAGGACTTCCTGACGTTGAAATAGAGGTACCGGCCGTAGGGGTTGTAGACCGTGGCCGTGTAGCCGCCCGGCACCAGCGGCGGGTCCTTGTCGAACACGTTGCGGGCGCCCACGAGCACGCGCGTTCCCTCCAGGTACTTGCCCTCGTCGAAGGTGTAGGCCAGCGACACATTGTGCACCATCGTCGAGGGCACGTTGTAGAAGCCGCCCGCCGCGTAGGTCAGGCCGGTGTCGTAGTACTTGCCGGTGTAGGTCGAGAACCAGTTCACCGCGAAGCCGTCCTTGCGCCAGGTGAACGACCCCGTCCCGCGCCATTCGGGCGTGCCGTTCTGGCCGACGATATCCTGGCCGCCGGTGATGATGGTGCCGGCGTTGATCTGGCCGGCCGCGCGGGCCGCGAGCAGGGCCGCAAGACCTTCGGTCGGCGACTGATAGAGCTTGTCCAGACGCGCGACGTTCACGTCGAGGGTGAAGTCGCCGAGGCGATCGGTACCCAAACGGTAGTTGAGGCCGAGGTCGACGCCCTGGGCCACCTGCGGCAGCTGGTTCACGTACTTGTCGTCGGCGAAGTCCACGAAGCCGACCGGCGCGAGGCCGGTGCCCGCGAACACCGCGATGTTGTCCGGCGTCGGCGCCAGGCGGTGCACGGCCGGGTTGGACGAGCCCTGCAGGCGCAGCAGGTAGTCGAGGATCACCGCGTTGCCCTCGCCGAACAGGCCCACGATGCCCTTCTGGCGGATCTTCCAGACGTCGGCGGTCAGGGTCAGGCGGCCGAATTCCGGCGGGATGAACTCGGGCTGCAGAACGATGCCGTAGGACAGGGATTCCGACGTTTCAGGCTTCAGGTCCGGATTGCCGGCCCGCACGGCGCGGGTGGTGCGCGACTGGGCGCACTGGGTGAAGCTGGTGATCCGCCGGGCGCGCAGGTCGGCCTCGCAGAAGTAGTAGTCCTGCCGGTTGTTGGTGCGGCTGACCTGGCTGACGTTGATCTGTTCCAGGTTCGGCGCCTTGAAGCCCTTCGACCATGACCCGCGAAGACGGAAGCCGGGGATGATGTCCCAGGCCGCCGCGACCTTCGGCTTGGCCACGCTGCCGACGTCGCTGTAGTCCTCGGCGCGCCCGGCCAGCTGCACCTCGACGCGATCGACCAGCGGGATGTTCATCTCGGGCGAGACCAGCGGGATGGCCAGCTCGGCGTAGGCCGACTTCACGGTGCGGTGGCCGCTCACGTCCGGCGACACCGAGGTGCCCGGGATGTTGCTGAGCGCCACCGTGCCGCCGACGATGGGACCGGTGATCGCGTCGATGTACGGGATGGTCCCGTCGACGTTGTCGTCGCGGTTGTCGCGATAGGTCTCGCGGCGCACCTCAATGCCGGCGGCCAGACCGATATCGCCCGCCCAGATGGTGAACAGGTCGGGGCGGCTGATCTTGAAGTCCCACAGCGCCAGCGTGGTCTTGTTCGAGCGCGTGATCGGGATGATCAGCCCGGCGATCGCCGCGGCGCTCGACGGGGTCTGGTCGCCGCCGGTGACCAGGTTCGTGCCCGCGCCGATGCCGTTGAACGGGTTGTAGGCGTCGGCCGTCGTGCGGTTGACCGCCGCCGAGAAGGCCGTGCCGTTCAGCGCGTAGGACAGGTCGTCCACGGTCGCTTCGGAATAGAGGGCGGCGCTTTCCCACCGGAAGCCGAACTTGCGGCCCTTCAGGCCGCCCAGGATCCGATACTGGTCGTTGTTGACGATCACCTGCGAGGCGCCCAGGTCCAGCAGGCCGTAGGCGTTGAAGGTCAGCCGCAGGCCACCCGCGGGCACGCCGACAAGGTTCGGCAGGCGGTTCGGGTTGGGCTGGCCGTTGGCCAGCGTCGCCGCGCCGAAGGGGTTGTAGAAGGCGTTCGGCCCGATGCTGATCGCGGGCGAGGTGCCCAGCGCATTGAAGCCCGAGACATTGCCCTCGGTGCGGGCGTGGTAGTAGCCGGCCTCGCCGAACACCGTGAGACCCTCGGCGATGTCGTAATGGCCAGTGAGGAAGATGTTGGTCCGGGCCGCCTGCGGGATGACCGAGGATTTGGTCTGGGCCACGGTGTCGGGGCGGAAGGCCCGGTCGGTGGTGGTGTTGAAGGCGCCCGGTACGACGCAGAGGCCGGGGCCGATCACCACGGTGCAGCTCACCGACTGCGGCGAGGTGTGGAAGATGCCGGTCGCGCCGGTGATCGCCGTCGTTCCCTGGCGGATCGCGCTGGTCACGCCGACGGCCTGGAAGGCGCCAAAGCCCGACGTGGTCGCCCGATTGTCGAGGCCCACCGCCGTGGCGAACTCGGTCCCGGCGAACAGCGACTGGCGGTTGGACGAGGCGGTGTAGTCCTGGTCGGACGCCAGCAGGGCCGAACGCCGCTCCAGCGACCCGAAGATCGTGATGTTGCCGCGGCCGTCGGCGAAGTTCTCGCCGTAGACGCCGGTCAGGCGGCCCTCGCGCAGGTTGGTGCCCGGCGCCGTGCCGTACTGGAACTCGGCCGAGCCGCCGTCCAGGTCGTCCTGCAGGACTGTGTTGATGACGCCGGCCACCGCGTCGGTCCCGTAGATCGCCGCCGCGCCATCGCGCAGCACCTCGATGCTCTTCAGGCCCGCCACGGGAATGGCGTTGGTGTTGTAGGTGAAGGTCGGAACCAGCGATTCCGCCTGGGTCGTCGGATGGTAGACGGTGCGCCGGCCGTTGATCAGCACCAGCGTATTGCCCGCCCCGAGGTTGCGCAGGCTGACCGAGTTGACGTCGCCCCGCGCGGAATTCGACGAGCCCGGCAGGAAGCTCGAGTTGAACGTCACGTTCCCGGCCTGCGGGATGGTGCGGAACAGCTCGTCGCCCGAACCGGCGGCGGCGCCCCGGATCTGGTCGGTCGTGAGCAGGGTCACGGGCAGCGCGGCGGTGACCTTCGAGCCCTGGATCTGCGAGCCGACCACGACGATCTCGCCGACTTCGGTATCGGTCTTGGCGTCCTGGGCCCAGGCCTGCGTCGAGAGCGCCGCGGCGGCGCAGAGCGCGCTGGTGGCCAGCAGGCGCACGCGCCCGCGGGTTGGCGAAAACCTCATGTTGTGAACCCCCTCCTTCGCCAGACGCGCTGCGCCCGGTCCCCCGCGCCTCTTCTTCGGGTTCCCGCCCAGACCGTCAAGCCTGCGGGGCGCCCGGTCGGTGCGGCTGCGACCTTTTGTGTCCCGGATGCACGGGTGGAGGCCGGAAAGGCGACCTGACAGTCACCGGGGCGACGGCGGCGCCATCGGAGCGCGGCGGGGCGAGACCTTATTGGCGGGGTCGTAGGGGCCCCAGCCATAGGCGTCGCCCAGGGCCGACAGAATCTCTCCCGCAAGCCGCCCGCCAAGGTCGCCATTGGTCATCACCACCACGCCCTGCCGCGACCCGTCGAGGAACGCGAACGAGGCGCACTGGAAACCCATATTGCTGCCGCTGTGCTGGAAGTAGCCATGCCCCCCGCGCCGTCCCAGCACGACCCCCAGACCGTAGCCAGCATCGACGGGCGTCATCATCGTCCGCGCACTGGCCTGGCTGAGGACCACGCCAGGGCGGCCGGCGTAGGCGTCCTGAAGCGCGATCATGAACCGGCTGTAGTCGGACGGCGTCGTCCACAGGCCGGCGGCGGCGTACTCGGGATAGGTGTTTCGGGCGCCGAGGATCAACGCGCCCTTGCTGTCGTGGCCGCTGGCGGCACGACGCGCCAGGCGGGCCGGCAAGGGCTGGTCGAAGGTGGAGCGGCGCATGCCGGCGGGCCGTAGCACCAGGGCTTGCAGCACATCCGGATAGGGCTTGCCCTGCGCCTCCTCGATCAGCAGTTGGGCGACCGTGAAGCCGCCGCCGGAATAGGCGTAGGCGCCGCCGGGCGCCTCGAACGATCGAACGGCGGGCGTGTTCGAAGGCGGCGCGCCGTTCAGGATCTGCACGGTGCTCGGGACCGGCCGGCCGGCCGCATAGCCTGGGAAACCGCTCACGGTCAGGCCGGCGGTGTGGCTGAGCAGGCGGCGCAGCGTAACCTTCTGCTCGCCGGTGTAGTCGCTGGCGGGAACCGTCCAGGCCTTCAGCCGTCCGTTGACGTCGCCGTCGAGGTCCAACCGGCCCTGCTCGACCAGCCGCAGCGCGGCTACGGCGGCCAGCGCCTTGCTCATCGAGGCGGCCTGGAACAGCGTCTGAGGTGTGACGGCCTGCCCGCCCCCCGCCTGGGCAACCCCGTAGGCCCGCGCCCATTTCACTCTGCCGTTCTCGAAGAAGGCCACGCTGACCGCCGGGACCTTGAGCTCGGCCATGCGGGCCGCCAGCGTCTTGGGGGGCGCTCCGGGCGCTGCCGTCGGCCCGGCCGGCAGCCGGACTTCATAGGCCTCGATCGCCGCCCGATCGACCGGCGCGATCGCCGCCGCGGCGGCCGCGCCCAGGCTCAAGGACAACGTGGCCCCGAGAAGCAGAAGCCTGATCATGGTCTGGTTTCCCCCACCGGCCGCCGAATGGCAATCGGGGCCAGCCGGGCCCCATTCCGACCACGTGGGTTGACATTAACGCCCGGAACCCCGATTTGCGGGTTGCGCTCCTCCTGAGTGCTAGCGACGCTCCAGCCGCGTGGGGTCTTTCCGAAGACCCAGCCTGTCGAGCGCAGTGAGAGACTTCTCATAGATCGCCCATCACGCGGGGCGCTCCCCAAAGACAGCGATCCCCGCGCCCTCGGAAGGTTCCGAGCCGGCGCGTTCGTCGCATACGCGAAAGACTATTCGTTTGACCCAATTTATCGACCTTGGCCTGGCCAAGCCGCTGCTCAAGGCGCTGGCCGACGAGGGCTACACCCAGCCGACGCCGATCCAGGCGCAGGCCATCCCCGGCGTGATGTCGGGCAAGGATCTTCTGGGCATCGCCCAGACGGGCACCGGCAAGACGGCCGCCTTCGCCCTGCCGATCCTCCACCGCCTGGCCGAGAACAAGAAGCCCGCCCCGCGCCGCAGTGCCCGTGTGCTGGTGCTGGCGCCGACCCGCGAGCTGGCGACCCAGATCGGCGAGAGCTTCAAGACCTATGGCAAGCACATCGGCGTCACCGTCGCGGTGATCTTCGGCGGCGTGAAGTATGGCGGCCAGATGCGCGCCATGGCGCCCGGCGTCGACATCCTCGTCGCCACGCCCGGCCGCCTGCTCGACCACCTTGGCGAGAAATCGATGACCCTCGAGGGCGTCGAGATCCTGGTTCTCGACGAAGCCGACCAGATGCTGGACATGGGCTTCATCGTCCCCATCCGGAAGATCATCAAGTTCGTCCCGCGGGTCCGCCAGAACCTGTTCTTCTCGGCCACCATGCCCAGCGAGATCGAAAAGCTGTCGGCCGAAATCCTCAACCCGAACCCGCTGAAGGTCTCGGTGACCCCGCAGGCCACCACGGTGGACCGCGTCAACCAGCGCGTCGTGTTCGTCGAGCAGCAACGCAAGCGCGCCCTGCTGGCCGAACTGTTCGATGATGGCAGCTTCAAGCGCGTCATCGTCTTCACCCGCACCAAGCGCGGCGCCGACCGCGTCGCCAAGGGCCTGGAGCAGGCCGGCGTCGAGGCGGCCTCGATCCATGGCGACAAGAGCCAGGGCCAGCGCGAACGCGCCCTGGCCGCGTTCAAGGCCGGCGAAGTCCGCGCCCTGGTGGCCACCGACATCGCCGCGCGCGGCATCGACGTCGATGCGGTCACCCACGTCGTGCAGTTCGAACTGCCCAACGTGCCGGAAAGCTACGTCCACCGGATCGGCCGTACGGCCCGCGCCGGCGCTGACGGCTCGGCGGTGGCGTTCTGCGCCGACGATGAGCGGAACCTGCTGAAGGACATCGAAAAGGTGACCCGTCAGCGGATCCCCAGCTTCGACCGCCGCAACGACCGTCACCTGGGCGCGGCCACCGCGGCCATGCCCGACACCGGCAAGCCCGAGCGCTCGCAGGCCGCGCGCCCGCAGGGCAAGGCCCAGCCGCATCGCGGGGCTCACGCGGCCAAGCGCAACCGCAACCACGCCGACGCCAAGCCGGCTCACCGCCAGGACGGCGGCCGCTCCGAGGGCCGGCCCCAGGGCGAGAACGCCAAGCCGGGCTTCAAGGGTCCGAGCCGGCGCCGTCGTAGCGGCGGGGGTAACGCGGGCGGCGGCGACCGCCCGACGGGCGTCTGGAGCAACCGCTAGACGAGAGGGCGTGACGCGGGCGACAAGACGCAGTCCATGCACGCCCTCGTCCGCACCCTGTCCATCCATGCGCTGAATGCTGTGCGCCGCGTGCCGCTGATCCACCGGGTCGTGCACGCGGCCGCCGAGCGTATGGCCAAGACACGCTGGGGCGCGCGCTACATCCGCTCGGTGCTGGAACCCGAGGCGCTGAGTTACGGCGACTACCTGGACTGGGTGGCGACCTACGACACGCTGTCCCCCACCGACCGCAAGTCCATCCGCGCGCACGTGGCGCGGATGACGTACACGCCGCTGATCTCGGTGGTGATGCCGGTCTATGCGAAATCGCCCGACCTGATCGTCAAGGCCATCGCCTCGGTGCGCGCCCAACTCTATCCGCACTGGGAGCTGTGCATCGCCGACGACGCGTCGCCTGAGCCGGCGGTCTGGAAGGCGCTACAGAAGCAGGCCGCCGCCGACTCTCGGATCAAGGTGGTCCGCCGCCCCGAGAACGGCAACATCTGCGCCGCCACCAACACGGCCCTCACGCTGGCGACCGGCGAGTTCGTGGCCCTGATGGATCATGACGACATCCTGCCCGAACGCGCGCTCTACGAGGTCGCGGCCCTGCTGCAGGAGCATCCCGACGCCGATCTGATCTACTCCGACGAGGACAAGATCGACACGAGCGGGCGACGCTACGAGCCCTACTTCAAGACCGCCTGGAATCCCGAGCTGATCCTCAGCCAGAACTTCGTCAGCCATCTGGGCGTCTATCGGCGCAGCATCGTGGAGGCGATCGGCGGGCTTCGGGTCGGTTTCGAAGGCAGCCAGGACTATGACCTGGCCCTGCGGGTCAGCGAGCAATCGTCAGCCTCGCGCATCCATCACATTCCCTGGGTGCTCTATCACTGGCGCCAGGAGGGCGGGCCCGAGACCTTCTCGCAGGCCTTCATGGACCGCTGCGCCGACGCCGCCCGTCGGGCCGTGGACGAACACCTGGTCCGCACGGGACAAACGCGAGTGACCGTTGCGAACCTCGAAGACTCCCCCGGCTGGGTCGGCGTGCGCCGCGCGCCGCCGGAACCCCGGCCGCTGGTCTCGATCATCGTGCCCACACGCGACCGCGCCGAACTGCTGGCCCAGTGCGCCGACGGCGTGCTGACCAAGACGGCCTACGCCCCGCTGGAACTGTTGATCGTCGACAACGGCAGCGTCGAACCCGAGACCGCGGCCCTGTTCGAGCGTCTGCGGAAGGACGCGCGCGTACGGATCCTCCCCGCGCCCGGCCCCTTCAACTTCTCGGCGCTGAACAACCTGGCCGCCGCCGAGGCGCGCGGCGAAATCCTGGTGCTGCTCAACAACGACATCTCGATGCTGCGCGACGATTGGCTCGACGAGATGGTGGCCCAGGTCGTGCGGCCGAATGTCGGCGCCGTCGGTGCGAGACTGCTGTTTCCCGACGGCACCGTGCAGCACGCCGGCGTGGTGATCGGCATGGGCGGCGTGGCCGGCCACCTCTGCTACGGCGCGCCGGGCGATAACGGCGGCTACTACCGCCACCTCCTCACGCCCCGGAACGTCACGGCCGTGACGGCCGCCTGCCTGGCCATCCGCAAGTCCGTCTATGATGAGGTTGGCGGGCTCGACGCGGAACGCCTGACCGTGGCCTTCAACGACGTCGACCTGTGCCTGAAAGTGCGCGCCGCCGGCTACGACATCGTCTGGACGCCCCACGCCGAGCTGGTCCACCACGAGTCCGCCTCCCGCGGCGAGGATCGCGAACCCGAGGCGCAGGCGCGCTTCAACGCCGAGATCGCCGCGATGCAGTCCCGCTGGGGCCGGGCGCTGGACCAGGACCCCTTCCACAACCCGCTCTTCGACCTCCGGTACAGCGACTACAAGCTGGCAAGTCCGCCGCCGCGCAAGCCGCCGTGGGTCATGAGCGATAGTCGCCGTTGATTTCGACGTACCGCTTCGTGAGATCGCAGGTCCAGACGGTGGAGCTGGCCCGGCCGACCCCCACGTCTATGGTCACTTCCAGCTCGGCCTTCTTCATGTAGGCGCTCATCTTAGCCTCGTCGTACGAGGCCGCAATCAGGCCGTCCTGCGCCGCCCAGTGCGGGCCGAACTTCACGCTCAGGGAGTCGCGATCCACCGGCTCGTCGGCCTTGCCCACGGCCATCACGATGCGGCCCCAGTTCGCGTCCTCGCCGGCGAAGGCGGTTTTCACCAGGGGGCTGTCAGCCACCGACCGCGCAATCTTGCGGGCCGAGGCGGCGCTCTGCGCGCCCGTGACGGTGATCTTGATGAACTTCGTGGCGCCCTCGCCGTCGCGGACCAGCTGGTGGGCCAGGTTCATCAGCACCGCCTCCAGCTTGTCGCGGAAGTCGGCGAGGCGGTGCTCGCCGGCGCGGGATATCTTGGGCGCCCCCGACTGGCCGGTCGCGAACAGCAACAGGGTGTCGTTGGTCGAACGGTCGCCGTCCACCGTCACCGCGTTGAAGGTGTTGCGGGTGTAGAGGCTGACCAGGGCCTGCAGGGCGCGCGGCGAGATGTTGGCGTCGGTCACCACGAAGGCCAGCATGGTCGCCATGTCGGGCGCGATCATGCCCGAGCCCTTGCAGATACCGCCGATGCGCACCGTCACGCCGTCGATCTTGGCCTCGGCGTAGGCGCCCTTCGGGAAGGTGTCGGTAGTCATGATGGCGCGCGCTGCGCCGCCCCAGCCGTCGGCCTCCAGCCGGCCCTCCACCTCGGGCAGGCGTGCGGTGATCTTGGCGTCGTCCAACAGCACGCCGATGACGCCGGTCGAGGCGACCATGACGTCGCGCTGGCGGCAGTCGAAGCGCTTGCCGACAGCCGAAGCCACGCGCCGCACCGCGTCGGCGCCGGGGCGGCCGGTGAAGGAGTTGGCGCAGCCGGCGTTGACCACCAGCGCCTTCACGCCCTCGCCCTTGGTCGCCTCCAGCTGGCGCTTGCACCAGTCCACCGGCGCCGAGCCCACGGCGTGGCGGGTGAAGACCCCCGCGCAGCTGGCGCCCTCGGGGAAGCTCATGACCAGCAGGTCTTCGCGATCGTGCTTGTAGAAGCCGGCCCGGCCGGTCCCCAGCGTCACACCCCGGATCGGCTTCATCCGCGGGAACGGCACGGCCAGCGGCGAGACGGGCATAGCCGCCTTGTCGACCTTGGCCGGCGCAGCCTTGGCGGCCGGCTTGCCATGGTCGAGAGCCCGCGAGGTCTTGTCGGCGGCGCGCTTCACGGCCGAGGTCAGGGGCTCGAGCGCGCGCTCGATCGTATGACCCACGACCTCAACCGGCTTGGCGGACTTGGCGGCCGGCGTCTTGGCCGCGGGCTTGGCGGGCTTGCGGCTCATTTGGCTGTTCCCTTGGTCTGGGGCTGGGCGGCGGCCGGGACTGGCGCGACCTTCGGCGCGTCGGCGGGCGGAACAGCCTTCGGCGCGCCGGCCTCGGGCTTGATCAGGGTCTCGACCTTGGCCTTGGCGCGCAGCTTTTCCAACAGGTCGCGGATGCGGTCGTAGGTCAGGAAGCGAACGATCTGCGGGCGGGCGGCGTCCAGAGCGATCGGTTGCTCCTCGCGCACGTCCTCAACCTTCACCAGGGCGAATCCGCCCTCGACCGCCACAGGCCCCACCACCTGGCCGACCCGCGCGCCGTTCAGCGCCGTCTCGTAGGCCTCGGGCATCACGTCGGTGGTGAAGTAGCCCAGGTCGCCGCCGTTGAACCGCGTGGCCGCATCGCGCGAACGCTCCATCGCCAGCGCCTCGAAGGCGGCGCCAGCGGCCAGCAGCTTCTTGACCTGGTCGGCTTCGGCGGCGGTGGCGAGAACGATCTGACGCGCCCGAATCTCCATCGACCGGCGCGACAGCTTCTGCTGCTCCTCGTAGAGGCCGCGGATGGCGTTCTCGGTGACCGCATCGGCCACCTGATTCTCGACCAGCATGTCGCCCAGGACCCGGTCTTCGGCCGCGATCAGCCGACGTTGGGCCGCCGGATCCTTGTCCAGCTTGCGCCGGCGCGCCTCGGCCGCCAGCAGCTTCTGGTCGATCACCTCGTCCATCATCCGGCGGAACAGGTCCGACGAGGTGTCCAGCGGCTCGCCCTCGCCCACCAGCCCCTGGGCCACCGCCTCATGCTTCACGTCGGACGCCCAGATGATCTTGCCGTCGACCTTGGCCACCGCCTTGTCGCCCCGCTCGGGCGGACTGTCCCCGCCGGCGTCGCGACCGCAGGCCGTAACGCTCAGCGCGACGACGACGGCCATGACGGCGATGCGGAAGGGCCTCTTGGCCGTCATGCGATCGTCCTTTGAAATCGGCGAGGCAGCGCAGCCCGTCCCTAGAGCGCGGTCCAGCAAAGTGGAAGCCACTTTTCAAGCGTCCTCGGCGCGCTTGTTTCCTGCAAGAGTTTGCGTGCGGCTGTCGCGGCACGCTGGTCAATCGCATCTCGGGATGCAAAGGTTGCGCCCGCGTATTTCCGGGCCCGACCGAGGGCTCAAAAAATCCATTTCGTTGGGAGGATTGCCCTATGCGTGAAGCCGTTGTCGTTTCCTATGCCCGTACGGGTCTCGCCAAGTCGGGACGCGGCGGGTTCAACATGACCCCCACGGTCTCCATGGCCGCGCACGCCGTGAAGCACGCCGTGGCCAAGTCGGGCGTCGACCCGGCCGATATCGAAGACGTGGTCATGGGCAACGTCGCGCACGGCGGCGGCAACGTCGCCCGCCAGGCGGGCCTGCTTGGCGGCCTGCCGATCACCACCTCGGGCGTGACGGTCAACCGCTTCTGCTCGTCGGGCCTGCAGACGATCGCCATGGCGGCCAACTACATCCGCAACGACGGAGCCAGCGCTGTGGTCGCCGGCGGCGTCGAGTCGATCTCCATGCCGAACCCGGGCGTCGGCAAGGACAACTTCGATCCCGAGCTGCTCAAGGTGGCCCCGGATATCTTCATGGCCATGATCGACACGGCCGACATCGTGGCCAAGCGCTACAATCTGAGCCGCGAGTACCAGGACGAGTACTCGCTGGAGAGCCAGCGCCGCATGGCCGCCGCCCAGCAGGCCAACAAGTTCGCGGACGAGATCGTCCCGATGAAGACCAAGATGAAGGTGGTCGACAAGGCGACGAAGGCCGAGTCCATCGTCGACTACGTGGTCGACCGCGACGAGTGCAATCGCCCCGACACGACCGCCGAAGGCCTCGCCAAGCTCGAGCCGGTGAAGGGCCCCGGCAACTTCATCACGGCCGGCAACGCCTCGCAGCTGTCGGACGGCGCCGCCGCCGTCGTGCTGATGGAAGGCAAGGAAGCCGAGCGCCGCGGCCTGACGCCCCTGGGCGTCTTCAAGGGCTGGGCTGTCGCCGGCTGCGAGCCCGACGAAATGGGCATCGGCCCGGTCTTCGCGATCCCGCGCCTGCTGGAGCGCCACGGCCTGAAGGTCGACGACATCGACCTCTGGGAACTGAACGAGGCCTTCGCCTCGCAGTGCCTCTACAGCCGCGACAAGCTGGGCATCGATCCGGCCAAGTACAACGTCAACGGCGGCTCCATCGCCATCGGTCACCCCTTCGGCATGACCGGCGCGCGCCTCGCGGGCCACGTGCTGCAGGAAGGCAAGCGCCGCGGCGCCAAGCACGTGGTGGTCTCCATGTGCATCGGCGGCGGCATGGGCGGCGCGGGCCTGTTCGAGGTCTTCTAAGGACAACCGACAATTCGACTTTGCGGACGGGGCGCTTCGGCGCCCCGTTTTGCTTTGCGAGGCACGGCTTCGCGTTGTCCGGCGTCAAGCTTCGCCCAGGTTGACCGCGCGTCCCGCGAGCAGCTAAGCCTGATCGCTCGTAAAAGGGGTATTGGGGGATCAAGACTTGAAGCGGATGTGGCTTGTGGCAGGCTTGGCCACGGTGGCGCTGGGGTTCCCCGCTGCGGCGCAGCAGGTGGTCGGGACTTCACTGGTGGACGGCCGGCCGGTCCAGTTGATGTCCGACTTCAGCTGGAAGTACGTGTCACAGACGGGGACCAGCTGCCAGTCGGTGCAGGATCAGGTCTCGTTCTGCGGTCAGGACGCGGGTTGGCGACGCACCTCGAGCGGTAGCGGCGATGCGGCCGCCATGTATCGGCTGAACGACCGCACCTACGGCCTCTTCATCGTGGAGGGCCTGGGCCTGGAAGACGGCATTTCGGCGAAGATGATGCGCTCAGCCATCCTCGAGAACGCGGCCAAACTCTCCGGCGGCGAAGGCAAGGACGTCCCCGTGCTAGGCATCGAACCGGCCAAGGTGGACGGCCTGCCCTCCGAAACAGTGATCTACGTGGCCAATTCGGATGGCATGTCGTTCGTATTCCTGAACACCATTGCCATGGACAAGAAATCGACCGTCCAGGCCGTCACCTACCACGTGGGCAATAACGTCACCGACGAAATGCGGGCGCTACACAAGCGCTTCCTGGACGCGACGCGCCTGAAATAGGCGCGCCGCGGCCGGATCAGGCCCTCACCGCCTCAAACGTCCAAACCCGGTCGGCCTCGCGCGGACCGCGGCGCCGATCGTAGCCGCCGCATGCCGTCACACCGCCGAACCCGACCGCCTCCAGCGCCAGCCGGAACTCGTCCAGGCCCCAGTAGCGCTGGGCCATGACGTCGATCTCGGTCTCGATCAGGCGGTGGTCGCGCCAGCGCTCGTAGCGATAGGTCGTCTCGGCCCGCTGCCGCAGCAGGTCCGTGCCCGTGCGGATGCCCTCGCACGTGAGAAGGTCGCCATTCGGCGCGGTCCAGCGGCGCCGATCCTCGCCACGGGCGGTCAGGAAGTTCAGGCCCTGCAGGTCGATGACCAGCACTCCGCCCGGCTCCAGGTGGTCGTAGAAGCGACGCAACACAGACATCGCCACAGCGAAGTCGTCGATCAGTGTGAACGACCCCACCGGGATCAGGATCGCGCCAAACCGGCGGTCGTAAGCGAAGTCCTCGTAGCGCTGACGGGAAAGGTCGGGCGAGTAACCCGCCTCGGCCGCCCCCGCCCGGCAGCGGTCCAGCATCTCCGGGCTCGAATCGAAGCCGGTCACGTCCAGTCCCGCCTGCAGGAACGGGATCAGCGTCCGCCCGGAGCCGCAGGCCGGCTCCAGGATCGGCCGTCCGAAGCCTTCGAACCGCTCCAAATGAAAGCGGGTGTCCGGCAGCGCGAAGGCGGGTTTGTCGATGTCGTAGATTTCAGCCGCTATCGAGCCATAGCGGTTCAGGACCGTGGTGTCGGGCATGAAGACCTCGGGAACAGGAATGGGTCGCCCCGGCGCCGGATGGTGCTCTGGGGCGTCGCAGGGGCCGGCGGTGTCCGCGGCGCTTATGAGCGACTAGGCCTTCATGGTGGCGAAAGGGTCACTCGCCTCTGGGGACAGGTCAACCCGTCACGGGTGCGCTGCGTTGACTTGAGCGGGGGCAGTCCTTAAGTCAGCCACGCCCCAAAATAGCGCCTTCTTACCGGCGGGCGAAGGGCCACATCGCCGCCGGACGGATACCTTCCTTGAGCATTTTCCAACGGTTCTTCGGTTCCTCCAACGACCGCAAGGTCAAGGGCATGCAGGCCCGCGCCGCCAAGATCACGGCGCTCGAGCCCGCGATCCAGGCGCTCACCGACGAGCAATTGCGCGGAAAGACTGCGGAATTCCGCGCCCGTCTGGAAAAAGGCGAGACCCTGGACCAGCTTCTGGAGGAGGCTTTCGCGGTCGTCCGCGAGGCCGCCCGGCGAGTCCTGGGACAGCGGCATTACGATGTGCAGCTCGTCGGCGGGATGATCCTGCACAAGGGCGGCATCGCCGAGATGCGGACCGGCGAGGGCAAGACGCTGGTCGCCACCTGCCCGGTTTATCTCAACGCGCTCGCCGGCAAGGGCGTGCACGTCATCACCGTCAACGACTACCTCGCCCAGCGCGACAGCGAGTGGATGGGCCAGGTCTATCGTTTCCTGGGCCTTTCGGTCGGCGTGATCGTGCACGGGCTGAGCCAGGGCCAGCGCCAGGACGCCTATCTGTCGGACATCACCTACGGCACGAACAACGAGTTCGGCTTCGACTACCTGCGCGACAACCTGGTCTATGATGTCAGCGAGATGGTCCAGCGCGGCCACAACTTCGCGATCGTCGACGAGGTCGACTCCATCCTGATCGACGAGGCGCGCACGCCCCTGATCATCTCGGGCCCGACCGAGGACCGCTCCGAGTTCTACCGGACCGTCGACCTCCTCGTGAAGGAGATGATCAAGGACACCACGACCTACGAATACGACGAGAAGCAGCGTCAGGTGATGCTGACCGAGTTCGGCTCGGAGCGCGTCGAAGAGATGATGGCCGAGGCCGGCCACCTGGCCGAGGACTCCGCAGGTCTCTACGACCCCGCCAACATCTCGGTGGTGCACCACATCAATCAGGCGCTGCGCGCCAACGTGATCTACGTGCGCGACAAGGACTACATCGTCCGCGCTGGCGAAGTGATCCTGATCGACGAGTTCACCGGCCGCATGATGCATGGCCGCCGCCTGTCGGAAGGCCTGCACCAGGCCATCGAGGCCAAGGAAGGCGCCGTCGTCCAGCCCGAGAACCAGACCCTGGCCTCGGTGACGATCCAGAACTACTTCCGCCTCTACAACAAGCTGTCCGGCATGACCGGCACGGCCGCGACCGAGGCGCAGGAATTCAACGACATCTACAAGATGGACGTGGCCGAGATCCCGACGAACCGGCCGGTCCAGCGCATCGACGACGACGACGAGGTCTATCGCACCGCCGCCGAGAAGAACCGCGCTGTCGCCCTGCTGATCGAGGACTGCTACCGCCGCAAGCAGCCGATCCTGGTCGGCACGGTGTCGATCGAGAAGTCCGAACAGCTGTCGGAAGTCCTGAAGGCCCACACGTTCGAACTGGACGGCAAGACCATCAAGGGCATCCCGCACAACGTGCTGAACGCCCGCTTCCACGAACAGGAAGCGGCGATCGTCGCCGATGCGGGCGTACCGGGCGCGGTGACCATCGCCACCAACATGGCGGGTCGCGGCACCGACATTCAGCTGGGCGGCAACGTCGACATGCGCCTAGCCAAGTGGCGCGAAGAGCAGCGCGACGCCGGCCTCGAGGTCACGCCTCAGCAGGCGTTGGACAAGAAGGCCGAGATCGAAGCCGACATCAAGGACCTCAAGGAGCAGGCCCTCGCCGCCGGCGGTCTCTTCGTGCTGGGCACGGAGCGCCACGAAAGCCGGCGGATCGACAACCAGCTCCGCGGCCGGACGGGCCGTCAGGGCGACCCCGGACACTCCAAGTTCTTCCTTTCGTGCGAGGACGACCTGCTGCGCATCTTCGCCGGTGATCGTCTCGACTCGATCATGCGCACCTTCGGCGTCCAGGAAGGCGAGGCGATCACCCACAAGTGGCTGAACAGCGCCATCGCCACCGCCCAGAAGCGCGTCGAGCAGCGCAACTACGAGATCCGCAAGAACCTGCTGAAGTACGACGACGTCATCAACGACCAGCGCAAGGCCGTCTTCGAGCAGCGCCAGGAGTTCATGGAGGCGCAGAACCTCCAGGAGATCATCCGCGAGTTCCGGATCGACACCATCAACGACCTCGTCACGCGCCACCTGCCGCCCAAGGCCTATGCCGAGCAGTGGGACATCGCGGGTCTGGATTCTCACCTCAAGTCGATGCTGGGCCTCGATCTGCCGGTCGCCGACTGGGCGCAGGAAGAGGGCATCGCCAACGAGGAAATCGAGGAGCGGATCGTCCAGGCGGCCGACGCCCGGGCCGCCGAGCGCGACCAGCTGGTCGGCGACCACATGCGCAACATCGAGAAGAGCTTCCTGCTGCAGACCATCGACCTGCAGTGGCGCGAGCACCTCATGCACATCGACCACCTGCGCACGGTGATCGGCCTGCGCGGCTATGGCCAGCGCGACCCGCTCAACGAGTTCAAGACCGAGGCCTTCTCGCTGTTCGAGAAGCTTCTGGTCGACCTGCGCCAGAACGTGACCCGCTGGCTGATGACGGTGGAGTTCCAGTTCGAGGAGCCGCCCCCGCCCCCCTCCGGCCCGACGTTCGAGGTGCACCTCGACCCGCTGACCGGCGAGAACGAGGCTGAACGTGGCTTCGTGCCTGACGGGGTCTCCGCGGACCAGCGCGCCGCCCTGCCCATGTCGGCCCTGCCCGACGGCTGGCAGGACACCGGCCGCAACCAGCCCTGCCCCTGCGGCTCCGGCAAGAAGTTCAAGCACTGCCACGGCGCCCTGATCTGATCAGGGCGGCCGCCTAACCCGCGGCATCCTCCAGCACGAACCGCGCGCCGCGGTCGGCGATCATGATGGTGGGGGTGTTGGTGTTGCCGGAGGTGATGGTGGGCATCACCGAGGCGTCGATGACGCGCAGGCCCTCCAAGCCGATCACCCGCAGGCGGGCGTCCACCACGGCTTGGGGGTCGGACGGCAGGCCCATCTTCGCCGTGCCCACGGGATGGAAGATGGTCGTGCCGATGTCGCCGGCGGCGCGGGCCAGTGAGGCCTCGTCGTCGCCGACCGAGGGTCCGGGGAGGTGCTCCTGCGGCCGAAAGCCTGACAGGGCCTTCTGGGACATCAGGCGGCGCGTGACGCGGATGGCGTCGGCGGCGACGCGGCGGTCCTCGGGGGTGTCGAGGTAGTTGGGAGCGATCCGCGGGGCGTCCGCGGGATCGGGCGAGCGCAGGCGGATGGTCCCGCGCGAGGTGGGGCGCAGGTTGCACGCGGCCACGGTCACGGCGGGGAACCGGTGCAGCGGCTCGCCGAAGCGGTCCAGCGAGAGCGGCTGAACGTGAAACTGGATGTTGGCCCGCTCGTGCTCGGGCGACGAGGTCGTGAACAGGCCCAGCTGCGACGGCGCCATGGTCAGCGGGCCGGTGCGGAACAGGGCGTACTCCGCGCCCATCAGGCCGCGGCGGATGAGGTTGTGGTAGGTCTCGTTGAGGGTGCGGACCCCGCTGACCTTGTAGATCGCCCGCTGCTGCAGATGGTCCTGAAGGTTGCGCCCGACGCCCTGGCGGTCGGCGACGACGGGCACGTTCATCGCACCCAGCCATTCGGCCGGACCGACGCCCGAGAGCTGCAGGATCTGGGTCGAGCCGATCGCGCCGGCGCAGAGGATCACCTCGCGCCCTGCCCTCGCCTCGACGTGAACGCCGCCCCGCCGGAACGCGACGCCCGTCGCTCGCCGGCCGTCGAACAGCACGCGCTCGACCGTGACGCCGGTTTCGAGGCGCAGGTTCGGCCGCTTCAGCACCGGCTTGAGAAACCCCGTGGCCGACGACCAGCGGAGGCCCCGGCGCTGGTTCACGTGGAAGAGGCCGACGCCGGCGTTGTCGCCGGTGTTGAAGTTGTCGGTGGCCGGGACGCCCATCTCGACGGCCGCGCGGGCGATGGCGTCCAGCACCGCCCAGCGGACGCGCGGCTGCTCGACCCGCCACTCGCCGCCCGCGCCATGATGCTCGGTCTCGCCCAGGAAGTGGTTATCCAGCCGGCGAAAGGCGGGCAGCACATCTTCCCAGCCCCAGCCGGTCAGGCCCAGCTGGCGCCAGTGGTCGTAGTCGGCCGCCTGGCCGCGCATCGAGATCATCGCGTTGATGGCCGACGAGCCGCCGACCACCTTGCCCCGCGGGTACTTCAGCGCCCGGCCGTTCAGGCCCGGCTGGGGCTCGGTCTCGTACAGCCAATCCGAGCGCGGATTGCCGATGGCGAACAGGTAGCCGACGGGGATGTGGAACCAGATCCAGTCGTCCTGCCCGCCCGCTTCCAGCAGGAGGACGCGGTTGCGAGGATCCTGCGACAGGCGGTTGGCCACCACGCAGCCGGCCGAGCCCGCACCGACCACGATGTAGTCGTACTCGCCGTCGAGGGATTGAGCCGCCATGGCGCTTCCATGCTCGAATCCGCGTGACGGGACCAGCCCGCTAGGACGGCTTCACCGTGAGGCCGGCGAAATGCGCGACGGTGCCCGGACCAATCCACAGGGCGATGGCGCCCCGGCGACCGGCGCCGCCCTTGAGGTCGTTGACGATCAGAGTGGGCTGTTCGGCCCCATCGACGAAGAGCCGGGCGCGCTCGCCCTTCACCACGATCCGCAGCCGCACCCATCGGGCCGGTTGCATGTCGACATAGGCTTCGTAACGGGATGGCGTCTCGCGCCGCAACCGCTCCCAGGGCCAGTCCGGAGCCGAGATGTACTGGGCCGTATGGTTGCGCCGCTCCTGGTCCTCGGCCCGGCCGTTCGTCGGCCTGACGTAGAAGGCCTCGCCGGTCTTGCGGTCGTCGGACAGGCGGAACATCACGCCGACGAAGCCCCGCGCCCCGGGGTTCGCGCCCACCGCCCCGGGCTCGCCCGCCACCCACAGCTCGATCTCGCCATCGCCGAAGTCAGTGCCGGGCAGCACCACCAGCTTGTCGGTGTGACCGTTGGGCGGGCCAAGGTCGGTGACCTGCAGTGCGGCCCGGCCCTGGAACGTCTTCGCCGCGACCGCCAGGTTTCCCACCGGCTCGACGCGATCCGGCATCAGAGGCGGCGGCCCGGCGCCCATCAGGCCCAGGCTCAAGGCGGCGACCACGAGCGTCCGGAACATGAAGCGGTTCTCCCCCATTCCGGCGAGTTTGGCTGACCCAGCGAGACAGGCAAGTCGCGGAGCCTTGCCGGACGTGGCGGCAAGCCGGCCACACTCCGCGCGACCTCATCAAGTGGATCCGATATGACCGCGCTCCCCAAGGCCTGCATCATCGGCGCCGGCTGCTCCGGCTTCACCACCGCCAAGCGGCTGCAGGATCTGGGCGTGCCGTTCGACTGCTTCGAGATGTCGGACGATGTCGGCGGCAACTGGTACTTCAAGAACCCGAACGGGATGTCGGCCTGCTACGAGAGCCTGCACATCGACACGTCCAAGTGGCGGCTGGCGTTCGAGGACTATCCGGTCCCGGCCGACTGGCCCGACTTCCCCCACCACGGCCAACTCCTGCAGTACTTCCGCGACTACGTGGACCACTTCGGCCTTCGCTCGCGGATCACGTTCAACACCCGCGTCGAGCATGCCGGACGCACGGCCGACGGCCTGTGGTCGGTGCGGCTGTCGAACGGCGAGACGCGGACCTACGACGTGCTGTTCGTCTGCAACGGTCACCACTGGGACGCGCGCATCCCCGACTATCCCGGGACGTTCGACGGGCCCGCGTTCCACGCCCACGACTACCGCAGCCCGTTCGATCCGGTGGACATGCGCGGCAAGTCCATCGTGGTGGTCGGCATGGGCAACTCGGCGATGGATATCGCCTCCGAGCTGTCGCAGCGGCCGATCGCGGGCAAGCTGTGGGTGGCGGCGCGCCGCGGCGTCTGGGTGTTGCCCAAGTACATGAACGGCAAGGTCGCCGACAAAGCCGCCATGCCCCCGTGGTTCCCGCGCAAGCTGGGGCTGGCGCTGGCGCGCCGGGCCATCAAGCGGGCGCTGGGCAACATGGAGGACTATGGCCTGCCCAAACCCGACCATGAACCGCTGGAGGCGCATCCCAGCGTCTCGGGCGAGTTCCTGACCCGGGCCGGCTGCGGCGACGTGAAGTTCAAGCCCAACATCGCCGAACTGATGGGCAAGCAGGTGCGGTTCGAGGACGGCAGCATCGAGGACGTGGACGCCATCGTCTACGCCACCGGCTACAACATCACTTTCCCCTTCTTCGACGACCCCGCGCTGTCGCCCGACGCAGAGAACCGCTTCCCGCTGTTCAAGCGGATGATGCAGCCGGGCGTCCCGAACCTGTTCTTCATGGGCCTGGCCCAGCCGCTGCCGACGCTGGTGAACTTCGCCGAGCAGCAGGCCAAGCTGGCAGGCGCCTACCTGACGGGCCGCTACCTGCCGCCGTCGCCGGCCGAGATGGCGCAGGTGATCAAGGACGACGAGGCCCTGCACCTGGAGCCCTACTACAAGGCCGCCCGCCACACGATCCAGGTCGACTTCGGCATCTACGTCCACGACCTGATGAAGGAGATCGAGCGCGGCGCGAAGCGGGCGAAGGCGGCCGGCAACGCCCTGCCCGTCCCGGCGCGCGCAGCTCAGCCGGCGACCATCGCAGCCGAGTAACGTGACGCCATGCGGTCCTCGATCACGCGGGCCAGGCGGCGCACGCCCTCGTCGATGGCGTCCAGGGGCGGCAGCGAGTAGCTGAGACGCAGCGTGTTGGCCTGGGCCCCCACGGCGAAGAACGGCGCCCCGGGGACGAAGGCCACGCGGGCCTCGGCCAGCGCCGCTTCCAGCAGCCGGGCGCCGTCAAGGCCTTCAGGCAGCGTCACCCAGACGAACATGCCGCCCTGGGGCTTCGTCCAGGTGACGCCCATGGGCATGTGCCGCGCCAGCGCGTCCTGGATGGCCGAATTGCGCTCGCGGTAGGCCGCCCGCAGGCGACCCAGGTGCTGGTCGTAGCCCTCGGACACGATCCGCTCTGCGACCATCTGATTGATGGTGGAGGCGTGCAGGTCGGCGCCTTGCTTCAGCAGAACGATCCTGTCGACCACGGGCGTAGGCGCGCAGATCCAGCCCAGCCGCAGCGCCGGCGACAGGGTCTTGGAGAAGGTGCCGCAGAATATGGTCCGGGCATGCTCGATGGACCCCGTGCGGGCGATGTCCAGGGCGAGCAGCATCGGCTCGTCGGTTCCGGCGAAGCGCAGCTCACGGTAGGCGCCGTCCTCGATGATCAGGAACTCGCCCTCGGAGGCTCGGTCCAGGAGCTTGAGCCGCTCCAGGCGGGTCAGCGTCCTGCCCGTTGGGTTCGCGAAGTCGGGAACCACGTACGCCAGCCGCGCGCCGCTCGGGGTCTCGCCGCCCAGGTCGGCATAGGTGGGCTCGTAGGCGTTGAAGGCGCCCAGCGCGCCCAGGTAGGTGGGCCGCTCGACCAGCACCGTGTCGCCCGCCGCCAGGAACAGCTTGCCCAGCAGATCCAGCGCCTGTTGCGAGCCGGCGGTGATGACGATGTTCTCGGCGTCGCAGGGTGCGCCCGCTCGGGTCATCCGCTCGGCCACCCAGCGGCGCAGCGCGGGCAGGCCCTCGGACACCGAGTACTGCAGCGCCTGCTGGCCGGAGTCGGCGAGGATCTCGGCATAGAATGACTGAATCCGCTCCACCGGGAACAGCGTGGGGTCGGGGATGCCGCCCGCGAAGCTGAGGATGTCGGGCTGATCCAACAGCTTCAGGAGTTCACGGATCTCGGAGGCGCGGACGTGCGCCATCCGCGGGCTGAAGCGGTCTTCCCAAAAGGGGCTGGGCGGATTGGGCGAAGTCATCGGGTGTCTCCATCGGGATGTTCGGATGGAGAGGAGCTGGCCGATCCATCCGCTGTTGGCGGGGATCGGGGCGCTTGCGTCGCTAGACGCGCACGACCTCGCGAGCCCCGGAAAGGGGGGCGGCTACCTTCGAAGCGAGGGCGTGGCGCGGGCTCATCGACGTCATCCTAGGCAAACCGAACGGCGTTGTCACGGGCCAGTCAGAGCAGAGTGGCCACACCCTGCGCCATCCAGCTCGACAGGCGAGCCGATCAATATCTGGCCAGAGCATACCGAAAAATCGAAACCTTGATGCACATCAACGCGGCATAAGACCGAAGATTCCAGAAGTTTGGAAATATTTTAGGAACCCCCCACGGAGGTCATATGTCACGCTTGCGCAAATCGATCATCGCCTCAACCGCCGCGGCCCTGCTGCTCGGCGGCAGCGCCCAAGCCGCAGTCTGCGTCGGCGCCTGCGGCGTACTGGGCGCGGACGGAGATGTCACTGCGCCGCCCGGGGGCGGCAGTTACGGGTGGATTTCCACGTTCGGTGGGGTCACGGGCGAGGGCCAGATCGCGTCCGTCGGCGGCACCAACGGTTCCAGCTTCATCACCTCCCCGTTCTCGGCGACGGCCGGGGACAACCTCCATTACAATTTCAACTTCGTCTCGTCGGACGGCCAGAGCGGCGAGGGGAACTTCATCTACGAAGACTACGCCTTCGTGCAGTTGATCGACGCGGTGAGCGGCGATCTGATCGCAATGCTCTTCAACGCCCGCACGGAACCGGCGGGCCTGATCTCCCCGGGCGCGGGGCTGCCTCCCATCGATCCCGGCGTCACCCTGACCCCGCCCACGTCGCCGCTGACGCTGGGCACGGGCGCCAATGGCGGACCGGTCTGGTCGCCTCTCGGCGGATTCTCGGGCGAGTGCTGGGGTCCGGGATGCGGCCTCACCGGCTGGGTGGCCGCGGACTACAGGATCACCGAGGATGGAAACTACAGGCTTCTGTTCGGGGTCTCCAACTGGGGGGACGAGGTCTACGACACCGGCCTCGCTTTCGCGGGCATCAAGGTCGGCGACAGAGACGTGCCCGATCACGAGGGCGAGGGCGACGATGACGATGGTCCGGGCGTCGTCCCGGAGCCCGGGACCTGGGCTCTCATGATCCTGGGATTTGGCGGTGTCGGAGCCATACTACGTCGTCGGCGGCCCATCTGCGCTTTCTGATGTTACCGGCTCGCCCCGCGGGCGCCCGATCCTCCGCCTATCGTGTCACGATCGGGAATCCGGGCTTCGGCGGGGTGAGCCAACTGAGGAGCCGGGCCAGCGCGGTCCGGTCGCCCGAGGTCGTCGCCCCCGAGAGGTCGGCGCCGGCCAAGGCGCCCGACAGGAACTGGGCGCGGGGCATGGTGAGGACCGCATCGACCTTGCCGGCCGGCGGGTCCGCTTCATAGGTCAGGACCGATCGCCGGATACGGATGCGGAAGCGCTCCTTGCGGTCGGGGAAGATCAGGTCGACCACGACATCGCCGTCCTTGGCCTTCTCGGGATCGACGCGCACGGCCATCAGGTCGAGCAGCATCGGCGTGGGCGTGTTGCGTACGAAATCGAGCGAGGCCCCCTGCGCCGGGCTGGTGCGCACCCCGCCCCGCAACTCCTGAGCGCCGGACAGATACATGTTCCGCCAGATGGCGCTCTCGACGGTGGCGGCCTGACGCTCGTAGGCGCGGGCGAGCAGTTCACGCGCGGCGGTGTTCCCCGCATCGGCGGTGACCAGTCGGTTCAGAAGCTCTCCCGCCCAGCGGTCATCGCCGGCGTCGAAGGCGGCCTGGGCCGCGGCCTGGACCTTGGCGGCGCCGCCCATGATCTCCACGTAGCGCCGCGCCTCGTCGGCCGGCTCAAGCGGGGCCAGGTGAACCGGATTGGCGTCATACCAGCCCATGTAGCGCTGGTAGACCGCGCGGCTGTTGAAGCTCATCGTCCCGTAGTAGCCGCGGTTGTACCACTCGCGATCCAGCGCCTCGGGCAGCTTGATCCGGTTGGCGATCTCGGCCGGCAGCAGCCCCTCGTTCATCAGCCGCACCGACTGGTCGTGGAGGTACTTGTAGGCGTCGCGGTGCTTGTCGATGTAGTCGGCGATCTCGGCTCGGCCGAAGCGCGGCCAGCCGTGGCTGGTGAACAGCACGTCCGAACGGTCGCCGTACAGCCGCCCGGCCTCGCCCAGATAGCTCGCCCATTCCTTGGCGTCGCGGACCAGCGCGCCGCGCGGGGTCAGCACGTTGTGCATCGAGGGGTTGGCGTTCTCGGCCAGGCACAGGATGCGCAGGTCGGGCAGATACAGGTTCATCTCTGCCGGGGCTTCCGTGCCCGGCGTGAGCTGGAACTCCATCTTCACGCCGTCGACGGTCAGGGTCTGGCCGGTGCGTTCGATGTTGAGCGTGGGCGGGATCAGGGTCTGGGTCCCGGCGGAGACGCCCGGACCGATGCCCGAGCTGACCTGACCCATCGGACCCCTCGGCAGGTACGATCCGAACTGATAGGTGGCGCGACGCTGCATGGCGGCGCCGGCGATGACGTTCTCGCTGACGGCGTGCTCCAGAAAGCCCTCGGGTGCGATCACCTGGACCTTGCCCGCATCGACGTCGGCCTGGGCGACCATGCCGCGCGCGCCGCCGAAGTGGTCGGCGTGGCTGTGGGTGTAGATCAGCGCGACCACGGGGCGGGCGCCCAGTTTCTCGTTGGCGAGGTCGAGCGCAGCCTTGCCGACCTCGGCCGACGTCAGCGGGTCGATGACGATCCAGCCCGTCTTGCCGGCGATGAAGGTGGCGTTCGAGACGTCGAAGCCTCGCACCTGCCACACACCCTTGGCCACCTCGAAAAGGCCGTGCTTGGCCAGTAGCTGCGACTGCCGCCACAGGCTGGGGTTCACGCTGGCCGGCGCCGGGCCTTTCAGAAAATCGTAAGCCGACAGATCCCAGACCACTCGGCCGTCGGCGGCGAGGATCTTGGGGTCGCTGCGCGTGCCGACGAAGCCCCGCTCGGCGAAGTCGAAGTCCTGGCGGTTGGCGAAGTCCGGCGCGGCGACGGCGGGCGCGGTGAGAGCCAGGGCGGCCAGCGCCCCCAGAATCGTCGACTTCATGTGCGTTTCCTCCCCGGACCATCGGTCGCGCCGACGAGGCCCCTTGGCAACAGCGCGGCGACCCAGTTTGACTGGTGCGTCGCGGCGCAAACGCAACGCGGGTTACATTTCGGGGGAGACGCGGATGGGTATGCGAACGTCATGGGCGGGCCTGGCCTGCGCCCTCCCTCTGGTCCTGTGGGCCCCGCCGGCGCTGGCGCAGACGGATGCCCAGAAGGCGGCCTTCGCGGCGATCGACCCGCTGTTCGAGAGCTTCATGGAGGAGCGGCATGCGCCCGGCCTGGTCTATGGCGTCGTGGTGGACGGCAAGCTGGCCTACGTGCGCAGCCTGGGTGTCCAGGATACGAAAACGAACGCGCCGGTGAACCGCGACACGGTCTTCCGCATCGCCTCGATGTCGAAGAACTTCACAGCGCTGGCGGCGCTGAAGCTGCGGGACGAGGGCAAGCTGTCGCTTGATGCGCCCGCTGAGACGATCATCCCCGAACTGAAGGGACTGAAGTACCCCACCACCGACAGCCCCAAGATCACCGTGCGCGACCTGCTCAACCACGTGGGCGGGTTCGTGACGGACGACCCTTGGGGCGACCGGCAGCTGCCGATGAGCGAGGCCGAGTTCTCGCGGTTCATGGCGGCGGGCGTCCCGTTCTCGCGGGCGCCGGGGATGGCGTTCGAATACTCGAACTACGGCTATGCCCTGGCCGGACGGGTGGTGACCAACGTCTCGGGCGCGAACTACGCCGACTACATCGAAGGCGCGTTCCTGAAGCCGCTGGGCATGGCCTCGACCGGCTACGACCTGGCCAAGGCCCCGGCCGGACGCCTGGCCGTTGGCTATCGCTGGGAGGATGGGCGCTGGGTCGAGGAACCGGCGCTGGGGCCGGGCGCCTTCGGGGCGATGGGCGGGCTGATGACCAGCGCCAGCGACTACGCCCGCTACATGGCCTGGGAGCTGGCCGCATGGCCCCCGCGCGACGGCGCCGAGGATGGCATCCTGAAGCGGTCCAGCGTGCGCGAGATCGTGCGCGGGCAGAACTTCGCCGGCGTGGTGACGCGAGCGGACCGAAGCAACCCCGACGACTGCGACCGGGCGCGAACCTACGGGATGGGCACCATCGCCTTTGCGGACTGCGTGCTGGGCCCGCACTTCACCCACTCGGGCGGGCTGCCGGGCTATGGTTCGAACGTGCTGATGCTGCCTGAGCGGGGCGTGGGCGTGTTCGCGTTCTCGAACCTGACCTATGCGCCGGTCAGCGTGACGGTGCGGGCCGCGACCGTGTCGCTGGTGAAGAGCGGGGCCTTCCCGGTTCGCACCACTCCGGTGAGCCCCGCCCTTCAGTCCATGGCGGCGACCGTGCAGCGGATCTACGCGTCAGGCGACGTGCTGTCCGCGCGCGATGCGCTCGCCATGAACATGCTGCTGGACCGCGACGCCGCGCGCCGCAACGCCGACATCGCGGCGCTGAAGGGCAAATTGGGCGCCTGCCGCGCCGCCGACCCGATCGTGGCCGACAACGCGATGTCGACGGTCCTGTCGTTCCCCTGCGACAAGGGGGTGCTGCAGGCGCGGGTGATCCTCGCGCCGACAGCCAAGCCCTCGATGCAGACCCTGGAGTTCCGGATCGCCCCTTAGATCCAGCCGTCGCCGGGCATCGGGAACGGCAGGATGTGGAACTCGCCGTCGCCGATGCCGCCATCGAAATCGACGGGCAGGATGACGACTTCGCCGTCGCCGGGCATCGGGAACGGCAGGATGTGGAACTCGCCGTCGTCGGGTGACGGGGCGATCTGGCCGGTCTCGAAGGTCAGGACGAAGCCGTCCTCCTTGCCGTCGCCGTCGTAGTCGATCGAGATGCGCGTGCCGCCGTCGTCGTCCTCGCGGCCCAGGATGCGGGCGTTTGCGCCCAGGCGGCTGAGGTCCAGCGTGTCGCCGGCGTTGAAATCAAGGATGGCGCCCAGGCGCTCAACGCCCTTGGCGTCGCCGTTCGAGACCAGCACAAAAGTATCGTCGCCGCCCCCGCCGATGCCGGTCGCGCCACCCTCGAGGACGAGCGTGTCGTCGCCCTCCGTACCCACGACGGCGCGGACCCGGCCGCCGGGGTTGGGCTCGCCGGCGGCGATGGGCAGCGGCATGGGAACCGCGTCGACCGGGATCACGGTGTCACCGGCCGGCAGCGGGCGGCCGGACGACACGATGTTGGACAGGACGAGCAGGGACATGAAGCCTCACACACGGAAAAGAATGTGGGAGGAGCTGTGCCTTAGCTCGATCAACGAGTCCAGTAATTATGCAATACGTTTTTATGAACCTCGTTAGCCAGGGAGGACGATGTGGCCTTCGTCGGGTTTCACCGCCCCCGCCACGACGTCCGCATAGAGCGCCTGCAGCGCCTCTGGGCCGGTGTGGCGGCGCAGCTTGAGCCAGGCGTTGTCGGCGACGAAGGCCTTCAGCGCCGCCTGGAAGCGGGCGTCCAGCTCGGCCATGCCCCACTCCTGGGCGCGCTGGCGGATGCGGTCGGGGGCGAAGAAGAACACCGGCGCGACACCGGGAACCTGCGGCCGGGGCGCCGCAAGGGCGTCCCAGTGCGTGACGCCGACACCGAGGCTGAGCACCAGCGCATCGCCCAGGGCCGCATGCACGTCGCGGGTGACCGCGGCGCGGCCGGCGAAATCGACGTAGCCGGCGGGGCCCGCGCCCTTCAGGCCATCGATGTCTTCGTAGGTCACGACCTGGTCGTAGAGTCCCGTGCCGCGCAGCAGGCCGGCGTGGCCGGGCGACGTCAGGCCGATCACCTTCACGCCCCGTCGGCGGGCCAGCCAAGCCAGGCCCATCGCCGTCTTCGATGAGGCGCTCGAGAGCACCAGCGTGGCGAGCTGAGTGTCCGACAGCTGGTCGTCCAGCAGGAAGCTGGTCATGAACAACGGTCGCAACAGCGAGCGCCAGTCGTCGTCGTCGCTGGGCTCAGCCTCCTGGTAGGCGTTGTAGGTCGGGGGCAGCTCGGCGCGGTGGGCCGAGGTCTCGACGTAGCCGGACGGCCGCTTCTGGAGCCGGGCCACGGTGTGGCTCGACATCGGCCAGTAGCCGAACAGACGCAGGCCCTCCGGCGCATCGGCGGCGTTGGAGCGCACAACGCGCGCGAAACCCCAGACCGGAATCCGCCCCTGCCCGGCCGGCGCAGGGAAGAACTTCCAGTAGCCGATCTGGTCGCCCACAGCGCCGTAGGTGATGTTGTTGGCGGTGAGCGCGAAGCTCTCGACTTCGAGCAGCGCCTCGCCCTCACTGAGCGGAACCTGCAGGTCGGTTTCGGCCAGGGCCGTCTTCGTCAGGTCGCCCCGGTCTACGAGCAGATCCCAGCCACGCATCAGACAGTCTCCAGAATGACGACGGCCCCTCCTCAGCCACAGGGGAGGGGGACCGCCCAAAGGGGTGGAAAGGGGCAAGGCCAGAGCTCGCATTCTCGGCGAAGCCCCCTCCACATGCTGCGCATTGTCCCCCTCCCCCGGCGGGGAGGAGGGCCGCAAACGAAAGCCTAGTCGATGGCCGCCCAGTTGCCGTGGAAGCCGAACGGTACGCGGCGCGGCACCTCGGCGATGGCGATGGGGCCCTTGGCCACGTCCTGGGCCTCGAAGATCGCCAGGTCGGTCCGGTTCTCGGCGGCGCGGTAGATCGTGGCCGTCAGCCAGCCGTCGCCCTCGGGCGCATCGGCCGAGCGGGGCACGAAGACGGGTTCCGAGGTCAGGTCGCCGCCGTTGAGCTCGTAGACTTGGCGCTTGCCGGTGGAAAGGTCGAGGTGGGCGATGGCGCACTGGCGGATCGTGCCACTGCCGGTCGGGTCGGCCGCGTACCAGCCGTGGCGGTGCTTCAGCGTCTCCACCCGCGGATCGACCCGCGGGAACTCGCCGTCCAGGTCGTCCAGCTTGGTCTCCTGGATCGCGTCCGACGCGCCGTTCAGATCGAAGGTCCAGCGCACCAGCCGCGCCGCCGCCTTCTCTCCCGGCGAGCCGTCGGCCTTCGGGAACAGCGGCGCCACGTCGTAGCGCATCACGTCGCAGTGGATCTTGCCGTCCTCCTCCCAGGCGTTCAGCGGGTGGAAGACGTAGCAGGCCTCGGTGTTGAACCAGCGGACGGTCGACACGTCGGCGTCACGGCGCATCACGCCCACCCACGAGCCCTTCTCCGGCTCCCAGGCGAACGGCGGCTTGCCGGTCATCGCGCGTTCCAGGCTGCCGGTCAGCGGGAGGATCGGGAACAGCACGTGGTTCTGGGTGACCATAAAGTCGTGGACCATGGACGAGAACGGCGCCTCGAGGTCCTGGCGGCTGACCAGGCGGCCGTCGGCGGCGGTGACTCCGTAGCTGACGCCCTTCGAGAACGGCATCTCGCCCACGTTGTAGGCGAACCAGATCATCTCGCCGGTGACCGGGTCGATCTTGGGGTGGGCAGTGACCTTGCCCTTGAACTCGCGGTCGTAACCCTTGGACTCGAGCGTATGCGGGTCCATGGCGAACGGGTGATGGCCCTCTTCCAGCGCCAAGAGCTTACCGGCGTGCCAGACGATGTTCGTGTTGGCTACCCCGCCCTCGTTGCCCATGGCCAGCGGGTCGGTGGTCATCGGGTTGCCGAACGTGCCGAACAGCGAGCGGCCGTGCTCGTGCTCCAGCTCCCACTTGGGCGTGCGGACATAGCGGTTGCGATAGCCCACCTTGCCGTCGGCAACATAGAAGGCGTGGACCATGCCGTCGCCGGCGAACCAGTGGTGGTTGGGATCGCGGGGGTCGAACTGCGGGTTCGGCCCGATACGGAACAAGGCGCCGCGCAGGCCCGCCGGAATCTCGCCCTTTACGACAAGGTCGAAATCGTCCTCCGAGCGGATCGGGGCGAAATTGCCCGCCAGATACGGATTGATGCGTGCATCGCCGTCCATCGCCGTTCCCTTCCCTTGTCGCTACGTGCTGGTTACGTCGCACTTGTGCAACTTACGTTGTAAATTCATGATGCAGGCCGTACCCCTTGGCAAGGGCTTTCTTGGGGCTTGAGTCGAATGCCACGCGTACTGACCGAGACCGACGTCGCCGACTTCCGCGAACGCCTTTGCGCGGCGGCCGAGCGGCTGTTCGCCGAGCGGGGCCCGGACGCGGTGACCATGCGCCAGCTGGCGGCCGAGCTGGGCGTCTCGCCGATGACGCCTTACCGCTACTTCCAGGACAAGGACGACATCCTGGCCGCCGTGCGCACGAACGGCTTCAACCAGTTCGCCGCGGCGCTGGAGACGGCGCGGGCGGGGGCCAAGAGCGCGCGGGCCAAAGCCGCAGCCGTGGGCGAGGCCTATGTCCGTTTCGCCTTCGACCACCCCCACACCTACAAGCTGATGTTCGATCTGAACCAGCCGATCGCCGACAGCCACTATCCCGAACTGGAAGCGGCGGGCCGCCGCGCGCACGAGACCCAGACCGCCTGGGTCAAGGACCAGATCGCCGCCGGCGAGATGGCCGGCGACCCCGAGGCCATCGGCGCCATGTTCTGGGCCGCGACCCATGGGGTGGTGGTGCTGGAGATGGCCGGCAAGCTGCCCCCAGGCGCGGCCCGCCAGTTGCACCACCAGATCAGCTCGACCCTGGCGAAGGGGCTGAAGCCGGGGGCGTGAAGCCCGCTTGACCGCCCCACGGGGAACCCTGTGAGGGTGACGGCCTCACGGGAGGCGCGCATGGCGGATATCAAACCCTTTGAAGTGACCTGGACCGAGGCCGAGGTCGGCCGCGTCCTGGATCAGGTGCGGGCCTATCCGTGGCCGCTGCAGCCCGATGTGCCGGACGGCTGGACCTATGGAACCGATGGAGCCTGGCTGAAGGGGCTCTGCGAGCACTGGACGAACGCCTACGACTGGCGCGCCGCCGTGGCCGATCTGAACCGGTTTCCGCAGTACACGGCCCGCGTCGAGGACTTCGACCTCCACTTCCTGCACGTGGTGGGCGAGGCCGGCGGCAAGCGCCCGCTCATCGTCACGCACGGCTGGCCAGGCTCGCACTACGAGTTCTGGCAATCGATCGAGAAGCTGGCGTTCCCGTCGCGGTTCGGCGGCGACGCGGCCGACGCCTTCGACCTGGTGGTCCCGTCCCTCCCCGGCTTCGGGTTCTCGTCCAAGCCGAAGCGGCCGATCGGCCAGCGCTCGACGGCGCGGCTGTTCAACACGCTGATGACGCAAGTGCTGGGGTATGACAGCTATCTGGCCCAGGGCGGCGACTGGGGCGCCATGGTCACCTCGTGGCTGGGTCGCGACCACGGCAAACATGCCCGCGCCATCCACCTCAACATGATGGGCTTCCGGCCCCACGGCGGTCCACAGGCCGAGGACGAGGTGGCCTGGGCCCAGAAATCCGCCGCGGCGATGGAGATGATGGGCGCCTATTTCCGCCTGCAGGTCTCCAAGCCGCAGTCGCTGGCCTGGATGGCGGCGGGCAACCCCGTGGGTCAGGCGGCCTGGATCGCCGAGCGCTTCCACGACTGGTCCGACCTGCGGAAGAAGCCGCTGGACGAGGTCTACCCGAAGGACCGGCTGCTGACGAACATCATGATCTACGTGATGACCAACAGCTTCACGACTGGCGCCTGGTACTATCGCGGCCTGGTCGAGGAAGGTGGGGTCGCGTTCGGCCCTGGCGAGCGCGTAGAGACGCCCACGGCCTTCGCCAACTTCCCCGGCGAGCCGCTGTACTCGGCTCCACCGCGCGCCTTCGCCGAGCGCGCCTACAACATCGTCCGCTGGACCGAGATGCCCCAGGGTGGCCACTTCGCCGCGATGGAGGAGCCGGACCTGTTCGTGGACGAGGTGCGGGCCTGGGGCCGCGAGCACGGCTGATCTTCCGCCCCCTCCGCCTCCGCGGCGGGAGGGACGTTATCGCGACGGCTTGTCCGCGCGGTCCAACGCCGTACAACCGCGCGCATGGCCCGCTACGATTTCGCGTCCGACAACACCGCCCCCGCCACGCCTGAAGCGATGGCGGCGCTGATCGCCGCCAATGGGGCCGGCTTCACCTCCGGCTATGGCAGCGACACGGTCAGCGCGCGGGCCGCTGATCTGGTGCGGACGTTGCTGGACGCCGACGCCGACGTACGGTTCGTGACCTCGGGCACGGCGGCCAACGCCATCTGCCTCGCCACCCTGTGCCGGCCGTTCGAGGCGGTGCTGGCGCACGAACACAGCCACGTGGCCACCGACGAGACCGGCGCGCCCGGATTCTTCGGGCACGGCCTGCGGATCGCCGGGCTGCCGGGCGCATCCGGCCGGATCGACCCCGCGAGCCTCGCCGCCCCCCTCGCCGCCCCCGACCAGCCGCACTGGCAGCCGCCGGCGGCGCTGTCGGTCACCAACTCCACCGAGTACGGCACGGTGTACGACGCAGCGACTCTGAAGGCGCTGATCGATCCGGTGAAGGCCATGGGCTACGGCGTTCACCTGGACGGCGCCCGGCTGGCCAATGCGGCGGCGGCCGGATTCGACCTGAAGGCCATCAGGACCCTGGGCGTCGATCTGCTGGTCATCGGCGGCACCAAGGCCGGCATGACGCCCACCGAGGCCATCGTGCTGTTCGACAAGTCCCTGACCCGGCGGTTCGACGCGCGCCTCAAGCAGTCGGGCCAGCTGCCGTCCAAGGGCCGGTTCTACGCCGCGCCCTTCATCGGCATGCTGGAAGACGGCGCGTATATCCGCCACGCGGCCCACGCCAACGCCATGGCGAAGAAGCTGGCCGCGGCGATGCCGTTCCCCATCCTGCACCCGGTCGAGGCCAACGGGATCTTCGTCCAGATGGACGAGGAGAGGCTCTCGGCGCTGCACGCGGCCGGCTGGTTCGTCTACCGTTTCCTCGACGGCTCGGTGCGGTTCATGTGTTCGTGGGCGACAACCGAAGCGGCGGTCGAGGAACTGGCGGAAGCCCTCCGCGGGATCGTCTGACGGCAACGCTTCGGCGTTTGTTACCGATTACGGGCAAACCCTTGCCGAATTCAGGCCAATGTGTGGCGCTTTCGCCGCACATCGTGGAAAATCCGTAACATTCCCCGACCACTCGTCGCGAGTGTGACGCCTTTTCGTTGCTCGCCCGACCCCTGCGTGACAGCTTCCGCGCTCACCGTTTCTGGTGCGAAGCCCTTCATTCGTCGTCGTTCACGCGGCGCCGCGAGGAGGAATTCGCGCTGTCGGGGACAAGCGTCGGCGCCGCCCGGCGCGCTTGCAAAAAACGTTTCCCAGGCCGGGGGGCCGTAACAATGAAAGTCCAGATGAACACCATGCTTCGAAGCGCGCTGCTGATGTCAGCCGCCTCGGCCAGCCTGCTCGCTGCGCCGTCCATCGCCCAAGCTCAGACCGCCGGTGAAGCGACGGTCGACGTCGGCGAAATCGTGGTCACCGGTTCGCGGATCCGCCGCGACACCTTCTCTTCGCCGCAGCCGCTGGCCGTCGTGTCGGCCGAGGCCATCCGCGAGCAGGGCCAGGTGTCGCTGGGCGACCTCCTGCTCGATCAACCGGTGATCAACCCCGCGACGAACTCGCAAAACTCGTCGGGCACCCTGTTCCTCGCCGGTCAGACCCGCGCCGACATCCGCGGCCTGGGCCCGACGCGCACCCTGGTGCTGATGGACAACCGCCGCCTGCCGTTCTCGGACGCCAGCTCGCCCGCGGTCGACCTCAACACCATCCCCTCGCTGATGGTCGAGCGGATCGAGACGATCGCCGGCGGCGTGTCGGCCGTGTACGGCTCGGAAGCCATCGCGGGCGTCGTCAACTTCATCATGAAGAAGGAACAGGACGGCCTGGAACTCGACATCCAGGGCGGCGTCACCCAGGAAGGCGACGGCGAGGAGTATCGCGCCGGCTTCAACTGGGGCTCCAAGTTCTTCGACGACAAGCTGAACATCCTGATCGGCGGTGAAGTCGCCAGCCAGGACACGATCATGCAGCGTGACCGGAGCTTCGGTAATCCGGGCATCCGTCGCGACACCCGCGTGACGCCGCAGCCGATCATCCCGGCTTCGCGCGCCAACACCTCGCCCTTCGCGACCTTCCAGCTGATCGGCGGCGCCCTGGGCACCGCGCGTTCCGTCACCCTGGACGCCCGCAACCCCACCAACGTGGTTCGCCTGTCGGCCGCCTGCTCGACCGCCACGGTCCAGCCGGACTGCCAGGACCCCGCGCTGTTCTACTCGGGCCCGGCGTACAACACGCTGCAGGGCAAGAGTAACCGCCAGGTGATCCGCGGCTATGCCGACTACAAGATCACCGACACCTGGAAGGCCTTTGTCGACCTGTCGTACCTGCATGGCTCGGGCTACGGCATCTTCCAGCCGGCGTTCTCGTCGGCCGCGGGCGGCGGCACGATGCCGGTCGTCCTGCGCGGCGACAACGCCTACCTGAACGGCGCCGGCGCCACCGCCGCGGCGCTGCGTGCGGAATGGCTCGCCGCCGGCAAGACCTTCACCCAGGGCTCGACCGCTCAGGTCGGCAAGTTCTGGCAGGAGTTCGGCGGCCGTGACGTGAAGGCCGAGCGCGAGCAGGTCAAGTACACGGGCGGCATCGAAGGCAAGTTCCAGACCTTCGGTCGCGACGTGAGCATGGACAGCTACGTCCAGTACTCGGAAGTGACGGGCACCACGATCTCGTTCAACGTGCCGAACGTCGCCCGCGTCCAGCAGGCGACCGATGCGGTGCTGCTGAACGGCGCCGTCGTCTGCCGCGACGCGGCCGCCCGCGCCGCCGGCTGCACCCCCTGGGACCTGGTCAACGGCGCCAGCCGTGAAGCGATCCTGTGGACCAACGGCGTCGCCTCGTCCGACCAGAAGCTGAGCCAGACGGTCGCCGGCATCAACTTCGCCACCGACCTGTTCGATCTGCCGGCCGGCCCGGTGGGCGTCGCGTTCGGCGGCGAATACCGCAAGGAAAAGAGCCAGTTCGTCCAGGACGCGCTGTCGGCCTCGGGCGCGCTGTTCTTCAACGCCATCGGCACCCGTCAGGGCGAGTACGACGTTCGCGAAGCCTACGCGGAAGTCCGCATCCCGCTCCTGAAGGACGTGCCGTTCGCCGAAGAACTGACCGTCGAGGCCGCCGGCCGCGTGTCGGACTACTCGACGATCGGCGGCACCGATCAGTGGCGCGTCAACGTCACCTGGGCCCCGGTGAAGGACGTCCGCTTCCGGGCGACGGAATCGACCGCCGTCCGCGCGCCGAACATCGTGGAACTCTTCGCGCCGCAAGGCCGGAACTTCACGACCACGGCGCTCGACCCCTGCGACTCGGCCAACTTCCGTGCCGCCACGGCGGCCCAACAGGCGGCCCGCCGGGTCACCTGCGCGGCGGCGATCCCCGGCTACAACCCGACGACCTTCGTGTCGAACATCGGCACGGGCCGTCCCTCGCTGGCCCTTCTGCAAGGCGGCAACCCGGACCTCGGTGCGGAAAAGGCGCACACCTTCCAGTACGGCGTCGTGATCAACCCGCGCTGGGTGCCGAACCTGCAGATCTCGGCGGACTTCTTCAAATACAACATCACCGACCAGGTGGGTTCGATCCCGATCAACACGCTGCTCGGCGCCCTCTGCTATGACGACGCGTCGCGTCCGATCGAGCAGAACCAGTTCTGTCAGCAGATTCGTCGTGACCGCACCGGCGCCACCACCGGCGGCCTGCAAGGCGGCATCTTCGAAGTCGTCCTCGTTCAGCAGAACGTGGCGTCGGTGAAGGTCGAGGGCTGGGACTACTCGGTCAGCTACGGCTTCCAGACCGAAGATCTGTTCGGCAAGGACTATGGCTCGATCGCCATGCGCGTCGACGCCACCTGGATGTACCAGTGGGCCCTGCAAGGGCTGCCCACCCAGGCTTACACCCAGTTCGCGAACACCATCACGAACGCCACGCCGGAGTGGAAGGGCAACGCCTCGCTGCGCTGGACCTACGACAAGTTCTCGTTCACCTGGAGCACTCTCTACTTCGGCTCCATGATCGCGAACCAGGCGCAGCAAGCGGGCGTCATCGATCCCTTCAAGACGGGCGACTACTTCCGTCACGACATCCGCGCCACCTACCGCCTGAACGACGATATCCGCCTCCGCGCGGGCGTCGTGAACGCGTTCAACAAGAAGCCCCCGCAACTGCCCGAGACCTTCGCGGGCACGGGCACCGGTTCGTCGCAGTACGACAACGCCGGCCGGTTCTTCTTCGTCGGCGCGAACATGGAGTTCTAAGGGCTTCGGCCGGGTCTCCGGACCCGGCCGGTTCCTGCAGATACGGAAAGAGCCGCCGGGCGACCCCGGCGGCTCTTTCTATGTCTGCCTCCCCGCGGAGCGGCGGGATGTAAGCGGGCGCGCCCCCTACTGCAGCCCGCTGCGGCCGATGGCGTAGAAGCGTTCAGAGCGGCGCACCTTGAGTTCCTCGGCCGACAGGCCTTCCAGCGCCTTCAGTTCTTCCTCCACGGCGTCGCCCACGGCGGCCATCGCCGCTTCCGGCGCCGAGTGCGCGCCGCCCGGCGGCTCGGGGATGATCCGGTCCACGATCTTCATCTGCAGCAGGTCCTGGGCGGTGATCTTCATCGCCTTGGCCGCCTCGGCCGCGGTTCGCGCGCCGCGCCACAGGATCGAGTTCGCGCCCTCGGGCGGGATCACCGAATAGATGGCGTGCTCCATGATCAGCACGCGGCTGCCGCAGGCGGTCGCGATGGCCCCACCCGAACCACCCTCGCCCGTCACCACGGCCACCATCGGCACCGACAGCATCAGCGCCTTCTCGGTGGAGCGCGCGATCGCCTCGGCGACGCCGCGTTCTTCCGACGCCATGCCGGGATAGGCCGCCGGGGTGTCGACGAACGAGATCACTGGCAGGGTGAAGCGCTCGGCCAACTCCATCAGGCGCACCGTCTTGCGGTAGGCCTCGGGGCGGGCATAGCCGAAGTTGTGCTTCACCCGGCTCTGGGTGTCGCGGCCCTTCTCGTTGCCCATGACCACGACCGCGCGGCCCCGGAAGCGGCCCAGGCCGCCCATGATCGCCTGGTCGTCGGCGAACTTGCGGTCGCCGCGCAGCTCCTGGAATTCGTCGATCAGCGCGCCGACATAGTCCACAAAATGCGGACGGTCGGGATGGCGGGCGACCTGCGTTTTCTGCCAGGCGTCCAGGTTGGCGTAGGCCTCACGGCGCATGTCCTGGGCCCGCGAGCGCAGAGCCTCGATCTCGTCGTCGAACGAGCCTGGACTGGCGGTTTCCGAGAGCTTGGAGAGCTCCTCGATCTTCGCTTCGAGGTCGGCGATCGGGCGCTCGAACTCGAGGTAGTGCGCAGCCATTCAGGGATCCGTCCAGGGAGGCGAGCCGCCTCGGGAAGCGGCGGAAATTAGGCGGGAACGGCCCCGCTCACAAGGCATGAGAAATCGCAGCGGTTCCGGCGCGGCGGAACACTCAAGCCTGCTGGCCGTTTGTGTGGCCTCGAGGAGACCGGAGCCCACACATGAACATGCATCTGAAGATCGGAATGGCCTCGGCGCTCGCCCTCGCGACCGCCGCGCCGATGGCCGCAGCTCAGCAGTATCGTCCCACCGACGAGTACCAGCGACAGCAGCAGGACTACAATCACGAGCGCGAGCGGTACGAAGACCGGAAGGCCCAGAACGAGGGCGCCCGAGAGAACTACCGCGAGGCCCGACAGGACTACGCCGTGGCGCGCGCCGACTACGAGCGCCGACTGGCCGACTGGGAGAACGCCCGAGCCGCCTATGACGCCCGCAACGGATACGGCGCCTACGCTCGGGTCTATGCCCGACCGACCTGGGACGACGCCGGATGGGACCGAATGCCCGAGTCCGCCGATCGCTATGATCGCCAGGCCACATACGAATCCCGCCAGTCGCGTCGCGACTATCGCGCCGCGCGGGCCGACTACGATCGACGCCTGGCGGAATGGAACCGTGCACGGGCCATCTACGACCGCCGCTATGGGTACGGCGCCTATGCTCGCATGTATCCGCGCCCGACGTGGGATCAGGCCTACTGGACCACCAATCAGCCGCCGCCCTACGCGGGCTACTATGGTCGTCCAGCCACGGCCACGGCGATTCCCTGCGGCAGCGGCGCCCGCTCGAACAACTCGACCGTCGCGGGCGGCCTGATCGGCGCTCTGGCCGGCGCGGTTCTGGGATCGCAGATCGCCGGTCGCGGTGACCGGACCGAAGGCGCCGTGCTGGGCGGCGTTGCGGGCGCGGTCGTCGGCGGCGCCGTCGGCAACGCCAACGACAAGTACAAGTGCGACAGCCGCGGCCCGTACTTCAGCTACGACGACACCGTGGAATACCGCGAGGGCCGCCGCCGCTACTCGTCGGCCTATGACAGCAGCTACTACACCCGCGAGCGGTGCCGTCTGGCCGCGGCGCCCGTGGACGCCTATGGCCGCGATGTCCGCTACGTCCGGGTCTGCCCGGACAGCGACGGTCGCTATCGGATCACCGGCTAGGTCCTTTCCCTCCCCGCCGGGGAGGGACGGATCGCGAAGCGATCAGGGTGGGGGAGCCTCCGGCTTCCCCCTCTGGCCGCGCCCGCTCAGCGCTTCTTCGCCAGCGGATGGCGGGTCTGCACGATCTCGCGCAGGCGGTCTGAGGCGACGTGGGTATAGATCTGGGTGGTTGCGATATCGGCGTGCCCGAGAAGCTTCTGGACCACGCGCAGGTCTGCGCCGCCTTCGAGTAGGTGAGTGGCGAAGGCATGGCGCAGGACGTGCGGACTTACCCGCTCGGGATCAATGCCGGCGCGCGCCGCCGCCTCGTCCAGCACCTGTGCGAAGCGTCGCGGCGTGAGGCGACCGGCTTTGCCGCGTGACGGGAACAGCCATGGATTGGCCTTGTCGCCCTTGGGCAGGAAGGCCGGACGCGCGGCGATATAGGCCTTTACGGCGGCGCGCGCCGCATCGTTCAAGGGCGCCAGCCGTTCCTTGCCGCCCTTGCCTTTGATGATCAGGTAGGCTGGGTCGCGCGCCAGCGCCGAAAGCGGCAAAGCCGTGAGTTCCGAGATGCGCAGCCCCGAGGCGTAGGCCAGCTCCACCATGCAGCCGAACCGCAGCCCCTGGGCCCCGTCGCGAGCGCCGGCGGCGGCGATCAGGCGGTCCATCTCGTCCCGCGACAGCACCTTCGGCAGCGGACGGCCCTTTTTCGGCGCCTCGACCCGGCGCGACGGATCGTCGTCACGCCAGCCCTCGCCCAGCACGAAGCGATAGAACTGCCGCACCGCCGCGCGCCGCCGCGCCGCGGTGGCCGGCGACAAGCCGCGGACGCCCAGGTCGGCGAAGTAGGCTTCGATGTGCTCAGCGCCGGCTTCGGCCAGGCCTGTGCCACGCGCCGCCAGGTAACCGGAGGCGTCCGTCAGGTCTCGGGCATACGCTGACAGCGTGTTGCGGGCCGCGGCGCGCTCGACGGCCATCATCTCCAGGAAGGCCTCGGCCCAGTCGGCCCCCTTGCTCACTTGAGCCCCGCCAGCCCTTCGAGGGCGAGCAGCCGTGCTTCGTCGACAAGACCCACCCGCGACAGGACCCGGATCATTCGTACCCGGTCCGCCAGCGCCGGGCCGCTCGCCCCCGCCTCTGCGCAGGTCCACAGCGCCAGGAGCGCAGCCTCGCCCGTGCGGCGCGAGTCGGCGGCGGTCTCGAGGGCGAGGTTGCGGCCGACGGGCGCCTTGCCCTCGCCGATCGGGAAGCCGCTGATCCGCGCCCGATCCGCCGGCGGCAGGTCATTGGCCAGCGCGGCGACCAGCAGGGCGGCGGACTGCAGCCGGCCCTTGGTCTTGGGATCCCCCTCGCTGGCCGCGGCGATCAGGGCCGAGACGCCCGCCGGCGGCGGCAGGCCCGCCACGACCGAGGCGGCCAGCCCGCCGATCTGGGCGTCGATGGCGGTGGTGTCGTAGGTCGGTAGGCCCGGCTCGGCGCCGGAGAGCACGGCCGCCACCGCTGCCGCAGGCTTCGCAGCCGCAAGATCGAGATTCAGGCCGCGCGAGAGCGCGAGGTCCAGGCCATTGCGCAGCGAGGCGGCGCCGGCGGGCGTGCCTGACAGCTTCGCGGACATCAGCCGGCCGTAGACGGCGTCCCGGGCCTGGGCTTGGGCCAGGTCGAAGGTCAGTTGGGCCTGGGCGCCCTGCCCCGCCTCGGCCTGGCAGAGCGCGCGCAGACGCAGCCAGTAGATGTCGCCGCGCCCCGTCGAGAGGCCGCCGGCCAGCTGGCAGGCGCGGGCGACATCGCCGGCCAGGAGCGCGCTTTCAGCGGCGGCGCGAGACAGCTCGGCGCTGCGGTCGAGACCGGGCGTGCGTTCCAGGACGCGGCTCGCGGCCTTCACATCTCCCAGTGAGATCAGGGTGTTGACCCGGGCTCCGGCCAGCATCTCGTCGTTTGCAGCCCCGGTGGGACCGGGCGCGCCGGTGGCCAGCAGACGCCGGGCAAGCGCGGCGGCCGCCGGCGACAGCGGACGCGTGCTCAGCATCGGCAGCACCACCCGGGCGGTGTCCAGCGGCGTCCCGCGCCAAAGGTCCTGGGGCAATCCGGTGTCGCGGCCGGGCACCGAGAAGGCGTCGGGGGCGGCGAGCTGGGTCACTTCGACCTGGGCCACGGCAGGCGCGCAGGCGACGGTAAGGGCGGCGGCGAGGAGGGTCAGACGCAACATGACGACAGCTTACTCACGGTGTCCCGTTGGCGCGAGCACACAGGGTCGTGTAAAGGCTGCGCCGTCGATGGATCGCTACGAACCACTACGCCGCCGCACGATCGCGCTTGTGGGCCTCATGGGCGTCGGCAAGTCCAGCGTGGGCCGACGCCTGGCCAGCGCCCTGAACCTTCCCTTCCGCGATGCGGACGCCGAGGTGGAGGCTGCGGCCGGCCGCTCGATTCCCGAGATCTTCGCCGCTCTGGGTGAACCCGCCTTCCGCGACGGCGAGCGCCGGGTGATCGCGCGCCTGCTGGAAGGGCCGCCACACGTGCTGGCCACCGGCGGCGGCGCGTTCATGAACGACGAGACCCGCGGCCTGATCAAGCAGCGCGCCGTCTCGGTGTGGCTGAAGGCCGATCTCGACATCCTGGCGCGTCGTGTGGGCCGCAAGGACAGCCGCCCCCTGATCGCCGGCAAGGACCCGATGGAGGTGCTGAAAGAGCAGGCCGCCGTCCGCTATCCGGTCTACGCCCAGGCCGACGTGACCGTGGAGACCGGCGACGCCGCCCATCACATCACCGTCGGCCAGGTGATCGAGGCGTTGACC
>NZ_SCTC01000020.1 GCF_004299445.1 Phenylobacterium sp. | reverse complement strand
GTCAGCCAGGCGCTGCCCCGCCTCGAGCGCGCCCTGGACCGGGCCGTGAAACTGGCCGCCGACGTGCTCGTCTACGGCAAGACCCAGGAGGCGGCGCCCGAGCCCCAGGTCGTGACGCTGGCCGAGGCGCTGAAGGAGGCCGCCGCCGAGGCCCGCATTCCCGCGCCCGGCGTGAAGCTGGTCAGCAAGGTGGCCGCCGCCGACCAAGTGACGGCCGACCCGGATCAGCTGCACCGCATCCTGGTGAACCTGCTGCGCAACGCCCGACAGGCGATCGAACATCAGGGCGAGCGGCAAGGCTCGACCCAGGGCCGTATCGAGGTGTCGTTGGAGACAGTGGGCGGCTCCAGCCTCATCCGCGTCTCCGACGACGGTCCGGGCGTGCCGGAGCGCATCCGCGAGCGCCTGTTCCAGCCGTTCGCCGGTTCAGGGCGGCCCGACTCCACCGGTCTGGGTCTGGCCATCGCCCGCGAACTGGCCCAGGGCCACGGCGGCGACCTGACGCTGTCGGTGACCGGCGACCAGGGCACGGTCTTCGAACTGCGCCTGCCCGACGCACCCAAGTCCCGGCCGCGGCGCAAGGCGGCGGACTGATCCTTCATCTCCGCCGCGATGCGGAGAGATAGTTAAGGCGCTTTGGCGACGCCTTCCCGACGCGGGTCGGCGCCGCCGCGCAGGCCCTGCGGGGTGACCTCTATGCCGTGCAGGCCCGAGCCCTCTGCGCCGAAGCCCGAGCTCATCTTCACGCCCTTGGCTTCCAGCCCCGCCCGCAGCTCGGGCGAGAACTTGTCGACCTCGGCGGCGTAGAAGCTGCCGCCGGCGATCAGGTTGGGCAGGTTGATGGCCTCCTGCACGGGCAGCTTCCAGTCCAGCAGGCCCACTAGGGCCTTCAGGTTGTAGGCCAGAATCGACGGCCCGCCGGGCGAGCCGACGGCGGCGACGAAATTGCGGTTCTTGTCGAGCACGATAGCCGGCGCCATCGACGAACGCGGCCGCTTGCCGGGACCGACCGCGTTGGCGGCCGGCGTGCCGTCGCCGTTGACCGGCGCGAACGAGAAATCGGTCAGCTGGTTGTTCAGGAAGAAGCCGTGGACCATCCGGCCCGAGCCGAAGGTGCTCTCGACCGTCGTGGTCATCGAGACGACGTTGCCCCACTTGTCGACGATGACGAAGTGCGTCGTCCCCGAGACCTCCTGGGTGTTGTCCCGGGCCAGGGCGGGCGCGCCCTTGGGCTGGCCGGCGGTGACCGTGGCCGCGGCGGTAGGGCCGATCAGCTTGGCGCGCGCGTCCAGATAGGCGCGGTCCAGCAGGCCGTCGGTGGGCACCTTCACGAAGTCGGGATCGCCCATGTAGCGGTCGCGGTCCGCGTACATCAGCCGGCTGGCCTGGCTGAACAGGTACCAGCCTTCGACCGAGTTCGGGTGCTTGGCGATGTCGGTCCGCTCCAGCAGGCCCAGGCCTTCCAGGACCGCCGGCCCGCCTGACGGAGCTGGCGGGGTGCAGACGATATAGACGCGATAGGGCCGGCACAGCGCGGCGCTGGCCTGCGGCTTGTAGGCCTTGAGATCGGCCAGGCTCAGCGTGCCGGGATTGGCGCCCTCGCGCACCTTGGCGACGATGGCCTCGGCGATGGGGCCCTCCAGGATGGCCTTGGGCCCTTCGGCGGCGATCTTGCGGACTGTGGCGGCGTAGGCGGGGTTCTTGACCGTGTCGCCGGGCTTGATCCTCGTGCCATCGGGCTTGGTGAAGTAGGCCACGGCGTCGGGCGTCTGGGCCTGGCCGCCGCGGCCGTTGGCGGCGTTGGCCATTCGCAAGGGCGCCGGGAAGCCCTGGTCGGCCAGCCGCTCGGCCTCGCCGAAGAGGTCCTTCCAGGCCAGCTTGCCGTGCGCCGTCTGGGCCATGCGCAGCATGGCCACCGCGCCGGGCACGCCGGTGGAGCGGCCGGACAGGATCGCCGCGCCCCGGTTCATGAGCTTGCCGTCGTCGCCGTAGAATAGCTGCGGCGTCGCGCCGGCCGGCGCGGTCTCGCGGCCGTTGTAGGCGGTCACCTGCTTGGTCTTGGCGTCGTAGAAGGTGAGGAACGCCCCGCCGCCCAGGCCCGAGCTCTGCGGTTCGACCAGGCCCAGCGTGGCCTGGACCGCCACGGCCGCGTCCACCGCCGTGCCACCGGCCCGCAGCACCTTCAGCCCGGCCTCCACGGCCATCGGATTAGCGGCGGCGACCATGGCCTGCCCCTGCCCCTGCCCCTGCGCCGGCCTGGCCGGAGGCTGCGACGTCGCGGGCGAAGCGCAGGCGGCAAGCGCGGCGGCGAGGGAAAGGGCGAGGGCGGTCGACTTATTCACAGGCAGATGACTCCAACTCGGCGGCGTCACCATAGCGGGCCGTCATTGGACAACAAACGCTGCGATGTGCGACGTCCCACGTATGGAGCCCATCCGCCCAGGTCCAGGCCCTCGTAACCTGATAACCGACGTCCCCGGCCTGAAAGTGGGGCAGGCGCATGACGCGGCCGCGCGCACCGGCGTCACCGTGATCCTACCCGACGACCGCGCGGTGGCCGCCTGTGACGTCCGGGGCGGGGCGCCGGGCACCCGCGAGACGGACGCGCTGAGCCCTGAGAACCTGGTCGATGCGGTGGACGCCATCGTGCTGTCAGGGGGCTCGGTCTATGGCCTGGGCGCCGCCGACGGGGTGGTGGCGTGGCTGGGCGCGCGGGGCCGCGGCTACGGCATGGTGGGCGGCATCCCGAAGTCGCCGGTCGTGCCGGGCGCGATCCTGTTCGACATGGCCAACGGCGGCGACAAGCTGTGGGGCGAGGACCCGCCGCACCGCGAGCTGGGCAAGCGCGCCGTCGCCGTCGCCGACCTGGACATTGCGCTGGGCACGGCGGGCGCGGGTTACGGCGCCATGGCGGGTGGCCTGAAGGGCGGGACCGGCTCGGTCTCGGCGGTCACGGCCGACGGCTACACGGTGGGCGCCATCGTGGCGGTGAACAGCTGGGGCTCGGTGATTGCGCCCGGCGGCCGCACGTTCTGGGCCGCGCCGTTCGAGCTGGACGGCGAATTCGGCGGCCTGGGCCCCGCCGGCCTGCGCGCCGGCCCGGACGAATGGGGCTCGGCCAAACGCCCGTCCGAGGCCCGCAACACCACCATCGCCTGCGTGGCCACCGACGCCATCCTGACCCCGGCGCAGGCGAAACGCGTGGCGGTGATGGCCCAGGACGGCTTCGCCCGCGCGATCCGCCCGGTGCACGCACCCTTCGACGGCGATGTGGTCTTCGCGATGTCCACGGGCCGCAGGCCGGTCAACGACGATTATGCGCTTGCCCGCCTGGGAGCGCTGGCCGCCGACACCCTGGCACGCGCTATCGCCCGGGGCGTCTTTGAAGCCAAGCCGTGGCCGGGTGCGTATGTCCCCTGCTGGCGGGACCTGCGGAGCTAGGCCTCGTCGCAAAGATGCAGGTCGGTCCGGCGCAAAAGTGGATACCGCTCGCCGCGGCCAGGGCTTAGTTTCGAAAGACCAGGATTGTTCAGGAGAGTTCCCATGGGTCTCGGCCACAAGCTCGCGCTGGTCGCGGGCGCCGCCGTCATCGCCGCCACGGTCCCGATGTCGGCGGGCGCGCAACAGAAGGTCACCGGCCCGGTGGCCACCTATTGGATGAGCGCCCAGACCCAGACCGGCTTCGGCATGCCCGCGATGGGCCCCGGCGGCGGCCAGCCCGACACCTCGGCGATCATGCGGGCCATGATGGGCGGCGGCGGCGCGTCCAAGTCGCTGATGCTGCAACTGGGCTCGGGCCAGACGGCGACCGCGCCCCAGGCCGAGCACCTGCCGCCGCGCGGCCTGCAGGTGGGCCAGAGCCTGCCTCTGCTGACGCCCAAGGTGACGCCGGTCACCCGTGAAGAGCGGCCTGACCAGATCCCCGAGCAATATCAGAAGCCTCGCGGCCGCATGCTGGTGTTCTGGGGCTGCGGCGAACGCGCCCGACCGGGCCAACCCTACGTCATCGACTTCGCCAAGCTGGCCGCCAATCCGCAGAGCGCGGCCGGCCTGTTCCGGGGCATCGACTATCGCCCAATGCAGCCGCCGTCACCGTCGCGGAACCGCACCTACGGCGAGTGGCCCAACAAGGACACCCGCACCTCGGTGCCGGCCAACGGCTCGCTGGTGGGGCCGCACACCATCCAGGGCAACTACACGCCCGAGATCAGCTTCATGCTGGAAGAGGACCAGGACTTCCTGGGCGCTCTCAACCTGACCACCAACGCGCGCAGCCCCGCGGGCGGCGTTAACCTGGGATGGAACCTCGTCGGCAACGCCCAGGCCTACTACGCCTCGGCCGTTGGCGGCGGCGACGGCGAGACGGTGGTGATGTGGTCTTCGTCCGAGATCCAGGCCTCGGCCTTCTCGAACCCCGATTTCCTCAGCACCGGCGACATCGCCCGCCTCGTCGCCAACAAGACGCTGATGGGGCCAGCCACTAAGACCTGCGCGGTGCCCAAGGAATTCGTCGACGCCGCGCCCTCGGCGATGGTGCAACTGATGGCCTACGGCGGCGAGGCGAACTTCGTCTATCCGCCGCGTCCGACCGACCCCAAAGTGACCTGGAACCAGCAGTGGGCGGTGAAGGTCCGCTATCGCTCCGCCACCGGCGGCATCCTGGGCCAGGACATGAACGCCATGATGGGCGGCGGCGGCCGCCGCGCCGGCGCCCCCGGCGTGCCCCAGCCGCAGCCGGGCCAGCCTCAGCAGCCGCCCAAGCCGCCCAGCGCAGCCGACATCCTGCGCCAGGGCATCCTGGGCGGGGCCCTGCCGTTCCCGCGGCGCTAGGTCAAAATAATGGAGGGAGGGGGTCTTGCGCTCCCTCCCGCCCCCGACTAGGTTCCGCGCCCTCGCCGCAAGGCCAGACGCGCCCGTAGCTCAGCTGGATAGAGCATCAGACTACGAATCTGAGGGTCGGACGTTCGAATCGTTCCGGGCGCGCCATTTTTTCAAAGACTTAACTCTCCGCTATCAGGTCGCATAGACCTTTAAGGTCACACCTAGGTCACAACGGCGCGCTGCAATTCAGGCTGTTCCGCCCATTTTCGCCCCGTCACGTGCGGCTGTGCGAGTGAGTCAACGGGCGCGATTTGGCAGCAGCGATCCAGCGATGGCGTTCGGCCTGCCGTCCCTTCCGCCCCGTTTCATCCCCCGCGACTCTTCCTTCATCCTTCGTCTGCTGTGGAACGCATTTGTCTGCGGAACGGCGAAGGGGGGTAAGGTTACGTATCGACGGACGATCGTGATCGCGGCGATGATGTCGCCGGCACGGAGATCCGTAGATGCCTAATGCCTCAGCGTCCGATATCGAGTCCGCAAAGCAGCTCTACAGCAATCTCGTCAGGGCCGTTCTTGATCTTGCCGCGGACTGTCCTGAGAGCCGCCACGTCGTCGCATTCGCCATCATCGTCGACGCTTTCCACGACGACATTCTGGGACCGCTCGAATGTGGGCGCCCGGCGAGACGGCCGACCCTGGTCGAGACCGACGAGGTAGCGGGTGACCGCAAGCTCCACTGACGTCCGGTCTGCGGCATGCGTCTGCAGAGTTCTCGGCGAACCGAGGCGGTCTCCCGGCTCTCGGCGCGGGAAGTCCACCGGCAATGTGCATAGGTCGGTGGAATTTCCCGACATGTGCGACGCGCATGGATAGCAAGCGGCGACTTTCTTGACGCATCCAGCCGGCATGTAGGGAACTGCGGCGAGGTCTATACACTCCTCGAATTATGTATAGAAAACCGGGACAATCTATACAGATTGGTCCCGCATGGCTCTGATCGCCAGCCACGTTCCGCCGCTCCTCCCCCTCGCAGTGGACCTGGAGACGAAGCGCGTCCTCAAAAAACTCGCCACGGCGCATCGGGCCTTGGCGGAGCTGAAGGGCGCGGCGGGCCTGGTGCCGAACGAAGCCATCCTGATCAACACGCTCTCGTTGCAGGAGGCGAAGGACAGCTCGGCGATCGAGAACATCATCACCACCCACGATGACCTCTATCGCAGCGATGATGCCGCCGACCGGTTCGCAAGCGTCACGGCGAAGGAGGTCTACGCCTACGCTCGCGCTATGCGGGACGGCTTCCAGACCGTCCGTAGGACCGGACTGATCACCATCAACGACATCCTCGCCATGCAGGCGACGCTGGAGCGCAACCAAGCCGGATTCCGCCGACTCCCGGGCACCGCGCTCAAGAACGATAAGACCGGCGAGGTGGTGTTCACCCCGCCCCAGAGCTACGACGAGATCGCTCCGCTGATGGCCAATCTCGAACGCTTCATCAACGGTGAGGACACGCTCGACCTCGATCCTCTCGTGAGGATGGCCGTGATCCATCACCAGTTCGAGACCATCCATCCCTTCTACGACGGCAACGGCCGCACGGGCCGGATCCTGAAGGAGGACCTGCTGGGCACGCCGGTGCTCTACCTGTCGCGCTACATCAACCAGCGCAAGGCCGACTACTATCGCCTGCTGCAGGCGGTCCGGACCGACGGGGTCTGGGAAGAATGGCTCATCTACATGCTGGACGCGGTGGAGCAGATGGCCGGCCAGACCACGAGGCTCGTCCATCGCATCTGGGACCTGATGCTCGACCACAAGGTTCGGCTGCGGCGTGAGCTCCCGCGCATCTACAGCCAGGACCTACTGAACAACATGTTCAGCCACCCCTACAGCAAGATCGCCTTCGTCGAGCGCGACCTCGGGGTGAGCCGCATCACCGCGACACGCTACCTCGACGAACTCACCCGCATCGGCCTGATGCGAAAGCACAAGATCGGCCGCGAAAGCTACTACATGAACCGCGCGTTGCTGGACCTCCTGGGGAACGTCCAGACCGTCTGACGTCCGGCCAATCGCCTCACACTCCGAGCAAGACCTACTCCACGCGCCTCGCCTTCGCCCGCCGCCGGATCGCGCGCATCATGTCCGGATGCAGCTTTGGCCGGTCCCATCGCGCCGCGCCGCCGATGCGCGCCAGCTCTTCAGGAAAGCTCAGGTAGGTGAAGACCCGATCGACCACGTCGATCATCAGGACCTTCATCTCGGCGTCGGATATGCGCGAGAGCTGGGGCCACGGGATTTCGCCGTACGGGGTGACGACTTTCACATCGCTGAAGTCACCACGTTCCGACGACGGAAACCTGCCCGCGTGGAGGTTCTCGAGCTCGGAATTTCGCATGCACGTCTCGACAAGGGCCTTGGCGAGCAACTCGAGGTCGCGACTCTCCGCTGCGGTCGGGCCAGAACTCATGACCGTCTACCTCTTCGAAACCTGTGCGGCCGCACCCCGGGAGTGCGCGCGCAGTATCGTATCCGACCCGAGGAGCATGCGCAGTGTCTAGAGACCAAGGTCGGTCGATCGCGGAGGTCCTTTGATTTGCGCCCCCCGCGGGGTGGGAACGAGTTCGATCCCCCGACCCAACGCCGGCGCGGACTGCCCGAGCTTCAGCCGCGCGTAGTGCTCCTGACCCTGCGGGTCCCGCACTATCACCCATGCCGCGCCGCCCAGTTCGTCGTGATGGCCGCGCGCCACGACCCGGCCACGAACCGGCCGATCGTCCAGGACCTTCGGCTCACGGCCCGAATCCAGCCGGCGCTGATGGAGGGTGCGGATGATGTCCTGACGGAGCTGCAGCGACCGCAACTTGGGCTGGAGCTCAGCGTCCAGCCGGTATCTTTCGCCGACGCGTTCGGCGAGACCCAGGGCCTCCAGCCGACGCAGTCGTCCCCGCGTTAGAGCCGACCAGGCGTCGTTCACCCCGACGCCGTCGTCCACACATAGGTCCGAGTCCGCTGCCTGGAGGAGCCTTCGGTCCAGCCCCGTGAACCGGTCGGCTTGGGTCTCGCGCCACACACGGCGCTCCGCCTCCGCCCGGGTTAGGTCGCCAAGCTGCTCCTGCGCCACCTCCTGCGCCCGCGCACGGAAGCCAAACCCCACATAGTCCCGAGGCATGACGAGGTCTCGGCCCGATCCTCGCCGGCCGCGGATCAACACGTGGGCATGGGGGTGCCCGGTGTCGTAGTGGCAGGTGGCGATCCAGGTCAAACCCGGCTCCCCCAGGTCGTCCGCGACCCGCCGCATCACCTCCCGGATGTAGCCTCTCAAGTCCGATATCCGCTCGCCGTGCTCGGGAGATACGATGAACCGGAAGTGGTGCCGATCCTCGCCCCAGGGCAGCGTGGCGGCAGCTGGGTCAATCACCTCCTGGCCGCGGTCGAAGAACTCGGGCGGCCGTTCGGCGAGACCGGCCCCGGATCGCCCGAGGTAGGCCACATGCGCCGCCAGGGCGGCCCGGCGCACGGCGCCGTGTCCGGCGTGGCGAGAGACGAGGGCCTTCACGATCACCCGTTGCCGCACGTCCAGCCGAAAGGCGCGGCCGGAGCGTCGCTGTGCTGCGCTGAGCACGCCCGAGCGGTCTCCGAAAGCGAACAGCCGCGATGCCGCCAAACGCTGCATCATGGCCGTGCGGGCTGTTACAGGATCGGATTTCAGCCGCCGCGGCAGGCGCGCGATCCGCTGGGGCGGTGCGTCCGCTGGTGCGCCGGTGAGGCGGGCCTGTATGGCGTCACGGGTCAACACGACGGCGAGGTCCAGCGTTCGAAGAAGCGCACGTCGTGGCGACTTGCCGCCGCAGATGTGCGTCCTGCTAATTCGCTGAAACTCTAGGGCAAAGAGCGACGCAAAACATCTCTTTTATCTTGCCCTAAGCGACCAAATCGAACCAGTGGTCAAACACCATCAACAACC
>NZ_SCTC01000019.1 GCF_004299445.1 Phenylobacterium sp. | reverse complement strand
GATCGCGACTTCCACGGTCGACTGACCGCGCTGCAGCGATTCACGAACAGAGTTCAGGGCATTGGACGTCGCGCGCTGGTTCTGAGCGATAGCCCAGACGGCGCCGTTGTCCTTGGCCGAAGCAACCTTCTTACCGGTGTTGATCCTCGTCTGGGTGGTTCCAAGCTCCGCGTTCGTCGAGTTGAGGTTTTGCAGGGCGACCATCGCGCCCACGTTGGTGTTGACCGAGTTCATCGGCATGGTCGTAGTCTCCATTCTGGAGGGGTTGTCCGGCGTTTTGCCGGGTGAGCGATTTTTCGCTCGCAACAGGCCTCGCAAACGGCGGGCCAGGATTAACCACGACGCGCCAGCGACAAGGTATTGTTTTTCTTGATTTTTCTTCGACATGCCACCTGCACCCCGGGACCGGCCGGTAACTCTTTTCTGCCGCCCGGCAGGACCTGCCGATCAGGACCGACCCAGGTTCGCCGCGAGGTTGCGGACAGCAAAAAGGCCGCGGAATAGACCGCGGCCTGGAAGATTGCCGTAGGCTTGGATCAGGCCGCGGCGGACGTCGAAGCCCCCGCGGCGAGCCCCTGCATGATCATGCGGTTGATCTCGATCAGGGGTTCAAATTCCTCCTGATTCCGGATCACCAGCGCGGTGTGCTTGCTCACCCAGATGCTGAGCGAGATGATCGAGGCGCGCAGCGCAGGCGCCATGCCGTTGCCGGTCTGGCCGCAGTCGGCCGCCAGCGTCGACCAGAGCCGCCGGTTCCAGTCGAGCGCATCCATCCGCCCCGCGAAATCGAGGGGATCGAGCTTGGAAGCATCCATCAGTGCGCGCGTGACCTGCGCAAACAGACGGTACTCCATGTCACGCGGGTTCTCAGCCCGCGTCGCCGCCTGCTGATAGGCCTGAAGGGACATTCCCCAACCTTTCGTCTTCGTACTCGATCAGTTTCCGGCACCCCATAAGCGCTTTGTAGTATTCGCGCTCCATGCAGTGCTTAGAGATATCCACGCAGTCGGCCAGGATGTTGGGGTTCGAAATGACCCCCATGAACTCGGTCAACCGGGTGACGAATTCGCCGTAGGACTTCTCGGCATTGCCTTCATCCAGATACATCATCATGACCGGGAAGTAGATCCGGCGCGCAGGCGTCTGGACATCTTCCTGTTGCATGATGTCCTTCTCGCGAAGGACTGAGGCCTTGTTCTGCAGCACCAGGACGGCGCGCCGGTCGCCATTCTGGACGACGGCACCGTTCAGAACGAACTTCTCTCCCGGTTTCAGAGACAGCTTTAGCGGCAAGTCCGGTTCCTCATTGCGTCAGCGGTCGACTTCGTACGAATCGAAACGAGTCCATACTCGCGCGAGCCAGCACCGAACGCACCTCACGCTTACCGGCGCATGCGTTAACGCTGGCTTTCCGGCGTCCGATCCGCCGCCGTTGCGACCCTTTGGCGCAGCTTAATCCGCGATTAAGCATACCGGGGCACGAAGGTGGCTCCACCGCCTTCGGGAACACCTGCATGGCCGCCGCCTCCCTTCCAAAAGCGTTCAACAACACGGCCGCCTCGACTGCCGCCCTTCAGGATGTCGGCGCGCCGACCCCAGCCAAGCAGGCCATGGGCGATGTCGGCCAGGCGGGCACGCGCGACGCCCTGGCCCGCCTGAACGAAGCGATGAAGGAGATTCGAGCGCTCGCGGTCGCTCCAATCCTTCAGAAGGCTGTCGAAGCGCTGAACCGCGAGAACTTCGTTCAGGGCGGCAAGTGGGCGCTCAAGGCCCTGGACCACGATGAGCGGAACGGATTCGCCTGGTACCTGCTGGGTATCGCGCGCGAACGCGCCGGCGATTTCACAAACTCGATCAAGGCCTACGAAGCGGCGCTTAAGCTCCTCCCGAACCATGCGGAGGTCGCCAACGACCTGGGCCGCCTCGCCTATCGCATGGGCATGCTGGAGCAGGCCGAGAAGCTCTTCTCGCACTTTGTGCTGCACGCGCCCGAAAGGGCGGACGGGGTCAACAACCTCGCGTCCGTGATGCGCGATCAAGGCCGGCGCGAAGAGGCAGTAGATGTCCTGCGCGAGGCGATCATGCAACAGCCCGGGTCGTCGATGCTCTGGAACACCCTGGGCACGATCATGATGGAGGACGGCGACCTCCCGAATGCATTGTCGTTCTTCTCGGAAGCCGCCCGGCTCGACCCTAAGTTCGGCAAGGCGCGCTACAACATCAGCCAGGTGAAGCTGGGCCTCGGCGACCCGGCGGGCGCCATGGAAGACTGCGTCGCGGCGATGAAGCGGATCATCACCGCTGACGACCGCGAGATGATGCGGCTGGCCCGCAGTTCCTATCACCTGGCGCTCAGCGAGCTGGGCCCAGGCTGGGACGACTACGAGGCGCGCCTCTCGCCGCAGTTCGCCGACGTCACCCTCTTCCAGATGGATCGTCCGAAGTGGAAGCCCGGCGTGAAGCTCACCGGCAAGACGTTCCTGGTGATCGCCGAGCAGGGCCTGGGCGACGAGTTGCTGTTCGCCAACGTGCTGCCCGACGTGGTCGAAAAGCTCGGGCCGGACGGTAAGCTGGTGCTGGCGGTTGAGCGCCGCCTGGTCCCTCTGTTCCAGCGCACGTTCCCAAAGGCCGAGGTGGTGCCGCACCGCACCTACGTCTATGCGACGCGGCCCCTGCGCGTGATCCCAGACTTCGATCCCTCGGGCGTCGACCTGTGGACGCCGATGGGCAGCCTGATGCGGGAGTTCCGGCGCGACCTGGACGCCTTCCCGGATCACAAGGGCTACGTGACTCCGGATCCGAAGCGGGTGAAGCACTGGAAGAAGGTTCTGCAGGGCGCCCCGGCCGGCCCCAAAGTGGGTCTGCTCTGGAAGAGCGCCACGAACAAGGACCGTCGCAGCCGATTCTTCTCGCCCTTCGAGGACTGGAAACCGGTCCTGCAGACGCCGGGCGTCAGCTTCATCAACCTCCAGTACGACGACTGCGCCGCCGAGCTGGAGCAGGCCGAGCGGGAGTTCGGTGTGAAAGTCTGGCAACCGCCGGGCATCGACCTGAAGCTCGATCTCGACGACCTGTCGGCGCTTTGCAAGGCCATGGACCTAGTGCTGGGTTTCGCCAACGCCACCTTCAACATCGCCTCGGCCGTCGGCACGCCCACCTGGCTGATCTCCACGCCCGGCTCGTGGCCGCGCCTCGGCACCGACCGCTATCCATGGTACCCGCAGACCCGCGTCTTCCTGCCCGAGACCTTCGGCGACTGGAGCAGCGTCATGGGTCCGATGGCCGACGCCCTGGCCGAGTACGCCCAGGACCGATAGCGACGGAACAGGCGGCCCGCGCACGGGTTCCTCCGGTGCTTTTCGGAAGGAGCCAGACATGCCCGGGACGAACTTCGAGAACGACAGCGACGGCTATGATCCGCAGGATCAGGCCGAGGTGTTCGACGAGACCAACTCGACAGACAGTGGTGACACCGGCGAGGTCCGCAGCTTTGCCGAGGCAGATGGCATGCGCGTGTTCGAGGACCTCCCGGACGTCGAGGATCTGACCCGCGCCGACGGCGACGCCGACGACGACGAGCCGCTGACCCTCGACGCCGATGAATTCGATCCCGAGGCCATGGAGCTTGACGACTTCGAGGAGGACGACGAGCTCGCCTATGGCGCGGCCACCGGAGAACGTCAGGACGACCTGGATGGCCAGGGGCCGGAGGACGATTTCGACGAAGCCCGCCTCGCGAAGCGCGACATCGACGGCCTGGACGAGGTGCGCGACGCGTCGGAAGTCCAGGGCGGCGAGGACGACGTCACCGACTTTCAACGCCCGGACGTCAGCGACGCCGACCTCCAGGCAATGGGGTATTCCGACGTCAAGGGCCGGGCGACCTAGGGTCACCCACTTCGAACTCCCGGTAGGCGCGACGATGGAACTCGCTTGATCCTCGCGCACGGCCCTATAGGTTGCCCAAGACAAACAACTGTTCGAATGCGGGCGTGGTCCGCACGGGGAGCCTCGATGAGCCGTCAGCGTTTCGAAGGGACCGACAACTACGTCGCGACCGAAGACCTCAAGGTTGCGGTCAACGCCGCGATCGCCCTGGAGCGTCCGCTCCTCATCAAGGGCGAGCCCGGCACGGGCAAGACGGTGCTGGCGGAAGAGATCGCCAAGGCGCTCGGCTCGGAGCTGATCACCTGGCACATCAAGTCGACCACCAAAGCGACGATGGGTCTCTACGAGTACGATGCCGTGACCCGCCTGCGCGACAGCCAGTTGGGCGACGAGCGCGTCAAGGACGTGAAGAACTACATCAAGAAGGGCAAACTCTGGGAAGCCTTCGAGCACAAAGGCCGCCCGGTCCTGCTGATCGACGAGATCGACAAGGCCGACATCGAGTTCCCGAACGATCTCCTGCAGGAGCTCGATCGGATGGAATTCTACGTCTACGAGACCAATGAGACGATCAAGGCCGAGGTTCGCCCGATCGTGATCATCACGTCCAACAACGAGAAGGAGCTGCCCGACGCGTTCCTGCGTCGCTGCTTCTTCCACTACATCCGCTTCCCCGACAGCGAGACGATGCAGGAGATCGTCGACGTCCATTATCCGGGGATCAAGAACAAGCTGGTCGCCGAGGCGCTGCGGATCTTCTACGACATGCGCAAGGTGCCGGGCCTGAAGAAGAAGCCTTCCACGTCCGAGTTGCTGGACTGGCTGAAGCTGCTCATGGTGGAAGACATCGACGGCGACATGCTGGCCGAGAAGGATCCCACCAAGCTGATTCCGCCCCTGCACGGCGCCCTGCTCAAGAACGAGCAGGACGTGCACCTCTTCGAACGCCTCGCCTTCCTGGCTCGGCGCGAAGGCGCGGCGCGGCCCGGCCAGCAGTAACATCCGGTCGTAACTTACCGCGAATTCACTCGCCTTTTGGAAGGGCTCCGGCCAGCCTTCGCGGCATAGGACGGAGCCCTTTCTCATGAAGATCCTCTACCTGCTGGCCGCCTCGACGCTCGCGCTGACCACCGCCGCCTGCGGACCCCAGGTCCCGAAGGCGCGCGCCGCGCTGGAGTGTCCGGCCAAGCAGGGCGACCTCACCCGCACCTCCACCGCCCCCGACGGCAAGACCTGCACCTACGCCTCCGGCGACGGCGCGGAGGTGACGCTGCAGCTGGTGTCGGTGCAGGGCGGTGTCGACAGCACCCTGTCCAACATCGAGAACATCCTGCTGGCCGGCCGCATGAAGCCTGAGGAGAAGGCCGCGGCCGACGCCGCAAAGGGCAAACTCGCCGGTGAGGCCGCGCCCGGCAGCGCCGGCGAGACCAAGTCCGCGGCCAGCGCCGCCGAGCAGGCGGCCCGCGAGGCCGCGGCGGACACGAACGCCCCCAGCCTGGACCTCAAGGTGAACGGCAAGGATGTCGATGGCGTGACCGTCGAGATGAAGGCCGGCAAGCCCGTCGTGAGCGATTCGGAGAGCGCGGTGACCCGGGTCGACCTGCCCGGCATCCACATCGTGGCCAATGACAACGACGACACGGCCAAAGTCCAGGTCGGACCGATCAAGATCGACGCCGGTGGGGACGCCGCCACGATCCGCATCCGCCGCGACGTGCGCCTGCGCGGCGAGGCGCTGAACCCCGAGCGCCGAGGCCTGCGCGCCACCTTCATCTACACCGGCGAGGACCTGGCGGGCGGCTACCGCTTCGTGGGTTACGAGGCCGGCGGCCCGAAGCGCGGCCCGATCACCGTGGCCGTTGTGAAATCCAAGGCCGAGAACATGGACGAAGACGAACTGCACCGCGACGTGAAGCGTCTGGTCCGCAAGAACGGCGGCGTCTGACCCCGGCACATTCAAGCCCTGAAGGTCCGGAGGCCCGCCGCCGGCAGGCCTCCGGCTCACGCCGCAGGGTCAGCCTGCCGGTTGGACCTCGACCACCTTGTAGGTCAACGGCCGACCATCCTCATCCGTGACGGTCACATACTCGCCCACCGCGAAGCGATGCTGGCCCAGACGGTGGACCGGCTCGTCGTCGGCGGAATCGTCCTCATCGTAGTCGAAAAACCACCGCTGACCCTTGCGCGCGAGGCGGCCGTCGACCGGATCCTCGTCGGGCGCGAAACGGCGCACGGTGCAGGCGCTGCGCACCTTGGCGTAGGCCGCCTCGTCCAGCATCCCGTCGGAGGTCAAGGGCGCGGTCAGCGAGTAGCCGCGGTGGTCGTCACCTCCGGCAAACTCGGTCCCGGGATTGCGGGCGAGCCGCATCACGATGCGCGACAGGGACATGACGTACCTCCTGGCAGATCAGAAAAACAAGCTAGTGAGAGAGAAACAGGGACGGACCATCCGAGCTGAGCAAGGTGCGGGTCGTCCCTCCGAAGATGAACTCCTGCAGGCGCGGGTGCCCGAAGGCCCCTGCCACGAGGATCTCGGCGCCCGCACTGGACGCCGCGCGGAGAAGAGCCGGCGCGGCGTCGCCGCTGTCGGTCAGGAGTTGAACCTCGGATTTCACGCCGCGAGCCGCATAGTAGGCCTGCAGGCGCGCGGGATCGAAACTGCGGGAGCTGGCCTTGGGGGCCGCGACGATCACGACCCGCGCAGCCTTCTCCAGCAACGGCGTGGCCAGGCGCGCCGCGCGGCTGGCCTCCTTTCCGCCATCCCAGGCGACCACCACCGTGCCTCCGACCTTGAGGCCCGGCCGCGCCACCAGGACCGGGCGCTGCTCATCGGCCACCATCTGCTGGAAAGCTTCGGCCAGCGGCCCGCGGCCGCGGGCCGGATCGCTGGTGAATACGACGACGTCCGAGAGTCGGCTCTCTGCGGACAGGCCAGCCCAGACCGGCGTCTGCAGAGCCACGAACTGGGCCTTGGCGTACCCGCAGGCCGCAGCCTTACGGGCGTTGGCTTCGCCGGCCGCGGTGGCCTCCTTCAAGGACTCCAGCGCCGTTGTCTGAACGCCGCCCAGGAACCCCTCGCCCATCCAGGGCATGACGTCCGCGACATCGGCCGGCGTATACACGGCCGCCAACTCCGCGCCGAACGGCTCGGCGATCATCGCCGCGGCCGCGACGGCGGCGGCGTCGCCCTGTCCGCCAGACAACGGCGCCATGATGCGGGCCCAGCTCATACCTGTCTCCTCTTGTCGCCCCCTGTATCGGGTGGCTAACGGACCCGGATTGATCTTTGTCACTCTCTGGGCCAGTTCACGACCTCGACAGTGGAAGGAATGCGCGGGTGAGAAAAGGGCTGCGTCGCACGAAAGAGGCGCCGCGAGCTTGGCAGCGGATGCTTTCGGGGCGCCGCCTGGACCTGCTCGACCCCTCCCCGATGGATATCGAGATCGAGGATATCGCGCACGGCCTGGCCCGCGTGGCCCGCTGGAACGGCCAGACCGTGGGCCAGCACGCCTTCTCCGTCGCCCAGCATTCCGTCGTGGTGGAAGAGATCGTCGCCCACATCCAACCTGACGTGGAGCCCCGCTGGCGACTGGCGGCCCTGCTGCACGACGCGTCGGAATACGTCATCGGCGACATGATCAGCCCCTTCAAGGCGGCGCTGGGCTACGACTACAAGCTGTTCGAGGAAAGGCTGGAGAATGCGATCCATGTCCGCTTCGGACTGCCCGCCAAGACCCCGGCGGCGATCAAGAAGCTGATCAAACAGGCCGACCGCGCCTGCGCGTTCTTCGAAGCCACCCAGCTGGCCGGCTTCAGTCACGCCGAGAGCCTGGATTTTTTCGGCGCGCCGCCGGCCGGCTACACGCTACAGATCGAGCCTCAGGCGCCGTTCGACGCCCAGGCGCACTACCTGCGCCGCTTCGAGGTGCTCTCCGAGGCCGCCGGCTACGTGACCCACGCCCAGGCGTTCGACACCGAATGAGCGCCTCGCTCGTCATCGGCTTGTCCGCCGTGGTCGTCGCCATCCGCGACGGCGAGGCCGTGGCGCTGACAGTCCGGCACAAGGGCGGGGGCGGCGACCTGACGGGCTTGCCCTTCGGCCCGTTCGACCCCGACGGCCACCGCACCTTCGAGCTCGCGCTCCGGGCCTTCGTGACCGAACAGACGCGGTTCGACCTGGGGTTTGTCGAGCAGCTGTACACCTTTGGCGACAAGGGTCGTGACGCGCCCCTCGCCGACCTGGGCGGCGACGGAGCGGCCCGGGTCATTTCGGTGGGCTACCTGGCGCTCGCGCCCGCGGCCGTCGACACCCACTTCGCCGGCAGCGAGTGGCGACCCTGGTCGCGGATCTTTCCGTGGGAGGACTGGCGCGCCGGGCGGCCGGGCGCCTTCGACGCCATCGAGGGGGCCCTGCGCGGCTGGGCCGGAAACGACGCCCAGAAGCTGGCCCGCGCCCGCCTGCTGTTCGCCCTGGACGGCGCGCCCTGGAACGAGGAGCGCGTGCTGGAGCGCTACGAGCTGCTCTACGAGGCCGGGCTCGTCCCCGAAGCCGGACGCGACCGTGGAGAGGCTGCGCCCACGCGCCCGGACGCTCTGATGGTCGCCCTGGGCGAGCCGATGATGTCGGATCACCGCCGGATCCTGGCCACCGCGCTGGGCCGCCTGCGCGGCAAGCTGAAGTACCGCCCGGTGGTCTTCGAGCTGATGCCCGACGCCTTCACGCTCTCGGCCCTGCAGCGGACGGTGGAGGCCATCGCCGGCGTGCCCCTGCACAAGCAGAATTTCCGCCGCGCGCTGGAGCGGGCCGAACTGGTCGAGGGCCTGGGCCGCGTGGACGCCGAGACCGGCGGACGCCCGGCGGAGCTGTTCCGCTTCAGGCGTGAGATTCTCGGGGCCCGGCCGGTGAGCGGTCTGAGCCTGCCGCTCCTGCGGGACTGAGCGCCCGCGCCTTGATCATGGCGCTGGTCTCCCGGCTCCCGTCGTGGCTCCAGCCCGGCGGGCCGAAGATGTAGCCCAGGGCGTAGCGCGGATGACGCACGACGTCCTGGAACGTGGCGATCCACTCATGGAAGGCCACCCGCAGGATGTTGAAGGTGCCCAGGTTCTTCACCAGCCCATAACGGCAGGGCTCCGCGTCCAGCTCGGCCTGGAAGGTGCCGAACAGCCTGTCCCAGACGATCAGGATGCCGGCGTAGTTCCGGTCCAGGTAGACCGGGTTGCGGGCGTGATGCACCCGGTGGTGCGAGGGCGTGTTGAAGATGGCTTCGAACCATCGCGGCATCCGCCGGATCGCCTCGGTGTGGATCCAGTACTGGTAGACGAGGCTGATCCCCTTCTGGATGGCGATCATCGCCGGGGGAAACCCGAAGAACGCCAGCGGCAGCCACAGAGCCCACGTGCCCGCCACGCCGCCGGTCCAGGTCTGCCGCAGGGCGGTGGAGAGGTTGTAGTGCTGGCTGGAGTGGTGGTTGACGTGGGCCACCCACCAGAACCGCCGCTCGTGGCTGAGCCGGTGGAACCAGTAGTAGGTCAGGTCCTCCAGCAGGAAGATCAGCACCCAGGCCCAGATCGCCGTCATCGGGATCGTGAACAGACGGTGCTCGTAGACCCAGATCGTGGCCGCGAACACGACGCCCGCGGTGATGACCCCGGCGACCGACGAGCCCAGGCCCATGGCCAGCGAGACGGCGGTGTCCTTGGCCTCATAGCGGGCGTCGGCCTTGCGAAAGCGCGCCAGCACGATCTCGAGGATGATCGTCAGAATGAAGAACGGCGTGGCCAGCGCGACGGGATCGAACTCGGGCTTGATCACGCGGCGAGGTCCTGCGGCGGCCAGGACGGCAGCGAGATCACAGCGGTGGGCGCGGCGATGTCGCCGAGGTTCACCGAGAGGCGGCCGTTCTTGAAGGTGGCCGACACGGCCTGGCCCCAGGGGATCTGGCGGGCCGCGAAGCCGTCGCCGACGCGGCAGATGACCAGCGCCAGGGCGCCCGACTTGGCCAGGGCGCCGCAGCCGTCGGAGGCGATCCAGACGGCCTCGACCGTGCGGCCGGGAAACTCTTCGGCCAGCATGGCGCGGGCCTTGTATTCGTCCAGCGGCGCCACCGGCTTGGCGATCTTGGCCCACGCCGCCAAGGCGATCAGCGCCCCGACCGCGGCGGCCGAGAAGGCCAGCTGGATGAAAAACTCATCGTTCAACGCGTCTCACTCCCCCGAGTTTGCCAAAGCGTGGGCGCGCGCGGAGTGAGGGTCAAGGAAAAGGCCGCTCCTGCGACAGAGCGGCCCTCCCTTCAGGCGGCGTGATGCTTAGCGCCCGAAACCCTGTCCAGGACCTAGAACTTGCGCGTGTAGCCCACGCTCCAGATGTTCGCGTCGGCGGGGCCGTTGCGGAACTCCTTGCGGGTGAAGTCGACGCGGACGCCGTTCAGGCCGTCGAAGTGGTGCTGAGCGCCCACGCCGAAGTTGAACGATTCCTCGGAGTCCGACCCCGAAACGCCGGCGGCCTTGGCGCGCAGCTTGGTCGTGCCATAGCCCACGCGGGCGATCAGGTCGGTGTTCGGACCGATCGGCGCGAAGCCCACGACATAGGCGTCGGCCGAGTGCTTCAGCTTGGTGTTGACGTCGACGCCGGCGACCCGGTCGGTGTCGCTCTTGAGGCCGGTGGCGAGGTCGCCCTCGACGCCGATCCAGTTGTTGAAGCGGTAGCCGAGGCGACCCTGGATCGCCTTCAGGTCGACGCCGCCGCTGCCGTCCACGATGCCGGCGTTGATCCCGGCATAGGCGCCGGCCTTGGTGGCGGCGGTGTCCTGCGCCAGGGCGGCGACAGGGACGACGGTGGCGATCGCGGCCAGCGAGGCCGCGGCGATGAGAGCTTTTTTCATTTTGGGGGAGGAACTCCGTACTCGTTCTGGACAGCCCGCCCAGTCCCATTGGGGATCGTCTCCAAACGCGGCGGGCCTCGGCCGGTTCTATGGCGCCGCTGTGTTCGCCACCTGGCTGTGTCCATTCGGCCACATCGCACGTGACGGGGCGTCAAGGCGTGGTATCAGTCGCCCCTTCGTGTTCGGAGCGTGACCATGACTGACGCGGTGATCGCCGCCACGGGGCTCTATACCCCGCCCAACAGCCTCTCGAATGCCGAGCTGGTCGAGACGTTCAACACCTACGTCGAGCGCTTCAACGCCGCCAACGCCGACGCGATCGCAGCCGGCGAGATCCAGGCGCTGACCCCCTCCTCGGCCGAGTTCATCGAGAAGGCCTCGGGCATCAAGTCGCGCTTCGTCGTGGACAAGACCGGCCTGGTCGATCCCGAGCGGATGGCGCCCAACATTCCCGAACGGCCGAACGAGGAGATCTCGATCCTGGCCGAGATCGCCGTCGAGGCGGCGAAGGACGCGATCGCCCGCTGGGGCAAGGACGTCAGCCAGATCGACGCCGTCATCTGCGCGGCCTCGAACATGCAGCGCGCCTATCCGGCCATGGCCATCGAGGTGCAGCAGGCGCTGGGCATCGAGGGCTTCGCCTTCGACATGAACGTGGCATGCTCGTCGGCCACCTTCGGCATCAAGACCGCCGCCGACTTCGTGACTTCGGGCTCGGCGCGGGCCGTGCTGATGGTCAACCCCGAGATCTGCTCGGGCCACCTGAACTTCCGCGACCGCGACAGCCACTTCATCTTCGGCGACGTGGCCACCGCGGTGATCGTCGAGCGGGCCGAAGACGCGGTTGGCGGCTGGGACATCATCGGCACGCGGCTGAAGACCCAGTTCTCGAACAACATCCGCAACAACTTCGGCTTCCTGAACCGCGGCGCGCCGCTGGGCGCCGGCGCGGCCGACAAGCTGTTCGTGCAGGAAGGCCGCAAGGTGTTCCGCGAGGTGGTGCCGATGGTCTCGGAGATGATCGTCGAGCACGCCGGCGACCTGGGCCTGGACCCCCACGCCCTGAAGCGGATGTGGCTGCACCAGGCCAACATCAACATGAACGTCATGATCGGGAAGCGCGTCCTGGGCCGCGAGCCGACCTCGGAAGAGAACGTCATCATCCTCGACGAGTACGCCAACACATCGTCAGCTGGGTCGATCATCGCCTTCCACAAGGCCAACGACGACTTCGCCGCAGGCGAAACCGGCCTGATCTGCTCGTTCGGGGCCGGCTACTCGGCCGGGACGGTGTTCGTCAGGAAGCGGTAGGGCTAGGCTCCCTGCATTCGTGGGGAGTTTCTGAATGAAGCGCGTCCTGTTCGCCGCGAGCGCCGGCCTCGCGTTCGCCTGCGCCCAGCCCGCCGGGTCGGCGGCCCCCGCCTACGACCTCGTCATTCGCGGCGGCGAGATCTACGACGGCTCAGGGGCCCCGGCGCTGAAGGGCGACGTGGGCGTGAAGGGCGACCGGATCGTCTGCGTGGGCAGCTGTCCTGGCGCGGCGGCCAAGACCGTGGACGCCAAGGGCAAGGCCGTCGCGCCCGGCTTCATCAACATGCTGAGCTGGTCCACCGAGAGCCTGATCCAGGACGGCCGGGGCCTGTCGGAGCTGAAGCAGGGCGTGACCCTGGAAGTGATGGGCGAAGGCGACTCCATGGGGCCGCTGAACCCCGAGATGAAGCGGCTGGCCGTTCAGCGACTGGGCGACATCAAGTATCCGATCACCTGGACCTCGCTGGACGAGTACCTGCGGTTCCTGGAGGCCAAGGGCGTCTCGGTGAACGTGGCCTCGTTCATCGGTTCGGCCACCGCGCGCATCCACGTGCTGGGCGAAGGCGACGTCGATCCCACGCCCGAGCAGTTGGCCGAGATGCGGGCGCTGGTGGTGAAGGCGATGGAAGACGGGGCGCTGGGCGTGGGCTCGTCGCTGATCTACGCGCCGGGAACCTTTGCGGAGACGGACGAGTTGGTGGCGCTGGTCAGCGAGGCCGGCCGCTGCGGCGGCATGTACATCAGCCACATGCGCTCGGAGGGCGCGCGGCTGCTTGAGGCCATCGACGAACTGATCGAGATCTCGCGCCGCTCAGGAACGCCCGCTGAGATCTACCACCTGAAGGCCTCGGGCCGGGCCAACTGGGACAAGCTGGACGCCGCGCTGAAGAAGATCGAGGCGGCCCGCGCCTCAGGTCTGCGCATCACCACCGACATGTACACCTACCCCGCCAGCTCCACCGGCCTGGACGCGGCCATGCCCACCTGGGTGCAGGCCGGCGGCGTGGAGCAGTGGATCACGCGCCTGAAAGATCCGGCCACCCGCGCCAAGGTGATCGAAGAGATGCGGTCGGGCACGCCCAGCTTCGAGAACCTGCAGAAGGGCGCCGGGGCCGAGGGCACGCTGCTGGTGGGCTTCAAGAACCCGAAGCTGAAGCCGCTCACGGGCAAGACCCTGGCCCAGGTCGCCCAGGACCGTGGCGTCAGCCCGGAGGACACCGCCATCGACCTGGTGATCGAGGACGGCAGCCGCGTGCAGGTTGTCTACTTCTCGATGCTGGAGGCCAATGTCGCCCGCCAGGTTGCCCTGCCCTACATGAGCTTCGGCTCCGACGCAGAGGCCCAGGCGCCTGAGCCGCCCTTCACGCTGTCGTCCACCCACCCGCGCGCCTACGGCAACTTCGCCCGGCTATTGGCCAAGTACGTGCGCGACGAGAAGCGGCTGACCCTGAGCGAGGCGGTGCGCAAGCTGAGCGCCCAACCCGCCCACAACCTGGGCCTCCGCCAGCGCGGGCTGCTGAAGGCGGGCTACTTCGCCGACGTGGTGGTGTTCGACCCTGCGACCATCCAGGACCACGCCACCTTCGAGAAGCCGCAGCAGCTGTCGACGGGCGTGAGCGAGGTGGTCGTGAACGGCCAGCTGGCCCTGGAAAAGGGCGAGGCGACGGCGGCCCGGCCCGGGCGTGTGGTGCGCGGCCGAGGCTGGACAGGCTGGACGGACGGTGGGTGTCGCAGGACCGCCGCGGACTGGCCGCAATAGGAAGTTCCCGCAAGCCTCAACTCTGTCGGGTGACGGCTGGATCGAACTACACCGGCGTGTTGTAGTGGCGCCGGTTGATGGAGCCGGCGCATCGAGGGGGCCTGCGTGCCGCGGTGGAGGCAGTCGTACGCTCTGTGGGCCGCCGTATTGGCGCCGCTTCTGGTGCTGATCGGATTTCTACTCTTCCTCAACTTCGACTCCACGCGACGCGAGGTCGAGTATGTGAGTGCGCGGCGCGCGGCGGAGATCGCTGATCTCGTCGACGCGGCCGTCCAATCTCAGCTTAAGCTGGCGACCGCGTTGTCCACCGCGACACCGCTCGTGCATGACGACATGCCTGCCGCCTACGCCCGCGCCCGAGAGTTCCAGGCCGTGAGCGGCGCCTGGCGCACCGTCGTGCTGACGGACCCGGCGGCAGGTCGGGAGCTCTTCGACCTGCGTCGACCTCTGGCGAGCGGCGGAGAGCCAATGGCGCCTTTCGTCGCCGCCGCCGCGCGCTCAGAGACGCCCCTCATCGGCAATGTGCTGCGCGACAGGCTGGGAGTCTTTGTCGTGCCGATCCATGTGCCGGTCATGCGGGACGGCCGGCTGCGCTACATCCTGACCGTCGAAATGGATACCGCTGCAGTCCAGGGCATCGTGGCTCAACGCGCTCCGGCCGGAAGCGTGGCGGCCGTCGTCGATCGCGCCGGCAACTTCGTGGGCCGCAGCGTTGCGCATGAACGGCGCGTCGGACGACCTGCGACGCGTTACGTGCGGGAGGCCGTCGCCCGCGGTCGCAGCGGCCTTTACAAGGGCGTCACCTACGAAGGACTGGTCAACTACACAGCGTTTTCGACTGCGCCACAGACAGGGTGGTCGGCTCATGTCGCCGTCGACTCGGCGCTGATCGACCAGCCCCGCAGTGTCTCCCTGGCTCTACTGGCCGCCGTAGCCATCACATGCCTGGGCGCATCAGGGCTGTTGACCATGGTCGCAGTGCGCCGATCGGCAGACCGTCGAAGGGACGACGAGCGGTTACGGCAGTCTCAGAAGATGGAAGCCGTCGGCCAACTCACCGGAGGGATCGCGCACGACTTCAACAACCTGCTGACCGTGATCATCGGCGGGCTGGAGCTCGTTCTCAAGCGCGTGCCGCCGGACGACCCCAACCGTCGATATCTGGAAGGCGCCGCCGACGCCGCGACCCGGGGCGCCAAGCTCACGTCCCGATTGCTCGCCTTCTCCCGCACCCAGCGCCTCGCGCTCCAGCCCGTGGACATAGCGGCCGTCATGGATGGCCTTTCAGACCTCCTGGCCCAATCCCTGGGGCCACGCATCGCCGTCTCTGTCGATATCGCCGACGACGCCCGTTGGGTCCTCACCGACGAGAACCAGCTCGAACTGGCCCTGCTCAACCTCGCCCTGAACGCGCGAGACGCGATCGCGGACGGAGGCCGAATTGCGATCTCGACACAGCGCGCCAAAGTGCGCGGGCGCTCGCCGCACGACCGGGTCGAAATCATCGTCGCCGATGACGGCCACGGGATGACGCGCGAAGTCGCCGCGCGGGCTTTTGACCCCTTCTTCACGACGAAGGACGTCGATCGCGGAACCGGCCTTGGCCTGGCCCAGGTCTATTCGATGGCGCGACAATCCGGTGGCGACGCTGTCATTGACAGCGCACCCGGTCAGGGAGCTCGCGTGCATCTTCTCCTACCGTCGGCGCCTGCAGGAGACGCGTCGGAGGCGCCGGCCGGATCAACCGTCATCTCGACCAACGCGCACCGCGGACGCCGTTTGGTCGTGGTCGACGACGACGAGGGCGTACGCCGGGTGATTGTCGATGAACTCCGGCATTTGGGCTTCGAGATTCAGGAGGCCGCGGGCGGGGCCGAAGCGCTGGATCTCATCAAGGCTGAACCGCCCGACCTGATGATCATCGACTTTCTGATGCCAGGCCTCACCGGCGCAGAGGTCGCACGCCGCGCACGGGCGATGCACCCCGATCTCCGGATCGCGTTCATCTCCGGCCATATGGACAATGCCGCCCTGGACGCCGCGGTCCACGACGCGGTGATCCTGCGCAAACCGTTCCTATCGTCGGAACTGGCGACCATGGTGACACGGGCCCTCGAAGCCGATCCTGCTCCGCGACGATCGTAAAGCCGCAGCAGCTGGCGACGGCGTGAGCGTGAAGGACTGGAGCTGGCAGGATACTGTCGCAAAAGTCGCATGTATTGACATACACAACCTGTACGCAGAACAATGTTCGCCGCTGGTTGGGGGTGGTTCCATGCTGCTTGGCGCGAACCTTATTGCGGCATTCTTGGCGCTCGCGTTGCCACTTACGCTGTTTGTATCCCGGCACGTGGTGCGATCTCAGCGCGCGGCGCTCTACAACGACATCGCCGCGACACTCTTCCCGGAAAGCGGCGGCCAGTCGTGGCCACAACTTGAGATCGTGCGCACCAAGTACGACACGAGACAGACCGCTGGGCGCTCTGGGGCGAACTTCGTGGCGGATGCCAACCGCGACCCACGCACCCTCATTCTGACCGCATTCTTCTTCGGCGCGTTCAGCTTTATGGGCTTCGCGTTGCTCCTCGTCCCGAGTGGCGGACCATCGACGGCCACCGAGCTGACTTGGCATCCCGTCCAGCTCTTCTTCCTGGACGCCGTCCCCCTCTGGGATGCAAGCGCGGCTCAGGGGCCGGCGGTGGCGCAAGTTCAACTGGTCGCGGCCTTCGGCTTCCTGGGCGCGTACGTGACGGCGACCCAGTACCTGATCCGCCAGCTGCTGAACTACGAGTTGGGCGCCATTGCGTTCCTCCGCGCCGCGTTCCAGCTCTTCCTCGGTGTCATCGTGGCGATCACCGCGTACCGGGCGCTCGTCGAGTTGATGGGCAACCTCAGCGGCTTTCTGGGCGGCTCGCCGAGCGCCGCTGCTGCTAGCGGATGGTGGCTGGGCGCGGCTTTTCTAATCGGATTGGCACCGGAAGCAGGCCTTAGCTGGATCGCCGAGCAGCTCAAGCTGCGCCTGAGGAAGCGCGTAAATCTGGACTCACTCAACTCGGCGCTCATAGCGCCTCTGGAAGTGATCGACGGGATCGACTCCGGCATTCGTTTTCGCCTCGAAGAATCCAACATCTTTGACGTTCAAAACCTCGCGACCCAGAACCCGATCGAGCTTTGCGTCGATACACCCTACAGCCTGCTCCAGATCTTCGACTGGGTGCTGCAGGCGCAACTCTGCACGGTCGTGGGAGGCAAGGCCTTCGAGGAGCTCCGTGCGCACAATGTCCGGACGATCTTCGATCTTGAAAGGGCTGTGCTGGCCGACGGCGCTCCCACAGCCTACGTGCTCGCGATCGGAACCGTGCTGTTCGCCAACGCCTCGGACGGCTTTCGGACAAAAGTCGGCCTGAATGGTGGTACGGCGACTCTGACGGTGGACGTTATCCAGCATGCAGTGGGAGTGGTCAGCGACGACTTGCATGTGCACCGGCTTCGATCCCTCTGGCGGCGCATCCTGAAACGAAGCACCAGCGAGCAGGATCAGGCGTGGCTCTACCGCCGTGGACTACTCCCTGGCGACACAGATGAAGCCGAGCTCACGCCGGCCGGCTCCAATAGCGTGCATTGGGCCGACCATGCAGCCTTCATGGGTCGCCTGCATGGAACGGCGCTCGGGATGCTCCACGCGCCCATCGCGGACGGCCAAGCTGCAGATGGGGCCACCTTAGCGGAACGCCAACAGGCTCTTGACGTCTTGCGCGACAATGCGCTGAACGCCGCTCGCGAAGCTGTGCGCTTGAACCCCGCACTATGGGCGGCGCTTCGCAGGATGTGGGAACCATCACCCGCAAAGCCACAGCCTCGCCGTGACCTGCTCTCACTCGCAGATGATCCTGCCTTCATCGCATTCTTCAACCCGAACTGACACCGCTTCTGGCGGTAGAGCCGAGTGTCGAGCCGGCGGTCGTTAGGTCGCGCTGCTGCAGGTGTGGTAAGACCTTGCCCCACGCTGCGTCGTGTTCGGTGACTACCGGTCCTTCTCGCGCTCGCCGATGGCCGCCTGGGCTGCGGCCAGGCGGGCGATCGGCACGCGGTAGGGCGAGCAGCTGACGTAGTCGAGGCCGACCTTCTCGCAGAACTCGATCGAGGCCGGGTCGCCGCCGTGTTCGCCGCAGATGCCCAGCTTCACGTCGGGACGGACCGCGCGACCCCGTTCGGCGGCGATCTTGATCAGGTCGCCGACGCCCTCCTGGTCGAGGCTGACGAAGGGGTCTTTGTCGAAGATGCCCTTCTCGATGTAGGCGTTCAGGAACCGCCCCGAGTCGTCGCGGCTGATGCCGAACGTGGTCTGGGTCAGGTCGTTGGTGCCGAACGAGAAGAACTCGGCGTGCTCGGCCAGGTCTCCGGCGCGGATCGCGGCGCGCGGCAGTTCGACCATGGTGCCCACCATGTACTGGATGGTCACGCCCTTCTCGGCCAGGACTTCTTTCGCCGTCCGATCCGTAAGTTGGCGCAGGAACTTCATCTCCTCGCCCTTGGCGACGAGGGGGTGCATGATCTCGGGGATCGGCGCCGGGCGGCCCTCGGCGGCCACCTCGCAGGCGGCCTCGATGATGGCGCGAACCTGCATCTCGTAGATCTCGGGGTACGACACGCCCAGGCGGCAGCCGCGGTGACCCAGCATCGGGTTCACCTCGTGCATCTCGGCGGCGCGACGCATCAGCTTGGCGGCGTCGAGACCGGTGGCCTGGGCCACGGCCTGCACGTCCTCCTCAGTGTGCGGCAGGAACTCGTGCAGCGGCGGGTCGAGCAGCCGGATGGTGACCGGCAGGCCCTCCATGATCTTGAAGAGCTCGACGAAGTCCTTGCGCTGCATCGGGAGGATCTTGGCCAGCGCCGCCTTACGGCCGGCCACGTCGTCGGCCAGGATCATCTCGCGCACCGCCGCGATCCGCGCGGGGTCGAAGAACATGTGCTCGGTGCGGCAGAGGCCGATGCCCTCGGCGCCGAAGCCGCGGGCGGTCTCGGCGTCCAGCGCGGTCTCGGCGTTAGCGCGCACCTTGAGGCGGCGCACCTGGTCGGCCCAGCCCATCAGCGTGCCGAAGTCGCCCGACAGCTCGGGCTCGATCATCTTCACCGAGCCCTTCATCACCTGGCCCGTCGAACCGTCGATGGTGATGACGTCGTAGGCGCGGATGACTTCGCCGCGGGCGCGGAACTCGCCGGCGCGACCGTCGATGTGAATCTCACCGGCGCCCGAAACGCACGGGCGGCCCATGCCGCGGGCCACGACAGCGGCGTGGCTGGTCATGCCGCCGCGGGCGGTGACGATACCCCGCGCCGCGTCCATGCCGCGGATGTCTTCCGGCGACGTCTCCTCACGCACCAGGATCACCGCCTCGCCCGAGCCGCCCAGCTTCTCGGCTTCCTCGGCGGTGAACACCACCTTGCCGGTGGCCGCGCCCGGCGACGCCGGCAGGCCCGTGGCGATCACGTCGCGGGGGCTGGAGGGGTCGATGGTGGGGTGCAGCAGCTGGTCGAGGCTGGCGGGCTCGACCCGCATCACGGCCTCTTCCTTGGTGATCAGGCCTTCGGTCGCGAGATCGACCGCCACTTTCAGCGCGGCCTTCGCGGTGCGCTTCCCGTTGCGGGTCTGCAGCATGTAAAGCCGGCCCTGCTCGACCGTGAACTCGATGTCCTGCATGTCGCGGTAGTGGCGCTCGAGCTTGCCGACCACGTCCTTGAACTGGGCGAACACCTCGGGAAGGGCCTCTTCCATGGAGGGGTTCTTGTCGCCCATTTCCTCGCGGGCGATCTTGGTCAGCGGCTGCGGCGTGCGGATACCGGCGACGACGTCCTCGCCCTGGGCGTTGATCAGGAACTCGCCGTAGAGGCGGTTGTCGCCCGTCGACGGATTGCGGGTGAAGGCGACGCCCGTGGCGCTGCCGTCGCCCATGTTGCCGAACACCATCGACTGGATGTTCACGGCCGTGCCCCAGCTTTCGGGGATGTCGTGCATGCGGCGGTAGAACTTCGCCCGGTCGTTCATCCAGCTGGCGAAGACAGCGCCCACCGCGCCCCACAGCTGTTCGTTCGGATCCTGCGGGAACGGCGCGCCGCGCTCGTCCTCCACTGCGCGCTTGTAGTCGGCGACGACGGCTTCCCAGTGCTCGGCCGAGAGGCCCGTATCGACGTGGATGTCGAGGCGATCCTTATGGTCGTCCAGAATCTCCTCGAACATGTGGTGGTCCAGGTCGAGGACCACGTTCGAGTACATCTGGATGAACCGGCGATAGCTGTCGAAGGCGAAGCGGCGGTCGCCCGAGAGCTTGGCCAGGCCCTCGACCGTCTCGTCGTTGAGGCCCAGGTTCAGGACGGTGTCCATCATCCCCGGCATCGAGGCCCGCGCGCCCGAGCGCACCGAGACCAGCAGCGGGTTGGACGCGTCGCCGAACGCCTTGCCGGTGATCTTCTCGACGGTCCTCAGGCCTTCGGCCACCTGGTCCTTCAGGTTGGGCGGATAGGTCTGCCCATTGTCGTAATAGTGGTTGCAGGCTTCGGTCGTGATGGTGAAGCCCGGCGGCACCGGCAGGCCCAGCGACGACATCTCGGCCAGGTTGGCGCCCTTGCCGCCCAGCAGGTTCTTCATCGACGCATCGCCGTCGGCCGATCCGCCGCCGAAGGCATAGACCCAACGCGTCTTCACCATCGTGTCGGCCATCTCGTAATCGTCCCCTAGCTAGCCCGTAACCTGTGAGAAGTCGGCCACTTGTCCCATGGCGTCCTTGACCTTCGCCAAAAGACGGAGGCGGTTGTCCCGTTCCTCTGGTACGTCGGAATTTACTAACACCTTGTCGAAGAAAGCGTCGACGGGACCACGAAGCTTGGCCAGTTCGCGCATGGCGCCGGCGAAATCTTCGGCGTCGAGGGCGGCGTCCACCTTGGCGTCCAGCTCTTCCACCGCCGCGATCAGCGCCAGTTCCTGGGGCGATGACGTGGCCATGCGGGCCGGCGCGCCGGCGGGCAGGACGCCCTTCTTTTCCTCGGCCTTGAGAATGTTCACGGCGCGCTTATAGCCCGCCAGCAGGTTCGCGCCGTCCTCCGTCTTAAGGAAGGCGTCCAGCGCGTTGACCCGTTCCACCACGCGAACCAGATCGTCGTCGCCCAGGGCGAACACCGCAGCCACCAGGTCGTGACGCTGTCCGCGGTCGCGAAGCCACACCTCGAGGCGGTCGGCGAAGAACGCCACGATATCGGCGGCCACCTCGTCGTAGGGACGGAACTCGAACAGCACCTCGCCGGCCGGCGCCTCGCGCTCCAGACGGTCGAAGACCAGGTCGACCTCGCGCTCCATCGCGATCACCTGAGGCTTGCCGTCGAGCAGCGCCTCGTCGAACTCGCGCAGATAGGTGTCGAACTCCCGGCTCTTGGCGCGGCCGGCGGCGCCCAGGTGGGCGACCAGCTTCGGCGTCGAGACCCACAGCGCCCGGCCCGGATCGACGTAGCAGCGCAGCGAGCGGTACCAGTCGGCCACGGCCTCGCGCAGCGGCACGCGCAGTTCCGAGTTCAGCAGGATGCGGATCACGCCCAGAGCCGCGCGGCGCAGGGCGAACGGATCGCGGCTGCCGGTGGGCTTTTCGTTGATGGCGAAGAAGGCGACCAGCGTGTCCAGCTTGTCGGCCAGCGAGACGGCCATGGTCACGGGACGATCCGGAACCTCGTCGGCGGCGCCGGCGGGCTTGTAGTGATCGCGGATGGCCTCGGCGACCAGGGGCGAGAGCCCCTCGCCGGTTGCGTAATAGCCGCCCATCACGCCCTGTAGTTCGGGGAACTCGCCCACGACGCCGCTGCCCAGGTCAGCCTTGGCCAGGCGCGCGGCCTGCACGGCCTTGGCGGCATCGGCGCCGACGCGCGGCGCCAGCGCGCCGGCCAGCATCTCCAGCCGCTCGACGCGCTCGTACATGGCGCCCAGCTTGGCGTGGAAGGTGACGCCCTTCAGCTTCTCCAGGCGGTCTTCCAGCCGGGTCTTGCGGTCCTCGTTCCAGAAGAAGCGCGCATCGGCCAGGCGCGCGGTCAGCACCTTGGCGTTGCCCTTGGCGATGGTCTTCCCGCCGTCGGTGGCGTCGATGTTGGCGACCGTGATGAAGTGGGGCGCCAGCTTTCCGGTCTTGGGGTCGCGAACCGCGAAGTAACGCTGGTGCACGCGCATGGAGGTGCGGATCACCTCAGGCGGCAGGTCCAGGAACGCGGGGTCCATGTCGCCCAGCACCGGAATCGGCCATTCGACCAGGCCGGCCACCTCGTCCAGCAGCCCCTGATCCTCGACCAGTTCCAGATTGCGGGCGAAGCAGAGGGTCTTGGCCGCGTCGACGATGCGGTCCTTCCGCTCCTGCGGATCCAGGACGACGAAGTGCTTCTCCAGCTTCTCGGCGTAGGCGTCGAAATCCTTGGTCTTGAACGCCTGGCCCGACCCCATGAACCGGTGGCCCTGCGTGGTGTCGCCGCTGGGGATGCCGTCGATGTGGAACGGCACGATCTCGCCGTCGAAGACGCAGAGGATGCGGCGCAGCGGGCGCACCCAGCGCAGCTTCGAGACGCCCGACACCATCGACTTGGGCCAGGGGAAGTTGCGGACGATGTCCTGCGCGATCTCGGCGACGATCTCGGGCGTGGGCCGGCCGGGCTTGTGCAGGTGGGCGAACCAGACGCCGTCGCGCTCGACCAGCTTGTCCTTGGTGAGGCCGGTCTTGCGCAGGAAGCCGTCCAGCGCCTGCTCGGGGGCGTTGGTGCGCGGGCCCTTCAGCTCCTCGTGCCGTTCCTTCTGCGCCTCGGGCAGCCCTTCGGCCACCAGCGTCAGGCGGCGTGAGCCGGCGAAGGTCTTCAGCGCCTCGGGCAGCAGGCCCTCGGCGGCCAGGCGCTCGCGGAACATGCGTTCCAGGTCGCGCGCGGCGTTCGCCTGCATGCGCGCGGGGATCTCTTCGGAGAGCAGTTCGAGCAGAAGCTGGGGCATGGATCAGGCGTCTTCCGCGACTTTGCTGGCCGCCGAGTCTTTGCTGGCTTGGGGCGCGTTGCCGCCCTGGCTCTCGACCCAGGCCTCGGCGCACATCTTACAGAGGTCGCGGATGCGGCCGATGTAGCTCTGGCGCTCGGCGACCGCGATCGCGCCGCGGGCGTCCATAATGTTGAACAGGTGGCTGGCCTTCAGGACGTGGTCGTAGGCCGGCAGCGCCAGGGGCTGACCCTGGCGTCCGCGCTGGCTCAGGATGCGCGGAACCTCGCGCTCCATGTCCTCGAACTGGCGCTTCAGCGTCGCGACATCGGCGACTTCCAGCTCGAAGGCCGAGAACTGCTGCTCGTTGGCGAGATAGATGTCGCCGTAGGTGAACTCGTCGTTGAACTGCAGGTCGTAGACGTTGTCCTTGTCCTGCAGATAGAGGCTAAGGCGCTCCAGGCCGATGGTCAGTTCGCCGGCCACCGGGAACACGTCCAGGCCGCCCACCTGCTGGAAGTAGGTGTATTGGGTGATCTCCATCCCGTCGCACCAGACTTCCCAGCCCAGGCCCCAGGCCCCGACCGTGGGGTTTTCCCAATCATCCTCGACGAAGCGGATGTCGTGGACCCTGGGATCGATGCCGATCGCCTCCAGGCAACCGAGGTACAGCTCCTGCAGGTTCTCGGGGTTGGGCTTCAGGATCACCTGGTACTGGTGATGCTGGTGGAGCCGGTTGGGATTCTCGCCGTAACGGCCGTCGGCGGGGCGCCGCGACGGCTGGACATAGGCCACCTTCCAGGGCTTGGGGCCCAGAGTGCGCAGCACCGTCATGGGCGAAAGCGTGCCCGCGCCGACTTCGACGTCGTAGGGCTGCAGAATCGCGCAGCCCTGACGGCTCCAATAGTCGTGCAATTTCAGGATCAGGCCCTGAAATGAAAGCGGCTTGTCGGGCATTGGACTGGGGCTTGTTCGCAGGCGCAAAAAAAGTCGGCGGACCATAGGGCCCGCCGACCTTTGCTTCAACCCAAGGAAGCGCCTGTTTTCTGAAGGCGTTTCGAGGCGTTCTAGTTGCCGCGCGCCGCGGTGCGCTTGCCGGCGTTGGACATGGGCTGGCCGTACCTGGCGCGGTTCTCCGCAGTGTCCGGCACCGGCCCGTTCGTCACGGTCATGGTGGTGTAGCTGGCGTTTGCGGCGGCGCCCGTGTCGGCCGCGGCCGTCGTGCTCGTCAGCGCGGCGCCGGTGTCCGCCGGAGCAGGCTGATCAGCCGGCATGGGGGCGGTGGACCTCGCGGCGGGCATCGATCCCACCGGGACGACCACCTTCTCCTGGTACTGCTTCTCGTCGGACGGCGCGTGCGCGCCGTTCCAGTCGCCGGTGACTGAGCCGGCCGTCGGGCCCTGCGGGGGCTGCGGTTGTTGCGCGGAAGCCGCGCCGCCCAGGAGGGCGACGGCGGCGGTTGCAGTCGCGAGATAGGAAAGCTTCATCGTCGGAACTCCTGAATTGTGCGCTGGAATTGCGCCCCAACTCGATGTGCCGACGCTGTACGGCTCAGGCTCCAGTTGGTTCCGCGCGCTCCGCTTATTTCGGCGCGGTGGCGGCCGCGTCCGCCGGCGGCGGAGCGGACGCGGCCGGCGGCTCGGCGTTGCCCTGACCGGCGATCAGCGGCTTGTCGACCACGTGCAGAAGGCCGCTGGCGGTCTTCAGGTCGGCCTGAATGATCGTAGCCCCGTCGACCATCATCTTGCCGCCCTCGTCCGAGCCGTCGAGCAGGATGGTGTCGCCGGCGCCCGACGGGACCGGGCCCTTCACGCCCTTGATCTTCGAAGAGTCGAACGGGGCGTTGACCAGGTGGTGAAGGATGAACTTCTGCATCGCGGCCTTGTCGGCCTTCAGCTTGTCCAGGTCGGTGGCCGGCATCGCGGCGAACGCCGCGTCCGTGGGCGCAAAGACCGTGATCTGCGGATAGCTCTTGAACACAGCCGAGAGGTTCGTGGCGTCGACGCCCGCCACGAAGGTGTTGAACTGGCCCGAGAGCTTCAGCGTGTCGAGCAAGGTGCCCTGTACGACGACCGGCTTCGCAGCGGCGGGCGCGGGAGCCTGGGCCGAGGCGGCGAGCGGCGCCGCGCTGAGGGCGGCCACGGCGACGGCGGCGAGGAAGAGGCGGGTCGGCGACATTCAGGTTCCTTGTCAGTTCGAACGGCGTGACGCCGCAGTTGACGACGCGAAGGGGCAATAGTCGGTTCCCATCCCGCGCGGTGCTGAGACTAGGCGCCGAAAGCGCCGGATTTACGACGACCACCCGGCGCGTCAAGGACGGTTCGCAGGCGCTCGACGCTTGTTTCTGCCGCATTTTCGGGCGCCTGCGCAATCCGGCGCCCACGAAATGGGCTGACCGCCTCGACTTCACCGATGCGTCATCCTGCCAAGCCGTGCCCCGGGCTCTCGCGACATAGCGTTCGAGCCGACCGCCGCCGCGGGGATCAAACAACAAGGCGGCTGTCTTCGACGAACGAGAGGGGTTGGCCCACCCACAGGGCCGGACGCGGGAGAGCGAGCGGATGAAACTCATCATGGCGATCGTCAAACCCTTCAAGCTGGACGACGTGCGCGAAGCGCTCGTGTCGGCCGGCGTGGAGGGTCTGACGGTCTCGGAGGTCAAGGGATATGGCCGGCAGAAGGGCCAGACCGAGATCTATCGGGGGGCGGAGTACCAGATCAA
>NZ_SCTC01000018.1 GCF_004299445.1 Phenylobacterium sp. | reverse complement strand
CCTATTCCGAGGGGCTGAACCAGGTGAGCCGCGAAAACGGCAAGCGACGCGTGGTGGTGCAGGCGAACGTTCGCGGCAACGACCTGGGCTCGTTCGTCGCTGAGGCGCAGCGGAAGGTGGAAAGCGAGGTCAAGCTACCGACGGGCGCCTGGGTCGAGTGGGGCGGGCAGTATGAGAACCTCAGGGCCGCGCAGGCTCGACTGGCGGTTGTCGTGCCGCTCTGCTTCCTCTTGATCTTCGCGCTTCTCTACATGGCTCTAGGTGGGGTGAAGCCGGCGCTGGGCGTCTTCTCGGCCATTCCGCTCGCCCTGGCCGGCGGCGTGTTCGCCCTGGCCGCGCGAGGCATGCCATTCTCCGTCTCCGCCGCGGTCGGGTTCATCGCCTTGTCCGGCGTCGCGGTGTTGAACGGCCTGGTGATGATGACGGCCATCCGACAGCGGCTGGAGAGAGGCGCCGATCTGGATCATGCCATCGTCGACGGGGCCATGGAGCGGCTGCGCCCGGTTCTCATGACCGGGCTCGTCGCCTCCCTCGGCTTCGTGCCGATGGCGCTCGCCACCGAAACTGGCGCGGAGGTCCAGCGGCCGCTCGCCACCGTGGTGATCGGCGGATTGGTCACAGCCACAGTCCTGACCCTGTTCGTCTTGCCGGCCATCTGTCGCCTGATTTTGCGACCGGCGGCGCGCTGACGACCCGCACGCTCGGTGTCCGGAGCGCCCATGCTCCGGACACCGAGAGCGCACAGCGCCGTCTCACCGCACCAAAACGGCGCGGGCCGCCCGGTAGGCATGCTCGTGAGGACTGGCGAAGATGAGATACAAGGCGCCGCCGAGCACGATGAGCGAGAAGACGAAAAGGAAGAGCGCTCCACGACTGACCTTCTGCCGCATACCTGGGGACCGCCTTCATTGGGTGCGTCGTTGAAGTCTGCGACGCCCTGGCAAAGGCCACAAGTTCGACCGACGAGACCGGCCATGGAGTTGGCGCGATTTTGACACGTCGCAAGGCGGATTAGGGTAGGCCGTTGAACGTTCACACCCCGAGACCCCGCGAGGGGGTCCGACAGCCGATGCGAGGCGAACGATGACCTATGCCGATATCGTGGTGGACGCGACCCCCAGCCCGACGGTGCGTCAGACCCTGGAGGTGGCGGCCGAGTTCGCCGAGACCTACGGCGGCCGCCTCTCGGTCACGGCCTTTGCTTGGCCCCGAACCTCGATACTGAACGACGCGCTCCTCGGGAGCGCCGGCGGAGCCACGCTCCAAGCCTTGGCCTTCGGCGAGGCGCTCGAGAGCACGCAGGCGATCCAAGACGAGGTGTTCGCGGGGCGCCAGATCCTCACGGACTGGTGCTCGGGTATCTCGGATCCAAATCTGATCCTCCGCGAACATCTGCTCACAGCTGACCTGGCGATCCTCGGCGCGCCCGCGAGCGGACCGTTTGCGACTGTTGACCCGACCGACCTGTCCGCCCGCTCGGGCGCGCCGGTCCTGCAAATCGGATCGCACCGTCCAAGAACGCCGTATCAGCACATCCTGCTCGCGTGGAAAGACACCCGGGAAGCTCGACGAGCTATGCATGAGGCGCTCCCGCTTCTGAAGCGCGCCGAGCGCGTCGTCGTCCTTGGCGTCGGCGACGAGGTGGGAAGTGAACGGTTGGCGCAGGCCGCCGAACATCTGGGGCGGCACCAAGTCCCCGCAGAACATCTTCATCTCTCCAAGAGCGCCGCTGGCGTTTGCGCCCAAATCCTGCAGCACGCCGAGGTCGAAGGATGTGATCTCCTGGTGAGCGGAGCCTATAGCCGGCCTCGCTACAGCGAGAACGTCTTCGGCGGCGTCACGCGCGAGCTTGTGCAGGGCCTTCCGCTGTCCTGGTTTCTGGCCCACTGAGGCTGACCCGTTGTCGTCGCTGGACCCGCTTCTGCGAAGAGGACGCCGCTCGCTGCCACACGCCCCTGGGACCAGCGTCTGCGCTAGGAGCCAGCCTTTCTCCGCGCGGCGCGGCGCTGACGCCGGTTCATCGGCTTTCCGTCTTGTGGCGGGGCAGCAGATCGAGCGCGTCCCGCCAAGGCGGCGCCCCACGCATCGTAGTAGGGTTCAAGCCGCTCGATCCTGAGCTTGTACTTGAACGCGATCTGCGCCAGCCAGCCCGTGAAGCGCACGCCATGCCGAACCCGGACCCCTTGCTCGACGGGCTCAAGCTCGATCCAGCGCCGCTCCCGAAAGCCCGGCCAGCCGATCGTGAACTCCAGCCGCCGTGGCGCGTCGAAGGCCGTGATTCTGGCAGGGACCGATTTCCTGGACACATTGCCCCAGCTGACCGAGAACCGAACCTTCGCTCCGGCCTTCGCCTCACCCTCGATCTTCTGATACGGGTTCCAACTCGGGTACTCGTCGAAGCTGATCAGGCGACGCCAGATGACCTGCGCCGGCTGACGGATGAGCAACTCCGTCGAATAGGCGATCTCGCTCATCGGCCAAACTCCAGAACGGCGCAACGACGGGCGACCGCCTTTCAACTCTAGGGAATGCTGCTGCAGGCGGCAAACTGGGGCAGAGGAGTTCTACCCGCTCGGCGATCGCCGCACCTTCCCGGCTGTCTCGGCGCGCCCGACGTCGAATGCCCGCTTCTCTAAGTGCAGGGAATCCACCTTCAACGCCGAGGAAGGATGTTCTTGGGCATCACGATCACCTGGGATTCGGACCGTCGTCGTGGCGCATTGGCGCGAGCCAGTGCGGGAGCCTCGCTTTGCGATGGCGCCGGGACGAAGCAGACGAGGCGCAAGGCCTGCACTTCGGCATTCATCGCGGGCGGCCGCCACGCTTCTCGGCTGAACGTCGTCCCGGCGTATTCGCCGGTCCAGGTCCGGCGGGTTGTTCGCACAGTCCGGAGCTGCTGGGTCTTGCAGTCGAAGTCGAACGTCACCTCGAGCTTCGTGACCGTGCGCCCAGCCTCGAGTTCGGGCTCCCGCAACTCCACAACACCCTGGACCCGTTGATATCCATGACCGTGATGGTCGTGGTTGGACTCCATCTCCAAGGCGAGAGCACCGTTCTCGGTCGCGCCGATTGAAGTCGGCGCAACCGGTTCCTGGGCGCCCACGAAGCCTGGCACAAGCGCCAGCAGGAGCACAAGTTTCCGAGCGATTCGAGGCACGGCGCAGTTCCTCTGCAGCAGATTCTTCGCGCCCTTGTTCGACGAGAGCGCCTGCGCAGAAGACCACGAGCGAGCCCGCGATAGAAGACGATGGGTGACCGGCGCGGATCGGACCCGCGCCGCCATTTACGTGGAGCTGGCCGACGGCGCCGGAGCCGAGGCCGTCCGCCCTGTCGCGGCCGGCTTTACAGCCGACGAGGCTGCAGCTTCCGGTACACGCGGTGGCCCAGCCGAAGGCGCCTCTACTCTACTCTGGCGCGGGCCGAAAAGTTATTGGGCCTGGCGTCAAACGTCATGAGATTTCCCGACCTGTCGTTTTGCAGATGAACAGAAGATGACGCCGACCGTTCCGCTGGAGTTCAGGCGCGCGCGCTGATGATACCTGATCGCTGAGTGGGTCTTCCGCCAGCAAATCGGAGTGAAATTTCATGCGTTTGCTCATCGCCGCCACGGCGGCTCTCTCGGTTCTCGGCGGGTCGGCGGCGTTGGCGCAGCCCTACGGCTACGCCGGCCAGCAGGGCTTCTACGACCAGCAGCCTTACTACGGCCAGCGGCAGCCGTATCGCGGCCAAAGCTACGGCCGCGGGTCCCACGGTCCGCCCGTGCAATATGGTTATGGTCAGCCCTACGGCGGCAACGCCTACAACGGAGGGTCGGCCTACTATGGCGCTCAGGTCTACGGCTACGACAACCGTTCCGAACGCCACGTGCGCCGTGAGCATCGGCGGGACCGCGACCGCCACTATGTGGCCCCGCGCGGCGGATATGACCGTCATCACTAGGGCGAATTCGCCGTCAGGCGCCCCGCTCGCCCGAGCGAGCGGGGCGCAGTCAGGAGCGACAGATGGTAGACACCGGCGCCACCTCTTCGGCTCGGCATGACCAGGGGCTATTATGCCCGGTCTGCAGGGTGGACTTGGTAATGACTGACCGGCAGGGAATCGAGATCGACTACTGCCCCAAGTGCCGCGGGGTCTGGCTCGATCGGGGCGAACTCGACAAGATTATCGAGCGCAGCGCCGCCTACGAGACCGGGGCTCCCTCGCCGCAGGCGTTTCCTGAGCCGCCCGCCAGCCCGGCGCCGGGCTATGGGCAGCCCTGGGACGGAGGCTATTCCGGGCAGCATGGCGGCGGACACGGGGGCGGCAAGCACGGCGGCGGGCGCCACGGCGGGCGCCGGCGCGGCTTTCTCGGCGGCCTTTTCGACGATTAGCACCTCCGGTGGAGCCTTTAGCGCAGCCGGAAGACCGCACAGCGGTTGCGCTGAGCCGCGAGCAACGGCTTCCGCCGGACCCCGCATATCGCCAGGGCGGCCGTTGCGTCGGTTTTCACCGAACCCGGCACAGATAGGATCGGCGGTGTAGGCATGCTGGGCCGGGCGCCGGACCCCTGATCATGCAGCATACCATCCCGGCCGTTCGGCTCATCCGACAGCGACCGGACGGCGAACTCAATGCCGGCGGCCGCCCAGATGACCGAAGCCATTGTGCCCGCTAGAGTAGCCGCGCGAATAGCCGTGGCCACGATCGTAACCGTAGGGCGCGGTGTAGATCGCGCCCCGACCGTGGCTATAGGGCGCCCGGTAGGACGCGTTCGGATATGAGCGACCGTAGTATCCGTAGTCGCCGGCGCCGTATGTGGAGCATCCGGCCAAGGCCAGGCCGGCGAGTCCCGCGGCGAAGAGCGGAGCGAATTTGACGAACTTTGTGCGGGCCATCACGTCCTCCTTCCGGCAATTAACACGAGAGCGGCTGTATGGGTTCACAGCCGGAATGAACGGCATCCGAATGCGATGTTCATGATACCGGAGCATTGCGGGGCGATTGGCCGATTCAAACGTTGGTCTGCAACGATCCGCTGAGCAAGGGAGCTGACCATGGGTGCAGGCCACGATCATGCCGGCGCGGCCACCAATAGCCGGCGGCTGACGATCGCGCTGGCGCTGACCAGCACCTTCCTCATCGCTGAGGTCGCGGCGGGCTTCATCTTCAACAGCCTGGCGCTGCTGTCCGACGCAGCGCACATGTTCACCGACGCCGCAGCCCTGGCCATCGCCCTGGTGGCGATCCGCATCGGCGCGAAGCCCGCCGACGAGCGCCGCACCTTCGGCTATCGTCGCTTCGAGATCCTGGCTGCAGCTTTCAACGCCCTGCTGTTGTTCGGCGTAGCGCTATACGTGCTGGTCGAAGGGATCCGCCGTCTCGTGACGCCCGAAACCGTCCAGTCGACGGGGATGCTCATCGTGGCCGTCCTCGGGCTCGGAATTAACCTCATCTCCATGCGGCTGCTGGCGGGAGGCAAGGACAAGAGCCTCAACATCAAGGGCGCTTATCTCGAGGTCTGGGCGGACATGCTGGGCTCGCTCGGCGTCATCGTCGGCGCACTCGTCATCCGCTTCACGGGATGGCCCTGGGTGGACCCGATCGTCGCCATCGCCATCGGTCTTTGGGTGCTGCCCCGGACCTGGATTCTACTTCGCGACAGCACCAACATCCTCCTGGAGAGCACGCCGCGCGGCGCCGTCCTGGCAGACATTCGCAAGACGATGATCGGCACGCCCGGGGTCTCTGGCGTGCATGATCTCCACGTCTGGGTGTCCGGCGCAGACCAGGCCAGCGCCTCGGTCCACGTGGTTCTCGCCGACGGCGCCGACGGGGAAGTGGTGCGCAAGGCCGTGGAAAGTCGCCTGCGCGACGACTACAAACTGCTCCATGTCACCATCCAGACCGAGCGTGAGGCTTGCCCCGACGGCGACGGTTACCACCCTTGAGGCGCGGCCGCGGGTCAGACGCGCGGCGGCGGCCGCTGGATGCGCGCCCCCGGGTTCTCCAGGACACAGCGGGGGCGGCGAACGCCGCCGGATCATCGGCGGACTTGGCGCCGCGCCGCATCATGATCTCCACCGTAGCTTCGAACTTCTCGATTCTCCGCGCATTGAGACGGTTGCCGTTTAGCGGACACGCGCGTCCGCCGGGCGCCCAAAGCCGAACTCTAGACCCAATCGTCCGTAAACGAGATGTTCGTCTGCGCCAGCTTCTCAGCGCTCTACGGGTGGTGGAACGAGCAGTTGGCGTCCGACCTCGGCTTCGTCACGGCGCTCAAGCACCTGGACGGCCATGGACACGATCCTCAAGGTGAGGCCCGACGCCTTCTTCGTGCAGTCTGAGAGTTCGGAGTACTTCCATGCCGACAGCCCGGCGGCAATCCGCGCGGCCGAGATTCGGAATGCTCATCGGTTCCTATCCTTGGGCCTGAACTACGGTCGCCGGGTCGATTCAGAAACCTACATTTACCTCTGGGACAAGGGCATGAGGGAAGCGGAATATCAGTTCTTCCTCGAACGCAGCCTTCGCCATCACTGCATCATGGGAACCGACTACTACGTGACGAATGAGCATAGGGTCGCGCCGGAGGGCCGCACGTGGGCTGCGGGCGAGGTGTTCGGTTACGACTAGACCACGCGGCAGTACCATGATCGGTACAAGCTTCAGTTGATGCACACCGAAACCAACCTGGTCGACGGCACGAACGGCGGAGAAGCGGAGGCCTGGCTCTGGAAGCAATGGGCGAATGTGCTCCGCGTGCGCAACGCGGAGTCGATGCTGGACGTGTCGGCGCTGAAGGATCTTCTGGGAGCGGCGGACAGGAGACTCTACCCCGGCGATGTCGCCAAGCTCGTGGCCCGAGCATAGCGGTTAGTGGTGTGAGCCGCCTCTTCTTGAGGCGGCGAGAACGCCCCCCAACCTTGAGAGGACAAGGGGAGCAAGGACGAGGAAGACCGCGCCCAAGGCCCAGATCACCACGATGACCGGCTTTGCGATGCCCCGCAACAGATCGGCGCCCTGACCTACCAGACCGGCCCCGCCCATATTTTCGAAGACCAAGGCCGCTTCCTTGCCCACGCCGCTCAAGGTGGCGAGGTCTTTGGCGCTGTCCAGAGTTGGTGCGCTATTGGCTTTCAGCCAGGCCGTCACGCCGTCCGCAACCTCGTAGGCGAACCACGCCAGCAGCGACCAGGCGATCAGCGCGGCGCCCGCGAGAACCCAGACAACGCGCCGCATCCGGGGCCTGCGCGCTCCTGGCCTGCCGCCTTGCGTGGAACCGGAGAACGGGATGTTATCACCGCCACGCCAGCCACCCTGCGAATGCCTACCCAACCGCGACGTCCTTTCGCTCGCTCGTAACTGTAGCCGGTCGCAACGCCTCAAGACCGGCGCTCCCTGCGGCGAGCCCTGGGCCAATGTCTCACCAACCGCACCCGACGCCAACCGGATCTCTCGCTCGAAACGACGGTAGGAGTGGCGTCATTCCGACTTGCCGCCCCGCGCCCGCTGCTTTGTCGCACTGACCTGCCCCCTTCCTGATCCCTCGGTTTGAATGAGAGTCCGTCATCCAAGGAGACGGACGTGAAGAAGAGCAGGTTCAACGAGGCGCAGATCATTGGCGTGCTGCGGGAGCAGGAGGCCGGGAGTCCGACGGCGGAGGTTTGTCGGCGGCACGGGATCAGCGAGGAGACCTTTCTACCGGTGGAAAGCCAAGTACAGCGGCATGAGCGTGTCGGACGCCACGAAGCTGAAGGCCCTGGAGGACGAGAACCGTCGGCTGAAGAAGCTGCTGGCGGAGTCGATGCTGGACGTCTCGGCGCTGAAGGACCTGCTGGGAAAAAACTGATCGGGCCCGCGGCGCGCAGGGCGGCCGTGCTTCGCCTGATGGCGGAGCGCGGCTTCTCGCAGAGGCGCGCCTGCGGGCTGGTCCAGGTCGATCCCAAGACGGTGCGCCGCGCGGCCCAGCCGGGCGATGCGGACGTGCGCGAGCGGCTGCGGGGGCTGGCGGCGGAGCGACGCCGCTTCGGCTACCGGCGCCTCGGCATCCTGCTGCAGCGTGAAGGCGTCAGCATGAATAAGAAGAAGCTCTTCCGGCTCTACCGGGAGGAGGGCCTGGCGGTGCGCAGGCGCCGCGGCCGCAAGCGCGCCACCGGCACGCGGGCGCGGATGGCGCTGCCGGATGGGCCGAACCAGCGCTGGAGCCTGGACTTCGTCGCCGACACGCTCAGCTGGGGTCGGCGTTTTCCGATCCTGTGCATCGTCGACGACTTCACCCGCGAGGCCCTGGCCCTGGTCGTCGACACCTCGATCGGCGGCGATCGCATGGCCCGCGAGTTGGACGCCCTGATCGCCCGGCGTGGCAACCCACTCACCATCGTCAGCGACAACGGGACCGAGATGACCAGCCGGGCGATGCTGGAATGGACAACCGCATCGGCGTCGACTGGCATTACATCGCGCCCGGCAAGCCGCAGCAGAACGGCTTCGTCGAGAGCTTAAACGGCAAGCTGCGCGACGAGTGTCTGAACGAGGAGGTCTTCGGAAGCCTGGCCGAGGCCCGCGCCGTGATCGAGCGCTGGCGGCTCGACTACAACCACGTGCGCCCGCACTCGGCGCACGGCGGACTGACCCCGGAAGCGGTGTGGCTGAACCCCGCGGGCGCTGGAGATCAACTATCAACCCCCAGGGCTCTCATACTGACCGAGGGACCAGCGGGGGGCAGGTCACGTCGGAATCCGCAGTCCAGCAGGATGATCTGGAAGATGGCGGCGCCGAAGTTGACCGCGGCCTGCCTGGTAGGGATCAAGGCCCCCGGCGAAGGGTCGGGATCCACGTTGTGGTGGATTTCCCTCGTGGCCTTCCAGACCAGGAACAGGCCCCCGGTGATCAGGATCAGGTCGCGCCAAGAGAAGTTCAAGTCGAACGGCGCACGCCCAGAGGCGTCCGGCTGCGGCGAGAAAGGCAAGGAGAAGACCGGCGCCGTCAGCCCGACGATCCAGGCGAGCGTGGCCAGCAGCGCGAGGCGCATGCCGAGCGCCAAACCGATCCCGATGCGTCTCGCCTTGCCCGTTGATCCTCCGGGAGCTTGTTGGTGAGGATCGAGATGAAGATAAGGTTGTCGATCCCAAGCACGACCTCCATCACGATGAGGGTAAGGAGCGCAGCCCAGGCGGCGGGATCCGAGGCGAGGGAAACCAAGCTATCCATGAGCGGTCCGGGTGCGGGGCTTGAGGTTTTCTTTTCCCCAACTCACGGCATGCTGCCATCGTGAAGCCGAGGTCGGGGCGGCGCGGCGATGCGGCTGGCCGTGGGCGGGGTTAATTTGCGGTGCGCTGACACTCGAAATTCGCCGGCTGCGCCTCGCTCGCGAATGCGACAGAACCGGTGCGCACTCACCAAGCACCGGATCATCAAGATGCGTCACGTTCAGGCTTAGCCTCGGTCGCCGGCCGTAAGGCGTAAAAGGCTTCCCGGACCTGCGTCACGCGCTCGCACCGGCCGAGGGTGAACCGTTCGCCATCCAGGATTGCAGGGATGGGATCATCGGAGCTGATCTCCAAGCTTCCAAGGCGGGCGTGGGTGACGGTCTCATCGGCGCGCCAGTCCCGAAAGGCGGACATGACCGCCAGACGGACCGCGTCGCCCGCCCCCTCTATGTCGATCGCCGCAGCCTCCAGCAGCACCTCGATATCGGCCTCTTGCGGCGGCAGCGGACAGAGAACCACCACAGCTTCCGCCTTGGAGGCGGCCTCGCCTTCGAACCGGTAGCCGAGTTCATGGCCCAGCGCCTGCCTTATCGCGGCGACGCCCTGTCCGAGCGCGCCCATAACGTCGCCCTCGCGAACCGATTCACGGGCCTCGGCCAGAAGCGAGGCGCTCCCGAATACGCCCGCGACGAAGAACCGATGGCTTCCGACCTGCCCGGCGTGGACCGGCTGGATGACGGGTGCCTCGAGGGTGTCCGCCAGCGCCTGTCGCCAGGCTCGTGCGCCATAGAGCGCCTTGGGCAGCATGTTCATGGTGCCCCCCGGCAGCGGCATCAAGAGGGGACCATCGCGGCTGCTGCGTTGCGCCGCCGAGCGTATGGTCCCGTCGCCGCCGAGCAGAATGAGGACATCGACCTCGGACTCGGTAGCCGCGTCCAGGGTTCGATCGACCTCACTGCCCGCAACGTCCCAGACCATCGTCGGCTCAATGCCTGCGTCTTGGAGGATCGCAAGTAGCGCTGCGCGAGATGACGCGTCGCAGGCCCCACTTGAGGTGTTCAGGAGAGCGGCGACCCGCATTGATCGCAGGTCCAATTCAGGCGGCATGATGGGCTCACGGATGGGTGGAGCGTCATGGTCCGACGCAACGGTCAGTTACCACAGTTGCACGGGGTTGGCCGTGCTCGGGCATCAGCGTAACGACCAAGCCCGCTACCGGTTGCTCAGCTTGAAGCGCGGCCACGTCGCTCTCCGGCCGCGACGAAGGTGTAGCTCCTGCTCAATAGCCGCGGAAGGTCGGCGAGAGCGCGTAGGTGAACTGGAACGGAAGCAGCCCACGGAGTTGCTGCATCAGTTCCCCGAGCCCGGAGATGCGCGAGCGCGGCACGTAGATGATATCCAGCCGGCGCAACGGGATCGCATCGCCATACGGATCGCGCAGCACCCGCGCCAGATCAACCCGGCGAACCATCGCCACGGTATCGGCCCCACGGCGAATGACGATGGCTTCGCCGCCACGCGCCGAAGGCCGTACTCCACCCGCCATGATCAGCGCTTGCATCGCGGTCATGTCGCCCACCATCTCGTAGACGCCGGGCTTGTCCACCTGGCCGCCGACGAACACGCGAATTGGCGCGGCCTTGACATTCAAACTCACGGCCGGTCGCAGGAGCTGGGCGGCATAGCCTTCGGACAGACGGGCTGCAGCCTCCTGCACCGGGAGGTCAGCGACCATCACCGGACCCAGCAGTGGAGCGGTGATCCGGCCGTCGGGCTGCACGAGCAGGGTCTTGTTCAGCTCTGGCGCGGAGGGGACGGTCAGCTCCAGCTCATCTCCGGGATAGAGCCGATAGGGAGGTTCTGCCTCATCCCAACTGGCGAAGGGAACGTCAGCGAAGGGCGGAGAGCGGGGGGCAGGTCAAAACCTTGTCGCGCTTGATTGTCCAATGACCACTTGAGGCGTCGCCCGACTAGCCAAGGCCACGATAGCGTCCGTCCCGGTCCAGCCAAAGCTTGGCGTTACGTCCATCGCCGTAGGTTGATACGATGGTATTGTCGAACACGGCGGCCAGGCTTGCTGGCTCTTCGGCGGCAGCGGCTGGGGCCGCCACCAGGCTCAGCGCAAACCCTACGCAGCCCATCGCTCGCACCGTCAGAATTTGCCTCATTGCCCAAAGGGCCGGGGCTCGCGCGGGCGGCTGAACGCCATAATGTGGTTTGTGCTCACTGTGCGCCACGGGTTGCCAAAGCGCAAAGCGGGACCTGACGTCTCAATCGAAAAGGTCGCCCAGGAAACCGCGACGGCGACCGCCGTGCCCCCCACCGCCGTGTTTGCTCCAGCCGTGGCCGCCGCCGTGCTCCGCGGAGCGGCCTCCATCCCAAGGTCGGCCGTAGCCTGGCGTCGTTGTGGGGGGCTCGGGAGCCGCTTGGGGCAGGGGTGAGCCGGCCTCATAGGCGGCGCTCCGCTCTATAATCTTGTCGAGCTCGCCGCGATCAAGCCAGACCCCTCGGCACTTTGGGCAATAGTCGATCTCGATGCCCTGACGATCGGTCATCACCAGATCGACCCGGCAGGCTGGGCAAATCAAACCTTGTTCGCGGCGGGCTGAGGAAGAAAGGCCGGTGTCGGTCATCTAAATCTCCTGAGGAGCGCCCCGCTTGGGGGGAGAAGCGAGGCGCCGCCGATTTGCGAGGTGGTCATTCATCCTTAGCGACGAGGATCGCCTATACGTGGGGCGTACATAACGGCGGTGGCGGTCGCGCTGCTTTTCGCGGCGCTGGCCCGGGAACAGCTGGCGCGGTAGGCATCTCTCCGTTCGCCAGCGTGACCGCACGGCCTTGATCCATGATCCAATCGACGAGCCCTTGGGCAAGTTTCATCGCTTCCGACTCACTTTTCGCATATCCGAGAAAGCCGCCGTTGTGCTTGACGGCCCAGCTGCGACCGTGCGGGGCAACGGCGATATCGGTCACGAAGCGGCTCCGGCCGGGCATTCGCCCCCCAAATCGTACGGGAAGAGGAACTGCCGTCGAAGATAGGCGCCTCCACCCGTAGCCCAAGTCAGACCTGGATTTCATGGGAAGGTTCCCGCCAAACTTATGAACAGCGCAAGACTGGGTGCATCACACCCTCACAGAGCGACATCATGGGATCATGGCGCCGACATGAATTCCGCTTCATCGAGCGAGGCGCCAGGTCAGCTGACACCCGGCCGAAACTTGGTCAGGTCAGTTGGCCCGCCTGTTGAAGCTGAGCTCGGCGACCAATCCAGGATGATTGTCGGACAAAGTGAATTGCCCCCGATGCACCCTGGCGACCGTTTGCACGAGGGCCAAGCCGAGCCCGCTGCCCAGCGTCGATCGGCTCTCGTCAAGGCGGCCAAAGCGTCGAAGGGCGAGGCCTCTGTGCTCAGACGGGATGCCGGGGCCATTATCGGCGACCGACAGATGAATTGAGCCGCCTTGGCTATAAGTCGAGACGATGATGCTGCTGCCTGTCGGAGAGTGCTTGATGGCGTTGTCGATTAGATTGGCCGTCATGTGCAGCAATAATGCACGGATACCCTGCATCGGCGCGGCCCTTAGCTCACCGACCAAGCGACAATTCCTGTCCTCAGCCACGGGCGTGTAGAGATCCAGCGCATCTTGGACCACGACGGCTAAGTCGATGGCTTCGAAACTCTGCGCGCTTGCCGCATCGGCGCGCGCCAGCGCCAGCAATCCGTTCATCAACTCTAGGATGCTGTCCAGGTCCGCAGCGGTCTGCGCCAAGACCTCGCTTTCGGATGAAGATTGGCCTGTCAGGGCTGCAAGTTCGATGCGAGCCTTTATGCGGGTCAGAGGCGTCTTCAAGTCGTGCGCCAGCCCGTCGGTGGCTGCCCGCAGCGAGCCGACCATGCATTCGATTTCCTCGAAGCAGGCGTTCACGACCTCAGAGAGGCGGTCAAATTCGTCATCGCGGCCAGAGACCCGAAGGCGCTCATCGAGGTGACCGGCGAGGAACCGGTCGGCTGTCTTGGCGACCTGCGTGATGAAGCTCGGACCCCGACGGCTCACCAACCAGCCGAGCGTCAGACTCAGCCCCGCCGTGATGGCGACCGACAAGATCAAAGAGATCCAGTACTTTCGCCCTAGAGCTATGCGGCTGTCGGCGAGATGCCCCACCAGTAGACGACGGTTCGGCCCGAGCCACCTTGCCTCTCCGGCCACACGTTCAACTCGGGGCCCATTGTCTGTCTTTACTGGAATTTCAAATATTGTAACGACGCCCTCGCGCGCGCCCTTCGGCCAAGCCAAGCCGTTGCCGGCGAGCCGCTGATCGTTGGCGCCAGCCAGCATATAGACCACGCCCCGCCTGGAGCCGGACGTGAGTTGCTGATCAATGTAGGTCGCCAAGCGAGCCGAGCCGTTGTCCCGGTGCCTCGCCGTCAGCGCCTCCAACTCGCCCTCGACCAGGTGCTTGAGCTCCAGATCAAGAAGCTTCGCCGTCTGAAGATGCTGCAGGCTCAGGGCGGCGACCGTGGTGGCGACCGCGATGAGCGTTATCCACAGCGCGCCACGAAACGCTGCAGCATGAGGCTGACGCCGTGTCCGCCAGCTATTGCCCATCAAGTTGGTATCCGGCCCCTCTGACGGTATGGAGCAAGGGGGTTTCGGTCTCCTGCTCAATCTTGGCGCGGAGGCGACTGATATGGACGTCGATGACGTTCGTGCCCGGGTGGAAGCTGTAGTCCCAGGCGGCTTCCAATAGCATCGTGCGCGTCACCACCTGCCCCGCGTGCCGCATGAAGTACTCGAGCAGCTGAAATTCCTTTGTCAGGAGATCTATTCGACGCCCGCCGCGTGTCGCCGTGCGTCTCAGCAGATCCAGTTCCAAGTCGGCGACCCGGAGCACGGTTGTCTCGGCGGCCCCGCCACCGCCCCGCCGCATGATCGCGGCGATCCTGGCCATCAGTTCGTGAAACGAGAACGGCTTGGTCAGATAGTCGTCGCCGCCGGCGTTCAGCCCCTGCACGCGGTCATCGACTTGCCCAAGCGCGCTGAGCACCAGGACTGGGGTCTTGTTGTCCTCTGCCCGCAAGGCTCGCAGGACGGACAGACCATCGAGTTGCGGCAGGTTGCGATCGAGAATGATCGCGTCATAGGTATTGGTCAGTGCGGCCGTCAGACCATCGAGCCCGGTCGCCGCGTGGTCACAGGCATGGCCTAGCTCAGCCAGGCCCCGCTGAACGTAGCCTGCGGTGACGGCGTCATCCTCGATGATCAACAGCTTCATTGGCGACCCCTCTACGGCTGACTGCCAACTGGTTTCGAAGCTTAACGCAGGCGTTGCTTTGGAAATGGTGCGACAAGTTGGCCGCCGGCTGCGAGGGGGGATCGCAGCCGGCGGGCTTGACCGGCGCGCCAAGGGGATAGCGCGTGCCGGTAAGGGTCGGACGGGCGGGGAAGGCTCGACTCATCGCACAAGGCGACTTCACAATGGATACCGTCCCCGATGGCCAATCACGTGTTCTGAACATGAAATCGGGTTCATGTGCATCAGAATCGCTGAGCACCGTCGTGGGGCCGAGGTGCAAGCGACTCGACTTCGGGCGTCAATCCAGGCTCAAGGCGAGCGAACCGGGAGCAACCGCTCGATAAAAGCCAAAGCTTACGCCGCTCGGCATCGATCGTGCCGCAGGGGGCGAGACCCAACGTCCGCCCCCTGCCGCCGGTCAGAACCGATAGGCCGCGGTCATACGGACCGCCTGGACCTTGAAATGTTCCTGGCTGCGACTGAAGTCGGTGCCGGACGGATTTGCCGCGGTGAACGGTCCGCCAGCTGGCCCGCCGCTCGCCCGAACCCGATAGCCGTCATCCTTCAGGTTGGTGTAAAGATATTCCACCCCCAGGCTTACCTGTTGCGTGAGTCTGCGCTCGACCCCGGCGCCAAGTTGCCAGCCATCGGCGCTCTTGCCGCCACCGCGGGCCGCGAAGGTGTTGGCCGTGTTGGTGGTGCTGAACTGGCGGTCAATCTTGCCCCTGACGTAGCCGCCGGTGACATAAGGCAGGTTGCGTCCCCTGGCGAAACCCACGCGCGCTCGAGCGGCCAACAGGCCGTCCAGTTCACGGGTCATGGTGTAGGCTGCCGGCGTGGTGGAAAAGGCGGTGACGCTATCCTGCACCTGGGTGCGGGTGGCTTCCCCGACCGCGCCGACGACGATGGAGCCGAACTGCCGATCATATCCGACCCGTCCACCGAACTCGAATCCGCCGTCATGCTTGCGGCAGCCGGTGTTGGGGGTGGTGGCTGCGCCGTTGCAGAAGCCAGGCGAAAAGGCGTTAGCGCCTGCGGCGTTATTCACCTGATTGCCCGAGACGCCGTTTAAGTCCGTGTCGAAGCGGATCGATTCCTTGTCCTTGTTACGTTGGAAGCCAGCTCCGGCCTGCGCGCCGATGTAGAGTCCCGACCACTCCTGGGCTTGCGAGGCAGGAGCAGCGGCGAGCGCGAGCACGCTGAGCAAGGCGGCGCTGACGATTGTCTTCATCGGAAAAGTCCATCCATGATCTACTGGGTTCCTCGCTCCTGGAGAGGGAGGAAAGTGACGCCACAGTGAGTATCGTGGCCCCCGGGCGACTCAGGTGTCCTGGACGTGAAATCGAGTTCAGGTTGGCGGTTTAAGGATCTGAAGTGGCCGACCCGCCACAGGGTTGTCAGGCCCCGCGATGCGGCAATCAGGACAGCAGCGTAGGCCCGTCAACGGCGACCACGAACCGCGGCCACGCGCCGGCGAAGGTCCGAATGCGCTAGCTTCAGATCGCCTCCCATCAGGAGCCGTGACGGGCGTGACTCACTTCACCCTCACCTCAGGCCGGACCGGTTTCTCTTTCGGTGGTTGGGTCGGAGCTTTCAGCTACCGCGTTAATTCGCCTGTGACCAGCGGCGCTGGCCGCGCCGCGCCGACGGGTTCCACAGATAGGCTCAAGGTTCGTTCCCGCCCCTGAACGGTCGTCCGGGGCGGACGCACCTGTTGAGTCGGCTTTGACTAGGCTCACCCCGCTGAGCGGTGCGATCCCAGGAATCTTGCCGGCAACCGGCCGCCCGCGCCGGTCCGCTGAGATCCAGGCTCAGGCCCAGCGATCGGCCTGACTGCGCGCCATAGCCGTATCCGCTGTCATAGCCATGGCCATGGCCCCGCCCGAACTGCGTTTCCTGCACGAAGATGCTCAGATTCCCGTCGCGCCCGACGGGAATGTCGCTCTGGACGTAGGCGCTACGGTAACCGCCGGTGCCGACGGCGACTCCAACCTGACCGTGGATCTGCCGCGCTGGCCTGTCCTCCTGCCGATCGAGGGCCTCGGCGTCCTCCCAGGGTGTCGTGGGGGAGGCGCGGAGGTAGGCGTCGATCTGCGCGTTCGCCGTCATCGGGCCCGCGGCGCGTTCGGCCGCGTCGCGGCCGGACGCGGGGTGTTTGGCGACGAAGGGCGTCGGCATGACCGCCGCATTGGTGGACGACGGTTCAATGCGCGCTGTGGCGATGGTCTCTTGTTCGGCGGAGTTCGCCGCGGCCTGCGCCGTGGCCGACAGGCCAAAAGCGAGCAAGAATCCCAAGAGCGCTCTGATAGCGGTTCTCCTTGAATACGAGGCTCTCATTGTCACTCGCTGCGCCCGTTTGCGGCCACGGGCCGATCGGAGCGCGTTAGCCTCTGCTGGCTCTGGCCGGGCGTGAAGGGCTTCGGATCCGCAATCTGCTGAGTCTCCAGCCGGAAGCGGACTTTTTCGCCGGACACGACACCTTCATGCAACGCGGCCTTGGCAACCTGGAACGGCATGGCGCCAGCGGGCCAGTTGACGCCCTCGATGGGCTCGTAGGCGATGGTGACCCGTCCACCGGGGACATCGATGGCTTGGACGACGCCAACGCCGTAGATTTCGCTCATATTGACCGGAGCTTGTCCGGGCGACGGGACAGCTGGTCGAGACCCGGGAGGCGGGCCGCCCGGGCGCGGGAGGCCGGCGGCCTTCCCTGGCCGGGTCGCCCTGACTGTCCGCGACCGTACTGGGCGGCGGGCGTCGCGGCGGAGAGACGGGCCGCCAAGACCCGTCGGACAGAGCGTGCGCACGCACGGACTTTGCAAGGACAGGCCATCGTCAGTGGCGCCCCCCGCCGTGATGGCCCCCACCACTGTGCGCGCCGCCACGACGGCCTCCGCCGCCGTGAGACCCGCCGCCGTAGTATCCGAACCCAAACGAACTGACCGGGCGGGCGTAATAGGATCGGCCATAGTAGCCGGACGGATAGTAGCGCGACGACGCGTATGCAGGGGGGCGCATGGCAGCGACTATACAGACCGGCGGGGGCGGTGCGGCGCCCGCTGAAGCCCTCGCGGCGTTGTCAGACGGCGCCGCCTCCACTGGGGCGGGCGCGATGGAAGGGGACGAAGCCGGCGCGCCCGTGACGATGGCGCCAGGCGTGTCGCAGGGAACGACATAGTAGGCGATCCGCTGCTGAGCGGGGGGGTAGGTCGCGCAGGCGCCCAGCATTCCAGTCGTGATTACCAAGACTGCGCCGGAACGGACACGCGACGCCACCATGATCCCGCTCCCGATTACACAGCCGGATCATGCGCTCGTTAGATGGAGACACCTAGAACTTTGCTGGAGGACGGAGCCTGGGCCACGCCTCGGTCTCTGAATCGCAAGACTTTCAGCCGCCGGCCGCTGGTGGTTGTTGGACTGGATTACTCCGGGCGAAGCTTCGCAACTCACCGCCAGGGTGCTGGAGAAGGATCTCAACGCGTCGTCCTCTCCCTTCCGCCGCCGCGGCGAACCTCAGCGCCGCCTCTTCCGCGTCGACCCTATAGGGAAAGTCTCCCACCGATCCCCCATCGGAGATCACACGCCAGCCATCGCCGATGCGGAGGATGGCGATCGAGATCGTGACAGCCGGCTGTTCCATAACGCCTCCATTCACCAGCACGAACCGGACAGACTACCCGATGCGTCTTTGGCTCATGTTACGCACCTTTGGAATCTTGATTAAGGCCGCGCTCAAGCCAACTAGGTCACCGTTCGGACTAGGCTGCCGATTGACGGCGAGCGAGCGCGCAGGGATGGCCCCAGCCAGGATGGCGATCAGGAGATCAGACAGACCTTCCACTCGCATTGCGCGGCCAGCAGCAGGTAGGCGGCGACCGCAAGCCCGGCTATCACCGGGAAACGCCCGATCGAGGGGGAACCTTGAACGGCCGAAGAGACCGGAGAGGAACCCCGCCGTCAGCTCGTCGGCGCAGGCAGTCTCGTGGGCAAGCTGGCGAGGTCCAGAGCGTGGGCGGATCGCTCCGCCGGCCACGGGCGGCGGAGCCCGTGCGCGCGGACACATTGCACCTTCTATGCGGACCATCGCATCTTCTACGAGGTGTGGACCAGGTGGACGGTCGACACGGGGAGGGCGTTCGACGCAGCGCGCAGCGGTCGGATTCCCGTGTCCACCGAATGCATCACCGGGGCCGCCCGCGTCCTGATCTGGCCAAAGAGACGCCGTTATGATGATCGACACTGAGATCGAAATCGCCGCGCCCCCCATGAAAGTCTGGCGCGCCCTCTGCGACTTCCGATCCTATCGCAAGTGGAATCCCTGTCGCGATGTCGTCGGCGTCGCCGGCCTAGGGGAAGAGGTCACGCTGATGATTGGATTTAACCCGAATAAGCGCCGGAATATCGGGGCGACGATCAGCGCTTTTGAACCGGGCCGATCGTTGTCGTTTAGGACTGGCCGGTTCTTCTCAAGCGATACGGAGTCGTTCGCCATAGAGCCGGGAAGACGAGGGACGCTGCTACGCCACAGCGCTGAACTAACGGGCCTAAGCGTAATGTTTATGCGGGGAAAGTGGTTCGAGTCGAACCTGTGCGAAGTATATGACAAGGTTAATATGGCGTTGAACCAGTACGTTACGTCCGGTAGCCAGTTGACGATGGCTGCCAGAAATAGACGTCGGCTCGTTTGATAGAGCCGAGGTTTCCAAAACCCAACTGGGTCCCTACGGATGGGCCTGCGGCAACACCCGATGCGCCTGGTTTCGCGGCAACAGGCGGTGAGCCCGGCTATCCGCGACGGGGATGAGGCGGGCGCGGCAGTCGATAGGCTGCAGCTCTGGAAGTGAAGGCTCCGGCCCCTGGTGCGCAAATAAGTTATGACGCCGGCAAGAAGATCGTCGGGCGCAAGCGCCACATCGCCGTGGATACTGACGGGCGGCTGATGTTCAACGTGACCTCGGCCGACATCTCCGACAGCGTCGGCGTCCAGGTCATCCTGGACGGCATCCGCAAGCGCTGGCGTTGGGTGAAGCATCTGTTCGCCGATGGGGCGGCCTTAGGGTGTTTTCAGAATGTGGTGGCGAGTCGCAGACCCAGCGTGCGGGGGCGCTGGGGGGTCGCTTGCCGTACACCTCGGGGGCCACTGAAACTAAACGGGTTGCCGTAGGCGAAGGTGTCGGCGTCGTAGTCAAAGGGATTGGTGACGAAGGCGGTGAGCCGCCAATGGTCGGCGGAGACCTCGGCCGCCAGCTTCGAGCGCAGGTAATTGTCGGTGCGGGCCGCCGAGGCGGCGTCGAAACTGATGCGGGAGCGGCCCACGTAGCTGGCCTCGCCAACGAGCCGCAGCGAGAACCGGTCGTTCAGCGCGCGCTCGTAGACGGCCAGGATGCCGCCCGAGGTGTCGGGCACGCCCGGCAGGTTGTTGGCCACCCGGCTCGCGAAATCAGGATTGAAGTTGCGAACGAACGAGTTGGACACGAGGCCGTTGAACGCGACGGTCAGGCCCCACCGCCACTCGTAGCTGAGTTCCCCCTCCAGCCCCATGATGCGGGCGTCGCCGACGTTGGACGTGAACCGCAGGCCAGAGGCCCGGTACTGATCGGTCTGCACGTTGGACCAGTCGCTGTAGTAGGCGGCGGCCCGGACGGCGAGGCGGCCCTCCATGCGGCGCAGCTTCACGCCGGTCTCGAAGTTCCGCAGTCGATCGGGTGCGAACACGGCGCGTTCGGCTCGGATCGGGAAGAACCCCGACGAGTTGAAGCCGCCGGGCCGGTATCCCTCGCTGATCAGGCCGTAGATCAGGTCGCCGTTGTCGAACTCGCGCTGGACCGAGAGCTTGGGCGAAAACCCGTCGAAGCTGTCCTTGCGGTCGAACGCGCGCTCGCCGGAGAAGGTCACCACCACGGCGGCGGTCGTGTGAACGCGCGTCTGAAAGAGACGCCCCCCCGCGGTGACGCTCCAGCCACTGCCGAGATCGTAGGTTGCCTCGCCGTAGAGGGCGTCCTCGGCCAGGCGATCCTTGCGGTCTTCGGCGTAGGCCGTGGCCGCGCCCAGCGAACCCAGGGCATCCAGTCGCGAAGGCGTCCGGTCGACCGTCCGCGCAGCGTTGGCCCCCACCAGCCAGTTGAAGCGCCCGCTGTCCGACGAACGGACGACCAGGTCCTGCACCACGATGTTCGACCGCGTGGCTTCCACGTAGGCGCCGAGGTCGGTCAGGTTGGCCGTGGGCAATTCGCGCAGCCCGACGGTGGCGTCGAACTGGCTCGAGAAGACGTGGCGCACGTAGTTGGTCGACGAGGTGACGCTGCCCCAATCAAACTCGCCGTGGGTGGTGACGCCAGCGTAGGAGAAGTCATTGTTGTGGGTCTCCCGGATCTGGCTGCGGCGCGCGCTGGGGGCGCCGGGCGCGCTCATGGCCGAGGTGACGTACCGGGTGTCGTCCGAACGCAAGTTCTGCATCGCGGCGTGGGCGTCCAGCCGCCAGCTGTCGTTGAAGCGGATGCGCAGCGCCAACCGGCCGCCGTCGCGGCGGGTCTGGTCGACGTTGCGCACCTGCAGATTCACATCGTCGAGGTAGCCGCCCTGAACCTCCTCGTAGGCCACGAGGCGCAGCGCGATGTGGTCTTTCACCAGCGGGATGCCGAGGTAGCCGTCGAACTCGTGGCTTTCGTCTCCACCTTCGGTGCGGGAGACGGTGGCCGAGCCCCCGAATTCGAAGTCCTTCAGATCGGGCTTGGTGGTGACGATCCGGTAGACGCCGGCTATCGCGCCCGAGCCGTAGAGCGCGCCCTGGGGCCCGCGGACCACCTCGATCCGGTCGATATCGACAAGGCGCAGGTCGGGGTCGGGGGCGTTGTAGTTGACCGGGGCGTCGTCCAGGTAGGTGCCGACGGTGGAACGCGTGCGGCCGGTGAAGGCGCCATCCGACAGGCCGCGGATCAGGAGCTTATCGCGCCCAGGCCCGAGGTTGGTGGTCAGCACGCCGGCCAGCTGGCCCACGGTCTGGCCGACGTCGTTGGCGCGGGTGGCGCCGATCTGGTCACGCGAGATGGCGCTGACGCCGGCGGGCAGCCGGCCCAGCGCGACGGGGCGCTTGGTGGCGGTGACGACCACCTCGGCGACGATGGAAGGCGGCCGGCTGGGGTCGCGCTCGGGCAGGGCCTGTGGCGGCGGCGCGGCCGGCGAGATGCGCACGGTGCGGGCGTCGACGATGCGGTAGCGGCAGGGCGCGCCGGCCAGCAACTGCTCCAGCGCCTGGTCCAGGGTGTAGCGGCCGGTGAGGGCGGCCCGGCCCCCCGTTCCGCAGCTTGCCGTGCCCAGGACCGAGACGTTGGCCTGCAGACCCAGGTCGATCAGGGCGTCGGCGTAGGACCGTGGCGGGATGGTGAAGCGATAGCGCGCGTCGGCGGCCTCAACGCGCCCCGCTCCGCAAGCGAGGGCCACGCCGCCCAGTAACGCTGATAGAGGCAGACTTCGGCTCGGTATTGTTCCACGCCCTCGTCAGCGGTCGGACCCAACATCGCGTCGCAGAACCACGCCCGCGTCGGAACGTACCGCTCTTATGGGAACCAGCAAGGCGACGTGTCGGATTGGGAGTCAGCCGCGGCGCTCACGCGCCGTTAAAGTCGGCGATGCGAGGGCGGCGCATTGGCGCTTTCCCAGGGGCAGGAATGCAGGCACTATCCTAGTATGTTTGCTGCTTCAGTCACGATGCGAGGAGCTCCGCCTACGCGGACGCGCCGCTTGTCGAGGCCCGCGGCAAGCGGGTTGTTGCGGCTCCTGTTGACTCCGATCTTCACGTTCTGCCTGCTCGGCACCTGCCTCTCTTGCGGCCCGCTCGCGCATGCCGGCGCGCCAGCTGCGCCCGTCGGTGTTGAGCAGCTTCAGGCGGCGGAACCCGCGTTCCTCCAGGCTTCGCCCGTGAACGGTCGGGACGGCGCAGGCGCTCCGATCAGGGCGCCCGCTCGCACATGCGCCGGCTGCGCCGGCCACATTGCCCCCATGCCGGCTGAGGTCCAGGTCGCCCGGACCGCCGCACGTCAGTCCCTGAGCTGGCGCTCGGAATCCGCCCTGCCGCCACCGCCGGCCGATCCCCACCGACTCGACCGACCGCCTCGCGCGTAAACCAGAGCCTGATCGCCCCTCGGGCGGTCGCCTTGGTTTTGTTCGCGGAGGGAAGTCACAGCCATGCCCCGCCATTCGTCGCTGGCCGCGTCTCGCGGCCTCGCCGCGCGCCGGCTCGGTCGGGTTGCGTCGCCGCGCCTGCTTTGCACTACCGTTCCATTCCGCTTGCCCTCGGGCGCCAGGCGTCGCCCCGAACGCCGCCGCCGCACGTCGGTGGCCAGCGGAGCACTGTTCGGCCAGATCCTTGCATACCCGACGGACCTGACCGGACCCGCCGGCGTGACACCTTCAATGTCACGCCGGCGTCACCCTTTGCCCCGTCCCCCCACGTTCGGGCTCGTCCCCCTCCCGAACGCGGGTTCCGGTCGCCGCCCCCCACCCGTTATGGAGGTGACTGGACGCGCCGGCATGACGACAGCCGTTCATGCCGGCGCGCGACATCAGGCGGTCTTCCGCAAGAGACGACCCGGCCCCACGAAGCAGTCGTCAGCCAAGGGGATCCGGCTCCGGGAAGCAGCTCCCGCGTATGGCGGCGGCGCGCCGGCGCGTCTATGTGGAGACTGGCCGGAGGCCGCCGATCGCGGTGACGGCGGCTGGAGCCGGGTGGATCGCCAAGCCAGTTTCGCCGTCCTAGGCGCCCCCGCCCCGTGCTGGAGGAGGCGGACCACACCCACACCTTCCGGCCGAACCTGCACATGGCCGAGCCGCCGGCAGGCGCGCCTGTGTCCGTCTCGCATGCGCCGCGCCGATCCCCCGAAGGCGGCGGCCTATGACCAGCTGTGCGCGCACCATCCCCTTTCAACCGGACCCAAGGGGCCCACATCCGAGGATTTGTTCATGACCAAGGTTGGTGAAGGCGGTCCAATGGCGATCGCGGCGGTGGCGCTCCGCGCCCAGCAGGCCCGAATGCGCATCATCGCTGAGAACATCGCGAATTCGCAGACCACGGCTTCCACACCCGGCGGCGATCCCTACCGGCGGCAGATGCCGATCTTCGCGCCGCTCAAGCTCGAGGACGGCTCCACGAGCGTGCAGCTGGTGCGCACCGACCCTGATCCGAGGGCCTTCAAGAAGGAATACAGTCCAGGCCATCCAGCCGCGGATCCGAGTGGCTATGTGAAGCTCCCGAACGTCGAGAGCATTGTCGAGTCGCTCGACTTCAAGGCGGCGCAGCGAGCCTACGAGGCCAACCTCAACGTCATCGACACTTCCCATGCCATGGAGCAGAGCACGATGCGCCTGTTACAGTCCAAGTGAGACGCTCCACGAGCAATCCTGGCCGAAGGCCCGCGACGGCGGCGGGTCCCCGGATGACGGGCGCCATCGGCGCAGCGGTGAGCCACGACCTCTTCGACATCGCCGGATCCTGGCCTTCGCCGCCTCAATCACAATGCGAGGCCCTAAAACCCAGCGAGAAGATCGCCCAGGGCGACACCCCCGACGCCGCGGAGACCCCAACGCGATGCCCGCTAAGCCTTGCAGCGTCTCGGCGCGCGGGACCTCGATGCCCCTGCTGGTGTGTCCCAACGACAACGCCGCGTATGAAGGTCATCGACGCCTGCGACCATTCGACAGGCGCACCACCGACCAGGCCGTCTGGCCGGACCGCGAAGCTGCTGACCGATGCCAGCGCCAAGGCGTGGCGTCGCGGCGGCCGCGGCGACCATGATCACAGGCGCGAGAGCCACGGCGGCGAACATCGCGGCTACGGCAAGCCGCCGGAGCTCTTCAATGTTCTCCACTGACCTCCGCCCAACCCCGATTTCCCTTCGCTTCACAGGAGCTCCGCGCCGGACGCGGGGACGCGACATGACACGATCTCTTCACTTCCCCGCGCTTCTGGCAGCCGCCGCCCTGCTGGCGGGCTGCGCCACGGTCACCCCCTACCAGCCGCAGGTCAGCAGAGGGTCAGTGACCGGGGGCTACACGGACACCCAGGTCGAACCGGATCGTCTCCGCGTCTCCTTCGCCGGCAACACGCTTACCTCCCGCGAGACCGTGGAGGTGGGGCTACTCTATCGAGCGGCGGAACTCACGCTCGCGCGCGGTTATGACTGGTTCGAGCTCGCCGACCGGGCGACCGACCGCAAGGCCTACGTCTCCGCCGTCGGCGCCTACGGGGGCGTCTCAGCTTTCGGCGGTTGGGGCCATGGCTTCGGTCACGGCGTAGGGCATGGTGGTGGCCGCCACGGGTTCGGCCACCTTGGCCATGGCTTCGGTCCGGGCGGGGGTCTCTATCCGGGGTGGGGCGGCGGGCTGGACGTCCGGACCACCGAGCGGTTCACCGCCACGGCGGAAATCCTTCTCCGGCGCGGCGCGAAGCCGGCGGACGATCCGCGGGCCTTCGACGCCCGCGCGGTCCAACAGAACCTCGAGCCGCTCATCCGGCGGCCTGCGGCGGCCTCGTCATGATCCGTTTGCTGCGGTCCTCCGCGACGAGCGCCTCGTCCTTGAAATGGACCGCGCCGATCCTGCTGGCGACACTGATGGCCGCGTCGCCGGCCTTCAGCCAATACGGTCGCGGCACAAGCGGACGCCCCGGCCAGGGCCGCCCGCCGCCCGCCTCCCGGGGCCCCAGCCGGCCGTCGACCCACGTGCGCAGTCCCCCGCCGCCGCCGCAAGCCCCCTTCAAGATGAGCGATGTGGTGGGCGTCGGGGTCGTGCAGGCGGTCGACGCCGCCGGCGGACGGGTCACGATCGCCTATGAGGCGATCGAGAGCCTGAACTGGCCGCATGGGACGAAGCCGTTCGCGGTCGCTAAGTCTTCGCTTCTGGCGGGCGTGGCGCCCGGCGACAAGGTGCGCTTCCGCCTCGAGAGTCAGCAGATCGCAGACCTCAGGCTGATCGCACCGCGGCCGGCAGCGGGACCGGATGCGCCCGCTTCTGGCAGCGTTGATCCGGCTTCGGCCGCGGTCGCAGCTCCGCGGCCTCCACCATGACGACCCGGGAGCGTCACCAAGCACTTAAATCCTTCGACATCGGAGTCCTTCGAATGGGAACCCAGCACCGCGGACGTCTCCAAGTAACCGGCCTCGTGGCGATCGCACTCGCCTTCAGCGCCTGTGCCAAGGTGGGGCCAGCACAGCGCCCCGCGCCGATGTGGGGCGCTCCACGTGAAAGTCCCAATCCGCCGCCGAAGCCCTCGCCGGGGTTGGAGACCATTGACGCCCGCGACCGCGACCAGCGCGAGCCGACTGCGCCGGAGCCGCGATCATGACTGCCGGCCGAGGCGGGCGGCCGTACCATGACCTGCGGGTGGTCTCGTCGCTCTCGAGGCGCTCAGCGATCACCCACAGGCCCCCGCCGTGGCGAGGGATGGGCAGCGCAGCTCGGAGCCCCCGCCCGTCTCGTCGCGGAACGCGTGCAGATCCAGACTGGTCAGGGCGTCCGAACACAGCTGGGCGGCCAGCGATGATGATCTGCAAGCCCGGCCCGTCCAGCGTCGGGAAGGGATCGCCGCTCCATGACGAAGAAAATGACGCCAGACGTTCCGGGCGAGCCGGCCGCCCGGTCGTGGCGGCGCCGCAGGACGATGGGTCTCGGTGCCCTGGGCCTGGTAGTCATGAGGGACGTCAGTCGGAGGACGAGCCTCTTGGGCAATGAACGCCTAATTTTGCTGTACGGGGACAACCCATCGGCGCCCACCTCGATAGCCCATGAGTTCGGACTAGAGGACGGCGAGGACGGCCTGATGCGGCCCATGGGGACGTCGAATGCGGCGGGAGTCGGCGATGCCTAACCCCCCGCGTGCGCCGGAGCGCCCCTCGGCGTGGGCGGTCGCTCTCCTGGTCGCCTCCCTCGTCTGCCTCGCCGTGGTGGTCGCCATAGTTTGGATCGGAATCTGACCAAGCGACTGGTGCATACCCGCCCCGCAACATCACGGGTCGAGGCCAGCCTGAGCCTGTTGCGACGCCCCTTGGCGATCTGGCGAGTCGCGTCCCGAACGCGCGTCACGGTCCGATGTCGAACCTTATCCTTGGCCTGCCCTGGGCCGGTGCCCACAGCTGGACGCACTGGATGATGCTGCGGATCGCGTGGCGCCGCCGCGACGCGCGTTAGGTCCGAGGTCAGGTGCTGCGGTTGGTCGCGGGAGGCCTGCTGTCATGGTTGGGCTGGCTGCCGATGGGGAACACCGGCGGCGCGAATGTGCCGCCCAAGAAGCCGTTGCCGCTGCCCAGCGACCTCGCGCCGCGCTGCGAGGACGCGAGCCGATTGATGCCGGACTGTCTCCGCGAATGGAGCAAACCATGACGACGGACCAGGACGCTCCCCGGCCGATGCGGTCGGCCACCGCCCACAAGGCAGCGCTAGCTGAGGCGGAGGCGCGCTGCAAGGCGCGAGGTGAAGCCTGGACTCCGCCGCGCTGCCCGACCTACGAACTGCTCCTCGCGGCGGCCGGGCCGCGAACAGCCTACGAGCTGATGGCCGGGCTCAAGCGCGGCGCTCGTTACGTGGGACCGCCGACGGTCTACCGCGCCTTGGACTTCCTGCTCGCCATCGGCCTAGCGCATCGGGTCGAGAGCCGGAAAGCCTACCTGGCCTGCGCCGCGCCCGGCGACCCGCACACAGCGGCGTTCCTGATTTGCGACCGCTGCGGCCGGACCGACGAGCTGTTGCACCATCTCGACGACTGGGGCCCGGCCCCGGCGGGTTTTGTCGTGCGCGCGGTCACCCTCGAAATCCGCGGGGACTGCCCGGCCTGTCGCTGAGGGTGGGATGGCCCGGCTCCGCATGCGTCTGGCTAGCCTCAGTGGTCGTGCCGATGGTGCAGGTCGGGATAGTGCGGATGCGCGTGGCGCAGCCGCGCGTGGCGGTGGCTATGGGTGTGCGGCTCGCCAGATGGATCGCCGGGTCCGTGGGCGTGCTGGTGGTGCGCGTCGTGGCGATGGGGATGCTCATGCTCCAGCGGGGAATGCTCATGCCCGTGCTCGTGACGTTCCACGAGATGGAGGTAGAGGCCGACGCCCATCAGCACCGCCGCGGCGGCGAGTCGCCAGGTGACCGGCTCGGCGAACAATAGCAGGGCCAGAAGCGCGCCGATGAAGGGGGCGGCGGAGAAGTAGGCGCCGGTCCGCGCCGTGCCCAGGAAGCGCAGGGCCAGCACGAACAGCACCAGGCTCACCCCATAGCCCAGGAAGCCCACCAGCCCAGCGGCGGCGAGCAAGCCGGCGTCCGGCGGGCGAGCGCCCGCAGACAGCGCCACCGCAAGGTTGACGGCGCCCGCCACGAGTCCCTTCACCATGGCGATCTGCACCGGATCGGAGGCGCTGATCCTGCGGGTGAGGTTGTTGTCAACGCCCCAGGCCAGGCAGGCCGCGGCGATGAACACCGACCCCGCGCCGAAGCCGCCCAGGCCTGCGCCCTCCTGCCAGGAGAGCAGCAGCGCCCCGGCCAGGATCGCGGCGGCCCCAAGCAACAGCCGGCGGTCGACGTTCTCCCGGAAGACCATCCAGGCGATCGCCATGGTGGCCAAGCCCTCGAGGTTGAGCAGCAGGGCGGCGCTTGCCGCCGAGGTGGTCGCGAGGCCCAGCATGAGCAGCACGGGCCCCGCCACGCCGCCGGCCAGCACCACCAGCGCCATCCAGCCCCAGTCCGCGCGCGCCAGCGGTGCTTCTTGGGACGGGGCGCCGACCACCTTGCGTCCGTAGTGCAGGCTCGCCAGGCCGAGGCCCGAGCCCAGGTACAGCAGCGCCGCCAGCAGCCAGGGGCTCACCCCTTCGCCGAGCAGGGTCTTGGCCAATGGCGTGCTCGCCCCGAACAGCGCCGCAGAGGCGACCGCCAGGGGCGCGCCCGGCCAGGCCAGAAAGCCTTTCAGTTGCACCATCAATCCTCGACGCGGCGGTGCTAGCTGGGCGCCGCACGCGCCGATCGGTCAAGGGACGCTGACGGGCGCCTTCGATGGACCAGGGCATAGAGCGCAGGCAGGACGAGGAGGGTCAGCAGCGTAGACGAGATGACCCCGCCAATGACCACCGTGGCAAGCGGTCGCTGCACTTCCGCCCCAGCGCCGACGTTGAAGGCCATCGGCACGAAGCCGAGACTGGCCACCAGCGCCGTCATCAGGACTGGCCGCAGTCGCGTGAGCGCGCCTTCGCGGATCGCGTCGTCCAGGGGCCGCCCTTCGGTGAGGAGGGTGCGGATGAAGCTGACCATGACGACCCCGTTCAGCACCGCCACGCCGGAGAGGGCGATGAAGCCGATCCCGGCGGAGATGGAGAGCGGGAGGCCCCGGATCATCAGCGCCGCGACGCCCCCGGTCAGCGCCAGCGGCACGCCGGAGAAGACGATGGCAGCGTCCTTCACCGATCGGAACAGCGCATAAAGCAGTCCGAAGATCAGCAGCAGCGCCACCGGCACGACCAGCTGCAGCCGCTTGGCCGCCGAGATCAGCTGTTCGAAGGTGCCGCCGTAGCTCACCCAATAGCCGCTGGGCAGGTCCACCTCCGAACCCACCTTCTGCTGCACCTCCTGGATGAACGAGCCGAGGTCGCGCCCGCGGACGTTGGCGGTCACGACCACGCGGCGCTTTCCGTTCTCGCGGCTGATCTGGTTGGGCCCGATCTCCACCTCGATCCGGGCGACGTCGGCGAGTGGCACGAAGCCGCGCGTTCCGTCGGCCGTCGCCGGCAGGGGCACGCGCAGGCGGCCGATCTCGTCGACGTTGCTGCGAATGGCCTCCGGCAGCCGGACGATGACATCGAACCGCCGGTCCCCCTCGAAGATCTGCCCGGCCACGGCGCCCCCGAGCGAGGCCGAGACCACGTCCTGGACATCGTCGACGTTGAGGCCGAGCCGCGCCAGGGCCGCGCGGTCCGGGGTGATCTGCAGGACCGGCAGGCCGGTGATCTGCTCGACGCCGACGTCCTCGGCGCCCTCGACGTCGTCGACCACGCCTTCGACCGACTTGCCGATCGCCAGGAGCTGCTCCAGGTCGTCGCCGAAGACCTTGACCGCGACGTCGGCCCGGACCCCGGACAGCAGCTCGTTGAACCGCATCTGGATGGGCTGGGTGAACTCGTAGTTGTTGCCCGGGACCTCCGCCACGGCGGCCTGCAGCTCGGCCAGAAGCTTGGCGCGCGGCTTGCGCGGATCGGGCCAGTCCTTGCGGTCCTTGAGCATGATGAAGGTGTCGGCCACGGAGGGCGGCATGGGGTCCGTCGCGACCTCGGCGGTGCCCATCTTGGCCACCACCCGCTCGACCTCCGGGAAACGCTTGATGCGCGCCTCCAGGGCCGTCTGCATGCCGATGGCCTGGGTCAGGCTGGTGCCGGGGATCCGCAGGGCGTGGAGCGCGATGTCCCCCTCGTCCAGGTTGGGCACGAACTCCGACCCCATCCGGCTGGCCGCGAAACCCGCCAGCAGCACCAGGACCACCGCGCCCGCGACGAAGGCGATCCGCAGCCGCAACGCGGTCTCCAGGGCCGGCTGATAGAGCCGCCGCGCCCCGCGCATGACCGGGCTTTCCTTCTCCTCGACCTTGCCGGTGACGAACAGCGCCACGGCGGCCGGGACGAAGGTGAGCGACAGGAGCATCGCGGCCGTCAGGGCGATGACCACGGTGATCGCCATGGGGTGGAACATCTTCCCTTCCACGCCGGTCAGGGCGAAGATCGGCACATAGACCAGGGTGATGATGAGCACGCCGAACATCGAGGGGCGGATCACCTCGTCCGTCGCGGTCGTGGCCAGGTTGAAGCGCTCGTCGTGGGTCAGCACGCGGCCCAAGCGATGCTGGGCCTCGCCGAACCGCCGCAGGCAGTTCTCGACGATGATCACGGCGCCGTCGACGATCAGGCCGAAGTCCAGGGCGCCCAGGCTCATGAGGTTGCCCGAGACCCGCGTCTGGACCATGCCGGTGATGGTGAGCAGCATCGAGAACGGGATGATCGCCGCGGTGATCAGCGCCGCC
>NZ_SCTC01000017.1 GCF_004299445.1 Phenylobacterium sp. | reverse complement strand
GCGTGCCCTGTGGGCCGCGAAGCACTTCGACGCGGTTCAGGTCGAACAGGTCGAGGTCGGGGGTGAACAGCGACAGCGAGATCACCGATTCGTCGAGGTAGACGCCGACCTGTTCCTTCACGCCCGGCTGGTCGCGGACGATCTGGCCGGCCGAGATGCCGCGGATCGCGACCTGGCTCTGGCCGGGGCCCAGGTTCTGGACGGTGAAGCTGGCGACCGTACGCGACAACTCCTCGACGTTGGTGACGCCGCGGTTGCGCATCACCTGCTCGCTCTGCGCGGCCACCGAGAACGGCACGTCGATCAGCTGTTCGTCGCGCTTCCGCGCCGTGACGACCAGCTCTTCCACCGTGGCGTCGTCAGCGGCAAAGGCCGGGACCGCAGGGATGCCGATAAGCAAGGCGAGAGCGCTGGCTCGTGCGGTCAGCACGAACTTCCGGTTAGTCATAGGGAGGACTCCTTCCGCGACCGCAGCTTGTTGCGCTGCTTCGTTCGGAGGCAGGGGTATTCAAAAAAGCGTCACAAGGGCAGGCCGCACGTGCCGTTCGTCGCGCGACGAGCGAACATTGTTGCCCGACGGCAACAGAAATCAGGTGAGCCCGACCTCGGCGAAGAGATCTTGCGTCGCGACCCATGATCGCCGGTCAGCCGCCGCCGAGTACGCGAATCCGGGCCTGCCCCAACCGTCGGCCTCGGGATTGGTGAAGCTGTGGCCGGTCCGGCCGTACAGCACCAGCCGCCAGTCAACCCCGGCCGCCGTCATCTCGGCCTGGAAGGCGGTTCGCTGCTCGACGGGAATGACCGGGTCGTCGGCCCCGATGTGGACCAGCACCGGGCAGCGGATCTGCGTGGCGTCCTGCGGCCGGGCCGTCGTCAGCGTCGAGTGATAACCCACCGCCGCCTTGAGGTCGGCCCCGCTGCGCGCCAGCTCGATCGCCGCCGCGCCGCCGTAGCAATAGCCGACCGCCGCGAGCCGGCCGGAGTCCACCCGGGACTGCGCCTTCAACGCCTCGAGCGCCGCGCTCATCCGGGCCCGGATCGAGCCCGGGTCGGCCAGAAACGCCTGGAAGCGCCGCATCATCTCGTCGCGATCGGTCACCACCTGGCCCCCGCCCTGGTAGTCCGTCGCCATCGCCACGAAACCCATTCCGGCCAGCCGGCGCGCCGCATCCAGCGTGTGCTCGGTCACCCCGGGCGACTCATGGGCCACCAGCACGCCGGGCGCAGGTCCGGAGCCCGCCGGCGCGAACACCGTGCCGATGAATTCGATGCCTTCCGCCGAATAGGCGACCTTTGTCCCGGACACGCACAGCTCCCTCGTTGCCGGAACGAGGTTAGCCAGGCGCCGCGCGCGTCAATCAATAGAAACCGGAAGGACCGGCTGGCGCACCCGACACGATTCGAACGTGTGACCTTTGCCTTCGGAGGGCAACGCTCTATCCAGCTGAGCTACGGGTGCGTCTTCAGCGGAGCGGTGTCTCTAGCGGAAAGGACGGCCGGCCGCAAACCGGCTGTACCGGATTTCAGTGAGGCAATTCGCGCGCGGGCCCGAAGGGGTTAGGTTCCGCGCCAGAACACGGTCGAAGGACTGGTACGGCCGCGGGGGAAACGCATGGGTCTCTGGAAGCATCTGGCAGGGGGCGGCGCGGTCGTGGCGGCCCTGGCGATCACGGGCTTCGGGCTGGGCGGCCTGGCCCAGGCGCAGGCGCCGGACGAGCCGCCGCATCCCGGCAAAGCGGTCTACGACGCCTTCTGCGCCGCCTGCCACAACGCGCCGGAGGCCGGCAGCCGCGCCGCGCCCGTGGGGTCTCTGCGGACCATGAGCGCCCAGACCCTGAACGCCGCGCTGACCACTGGCGTGATGAAGCCGGTGGGCGACGGACTGGACCGCGAGCAGCTGCGGGCCGTCGTCGCCTATCTGGCCAAGCCCGAGGCGCCGATCGGCACGGCCTGGCTCGATGGAAACCGCTGCGCCGACAAGACCGTCGACCTGTCGGCCAAGGCCGCTCAGACCAGTTTTGGCGTCGATCATGACAACAGCCGGCGGATGAGCGCCGCCCAGGCGGGGCTCAAGAAGGCCGACCTGGCCAAGCTGGAGGTGGCGTGGACCTTCGCCATGCCGCGCACCTCGGGCCTGCGGGGCTCGGGCGTGGTGGTGGGTTCGACGGTCTTCTATCCCGCCGGACAGGCCGGCCACGTCGTCGCGCTGGACACCAAGACCGGGTGCGTGAAGTGGGCGACCGCCACGCCGTCGCAGGTGAGGAACAGCCTGGCCTATGGCCCGCTGGGCAAGGGCGGGCCGATGGGCCTGGTGGGCAGCGAAGCCAGCGGCAACCTGATCGCCCTGGACGCGGCCACGGGCAAGATCCTGTGGCGCGCCGACCCGCGCCACGACAAAACCGCGCCGCTGTCGGGCTCGGCCCTGATCCACGACGGCAAGATCATAGTGCCGATCTCGGGCAGCGATGTCGGCGCGGCCATGCGTCCGGTCTACGAGTGCTGCAAAGGGCATGGCGCCGTGGCGGCGGTGGACGCCAGGGACGGCAAGGTGCTGTGGACCTGGCACACGATGGAGGACGCCAAGCCGCTGGGCCGCAAGACCAGTGCGGGCGCCGCGGCGTATGGGCCGTCCGGCGCGCCGGTCTGGTCGTCGCCTTCGGTCGATGTGAAGACGGGGACGGTCTACGCCTCGACGGGGGAGAACACCTCGCCGCCGGCCACCAAGACCTCGGACGCCATCGTCGCCATGGACCTGGCGACCGGCAAGGAGAAGTGGGTCTTCCAGGCGCTGGCCAACGATGTCTGGAACATGAGCTGCCCGGTGGGCTCGCCGACGGCGCAAGGCCGTCCGGTGGGTCCGAACTGCTACTTCGCGGGCGAGGGCAGCGTGCTACTCGATCACGACTTCGGCGCTGGGCCGCTCATCTTCCGCGGCAAGAAGGGGAAGGACGTGATCCTCGGCGGACAGAAGTCGGGCGACGTCTGGGCGCTGGACCCCGCCACAGGCAAGGTTTTGTGGCGCCAGCAGTTCGGCAAGGGCACGCCCCTGGGCGGCGTGCACTGGGGCATCGCCACGGATGGCGTGCGCGTCTTCGCCCCGATCAGCGACCCCAACGTGCCCAAGGACCAATCCGCCGCCGGCATGCACGCCGTCGACGTCGCCACCGGCAAGGTGGCCTGGCAGTGGCGATCCGCGCCGGATTGCACGGGCGCGCGCGCACGGCTCACCACCGTCTGCGGCGGCCGCCATGGCCTGTCGGCCGCGCCGCTGGTGATCGACGGGGCGCTGTTGGCCGGATCACTGGACGGACGGCTGTGGGTGTTCGAGGCGGCCACCGGCAAGGTGCTGCACATGGTCGACACTGCAGCCACGGCCTACCAGCCGGTCAACAAGATCCCGGGGGCCGGCGGCTCCATCGACGCGGCCGGTCTGTTCGCGGGCGACGGCATGGTGTTCGTGAACTCGGGCTACGCCAGCTTCGGCCAGGCCGGCGGCAACGTGCTGGTGGCGCTCAGGCCGAAGAGGTGACGGCCCTCCCTCCCTTGATGGGGTGGGACGTTACGCCGACTTCGTCGCCGCGCTCCAGAAGCGCTTGGCCTTGCCCATGAAGCCCGCGGCCTTCGGGTGCTGCTGCTCGCTGCACAGGTCGGCGATCTCGCGCATCAGCTCCTTCTGGCGGGCCGTGAGCTTGGTCGGCGTTTCCACGAACAGCTCGACCACCAGGTCGCCACGCTCGCGTCCGCGCAGCGACGGCATGCCGCGGCCTTTCACGCGTACGGTGCGGCCGGTCTGGGCGCCTTCCGGCACCTGGACCTCGATCTTGCAGTTCCCGTCGCAGTTCTCGCCGCCCATCAGGCAGGGGGCCTCGATCTGGCCGCCCAGGGCGGCGGCGCACATGGGCACAGGCACCGTGCAGAGCAGGTCGAGGCCATCGCGCTCGAACAGCTCGTGCGGGGCCACCGACACGAAGATGTAGAGGTCGCCGCGCGGGCCGCCGCGCTGACCCGCATCGCCTTCTCCGGCCAGACGGATGCGCGCGCCGTCGTCGACGCCGGCCGGAACGCGAACCGCCAGCGTGCGGTTCTTGCGGATCTGGCCCTGGCCCCGACAGTCGGTGCAGGGATCCACCACCATCCGGCCCGAACCGCCGCAGCGGGGACAGGCGCGCTCGATCGAGAAGAAGCCCTGGCTGGCGCGCACGCGGCCGGCGCCATGGCAGGTGGTGCACTGGGTGGGGCTGGTGCCGGGCTTGGCGCCCGAACCCTCGCAGGTCTCGCACGTCAGCGTCGCGGGCACCGTGAGCTCAACCTCGGCGCCGGCGTACGCCTGCTCGAGGGTGATCTCCAGGTCGTAGCGGAGATCGTTGCCGCGGGCCGGGCCGCCGCGCTGCTGGCGGCCGCCGCGGCCGCCGAACATGTCACCGAAGACGTCGCCAAACACCTCGTTGAAGATGTCGTGGACGTCGTGGAACTGGCCGTTGCCGCCGCCCATCCCGCCCTGGCCGTTCACGCCGGCATGGCCGAAACGGTCGTAGGCCGCCCGCTTCTGGGGATCCGACAGGATCGAATAGGCCTCGTTGACTTCCTTGAACCGGCCGGACGCCTCCTCGCAACCGCCATTGCGGTCAGGATGGTGCTCCATGGCCATCTTGCGGAAGGCGGCTTTCAGCGCGCTGTCATCGCAGCCGCGGTCCACGCCCAGGATCTCGTAATAGTCCCGCATGAAAACGTCAGGCGCTCGAAACAACTGTTGTGATTGAAGTGGGTGGGCCCCCGCCCGGCTGCAAGGCTTACACCGAGCGGACGGAGGCCTCTAGTCCCGCGAAAGCGGCAGCGACGTCCCCATGACCGTTTGATCGCACTCTGCGGTCGCGGGCCATGGGGCGCGTTGTCACGCCGTTGTCCTAGCTGGACTTCTTGCCATCGCCGTCGACTTCCTCGAATTCGGCGTCGACGACGTCGTCCGAAGAGCCTCCGGCGTCAGACCCGGCAGCGTCGGCGGCGCCGTCGTCACCTTGCTGAGCCTTGTACATGGCCTCACCCAGCTTCATCGAAGCCTGGATGAGGGTCTGGGTCTTGGCCGAGATGGTTTCGGCGTCGCCCGACTCCAGCGACCCCTTCAGGTCGTCCAGCGCCGTCTGGATGGCGGAGCGCTCGGCCTCGGAGACCTTGTCGCCGTGTTCGGCGAGGGCCTTTTCGGACGAGTGGATGACCGCGTCGGCCTGGTTCTTGGCCTCGACTGCGGCCTTCCGCTTTTCGTCGTCGGCCTTGTTGGACTCGGCCTCCTTGACCATCGCCTCGATGTCCGCGTCCGAGAGGCCGCCGTTGGCCTGGATACGGATCGACTGTTCCTTGGACGTCGCCTTGTCGCGCGCGGCGACGTTGACGATGCCGTTGGCGTCGATGTCGAACGTCACCTCGACCTGCGGCACGCCACGCGGCGCCGGCGGGATACCGACCAGGTCGAACTGGCCCAGCATCTTGTTGTCGGCCGCCATCGGTCGCTCGCCCTGGAAGACCCGGATCGTCACGGCCGACTGGTTGTCGTCCGCGGTCGAGAAGGTCTGGGAGCGCTTGGTCGGGATCGTGGTGTTGCGCTCGATCAGCGGGGTGAACACGCCGCCCAGCGTCTCGATGCCCAGCGTCAGCGGGGTCACGTCGAGCAGCAGGACGTCCTTCACCTCGCCGCCCAGCACGCCGGCCTGGACCGCGGCGCCCAGCGCCACGACCTCGTCCGGGTTCACGCCGGTGTGCGGCTCACGGCCGAAGAACGCCTTCACCGTCTCGACGACCTTGGGCATGCGGGTCATGCCGCCGACCAGGATCACCTCGTCGATGTCGCCCTTCTTCAGGCCGGCGTCCTTCAGCGCCTGTTCGCAGGGGCCGATCGTCTTGGCGATCAGATCCTCGACCAGGGCTTCCAGCTTGGCGCGCGACAGCTTGATGTTGAGGTGCAGAGGGCCCGACGCGTTCATCGAGATGAACGGCAGGTTCACTTCGTACTGCGTGGTGAAGGACAGTTCCTTCTTGGCCTTCTCGCCCTCTTCCTTGAGGCGCTGCAGGGCCAGCTTGTCCTTACGCAGGTCGACGCTGTTTTCCTTTTTGAACTCGTCGGCCAGGTAGTCGACGATGCGCATGTCGAAGTCTTCGCCGCCCAGGAACGTGTCCCCGTTCGTCGACTTCACCTCGAACACGCCGTCGCCGATCTCGAGCACCGACACGTCGAACGTGCCGCCGCCGAGGTCGTAGACGACGATCTTCTTGCCGTCGTTCTTCTCGAGGCCGTAGGCCAGCGCGGCCGCGGTCGGCTCGTTGATGATGCGCAGGACTTCCAGGCCCGCGATCTTGCCCGCGTCCTTGGTCGCCTGGCGCTGGGCGTCGTTGAAGTAGGCCGGGACGGTGATGACGGCCTTGTCCACCTTCTCGCCGAGGTGCTGCTCGGCGGCTTCCTTCATCTTCTGCAGGATGAAGGCCGAGACCTGCTGGGGCGAATAGTCCTTGCCATGGGCGCGAACCCAGGCGTCGCCGTTGCCGCCCTTGACGATCTCATAGGGCACCATGCCCTTGTCCTTCGCCACGACGGGGTCAGCGAAGTTGCGGCCGATGAGGCGCTTGATCGCGAAGAGGGTGTTGGTCGGGTTCGTGACGGCCTGGCGCTTGGCGGGCTGGCCCACCAGCTTCTCGCCGTCATCCATGAAAGCCACGACCGAAGGCGTAGTCCGCGCGCCTTCGGCGTTCTCGATCACTTTCGGCGTCTTGCCGTCCATGATGGCCACGCACGAGTTGGTCGTGCCGAGGTCAATGCCGATGATCTTGCTCATAGCCTAAGTCTTGCTCGCTCCATGTTGGCGGACGCCGCGGGTGGGCCTTCTAGAGAAGCGCCCGAGGAAAAGCGACGGCCCCGGTTCGATTAAGGTCCCGCTGCCGTTCCGCTTTCCGTTCACGGAACCCAGCAGTCGAGAGCCGATATGGGAGAAGTTGGGCCCGCTGCAAGGGTGAATGTCCGTAATCCCGGTGGGGACAAACCGTCACGGCGTGAACCACCAGCTCCTCAGGGCTTCATAGCGCTGCGAGGCGAACGGCGGTTTGCGCCCTGTCAAAAGCTCATCCTGCCGCTGCAGAACGAAGTGATGCTCGACCAGGCTGGCCTGCTGCTCGATGTTCATTTCGGGAAACGCCTGGCGGTCCAGATCGTAGCGATAGGCCGCCTCGCTGTCGCCGGCGCGCAGCTTGGCCAGCGGCAGGATCACGCCCCGTTGAGCCTGCCAGACGTGGGTCATCTCGTGGATAAAAGTGGCCTGATCGGACAGGCGCCCCTGCGAAAAGTCGGTCAACGACTGCGCCACTGGATAGACGATGCCGGCCGATCCCGGCGTGAAGGGGCGGGGAAAGACCGGCTGAGCCAGGATCCGCACCCGCTCGGGCCGGATCCCTGCGCCGAAGACCTGCCGCACAAGCGCCTGCTCAGCCGCCGTCAGCCATCTCAGCGCGAGTGGATTCATGCGTGCGGGAGGCATGGGCGGTTGACGTCCAGCGGCGCTGTGCTTCGGTTGCGGTCCACAACATCACCGCAACCGACGTCCGAGGAAACCGCCCATGGTCACCCTGACCCGCCCCGATGGCACCCAGCCGCAAGACCTGCACCTGTCGCGGCGCGGGCTGACCCTGGCGCTGACCGGCGGCTATGCGCTGGCCGCCTGGTCGGCCGAGGCCCAGCCGGTGAAGACCGACGGCGCCGGCCTCGTGACCGAGACGGTCCAGATCAAGGCGCCCGACCGCGAAATCCCAGCCTTCGTGGCCCGGCCGGCCAAGGCCGGGAAGCATCCCTGCGTCGTGCTGATCTCCGAGATCTTCGGCCTGCACGAATACATCCGCGACACGGCGCGCCGGCTGGCCAAGGCGGGCTACGTCACCATCGCCCCCGACTTCTTCGTCCGGGCCGGCGATCCGTCGACGATGACTGACTTCCCGGCGATCATGAAGATCGTCGCCACCGCAACCGACGCCCAGGTGACCGGCGACATCGGCGCCGCACTGGCCTGGCTGAAGGCTCAGAAGTTCGCGGACACCAAGCGCATCGCCATTACCGGCTACTGCTGGGGTGGAGCGGTGACCTGGGAGGGCGTGGCGCGGTTCGCGGAGTTCAAGTGCGGGGTGGCCTGGTACGGTCGCCTATCCGGCGGCATGTCGCCCAATGACGCCAGCAACAAGAACCCGCTGGACCTCGTCGGCGAGCTCAAGGCGCCGGTGCTCGGCCTTTATGCCGAGAAGGACAGCGGCATCCCGCTGAGCGACGTCGAGAAGATGCAGGCGGCGCTGAAGGCGGCCGGCAAGACGAAGAGCAGCATCACCGTCTACCCTGGCGCCCAGCATGGCTTCCACGCGGACTACCGCCCCTCATACAACAAGGAGGCTGCGACCGACGCCTGGGCCAAGATGCTGGCCTTCTTCAAGGCCAACGGGGTCTAGGACTGCCCTTCCCCCTGAGGGGGCAGGGCGCAGGATCAGAACACCGGCTCTTCCACCTTCGGCGGCGGGGGAGCCGGCGCCGCGGGCTCGACCTTGGCGGCGGCGGGCGGCGCGACCGGAACGATAGCTTCTGGGCCGGCCGGCGCCCCCTTGGCAGCCTCGGCCTTGGCCAACGCATCCGCCTCGGCCTTGGCCTTCTTCTCGGCTTCCAGCGCGGCTTTCTCTTCCTCAGTCAGCTCTTCCGGCTCGGGCGCGCCGGCAAGGCGCTCGTCGACCAACGGTGTGGCCTCGGTGGCCTCGAGGACCGCGGCGCTGGCGGCCTGCGGGCCTTCGCCCGGCAGCCGGCCTCGGGGCGGCGCGGTAAACGCGGCGAGCGCGAAGGCGCCCAGCCAGACCAAGCCCAGGCCGGTGGCGACAACCTGCAGGACGGGACGGGGCATGGACCAGTTCATGGGCGGAACCTAGTCGCCTATCGCGGCGCAAGGAAGGCTTCCCTCTCTTGAGGGGGCGCGGAAAAAATCACGGTAAACGCGGGATTAACGATCCCAAGGCCAGACATGTGGGGTTCGACAGGCGTGGGGTGATTTGGGTATGGCGCGGGTGGCGCGGAAAACCGGTGGGGAGCTGTTTCTCCACATCGCCAGGCTGACCTGGGGCCACCCGGCGACGGCCCGGCTGCGCGGCGGTGTGACGGCCGCCTTTGGTGTCGCGCTCGCCGCCGCCTTTGCTACATACAACGCCGCCGATCCCAGCCTGAACGCCGCCGGCCCGGGCGCACCGGCCAACGCCCTGGGCGGCGCCGGCGCCGTCATGGCAGATATCGGGATCCAGTCGCTGGGCGTCGTGGCCGGGCTGGCCGCCCTGCTGGTGGTGACCTGCGGCCTGGCCCGCGTAGCCGATCCCGAGCCGGATCAGAGCCGCGGTCGCCTGCGCCTGCGGGCCGCCATCGGAACGCTGGGCCTGCTGGCGCTGGCGGGCGCGCTGGCCTGGGCGCCGACGCCCGCCGCTTGGCCGCTGGCCAAGGGCCTGGGAGGCTTCTGGGGCGATGCGCTGCTGAACGGGTTCGCGGGGCTGATCGAATATGCCCGCCTGCCCAGCGGCACGCCGATCGCCGGCGCCGTGTTTTCCGTGGCCGGCGTGATCGCCTATGGCTACGGCCTGGGTCTGAGCCGCGTCGACGTCCGCGGTCTGGCCGACGGATTGACCCACGCGCTTGCCCCGAAGCCCAAGCTGAAAGCCGCCAAGCCCGAAACCAAAGCCGCCAAGGTGGCCCGCCGCGGCAAGACGCCGGACCCGGTGATTCCGGACGCCGCCCTGGACGATGACGCCGCCGCCGCCATGCCGGCGCCCATCATTTCGGCTGAGGCCCCGACGCTGCAGGTCAAAGCCCCCAAGGCCGCGCCGAAAGAGAGCGCCCGCGAGGCCAAGGAGAAACAGGGCGCGTTCGCCTTCGCCCAGGAGGGCGGCTTCCAGCTGCCCGAGCTGGCGATGCTGACCAAGGCGCCGCCGCGCGCGGCGCAGTACGATGAGGGCGCGCTGCGCCAGAACGCCCAGTTGCTGGAAAGCGTGCTGGCCGAGTTCGGCGTCCGCGGCCAGGTGGACCAGATCCGCCCGGGCCCCGTTGTCACCCTCTACGAACTCGTGCCCGCAGCCGGCGTGAAGTCGGCCCGCGTCGTGGCCCTGGCCGACGACATCGCGCGCTCCATGAGCGTGGCCTCGGCCCGCGTCTCGGTGGTGCCCGGCCGCAACGCCATCGGCATCGAGCTGCCCAATCAGCGGCGCGAGACCGTCTATCTGCGCGACCTGCTGGCCGCTTCCGAGTACGAGCGCGGCGGCCAGACCCTGCCCATGGCCCTGGGCGAGAGCATCGGCGGTGAGCCCTACATCGCCGACCTGGCCAAGATGCCCCACCTGCTGATCGCCGGCACCACCGGCTCGGGAAAGTCGGTGGGCGTGAACGCCATGATTCTCTCGATCCTCTACCGCCTGCCGCCCGAGCAGTGCCGGATGATCATGATCGACCCGAAGATGCTGGAGCTCAGCGTCTACGACGGCATCCCGCACCTGCTGGCGCCCGTCGTCACCGATCCGAAGAAGGCCATCGTCGCGCTCAAGTGGACCGTGCGCGAGATGGAGGACCGCTATCGCCGCATGTCGAAGATCGGGGTCCGCAACGTCGCCAGCTTCAACGAGCGCGCCCGCGAGGCCCTGGCCAAGGGCGAGCACTTCGAGCGGACCGTGCAGACCGGCTTCGACGAGGCCGGCCGCGCCACCTACGAGAGCGAGAAGATCCGGCCCGAGCCGATGCCCTACCTGGTGGTGATCATCGACGAGGTCGCCGACCTGATGATGGTGGCCGGCAAGGACATCGAGGGCGCCGTCCAGCGCCTGGCCCAGATGGCTCGCGCCGCCGGCATCCACCTGATCATGGCCACTCAGCGCCCGTCGGTGGACGTCATCACGGGCACCATCAAGGCCAACTTCCCGACCCGGATCAGCTTCCAGGTCACCTCGAAGATCGACAGCCGCACCATCCTGGGCGAGCAGGGCGCCGAGCAGCTGTTGGGCCAGGGCGACATGCTCTACATGGCCGGCGGCGGACGGATCACCCGCCTGCACGGCCCGTTCGTATCGGACGGCGAGGTCGAGGCGGTGGCCAAGTTCCTGCGCGACCAGGGCACGCCCAGCTACCTCGAAGAAGTCACCGCCGGCGGCGATGATGAGGACGGTGGCGGCGACGAGGGCGGCTTTGGCGGCGGAGACGAGAGCAACGACCTCTATGACCGCGCCGTCGCCGTGGTCACCCGCGACGGCAAGGCCTCCACCAGCTACATCCAGCGACGCCTGCAGATCGGCTACAACCGCGCCGCTTCGCTGATGGAGCGCATGGAGCAGGAAGGCGTGGTGGGCCCGGCCAACCACGCGGGGAAGCGCGAGATCCTGGTCAGCGCGGCGCCATGAGGCGCTATTTCGACCGACACCCGCCCGGCTTGTAGCCCGTCGTCATCGGGTCTGGTTTCTTCGGGAGCGGCTTGCCCGACCCCCTGTAGCGCTCCTGGCTCGAGCCCAGCCCCATCTTGCCCGGCGTCTGCTCCGTCAGGCCGCTCTCGCCGGAGCGGATGCGTGCGATCGAATCGCGCAGCAGGGCGGCGGTTTCGAAATCGCCGGCGTCGGCGGCTTCGCGCATGCGGCGCTCCAGATCGTCGATCATGGACATCGGAACGTCTCCCCAAGCTTCGGCGTTGCCCCGCCCTGTCTCAGCCCTATTGCCGCCGTTCAGGTGCGGTAGGGTATGCGCACGTTACGGAGACCTCATGACCCTATCCCGACGCAGCCTGACCCTCGCCCTCGCCGCCGCGTCCCTCGTCGCAACGCCGGCGTTGGCGCAAGCGCCTCTGAGCGCCGCCGACAAGGCGCTGGTCGATCGCGCCGTGGCCTATCTCGAAGGCCTGACCGAGGCCAAGGGGAGATTCATCCAGACCGATCACCGCGGCCGCGCCACGACCGGCACGCTCTACATGAAGCGGCCCGGCAAGGCGCGCTTCGCCTATGACGCGCCGTCGGGCCTGTTGGTGGTCTCGGACGGCGGCGTAGTGTCGGTGCAGGACAAGCGGCTGAAGACGTTCGATCAGTATCCGCTGGGCGCCACGCCGCTTTCGTTGTTCCTGGCCCGCACCATCCGGCTGGACCGCGGGGTCACCATCAGCCGCGTCCAGCGCCTGGCCGATGGCTTCACCATCACGGCCCGCGACGGCAAGAAGGAGACGGCCGGTCAGATCGCGCTGACGTTCACCGACGCCCCTCTTGCACTTACAGGCTGGACGGTTACTGATGCGCAAGGACGACCTACACGTGTGCAACTCCAGGGTCTGGAGCGGGCCGCGGGCCTCGACAAGTCGCTGTTCGTCCTGAAGGACCCCCGCCCGAAGAACCCCGGCCGCGGCAAAGTCTGACGCCGATCAGGTGTTGCCCTTGCGACACAGGCAATAGCTTACGCGAAATCCCTTTGACAAACTGTCGTAGTGTTGCGATATTGCCACTACGTCGACGACATACCGGTTATGTCGTCGAGTCCGTGCCGGAACCTATCCCCTCCCGGCGGCGGCATGAGAGACAACTTACACGGCCCGGGCGCACGCCAAGCGCCCGGGCTTTCTTTCGTTTAAGGAGGCGTCATGCGCCTTCGAATCTGCACCTGGAACGTCAACTCGGTCCGCCTGCGCGCCGAACAGGCCGCCCGCTTCGTCGCGGAACAGGCGCCTGATGTCCTGTGCCTCCAGGAGATCAAGTGCCGCGAGCACGAGTTTCCGGTGAACGCGTTCAAGGACATGGGCCTCCCCCATATCCGGATCGCGGGGCAGAAGGGCTGGCACGGCGTGGCGATCGCCTCACGCCTCCCGATCGAGGACGCTCAGCCCCTGGACGCCTGCCGCGAGGGCCACGCCCGCTGCGTGGCGGCGAAGGTGGCGGGCGTCGACATCCACAACTTCTACATCCCGGCCGGCGGCGACATTCCCGACCGAGAGGCCAATCCCAAGTTCGACCACAAGCTCGACTTCTACGAGAAGCTGACGGCAGGGCTGAAGACGCGCGACCCGAAGGCGCCGCTGGCCATAGTAGGCGACCTGAACGTGGCGCCCGGCGAGTTCGACGTCTGGAACCACAGGTACATGTCGAAGGTGGTCAGCCACACGCCGGCGGAGATCGAGGCGTTCCGCGCCATGGAGGCCTCGATCGGCCTGATCGATCTGACGCGAGCCACGTCGCCAGAGCCCACCAAGATCGCGTCGTGGTGGAGCTATCGCGCCAAGGATTTCCGTCAGTCAAACCGCGGCCTGCGGCTGGATCACATTCTGGTGTCTCCCGGCCTGCGGGAGGCGGCCTGGCGCCTGGGCGCGCCGGCCAGCCGGGTGCATGAGGATGTACGAGGCTGGGAACGGCCGAGCGACCACGCGCCGGTGTCGGCTGACCTGGCGCTGTAACCCCTCCGGGCGCTAAGGCGCCAGCTTGTACCCGCCGGCCTCGGTGAGGAGCAGGCGCGCGTTCGCGGGGTCGGGCTCGATCTTCTGACGCAGGCGGTAGACGTGGGTCTCGAGGGTGTGGGTGGTGACGCCGGCGTTGTAGCCCCACACCTCAGCCAGGAGCTCCTCTCGCGACACGGCCTTCTCGCCGGCGCGGTAGAGGTACTTCAGGATGTTGGTCTCTTTTTCGGTCAGCCGGATCTTCTTGGCCTTCTCGTCCACCAGCAGCTTGGCGGCGGGACGGAATTCATAGGCGCCCAGGCGGAACACCGCACCCTCGGAGTGTTCATAGTCGCGCAGCAAGGCGCGGATGCGGGCCAGCAGCACGGCGAACTTGTAGGGCTTGGTGACATAGTCGTTGGCGCCGCTGTCGAACCCCTTGATCTCGTCGGCGTCGGTATCGGCCGCCGTCAGCATGATGACCGGGGTCGCCACGCCGTCCTGGCGCATGCGCTTGCAGGCCTCGCGGCCGTCCATGTCAGGCAGGTCGACGTCCAGCAGGATCAGGTCAGGCTTGGCCTCGCGCGCCATGCGTACGCCCTCACCGGCGGTCTCGGCTTCCACCGTGTCGAAGTTCTCGGCCTGCAGTTGCTCGGCGATCGCGCCGCGAAGGTCCTGGTCGTCGTCGACGATGAGGAGGGTCTTGCGTTGAGCCATAAGCGGCAACAAACACCATGTGTTGGGTTCGCGGCAAAAGGTTTCGCCAAAATGCGGTTCGCTGGAACGTGATCTTCGTGGCGACGTCGGACGGCTGGCTGGATATCGGCGAGCGCCGCGTCCGCTGTGCGCTGGGCCCTGCGGGCGTCATTCCGGCCTCGGCGAAGCGCGAGGGCGACGGCGCCTCGCCCGCCGGAGTCTGGCCGATCCGCGAGGTCTGGTACCGGCCTGACCGAGGCCCCCCGCCCGCCTGCGAAGTTCGCGTCCACGCCATGACCCCCGACGACGGCTGGTGCGATGACCCCGCCGACCCGGCCTACAACACCCACGTCACGCTGCCCTATGCCGCCAGCCATGAGCGGCTGTGGCGCGAGGACGGAGTCTACGACATCGTGGTCGTGCTGGGTCACAACGACGATCCGCCCGTCCCGGGCCTGGGCTCGGCCATCTTCCTGCACATCTGCCGCCCGGGCTTCTCGCCGACAGAGGGCTGCGTCGCCATCGAACGGCCCGATCTGGAGGAGCTGCTCGACCGGGTCCGCCCCGGCGACGCGGTGGAGATCCGAAAGGTCGCGTGACCCATCCGCCGGCCCCCCAAACGTCCAGAACGGGGGCCGAGGCTGAACGCTCTAGCTGCGCGCGCCGAACACCGCCGAACCCACCCGCACGCTGGTGGCGCCGAAGCGGATGGCGGTCTCAAAGTCGCCGCTCATGCCCATCGAGAGCTTCGCAAGTCCGTTGCGCGCGGCGATCTTGCGCAGCAGGGCGAAGTGGGGCCCCGGCGGCTCGTCGGCGGGCGGGATGCACATCAGGCCCTCGATCGTCAGGCCGTACGTCGCGCGCGCCGCGGTGATGAAGGCGTCGGCGTCCATGGGAAGAATCCCGGCCTTCTGCGGCTCCTCGCCTGTATTCACCTGGACGTAGAGGCGCGGGGCGCGACCCTGCTTCTGGACCTCGTCGGCGAGACTGCGGGCCAGCTTCTCGCGATCCAGGCTTTCGATGACATCGAAGAAGGCGACGGCCTCCCGCGACTTGTTGCTCTGGAGCGGCCCGATCAGATGCAGCGTCAAGCCATCCGCCTTGCCGTCCCAGCGCGCCATAGCCTCCTGCACCCGGTTCTCGCCGAACACCCGCTGGCCTGCGGCCAGCACGGGCTCGATCGCGTCCCAGGGCTGGGTCTTGGAGACCGCGACCAGGGTCACATCGGCCGGATCGCGGCCGGCGGCTTGCGCGGCGCGGGTGATCCGGGCCACGACGTCGAGATAACCTTCGGCGGTGGGAGCGGCGGACATCTCGGCTTTCTGGACCCTGGAACGGACAGCCCGGCTCTTACCGGCGCGGCGGGGCCTACGGAAGGCCCTGCCCGCGCTGCTGTTCTTTACCGACCCGGTGCGCACGCCGGATCCAGAGGCCATCGCCGCGCGGCTGCCCGCAGGCTCGGCCATCGTCTATCGCCATTTCGGAGCGCCCGACGGCGAGGCCCGGGCCCGACGCCTGCTGGCCATCGCCCGTCAGCGGAAGTTGAAGCTGCTGATCGGCGCCGACGCGGCCCTGGCGGTGAAGGTCGGCGCCCACGGGGTGCACCTGCCCGAGCGCCAGGCCCATCGGGCGGGGCCGCTGAAGCGGGCGCACCCAGGGTGGATCGTCACCAGCGCGGCGCACGATCTGACTGCGGCGCGGCGCGGCGCGGCCGACGCGGTGGTGATCTCGGTCGTGTTTCCCTCGAAGAGCCCCTCGGCTGCCGGCGTGCGGGCCTTGGGTCCCGTCCGCCTGGCCGCCCTGGTCCGCGCTGCAGGACGGCCCGCCTATGCCCTGGGTGGCGTGGACAACAAAAAAGCCCGCCGCCTCATCGACGCGGGCCTGATCGGTCTGGCGGCCGTGGACGGCCTTAGAACTTGAAGCGGGTCTCGAGCCGCACCTTCGGCTGGTCGGCCGGGCGCGCGGCGTTGCGCTGGGGGGTCAGGTCCTGCTCGCCCAGCGAGACGGCGCCGCCGACCCGCACAGACGGCGTGATGCGGAAGTAGGCGCCGGCCGAGACGTCGTTGGGCATGACGGCGCGGCTGTCGGGCTGCTGCACGTCGAGGGTGAGGCCGAAGCGACCGCGGCTCGCATCCCACTTCATCGACCGGCCCGAGTTGGGCGCGGCGGCGGCAGGCTCGGAGCGAACGGTGAAATCGACGGACTTCGCGGGCTTATCAGCCGCCCAGGCGCCGCCGGCCGCCGCGCTGAGAAGCGCGGTCGCCAGGAGAACGACGCTGATGCGACGAGTGGACATCTCAGCCCTATATGGCCCCAACGGTCACCAATTGCGACCAAGCGTGAGTAAACGTGATCGCGATTGCCAGTCGATTAAGGCCCGCAAACTTCCCGGGTCAACGGGACTCTAGGGATACGGGTTCACGTTGTGACAAGTTGCGTGACGGGTGTGACCCGCCGGCCACGCGATTCCTGTTTGGCGACCAACACGGCGTTGTTATAGAGGCAACCGGCGCGGGGCGGCGCCGTGGCGCGTGCTCGTGTCGCGGATAACGATTTGAGAGGGTGTAGATGCCGTTTTTGCGCGGTAACCGGATGCGTGGCCTGATCCTCGCGGCCACGGCGGTCAGCGTCATGGGCCTGTCGGCCTGTGGCAGCATCCCCAACCCTCTGGGCGGCGGGAAGAACGCCAAGGTGCGAGCCTCGGGCGACAACGCTGCGGCCATCGGCGTCAACGGCTACCTGTGGCGCGCCACGCTGGACACGCTGTCGTTCATGCCGCTGCAGTCGGCCGACCCCTACGGCGGCGTCATCGTCACCGACTGGTACACCAACCCGGAAAAGCCCGACGAGCGCTTCAAGTGCACCGTCTACATCCTGGATTCGCGCCTGCGCGCCGACGGCCTGAACGTGGCCGTCTTCAAGCAGAGCCGCGACGGCTCCGGGAACTGGGTGGATGCGCCTACCGCCGGCCAGACCGAGACCGATATCGAGAACTCGATCCTGACCCGCGCGCGCCAGCTTCGACTTTCGAACATCAAGGGCTGATCCCAGCCACCTGTTCGTTTGTCGACGCGCCGTGTCGAGGCCGTTGACCGGAAGTCCAACTCCAGTCCAAAGGCCCCGATATGGCCCGCTACAATCCCAAAGAGACCGAACCCAAGTGGCGCGAGGCGTGGACCGCCGTCGACGCCTTCCACGCCGTCGCGGACAGGTCCAAGCCCAAGTACTACGTGCTGGAGATGTTCCCGTACCCGTCGGGACGCCTGCACATGGGCCACGTGCGCAACTACTCGATGGGCGACGTCATCGCCCGCTACAAGCGCGCCCGTGGCTTCTCGGTGCTGCATCCCATGGGCTGGGACGCCTTCGGCCTGCCCGCCGAGAACGCCGCCATGGAGCGCGGGGTCGATCCCAAGGCGTGGACCTACGAGAACATCGCCCGCATGCGGGACGAGCTGAAGCAGCTGGGCCTGTCGATCGACTGGTCCCGCGAGTTCGCCACCTGCGATGTGGAATACTATGGCAAGCAGCAGGCCTGGTTCCTGGACCTGTTCGAGCGCGGGCTGATCTACCGCAAGGAAAGCACCGTCAACTGGGACCCGGTCGACCAGACCGTGCTGGCCAACGAGCAGGTGGTCGACGGTCGTGGCTGGCGATCCGGCGCCCTGGTCGAGAAGCGCAAGCTGAACCAGTGGTCGATGCGCATCACCGACTACGCCGACCAGTTGACCGACGACCTGGCGACCCTGGCCCGCTGGCCCGACAAGGTCCGCGTGATGCAGGAGAACTGGATCGGCCGCTCCAAGGGGTTGAAGTTCCGGTTCCACTTCGCGAACACCCGCGCGGGCGAAGAAGTCGAGGACGCCCGGGCGGGCGGGCCCGCCGGCTTCTCCGACGGCCTGGAGGTCTACACCACGCGGCCAGACACCCTGTATGGCGCGAGCTTCGTAGGCGTGGCGGCCGACCACCCGCTGGCCCAGGCCGTCGCCGCCAAGGATCCGGCCGCCGCCGCCTTCATCGAGGAATGCCGCCGCGGCGCCGCCACCGAGGCTCAGATCGAGACGGCGGAGAAGAAGGGCTACGACACCGGCCTGAGGGTGAAGCACCCGTTCGATCCGAGCTGGGAGCTGCCGGTCTGGATCGCGAACTTCATCCTGATGGACTACGGCACGGGCGCCATCTTCGCCTGCCCGGCCCACGATCAGCGCGACCTGGACTTCTGCCGCAAGTACGATCTGCCGGTGAAGCCGGTGGTGCTGCCGCCCGGCGCCGATCCGGCGACCTTCGAGGTGGGCGATGAGGCCTACACGGGCCCCGGCGTGATCTACAATTCCCAGTTCCTGGACGGCCTGGACATCGAGGCGGCGAAAGCCGCGGCGATCGACAAGATCGAGGGTCAGGACGACGGCGAGGGCGCAACGGTGTTCCGCCTGCGCGACTGGGGGGTCTCGCGCCAGCGCGCCTGGGGCTGCCCTATCCCGGTGGTGCACTGCCCGACGGACGGCGTCGTTCCGTTGCCGAAAGCCGCCCTGCCGGTCGCTCACCCCGTCGACATCGAGTTCGGCAAGTCGGGCAACGCGCTGGAGCGCCACCCCACCTGGAAGCACACGACCTGTCCGAAGTGCGGCGGCCCGGCGACGCGCGAGACCGACACGCTGGACACCTTCGTGGACTCCAGCTGGTACTTCGCCCGCTTCGCCAACCCGTGGGCGGCTGAGCCGATCGACAAGGCCGACGCCGACTACTGGCTGCCGGTCGACCAGTACATTGGCGGCATCGAGCACGCGGTGCTGCACCTGCTGTACGCCCGCTTCATCACCAAGGCCCTGGCCGACACAGGCCAGCTGAGCGTCCGCGAGCCGTTCGCGGGTCTGTTCACCCAGGGGATGGTCACCCACGAGACCTATCGCCGGCAGAACGGTGAGTGGATCGAGCCCAAGGAAGTCGAGATCGTCACCGAGGGGAACACCCGCCGTGCGACGCTGGGCGCCAACGGCGAGCCGTTGGTGATCGGCGACATCGAGAAGATGTCGAAGTCCAAGAAGAACACCGTGGCGCCCGAGGAGATCTTCGACGTCTACGGCGTGGACGCCGCGCGCCTGTTCGTGCTGAGCGACAGCCCGGCCGAGCGCGACGTGCAGTGGACGACCGGCGGCGTGCAGGGTTCGTGGCGGTTCGTGAACCGTGTCTGGGACGAGTTCGACAGCCAGCCCGAGACGGCGAGCACGTCCGAGCCGGACGCCGAGCTGCGCCGCGCCACCCATAAGCTGATCAAGCAGGTGACCGAGGCCATCGACGGCTTCCGCTTCAACTCGGGCATCGCCCGTCTGTACGAGTTCCTGAACCTGCTGAAGGCGAACCCGGCCAAGGGCGCGGCGCCCGCCATTCTGGCCGCCCGCCAGGAAGCGCTGTCCGCGTTCGCGCGGCTGATCGCCCCCTTTACACCCCACCTGGCCGAGGAATGCTGGGCGCGAATCGGCGGCGAGGGGATGGTGGTGGCCGCGCCCTGGCCCAACTTCGATCCGGCCCTGACCGAGGACGCGACCAAGGTTCTGCCCGTGCAGGTCAACGGCAAGCGCCGCGGAGAGATTTCCGCTCCGGCCGGGGCCGAACCCGCCGACGTGGAGAAGCTGGTGATGGCCGATCCCGAGATCGCCGCGAAACTGGAAGGCCTGACGATCCGCAAGATCATTGTGGTCAAGGACCGGATCGTGAATATCGTGGCCGCATGAAGCGTCTGGTGATCCTCGCGGCGGCAGCGACCGCCCTGGCCCTCGGCGGCTGCGCGGGCTTCCAGCCCCTCTATGCCCAGCCCGAGGTGGTGAAGAACCTGGCCGCCATCCAGGTGAACGCGCCGTCGGGCCGCACCGGCTATCTGATCCGGCAGCACCTGGACGACGCTTTCGCCAAGGACCATGCGGCGACACCGGCCTACGCCATGGACCTCCAGCTTGGTGAGGCGCGCTACCCCCGTGGCGTGCGGATCGACAACGTCGCCACCCGCTACGAGTACGTTCTGACGGCCAACTACATCTTGAAATCCCTGCCGTCGGGCGCGCTGGCCAAGCGCGGCTCGGTGCGGGTCGAGCTCACCTACGATAGCGCCGACCAGCCCTACGCCTCGATCTCGGCCCAGCAGGACGCACAGGACCGCGCCGCCGACGAGGCGGCCCGCCGCATCGAGCTGGAGCTTGCCGTCTGGCTCGCGAACGGGGCCAAGGTCGCCCAGCGTTAGATGATCCTCAGCAAGCGCCCCGACATCGAGCGCTTCCTGGGCCGGCCTGATCCCGCGATCCGCGCCGTGCTGATCTATGGCCGCGACATCGGGGTGGTGCGCGACCGCGGCCATCAGCTGGCCGCCAAGATCGTCCCGAATCCCGACGATCCCTTCGACGTGGCCCTGCTGACCGAGCAGGATCTGGCCGACGACGGCGGCCGCCTGGAGGGTGAGCTGGCCGCCCAGTCGCTGATGGGCGGCCGTCGCCTGGTTCGGCTGCGGATGACCGCCGAGAAGCCCGCGGCCGACAAGTTGGCCGCCGAGGCCCTGGATCGCCACGCCAAGGGCGAGCTCAATCCCGACGCCTTCTTCCTCATCGAGGCCGGCAATCTGGGCCGCGAGTCGGCTATGCGGAAAGTGGCCGAGAAGGCCAACGCCGCCGCCGCCATCCCCTGCTACGAGGACGAACCCGGCGATGTGGCGCGCCTGGTGCGCGACCTGCTGGCGAAGGACGGCGTCTCGCTGAACGCCGATGCGCTGCAGGTGTTCGTCCAACGCCTGCCCAAGGAACGCGGTGTCGCGCGCCAGGAGATCGAGCGGCTGGCGCTGTACCTGGGCCCCGGCAGCGGCGCGACCGCGACCCCGGCTGACCTGGAGCCTTTCCTGGGCGTCGAGCCGGAGTCCTCGCTGTTCGACGCCGCATCCGACGCCTTCGGGGGTAAGCTGGGGGAGGCCCAGGCGGGATTGCGGCGCGCCGCTCAGGAAGGCGAGAGCGGCCCCGCCGCCGTGCGCGCCATCGGAATGCACCTTGGCAAGCTCCGCCGCACGCTGACTCTCATCAAGGCCGGCGCCGGGCCGCAGGAAGCGGCCAAGGCGTCGGGCGTGTTCTGGAAGCAGGAACGCGAGTTCCTGCGACAGATCCGCAGCTGGAGCCTGGAGGAGCTCGACCGCATCCAGCCTCAGGTTCTGGACGCCGACCGCGCGTGCAAAACCGCCGGTTCACCGGACCGCCTGATCGCGGAACGGCTGGCGCTGACGATCGCGAGCCGCGCCAGACGATTGGGGCTCTGACACCCGCCTTTCTTGTGGGCAGGGGTGACAGCGGGGCGCTTTGCGCTACGTTCCATACCCTAGCTTTGAATTCGCGCGCAGACGCGGGGTGGTGGTGGGAGGCGTCGAATGCTCAGGGCAATCTTTGCCGCTGTAGCGCTGATCGCAGCGCCGGCGGCGGCGGCCGATCAGGCCCCGCGGCCGGTCACGACCTACAAGGCGCCGCGCGCCGGCGACGGCCACGCGAGCCTCGAGGGCGTCTGGACGAACAGCTCGATGACCCGCCTTGAGCGTAATCCGCGGTTTGGGAAGGACCTGGCGCTGACCGAGGCCGACGTCGCCAGGATCGAAGGCCGCAACAGAAAGCTGATCGAACTGGGCGACAAGCCTACCGATCCCAACGCCAAGGTCACCGATCTGCCGGCTGATTGCTCGGGGGGCCGCGGCGTCGACTGCAACTACAACGCCGCCTGGACCGATCCCGGATCGACGGTGATGCGGGTCGCGGGCCAGCCCCGCAGTGGCTACATCACCTCGACGCCCGATGGCCGCGTCCCGATGCGCAAGGACATCGAGGTCAGCCCTTTCGGTCGCCGCCTGCCGCCCGGCCTGGAAATCAACGACAACCCCGAGAGTCGCTCCCCGGGCGAGCGCTGCCTTCTTTCGTTCGGCAACTCCTCGGGACCGGTCATGGTCCCGGGGCTGTACAACAACACCTACCAGTTCGTGCAGACGAAGGACGCGGTCGCGATCCTGGTCGAGATGGTTCACGACGTCCGCATCGTGCGGCTGAACGCCAAGCACCGCACCGATGGCGTCCGGCCCTGGTTGGGCGACTCGATCGGCTGGTGGGAGGGCGACACCCTGGTGGTGGAGACGACCGCGTATCACCCGCAGCAGATTTTCCGCGGCGCGTCGGAGAACCTCAAGGTGACCGAGCGGTTCACCCCGGTAGGGCCGGAACGCATGCACTACGGCTTCTGGGTCGAGGATCCGACAGTCTTCTCCCAGCCCTGGGGCGGCGAGTACGAGTTCAGCCGGATCAGCGGCCAGCTGTACGAATACGCCTGCCACGAAGGCAACTACGGGCTGGCCAACATCCTCTCCGGGGCTCGCGAGGAGGAACGCTCAGGCGTGAAGACGGCCCCCACCAACGTCGACCAACGCGCCGCGCAGGGCGGTGAGGAAGAAGAAGAGGGCAACTAGATCCCTGATCCCGACTCGAGTCGAAGCGGCCCAGGAGTCCGGGTCGTCCATCCACATATGTAGATTTAGCCGCGATTTGGGCTATAGAGCCGGCGATCCTTCGGCAGCTCGGAGCTGCAGCCGCTGTGGCGCTTGACGTGCTCGCGCTGGTAGCCCGCCGGCCTCGGTGAGGCGGATAGCCGCCGCGTTCCAGGTCTGGATGATCAGTCGCAGGCGGTGGTGCTCGCGCTGCGTGCACAGAAGCAGATCGCCGGATAACCGGTGACTCATGATACAAGACCGCGCTCAGCTCGGCCTTGTTGTGGACTTGGTCGCGATCCCCCGGCTCCGGGCGCTCGGTCGAACCGGGTAATACTTCATTCGGCCCGCCAACCGCCTCGCGACCCGATCAGGTCACAGGCGGGTCAGGCGCCGGCAGATCTCATCCAGCTGCTCCAGCGTGGCGTACTTGATCTTCACCTCGCCGACGCCGCCGCGATCGACAACCTCGACGCCCATTCCGAGCGCCTCCTCGAGATCGCCTTCCAGCGCCGCGGTGTCCGCATCCTTGGGCGGCCTCCGCGGACCGGACGCCTTCTTCGATGGCTTTCCGGGATTGTCGCGGGCCAGAGCTTCGGTCTCGCGAACCGACAGGCCCTCGGACACGACCCGGTCAGCCAAGGCGCCGGCGTCGTCGGTCGACAGCAGCGCGCGGGCGTGGCCAGCGGTCAGCCGTCCCGCAATCAGGTGCTCCTGAACGCTCTCGGGCAGCTGGGTCAGGCGCATCGTGTTGGCGACGTGACTGCGCGACTTGCCGACTCGCTTGGCCGCCTCGTCCTGGGTGATCTTCATCACGTTCATCAGCGAGGCGTAGGCGCGCGCCTCTTCGATGGCGTTCAGATCCTCGCGCTGGACATTCTCGATGATCGCGATCTCGAACGCCTCGGCGTCTTCAAGTTCGCGCACCAGCGCCGGCAGCGCCTTGAGCCCCGCCAGTTGCGAGGCGCGCCAGCGGCGCTCGCCGGCCACGATCTCGTACTCGCCCTCGCGGCGCGATGGGCGCAGCAGCACCGGCTGGAGCACGCCCTTGTCGCGGATCGACTCGGCCAGCTCGGCCAATTCCGCTTCGGCGAAATTGCGGCGCGGCTGGTCGGGGTTGGCATGGATCAGCTCGATCGGGATCTCGCGCACGCCCGTCGCCGGATCGCCCGCATGGGTGATCTCTTCGGCCTCGCCCAGGAGCGCCGACAGGCCGCGCCCGAGTCCTCTGCGGTTCTCCGCCATCAGTTCAATTCCAGCTGGCCGCGCGCCGCCGGAGCAGGGCGCGACTCCGTGCCCGACGCGCGGACTTGTTCAAGCATCATAGCAACGCCCCTTCGGGCGTTGAGGCGCGGCGTTTGCGTTCGCGCAGCACCACCTCGCGGGCCAGCTTCAGGTAGGCCTGACTGCCCGCGCACTTCAGATCGTAGACCAGGGCCGGCTTGCCGAACGACGGCGCCTCGGAGACGCGGACGTTGCGGGGGATCACTGTCTCGTAGACGGCCTCGCCGAAATGGCCGCGCACATCAGTGGCCACCTGGCCCGACAGGGCGTTGCGGCGATCGTACATGGTCAGCACCACGCCCTGCAGCTCCAGCGCCGGGTTCAGGCTGCCGCGCACCAGGTCGATGGTGCGCATGAGCTGGCTGAGACCTTCCAGGGCGAAGAACTCGCACTGCAGCGGCACCAGCACCGCATCGGCCGCGGCCATGGCGTTGACGGTGAGCAGGTTCAGCGACGGCGGGCAGTCGATGAGGACGTACGTATAGCTGCGGGCGTCCCGCAGGGGGCTCAGCGCATCGCGCAGCTTGAACGATCGGCGGGCCTGTTGGCCCAGCTCGAGTTCCACGCCCGAGAGGTCGGGGTCGGACGGCGTCAGATCGAGGCCTGGCACCGACGTCTTCACCACCGCGTCCAGCAGCGGCTTCTCGCCCATGAGGACGTCGTACAGGGTGTTCTTGCGCAGGGCCCGGCCGACGCCCAGGCCGGTGGAGGCATTGCCCTGCGGATCGGAGTCGATCAGCAGCACCTTCTCGCCGACCGCCGCCAGCGCGGTGCCCAGGTTGATGGCGGTCGTCGTCTTGCCGACCCCGCCCTTCTGGTTGGCGACGACGAGCACGCGTAGTCCGCGGTCAGACTTTACGGGCACGCCCCAGCCTCCTCACACGCACGATGCGACCTCGCTCGTCGCTGAGAGACGGAATGACGTCCGCCTCATACTCCCAATATCTTGCGGCCTCAGACATGTCAGCCACTACATCTTGTCCCTTCAGGAACAAGCCCTGCGCACCCGCCAACAAGTATGGCCGGGCATACCCCAACAGTCTGTGAAGAGGCGCGCAAGCCCGCGCGGTGACGATGTCCACAGTGAGCGAGAGGTTCTCCGCCCTTTCGTTGTGGACCGTGGCGGGCAGATCGAGTTCGGCGACCACATCAGCGAGGAAGCGGCAGCGCTTGGCCATGCTCTCGACGAGGTGGATGTGCACGCCGTCCCTGCCCTTGCCGAGGATCGCCAGCACCAGGCCGGGGAAGCCGGCGCCGGCGCCCAGGTCGGCCCAGGTCAGGGCGTTGGGGGCGAGGCGCAGCAGCTGGGCCGAGTCCCAGGCGTGGCGGTTCCAGAAGTCGGGGATGGTGGCGGGGCCGACGAGGTTCATGACCTCGTTGCCAGCCGTCAGCAACTCGAGGAAGCGGCCGAGGTCGGCCACCTGCTCGGGCGTGGCCTTGGCCGCCTTCGCGAAGCTCTGCGCGTCGGTGACCGCCACCTTCAGGCCGCGCGCCGGCGGACATGGGCGAGCAGGGCCGTGAGCGCGCCGGGGGTCACGCCCTCAATGCGGGCGGCCTGGCCCAGGGTGAGCGGGCGGACGGCGGCCAGCTTCTCCCGGACTTCGTTCGAGAGGCCACCGATGGCGGCGTAGTCGAGGCTCGCCGGCAGACGCAGGTCTTCGTCGCGGCGGAAGGCCTCGGCGTCGGCGGCCTGGCGGTCGAGGTAGCCTGCATACGAGGCGTCGATCTCGATCTGCTCACGCACGGCCGACGCCCAGTCGCCGATCCGGGGCCAGATGCGGGCGAGGTCGTCGAAGCTGATCGTGGGGTAGGCCAGCAGTTCGAGCACGTTGCGGCGCTGCCCGTCGGCCTTCACCGGCAGGCCGGCCTTCGCGGCGGCGGCGGGCGTAAGCGTCAGCGCGTGCGCCATGGCGCGGGCCTCGGCGAGTTGACCATGTTTGACTTGCCACACGTCCCGGCGTTTCGCGCCGACCACGCCGAGGTCGACGCCCTTGCCGGTCAGGCGCTGGTCGGCGTTGTCGGCGCGCAGCGTCAGGCGGAACTCGGCGCGGCTGGTGAACATTCGATAGGGCTCGGTGACGCCTCGGGTCACGAGGTCGTCGATGAGCACGCCGATGTAGGCTTCGTCGCGGGCGAACTGGGCCGGCTCGGCGCCCGAGGCCGCGCGGGCCGCGTTGAGGCCGGCGACCAGCCCCTGCGCCGCGGCCTCCTCGTAGCCGGTGGTGCCGTTGATCTGGCCGGCCAGGTAGAGGCCGGCGAGGCGCTTGATCTCAAGCGTCGGATAGAGCTCGCGCGGATCGACGTAGTCGTACTCGATCGCGTAGCCGTGGCGTTTCACGTGGACGTTCTCGAGCCCCGGGATTGTGCGCAGGAACAGGTCCTGGGTCTCGGCCGAGACCGAGGTGGAGATGCCGTTCGGATAGACCGTCGTGTCATCGAGGCCCTCGGGTTCGAGGAAGATCTGGTGACTGGTCTTGTCGGCGAAGCGGACGACCTTGTCCTCGATCGACGGGCAGTAGCGCGGGCCGCGACCCGTGGCGCGGCCGCCGTAGACGGCGCTCTCGCCCAGGCGCTCGGCGATGATCCGGTGGGTCTCGGCGGTGGTGTAGGTGATGCCGCAGGCGATCTGCGGGACGATGATACGGTCGGTCAGGAACGAGAACGGGATCGGCTCGGCGTCGGCGTCCTGCATCTCCAGGCGGTCCCAGGCGATGGTCGCGCCATCGAGGCGGGCCGGTGTGCCGGTCTTGAGGCGGCCCATCCTGGCGCCCAGGGCGTAGAGCCGGTCGGAGAGGCCGATGGCTGGGGCGTCCCCGATGCGGCCGGCGGGGATGCGCAGCTCGCCCTGATGGATTACGCCCTTCAGGAAGGTGCCGGTGGTCAGGACCACGCGGCCGGCGGCATAGGTCTCGCCGCTGGCGCCCACGACGCCGGTGACCCGGCCGTTGTCGACGTTGAGGTCCTCGACCGCCTCGGCCTTGATCGTGAGGTTCGCGGTGGCGGCGAGCTCGGCCTGCATGGCCTCGCGGTAGAGCCTGCGGTCGATCTGGCTGCGCGGTCCGCGCACCGCGGCGCCCTTCGAGCGGTTGAGCATGCGGAACTGGATGCCGGACACGTCGGCCAGGCGGCCCATGACGCCGTCGAGGGCGTCGATCTCGCGGACCAGGTGGCCCTTGCCCAGGCCGCCGATGGCCGGGTTGCAGCTCATCTCGCCGATGGTCTCGACCTTGTGGGTGAGCAGCAGGGTGCGCGCGCCGAACCGGGCCGAGGCCGCGGCGGCTTCACATCCGGCGTGTCCGCCGCCGATGACGATAACGTCCCAGGTGGTCATGGTGGGCGGCATATAGGGGAAATGGCCCGCGGTTTCACGTGAAACAGTTGGGGGTGTGTGGGCGGGGCGTCAGGCACGGTAGGAGCGGAGGCCCCCTCCACCGCTTCGCGGTCCCCCTCCCCCTGCGGGGGAGGAACTGGGCGATTTCCCTCCCCTTTATGGGGAGGGTGGCGAGGCGAAGCCGAGAAGGGTGGGGACGTCACGATCCTTCCCGACCTCAGCACTCCGGCCCCCACTTCCCCACCCTGGCCGCTGCGCGGCCTGTCCCTCCCCACAAGGGGGAGGGAAATCACTTGCCGATGCAGAAGGTGGAGAAGATGCGGCCGAGGACCTGCTCGGGGTCGATGCGGCCGGTGATGCGGTCGAGAGCGCGGGCGGCGAGGCGGACGTCTTCGGCGGCGAGTTCCAGGTGTTCGTCCTGCCCCAGCGCGTGGCGGAGGCGGTCGGCGGCCTCGCTGAGGAGTTCCTGGTGCCGCAGACGGGTGGCGGCGGGGGGCTCGGCGCCGGCCAGGGCGTCGACGACGCGTTCTTCCAGGGTCGATTTCAGCCAGGCCAGGTCGCCGGGGCCCTTGGAGGTCATCTCAGCCGTACCGAGGCCCAGGCGTCTTGCCTGCTGCGCGGCCCAGGCGCCTATCGCCCCGGACGGCAGGTCGCGCTTGGTGATCAGACAGAGGTCTCCAGCGCGAAGTTCCATCGGGACCTGAATGGCCGCGTCGCTGGAGCCGTCCACCAGCCAGAGCCGCAGGTCGGCGCCGGCGGCCCAGGCCCGGGCGCGACGCACGCCTTCGGCCTCGATCTCGTCGCCGGTCTCGCGCAGGCCGGCGGTGTCGGCGAGCAAGGCCTTGTAGCCGGCCAGCACCATCGGAACCTCGATGATGTCACGGGTGGTCCCCGGCGTGGCGGTGACGATGGCCGCCTCGCGCCCGGCGAGCGCGTTCAGCAGCGTGCTCTTGCCGGCGTTGGGCGCGCCAATCAGGGCGATCCGGTACCCCTCCCGCACGCGCTCGCCCCGCTCGGCGTCGGCCGCGGCCTGCTCGAGTTCGGCCACCAGTCGCTCCAGGGCGGGCCGTGCGCGGGCCGCGACGTCCTGCGGCACCTCCTCGTCGGGAAAGTCGACCGCGGCCTCCAGCATGGCCAGGGCCTCGACCAGCATGTCGCTCCACCGCGCATGGACCTGGGACAGGCGCCCGCCCAGCTGGTCCAGCGCCTGGCGCCGCTGGGCGTCGGTTTCGGCGTCGACCAGATCGGCGACGCCCTCGGCCTGGGCCAGGTCGAGCTTGCCATTCTCGAAGGCGCGCCGCGTGAACTCGCCGGGCTCGGCCAGCCGCAGCCCCTGCCCTGCCAGCGCGTTCAGCAGCGCCGTCATGACGGCCGCGCCGCCGTGCACGTGAAACTCGACCACGTCCTCGCCCGTGTAGCTCTCGGGCCCTTCGAAGAAGAGGATCAGGGCGCGGTCGATCTCATCGCCGCTCTCGTCCTGCAGGGCCCGCAGGGTCGCGCGTCGCGCGGGCGGAACGCCGCCGCACAGGGCGTCCAGCGCCTCGCGGGTCCTGGGCCCCGACACGCGCACCACCGCCACCGCCGCCCGGCCCGCCGCCGTGGCCGGCGCGTAGATGGTGTCGGTCATTTCCGGGTGGTGGTCGCCGCTTCCATGAACTTGCGGAACTGCTCCTGCGCCCCGGTCCCGAAGGACATCCAGTTCTTCATGAAGTCCTCGGGGTTGAGCATGTTGATGTTGGCGTCGATGCGCTTGGACATCTCGCTGACCAGGTGCTCGTTCAACCCGCTCACGTCCGGCAGACCCATGAACCGCCGGGCCTCCTCGGGGGTGCAATCCACCTCGATGGTCATCTTCATGACAAATGGCCCTTTCTATCGTGACCCACATATGGCCGTGACCCGGGCCATTGCGCTAGAGCGTTCGGCGACAGACATGGCGTAAGCGCCCCCTCTACCGCTTCGCGGCCCCCCTCCCCCCGCTGGCATGGGGGAGGACCTTGAGCGGTGGGGGCGGTTGCAGACCACAGCTAAGAGGATGGGATGATGGGCGAGCGTATCAGGATCCAGACGCCGGACGGCGAGTTCTCGGCCTATGTGGCGCGGCCCAAGGCCGAGAAGGCCCCCGCCGTGATCGTGATCCAGGAGATCTTCGGCGTGAACCAGGTGATGCGCGACATCACCGACGGGCTGGCCGCCCAGGGCTATCTGGCTGTCTGTCCCGACCTCTTCTGGCGGATCGAGCCCGACATCGACATCACCGACCAGTCCGAGGCCGAGTGGAAGCGGGCGTTCGAGCTGTTCAACGCCTTCGACACCGACCTGGGCGTGAAGGACATCCAGGCGACGATCAAGGCGGCCCGCGCCGACCGCCAGGCCAACGGCAAGGTGGGCGCCGTTGGCTTCTGTCTGGGCGGCAAGCTGGCCTACCTGACGGCGACCCGAACCGATGCGGACGCGGCGGTCTCGTACTATGGCGTGGGTATCGAGACCCTGACAGCCGAGGCCGAGAAGCTGACGCGGCCGCTTCTGATGCACATCGCGGAGGAGGATGCGTTCGTGCCGAAGGAGGCGCAGGCCATCATTCAGCAGGCGCTCAAGGATCATCCGCAGATCGAGATCCAAACGTATCCGGGCCGCGATCATGCCTTCGCCCGCGTGGGCGGTGAGCATTATCATGAGGCCGATGCGAAGCTGGCCGGCGGCCGGACCCTGCAATTCTTCCAGAGGACGATCGGCTGATGCGCGCGGTTCGGTTTGAGAAGACGGGCGGACCCGAGGTCCTCGAGGTCGTCGAGGTGGATACGCCCGAGCCGAAGGCTGGCCAGGTGCGGGTCCGCCACGAAGCCATTGGGCTCAACTTCATCGACACCTACCACCGCACCGGGCTCTACCCCGTGAAACTGCCCTGTATTCCGGGCGGCGAGGCGGCCGGTGTGGTCGAGGCGGTCGGCGATGGCGTGACCCGGCTGAAGGCCGGCGATCGTATCGCCTACACCGGCGGGTTCGGCGCTTATGCCGAGGCAAACGTGGTGCAGGCCGACCGGGCCGTGAAGCTGCCGGAGGGCATCGACACGCGGACGGCCGCGGCGATCCTGCTGAAGGGCATGACCACCGAGGCCCTGATCCGCCGGACCTATCCGGTGAAGGCGGGCGACACGGTGCTGGTGCACGCGGCTGTCGGCGGCGTGGGCCAGATCATGACCCAGTGGCTCAAGGCCCTGGGCGCCGAGGTGATCGCCACGGTGGGGTCCGAGGCCAAGGCGGCGAAGGCGCGCGAACTCGGCGCCGACCACGTCATCCTCTACCGCGACCAGGGCGTGGCCGCCGAGGTCCGCCGGATCACCGGCGGCAAGGGCGTGCCGGTGGCCTATGATGCGGTCGGCAAGGACACTTTCGAAGGGACGCTGAGCAGCCTGGCGCGGCGAGGCCTGTTCGTCAGCTTCGGCAACGCCTCGGGCCCGGTTCCGCCGTTCCCGCCCGCCCGGCTCGCGGCCGGGGGATCGCTGTACCTGACCCGTCCCACCCTGTTCGACTACATCGTCACGCCCGAGGAGCTGGACGCCTCGGCCGCCGCGGTGTTCGAGGTCGTGATGTCAGGCAAGGTGAAGATCGAGATCGGCCAGACCTTCACTTTGACCGACGCCCGGAAGGCGCACGAGGCGCTCGAGGGCCGCGCGACGGTTGGGGCGAGCTTGCTGATTCCGTAGGCCGTAGTTGCTGGGGTCGCGCGGCGGGGAGGAAGCCCCTCCACCACTTCGTGGTCCCCCTCCCCCTGCGGGGGAGGAACTCGGGGCGCAAACGGCAAGCGCCCGGCGAGCGGGTGTTTCACGTGAAACAGTGGAGCTAGTCATACCGGTAGAGCCGGTGATTCGTCCCCCCGGTATGGCCAAGTCAAGCTGCGGCGCGCCGTCGCACGGCGCCTCTGTCGCGCACGGGGACGGCCAAGGATACCGCCACCGCGGCTAAATTCGCGACAGGGCCAATTTCGGTTCTCCGCCACTGATTCTATTCAACTTTTTCGAGGCTGTAAGCACGCCGGTATGCGGGCCGCAGACGTAAGCCGTCGCGATAGGCCTTCACGCGCGCCGTCAGAAGGTCGCCCAAGCCTAGATGGCTCGACAAGGTGATGACGAACCCGATCGACAGGTCGGCGAGCGTGAAACGGTCCGCGACCAGGAATGCGCGGCCGTCGCCCAGGCGCCGCTCGATCACGTCCAGCCGATCGGCGAACTGCTGGCGCGCGTGTTCGAGGATCCACGGGTCGCGCGCTCCGAACCGCCGGGCCCAGGCCTGCGGCGGCTGTAGCGTCGCCTCGCCGAACTGGGCGATCTGAAGATAGTCCCAGTAGCCGGCATCGCCGGGGTCGAGGTGCAGGTCGCCGCCGAACGTGCGGCTGATGTACTCGCAGATGGCGAGGCTCTCGATCAGGCGGACATCGCCATGCTCGAGCAGCGGCACGGTGCCGGCCGGGTTCAGCTTGCGGAAGTCCGGATCGTCACCCGGCGGCCAGGGGATCTCGACCAGCCTGTAGGGCGCGCCCACCTCCTCGCAGGCCCACACCACCCGCTGATGCCGCGCCGCACCGGAGCCGTAGATGGTGAGCATGATGGTGGTCTCCCTGAGCGGGAGTGGGCGATGAGGGTGGCGGGGCGTCAATGGCCAGTTGGGGACGACTTCCCCACAATGGCTGTCATCCCGGTTTGGGCGCAGCCCAAGACCGGGACCCAACCCGCCCGTGCTCTACGCTGTCGGAAGCTGGCTCTTACCCCTGGCGCCCCCCACCAAAAGACGGAGCACCTGATGGTTGGGTCCCGGTCTTCGCCTGCGGCGAAACCGGGATGACAGCCTGTATTAAGCGTGACGCCTGCGAAGGCGTTACGTGTTCATCGACTGGAAGAAGTCGTCGTTGTTCTTCGACTGTCGCAGCTTATCCAGCAGGAACTCGATCGCGTCCTGGGCGCCCATCGGATTGAGAATCCGCCGCAGGATGTAGGTCTTCTGCAGGTTGGTCTTCTCGGTGATGAGCTCTTCCTTGCGGGTGCCGGACTTGAGCACGTCGATCGCGGGATAGATGCGCTTGTCGGCGACCTTGCGGTCGAGGACGATTTCCGAGTTACCGGTGCCCTTGAACTCTTCGAAGATGACTTCGTCCATCCGCGAGCCGGTATCGATCAGCGCCGTGGCGATGATGGTCAGCGAGCCTCCCTCCTCGATGTTCCGCGCCGCGCCGAAGAAGCGTTTGGGGCGCTGCAGGGCGTTGGCGTCGACACCGCCGGTCAGCACCTTGCCCGAAGACGGCACCACGGTGTTGTAGGCGCGGCCCAGGCGGGTGACCGAGTCCAAAAGGATCACGACGTCGCGCTTGTGCTCGACCAGGCGCTTGGCCTTTTCGATGACCATTTCGGCCACCTGCACGTGGCGGGTCGCCGGCTCGTCGAAGGTGGAGGAGATGACCTCGCCCTTCACGGTGCGCTGCATGTCGGTCACTTCTTCCGGGCGCTCGTCGATCAGCAGAACGATGAGGTAGCACTCGGGGTGGTTGGTCTCGATCGACTTGGCGATGTTCTGCAGCATCACCGTCTTGCCGACGCGCGGCGGGGCGGTGATCAGGCAGCGCTGGCCCTTGCCGAGCGGGGCGACGATGTCGATGACGCGGCCCGAGCGGTCCTTCAGCGTGGGATCCTGGATTTCCATCGTCAGGCGCTGGTCGGGATAGAGCGGCGTCAGGTTGTCGAACATCACCTTGTGGCGGACGTTCTCGGGCGCCTCGAAGTTGATCTGGCGCACGTTCACCAGGGCGAAGTAGCGCTCGCCCTCGCGCGGCGCGCGGACGGCGCCGACGACGGTGTCGCCGGTGCGCAGGCCGAACTTCCGGATCTGCGAGGGGCTGACGTAGACGTCGTCCGGGCCCGGCAGGTAGTTGGCTTCGGGCGAGCGCAGGAAGCCGAAGCCGTCCTGCACCACTTCCAGCGTGCCCGAGCCCTCGATCTCGACACCCTCTTCGGCGAGGGTCTTGAGGATCGCGAACATCATGTCCTGCTTGCGCATGGAGTTCGCGGATTCGACCTCCATCTGCTCGGCGAAGGCCAGCAGGTCGGCGGACGATTTGTCCTTCAGCTCCTGCAGCGACATGCGGGTGAGGCCCATGGCGGCGATCGCCTTGGCGGCCTGGCTGGGCTCTTCCGGCTCGTCGTCGCCCTCGGCGTCGGCGGTCGCGGCATCCTCGCCTTCAACCTCGACGACGCTGGTGTCGGGCGTCTCGGCTTCGGCCTCGGGGGTTTCGATGTCGTCGGCGGGGGTATCTTGGGTTTCGTCAGTCATTTGATTTCACTTGAGATTGACGCACGCCAAGACGGAGTCCCGGCGCGGTCTGGAAACGATGTGGGCGCTGGGCAGCGCCGATGTGGTTTCGTGGAGACCGGTGGATCTGCGGGCGAAGGCTGGCAGGACCGGTGAAAGGCGGGGCGCGCCGGAGCCCGACGCGTAGGTGAGGGGAACCACGGATGGGGGTGTGGGTCAAGCGATCCGACCCCGCTCCCTAGGGAAGGACCTATCGCGCCCAGAACTGGAGGGTGACGGCGAGCACAGCCACAACCGCGGCCAGGAACGGCAGCTCGTTGGTGGCGCGCCAGAACTTGGCGGTCTTGGGGCGCTGGCCGGCCAGGAACTTCTTATACGAGCCGGCGAGGAAGCCATGCCAGCCCGAGAGGAAGATCACCGCGGCAAGCTTCACCGACATCCACGGCTGGCCCAGGAACGCCCAGCCTTCGCTTGCGCCGTAGACGTGCCAGAGGATCAGGCTGACACCGAGGATCCAGGTGAGGATCATCGCCGGATTGATGATGATCTTCAGGAGCTTACGCTCCCAGACCAGGAAGTGGGCGTCGAATTCGCTGCCGGCCGGCGCGGTCTCGGTGTGGTAGGCGTAGAGCCGGGGCAGGTACATCATCCCCGCCATCCAGGCGATCACCGCGATGATGTGCAGCCCGCGCAGCAGGTCGAAGCTGAGGAATTCCGGCCAGCTCATTTCGCGCCCCCTTTGCACGGGCATTTGCCATGCGTCGCGGGACAGCGCCAAGCGCCGTGGGGCTGGACCCCCTCACGCGGCAGGGCCGCCGTCACGGCCTTGGCCAGCTCGCCAATGAAGGCCGGCTGCACGCCGGGGGTCCGGGCGCGGAGGTAGGGCGCGACGTTGTGAGTCTGGGCGAGCTCGGCGTACTCGTGGTCCAGCTCGACCAGGGTCTCCACATGCTCGGAGACGAAGGCGATGGGCGAGACGATCACCCCCTTGCCGTCGCGGCCTGCCGCCAGGATCGCGGTCTCGGTGGATGGCTCCAGCCACCTGAGGCGCCCCACCCGGCTCTGGAAGCAGACCTGCCAGTCGGCAAGCTCGGGCAGGCGGGCGGCGACCGCGGCGGCCGTAGCCTCGATCTGCGCCTGGTAGGGATCGCCACCGTCGACCACCTGCTGCGGCAGGCCGTGGGCCGAGAACAGCAGGCGCACATTGGCGGGCTTTCCGGCCGCTTCCCAGACCTTGCGGATCTCGGTGGCGTGGGCGTCGGCGACCCCGTCCGAGGTGGGGTAGCAGCAGACGGTGCGGGTGCGGCCGGGGCCGCTGTAGACCTCTTCCCACTCCTTCACCGACGAGCCGGTCGTGGTGGTGGAAAACTGTGGATACAGCGGCAGCAGGACAATCTCGTCCGGCGCGTAGGCGGCGACCTCGCGGGCCGTCTCGGCGGCGAACGGCTTCCAGTAACGCATGGCGATGAAGACGCGGGCCTCGTGGCCCTGGGCCTTGAGCTCCGCTTCCAGCGCTTTCGCTTGGGCCTCAGTCTCGGGCAGCAGCGGCGAACGGCCCCCCATGATGGCGTAGTTGGCCTGGGCGGGCTTGTTGCGGGTGGTCGAGATCAGGGCGGCCAGCGGGTAGCGGGCCAGCGCCGGCAGCTGGATGATCGCCGGGTCGCGGAACAGGTTGAACAGGAACGGCCGCACAGCCTTCAGGCTGTCGGGTCCGCCCAGGTTGAAGAGAACGACGGCGAGCTTCACGCGGCGGCCATCGCTGTGGCTTTCTTCCCCGTCACGCGCTCAACGACGCGGGCGATGTGCTCGATGGGGGTGTCGGGCATGACGCCGTGGCCCAGGTTGAAGATGTAGGGTCCGCCCGACCACTGCTCGAGCAGGGTGTCGACCCGAGCGTCTAGCGCCGGACCGCCCGCGAGCAGCAGCAGATTGTCGAGCGCGCCCTGGATCGCCTGGCCGCCGGCCTGGATCCTGCGGCCCAGCGCGGCGCTGGCCTGGGTGTCGAGGGCGACGGCCTGGACGGGGACCTCGGCGGCGTAGCGTTCCACCAGGGCGCCGGCGCTGCGGGGGAAGCCAATGAAGGGCGTGTCGACGCCGGCGGCGCGAACCTTCTCGATGATGCGCCGGTGCGGGCCGATCACGATGCGTTCGAAGACGTCCTCGGCCAGGTTGTCAGCCCAGCTCTCGAACAGCTTCAGCACCTGGGCGCCGGATTTCGACTGCATGACGAGGTAGCGGGCGGTCGCCTCGACCAGGACATCCAGCAGGGCGTCGAGCTCGTCGGCGTGACGGTAGGCGTAGGTGCGGGCGGCCTCGCGCTGGGAGCCGCGGCCCTCCAGCATGTAGGTGGCCACGGTCCAGGGGGCGCCGGCGAACCCGATCAGGGCGCGGTCGGGCTCCAACTCGGCGCGGACCCGGCTCAGGGTCTCGCCGATGTTGGACAGCTTGGCGGTAGACCCGTCGATGGCGTCCTGCAGATCGCCGATGCGGGGCAGCGGGCCCAGCCGGGGGCCTTCGCCGGCCTCGAACCAGACCTCCTGGCCCAGGGCCTGGGGGATCAGCAGGATGTCGGCGAAGACGATGGCTGCGTCCATCGGGAAGCGGCGCATGGGCTGCATCGTCGCCTCGGCCGCCTTCTCGGGATCGAAGCAGAACGAGATGAAGTCGCTGGTCGTCGCCCGCAGCGCCCGGTACTCGGGCAGCGACCGACCGGCTTGGCGCATGAACCACACCGGCGGGCGATCCAGGGTCTCTCCGGCCAGGGTGCGCAGGAGGCGGGGCGTCTCGGTCGTCATTGGCCCCTTAAAGCCCCTTGGCCCGCAAGGCTCAAGCCCGCCCGGGAAGACCTTCTTCTCTTCTAACCAAAAGGAATCTTGAAAGGATGGAAGCAGGAGAGGTTAGGCCTGCCGACAGTGGGGAAAAGATTGACAATCCCTTGACGGCCAACAGCTCGCCCACAGGCCGTCCCAGGTTTGCGACGTGGGTGTGAAAGGCCTGTGAGTCCCGGGGACAGACAGCTTGCAGGCTTGAAGCCATTGGATTTTGGCCGGGCCGGGGCGGGAACAGTCCCGGGCGCCGCCGGCGATGTCCCGGCATTCCCCGAGCGCGCCCGCGAAACGGCGCCCCGGCGGATCAGGCTGGGGGTTAATGAGAGGTTAACGCCACGAACTGTCCTCGTGTTTCCTTTGCGTCGCGCTCGACGGCCGGCGCGGCGCTCTCTATCCCCATCGCGAGACACAGCCGCTAAACAGACGTCCACAGGTTTCGTCCCCAAGGATATTTTCGGAGCCCGTCCGCTTGCCGAACTCAGCACCGCCCAGGCTCGCCACCTACTTCCATGTCCACCTGGTCTCGGACTCGACCGGTGAGACGCTGAACGCCATGGCGCGCGCCGTCTGCGCCCGGTTCGAGAACGTGCTGCCCATCGAGCACATCTACGCCCTCGTCCGCTCGCAGCGACAGCTGGACCGGGCTCTGGGCGACATCGAGGAGGCGCCGGGCATCGTTCTGCACACCATTGTGGACGACCAGCTGCGTGCAGCGCTGGAGGAGGGCTGCCGGCGGATGGACATGCCATGCTTGCCGGCCCTGGATCCGCTGGTAGCGGCGATGCAGCGCTACCTGGGGGCGGCCACGACCACCCGGGTGGGCGCGCACCTGCGGCTGGACAACGACTACTTCAACCGCATGGACGCCCTGAACTACGCCATTGGCCACGACGACGGCCAGGGCGGGCAGGATCTGGATCAGGCCGACGTGGTGCTGCTGGGCGTGTCGCGGACGTCGAAGACGCCGACCTGTATCTACCTGGCGCACCGGGGCATCCGGGCGGCGAACGTGCCGCTGGTGCCGGGCCGGCCGCTGCCGGAAAAGCTGATGACGCTTAAGAACGCGCTGATCGTGGGCCTGCTGATCTCGCCCGACCGGCTGATCCAGATCCGGCGCAACCGCCTGCTCAGCCTGAAAGAAAACCGCGATACCAGCTACACCGAGCAGGAAGCGGTGCGGGAAGAGATCATCGCGGCGCGGCGTCTGTACGAGCGCAACAACTGGCCCACCATCGATGTGACCCGCCGCTCGGTCGAGGAAACGGCCGCTGCGGTCTTGAACCTGCTGCACAAGGGGCACGGCCAGGTCGAGGTGCTGGGGTGAGCCTGATCCTGGCGTCGAAGAGCGCGGCCCGGCGCGCGGTGCTGGACGGCGCTGGCGTCCGCTACGAGGCGCGCGTGGCCGGTGTCGACGAGGATGCGGTGAAGACCTCGCTCCTCGCCGAGGGCGCTGGCCCCCGCGAGATCGCCGATGCGCTGGCCGAGCTGAAGGCGATCCGGGTGTCCGCGGGGCGGCCCGACTTCGTGATCGGCTCGGACCAGACGCTGGACCTGGACGGTCAGCTCTATGACAAGGCCGAGAGCGTGGAGGCGGCCCGCGAGCGCCTGAGGTTGCTGCGCGGCCGGACCCACAAGCTGCACTCGGCGGTGGTGGTGGCCAAAGAGGGCGCGCCGATCTGGCGCGAGATCGTCACCGCCAGCCTGACGATGCGCGACTTCTCCGACGCCTTCCTCGAGGAGTATCTGGCGCAGGAGGGGGAGCACGCGCTGGGGTCGGTGGGCTGCTACCGTCTGGAGGGTCCTGGCGCGCAACTGTTCTCGAAGATCGAGGGTGACTACTTCGCCATCCTGGGGCTGCCGCTCATGGGCCTGCTGGCTCTGCTGCGCCGCCATGGGGAGCTGGCGGAATGATCACCGGAAAGACGGTGGTCGCCGGCGTGGTCGGCCACCCGGTCAGCCACTCCATGTCGCCGCGCCTGCACAACGCCTGGCTCGCGGCCGCGGGGATCGACGGGGTCTATGTGCCGTTCGCGCCAGGCGCCCACGGATTTCAGCGGCTGGTCGAGGGCTTCCGCGGCGGGGCGATCCGGGGGGTGAACGTCACCCTGCCCTTCAAGGAGCAGGCGCTGAAACTGGCCGACCGGCGGACCGACCTGGCCGAGCGGGCGGCGGCGGCGAACCTGCTGCTGTTCGAACCCGACGGCCGCATCCTGGCGGACAACACCGACGGCGTGGGCTTGATGCGGGCCTTCGCGCTCCAGGCGCCGAAGTGGAGCGCCGATCGGGGACCGGTGACGGTGGTGGGCGCCGGCGGGGCGGCCCGGGGGGCGGTGGCGGCGCTGCTCGCGGCAGGGGCGCCCAAGGTGTTCGTGGTCAACCGGACGCTGGAGAAGGCCGAGGCCATCGCCCAGGCGCTGGGGCCGCAGGTGAAGCCGCTGCCGCTGCTGCACGCGGTGGGCGCGCTGCGGGACTCGACGGCGGTGATCAACGCCACGTCGGCCGGCGTGGGCGCCGGGACCGGGTTGGACCTGCCGCTGGAGGCGACGCCAGACGGCTGCGTGGTCATGGACATGTTCTACAAGCCGGTGGTGACGCCGTTCCTGGAACAGGCCCAGGGCCTGGGCCGGCCGATCGTCGACGGGCTGCAGATGCTGATCGGCCAGGCCGAGCCGTCGTTCGAGGCGTTTTTCGGAGCGTGGCCGCCGGCCGAAGTGGATGTGCGGGCGCTGGCGCTGGAGGCTATTGGGCAATGAAGATCATCGGCCTGACGGGCTCGATCGGGATGGGCAAGTCCACGACCGCGGCGATGTTCCGCGAGGCGGGGATCCCGGTCTATGACGCCGACGCCGAGGTGCATAAGGCCTACGACGTGGGCGGGGCGGCGGTGGAACCGGTGGGCGCGGCGTTCCCGGGCGTCGTGAAGGACGGCAAGGTCGACCGCGAGGAGCTGCGCAAGCGCGTGCTGGGCAATCCCGAAGCGCTGAAGGTGTTGAACGGCATCGTCCACCCCATCGTGGGCCGGGCGCGGGCGGCGGTGTTCGAGGAGGCCGAGAAGGCCGGGGCCGACATGGTGGTCCTGGACGTGCCGCTGATCTTCGAGACCGGCGGCGAGAAGAACATGCACAAGGTGATCGTGGTGTCAGCCCCGGCCGAGATGCAGCGGGCCCGCGTGCTGGCGCGGGAGGGCATGACGCCCGAACGCCTGGACGCGATCCTGGCCCAGCAGACGCCCGACGCCGAAAAGCGGGCGCGCGCCGATTATGTGGTCGACACGGGCCAGGGCCTGGACGCGGCGCGCGCGCAGGTGACGAAGATCATCGAGGACCTGCGGCGGACGTGAGCGGCCTGTAGTCCGCGCGTCAGGGCCCCAGCCTGAACGGCACCGTCCGGCGTTCGTGCTGCGGCACGCTGAGGCGGCGGTCCACCGGCGGGAAGGCGCGCTGGGCGCAGTTGTCGCGTTCGCAGATGCGGCAGCTGGTCCCGATCGGGGCCGCCGGACCCTTCAGGTCCAGGCCTTCGGAATAGACCAGCTCGTGGGCGTGCTCGATCTCGCAGCCGAAGCCCAGGACGTAGCGGCGGTCGGGCGTCAGGTAGCTTTCGGACCGCTTCACCACCGCGCGCGCCACGCACAGGTAGCGGACGTTGTCGGGCATGGCCGCCACCTGCACCAGGAACCGGTCAGGGGAGGCCACCGCGTCGTGGACGTTCCACAAGGGGCATGCGCCCCCGAAGCGGGCGAAGCGGAAGCGGGTGGCGCTGTGGCGCTTGGTGATGTTGCCGGCATAGTCCAGCCGCACGAAGTACATCGGCACGCCCCGCTGGCCGGGTCGCTGCAGGGTCGACAGCCGGTGGCACACCTGCTCGAGGCTGGCTCCGAACAGCGCGGCCAGCTGCTCCACGTCGTGGCGAAGCTCGCGCGCGGAAGCCGAAAAGCGGCGGTAGGGCGTGAGAAGCGCGCCGGCCGCATAGTTGCCCAGGCCCACGCGACAGACATCCACCGCCTCGCGGCTCTTGAACCTCGCCTGGCCGAGCTCGTGCTCGATAAGGTCGGACAGGTTGGCCACCGTCACGTGGAAGGCCATCTGGAATGCCCGGGTGGCCGCCGGCTGACTGGCGTTGATCCACAGCTCATGGGTGGCCGGGTCGTAGCGGCGCATCACGTCGCCCAGCGCCGCGTAGCGCACCCGCACGCCCAGGCGCTCGCGCAGGTACATCTCCATCAGCATGTCGGGCGAACCGGACGCGTCGAGGCCGATCTCCTGGGCCAGGTCCTCGGCCGCATGGTCCAGGCTGTCGACGTAGTTGTCCTTGAAGTGGAAGAAGTCGCGAACCTCTTCGTAGGGCAGGAGCGAGCTGGCGGCCGTGGCCTCGTCCAGCGACACGGCCTCTTCGGTCAGCTTCAGGCGCTCGCCCAGACGGTGGTTGGCGCGGTGCAGGTCCAGGAAGCGCCGGGCCAGGGCCGGCGACTGCTGGGCCACCTGGCGCAGCTCGGACAGGGGGATCGGGTCGTCCCCGGCCACGTCGGCCACCGCCTCGCGCAGGTCGGCGATCAGGCGCTGGTCGTCATCCGCTTCGAAGGTCGACGCAGGAACGCCGAACGTCTCGATCAGCCCCATCAGCACACGGTCGGTGACGGGCCGCTGGTTGGCCTCGATCTGCGAAAGATAGCTGACCGAGATGCCGAGCCGGCGGGCGCAGGACTCCAGCCGCCACCCGTGCCGCGCCCTCAGCGCCCGCACCTTCGGCCCCACAAATAGCTTGTAGCGCATTTTGCAATTTCACAAACGAGGGTCGGCGGGAGGCCAATTCTTCGCACGCTTTTCCTTGTCGCGCGAAGGAAAACGAGGCTCCCTCCCGGTCGCGCCTCACGGAACGTGATCCTTCTCAGCTCCACAACGCAACTTTGCGGACCTGTGGATGGATCGACCGGCGAAGGCGTGAGGAACGCTCCAACGGACAGGACCCATGACTGTCGAGAACATCCATCATCTGCCCCGCCTCGGCATGGCCGGCGCCATGCGCCTTTTCGGCCTGACGGCCCGCGCCCTGCGTTTCTATGAGGAGAAGGGACTGGTCGAGGCCCGCCGCGACCGGCTGAACGCCCGCTTCTATGACCCGGCGGCGCGCCGGCGGCTGGAGTGGATTTCGCGCCTGCGCAAGGCGGGCGTCTCGCTGCCCGATATCGAGGAAGTGCTGCACGCCGAGGACGAAGGCGCCAGCGGCCGCGAATGCGCCATGCGCAAGCTGGAGGCCCGCCGCGAGGCGCTGGCCGCCGAGATGGGCCGCCTGGACCAGGCGCTGACCGAGTTCAAGTCGGCCCCGGCCGCCCCCTCGGCCCCGCGCCGCCTGGGCGTGACGGCGCAAGCCTAGGCACACCACCGATTGTCATCCCGGTTTCGCCGCGAGGCGAAGACCGGGACCCAACCGTCGGGCGCTCTGCGTTTGCCAGGGCGCCCTCGGCGTTGGGCCACCTACTTCAACACCGAGCACGAGCAGGTTGGGTCCCGGTCTTTGGCTGCGCCAAAACCGGGATGACAGCGGTTGTGTGCGCCTAGACTAGTGGCGGAAGACGCGAACGCCGGTGAAGACCATGGCGATGCCGCGCTCGTCCGCCGCCTCGATCACCTTGTCGTCGCCGATGGAGCCGCCTGGCTGGATCACCGCCGTGCAACCGGCGTCGGCCGCCTGGATCAGCCCGTCCGGGAACGGGAAGAAAGCTTCCGACGCGCAGGCCGAGCCCTTCAGGTCCAGCCCGAAGTCCGCCGCCCGCAGCGCGGCGATCCGCGCCGAGTCCTTGCGGTTCATCTGGCCCGCGCCGACGCCCAGGGTCTGGCCGTCGCGGGCGTAGACGATGGCGTTCGACTTCACGTGCTTGGCGATCGTGAAGGCGAACAGCATGTCGCGGATCTCGGCCTCGGTGGGCGCGCGCTTGGTGACCACCTTGAGGTCTGCCGCAGTCAGGCGCGCCGTGTCGCGGCCCTGGACCAGGAAGCCGCCCGAGACCGACTTGAACGTCTCGCCGGGGGCCATGGGGTCGGGCAGGCCGCCGGTGACGAGAAGGCGCACGTTCTTCTTCTTGCGGAACAGCGCGATGGCGTCCTCGTCAGCCTCCGGCGCGATCACCACCTCGGTGAAGATCTCCAGCGCCTTGGCCGCGGTGGCCGCATCGAGGCGGCTGTTCAGCGCCACGATGCCGCCGAACGCGCTGGTGGGGTCGCAGGCCAGGGCCCGCTCGTAGGCTTCCAGCAGCGAGGCGCCGGTGGCCACGCCGCACGGGTTGGCGTGCTTGATGATGGCGCAGGCGGGGCCGGCGGTGGGATCGAACTCGGCGATCAGCTCGAAGGCGGCGTCGGTGTCGTTGATGTTGTTGTAGCTGAGCTCCTTGCCCTGCAGCTGGGTGGCCGTGGCCACGCCGATCCGCGGGTTGGGGAAGCGGTAGAAGCTGGCCGCCTGATGCGGGTTCTCGCCATAGCGCATGGTCTGAGCCAGCTCGCCGGCGATCGACTTGCGGGCCGGCGCGGTCTCGCCCAGCTGCTGGGCGAACCAGGCCGAGATGGCGGAATCGTACGAGGCCGTGCGTCCATAGGCGCGGGCGGCGAGGCGCTTGCGGAGCGCCAGCGAGGTGGCGCCGCCTTCCGCCAGTTCGGCCAGCACCTCGGCCATGTCGGCCGGATCGGTGCAGATGGCGACGTAGCCGTGGTTCTTGGCCGCTGAGCGGATCATCGCCGGGCCGCCGATGTCGATGTTCTCGACGCAGGCAGCGTAGTCGCCGCCCGCGGCCACCGTCGCCTCGAACGGGTAGAGGTTCACGTAGACCAGATCGATCGCGCCGATGCCGTGCTCGTCCATCGCCTGCTTGTGGGCCGGCGCGTCGCGCACGCCCAGCAGGCCGCCGTGGACGATGGGGTGCAGGGTCTTCACCCGCCCGTCCATCATCTCGGGGAAGCCGGTGAGGTCGGAGACGTCCTTCACCGGCAGGCCGGCGTCGGCGATGGCCTTGCGGGTGCCGCCGGTGGAGACCAGTTCGACGCCCAGGGCGGCGAGCTGCTTGGCGGCGTCGACCAGGCCGGTCTTGTCCGAGACCGACAGCAGGGCGCGGCGGACGATGACCTTGTCGGGGGCGGGCGGGAAATCGGGGGCTGCGGGCACGGCATTCTCCTCTGAAGTTCCAAGAGAAATGCCCAGGCGCGCGGCGGAGTATGGTCGCCGCGCTCCCCGGTGGTCGCCCACCTCTAGTCGCCAGTCACGCGGGATGGCGGCGGATTAGGCTGCAGCGGGCAGCGGGTCAATGTCCCGCCGCCTCTCCCGGCGGGAAAGGCTCAGACACTTGCGGGTTCAGCTACCCCTCGCCTCGCCAGATGGCTGGCGCGCAGGCGCAAGCTTCCATCGCACCCGGGCGCCGGAATCGGCCCGCCGTTGGCCCGTCATCACCAGCTGCGATCCGGGCCGACCGCGCCGCGCCAGGGGCTCCACGACGATGTCGAGCGCGTCGTTGCGCAGGATCCAGCCGTCGCTCACGCCCTCGACCCGCAGGAGCACGCTGCGCCGGTCCTGGCTGACCAGGGCGCGCACACCCGGCGCCAGGGGAAAGCGCACAGTATAGGGCACGAAGTGGCGGCCGTCGGGACCCTGGGCCTTGGCGGTCGGGGTCAGCCGATCCTCGCCGCGCAGCTCGCCGGCGCGTAGATCGAGATAGAGCCGGCGCTGATGCATCAGCCCGTGGCGACGCATCCAGCCGTGGTGTGCCAGATCCAGCCACAGCGCCTCCGGCGCCTCGTGGCGCTGGACATCGACGGCGGCGTCACAATCCACCAGGCGCGCGCCGAGGGCGCGCCCCGCAAAACCGCTCAGGAAACGACCGAGGCCGGCGTCACCCACCTCGACGGTGGCGCCGCCGGCCAGCGCCCGTCCCGTCCCGCTGATCAGGCGGTGGCCGGCCACCAGCACCTCGACGCCCAGCGGCTGGACCGCCGCGGTCTGCGACCAGGGCCCGGCCGGCGGCGGCGCGACATCCACCATCACCTGCAGCCCGCGCGAGTCCAGCCGCTGGACGCCGCCAAGTTCCGTGGGGGTAGGCCGGTCCCCGGTCTCGTCCTGGGCGCGGGCGGCGGCGACATAGGGCGCGGTGCGCGGACGACCGCCGTGGAAGGTGGCCAGGGCTCCGTCGGCCAGGGTGGCGAAGCGGACACCGGCGGCCAGCCGGTCGATCGCCCGCTGCACCGCATCGGGCGCGGCCTGGCCCTTCTGGATCAGCGCGTCATCCAGCGTCTGCAGGTCGAACAACAGGTCCAGCGCCAGGTCGGCCCGGCGGGTGGCGTGGCCGCCGTCCGGAAGGACAGAGACGTCCAGCGCGCGCGACAGGCGCGTCAGCGCGCGGGCGAGCAGCTTGCGCCCGGCCGGGCCGCGCAGCGCGGCGCCCGCCACGGCGGCGGCCACGCTGCGCTGGGCGCTCTCGGCCACGTCGCCGGGGAACAGGAGGTCGCGGGCCTGGCGGGCGAGGTCCGCCGCGAGCTGGGCCGTCTCGGCCTCGGACGCGCGGGCGGCCAGCAGCGGCCCGGCGCAGGCGAGATTGTAGACCCGACGCGCCATCACCTGCGGCGCCCAGGCGAAGCTGTTCCACTTGCCGAAGAGACGGCGCCATTCCAGCACCAGCCTCAACGCCTCGGCGGCGCCTTCGGGACCCGTGGCGATCAGATGCGGCAGCCAGTCGAACCGGTGCAGCGCCTCGGCGAAACCCCGGCTGGGACTGGGGCGGTCCCAGGGGTCGCCGCGCACGCCCACCGCCAGCGACTGGCCCGCCAGCACGAACGCGCCGGCCAGGATCGCCTCTCCGGTGTCGCGGTCGGCGGGGCGGTAGTCGCGGGCCTGGATGCCGAAGCCGTCAGGTCGCGGGCCGCCGGTCACCCATCGGTAGGGGCGCGAGGCGCGCCATTCCTCGGACAGGGCGCGGCCGGTCGCGACGGCGAGCGCCAGGGCCAGATGGCGTCCGGGCAGGCGCGGCGCTGGGAGCCCGGCCATCGCGGCGGTCAGCCCCGGAGGGCGGAGATATTGGCGGCGTAACGCTCGGGGCCGCCACGGAACACAGCGGTTCCGGCCACCAGCGCTGTGGCCCCGGCGGCGATACAGAGAGGCGCGGTCTCCGGGGTGACCCCGCCGTCCACCTCCAGCGGGATGTCGCGCCCTTCGGCGTCGATCATCTTGCGCAGCGCCTCGATCTTCCGGAGCTGGGAATGCATGAAGGTCTGGCCGCCGAAGCCGGGGTTGATCGACATGACGAGGATCAGGTCGATCTCGTCCATCATCCACTGGATCACACTGGGGTCGGTGGACGGGTTGAACACCACGCCCGCCTTGGCTCCCAGCTTGCGGATCTGCTTCAGCGTGCGGTTCAGGTGCGGCCCGGCTTCGGGGTGCACGCTGATGTAGTCGGCGCCGGCCGCCCGGAAGGCCTCGAGGTAGGGGTCGGCGGGGCTGATCATCAGGTGGACGTCGAAGGGAATCTTCGCGTGGGGACGCAGCGCCTTCACGATGTCGGGGCCCAGGGTGATGTTGGGCACGAAATGGCCGTCCATCACGTCGACGTGGACCCAGTCTGCGCCGGCCGCCTCGATGGCGGCGACCTCCTCGCCCAGCTTTGCGAAATCCGAGGCGAGGATGGACGGGGCGATGATCACAGGCTTGGCCATGTCTCCGCTTACCGTGATGCGGGGCCGACTGCCAATGTCGGGCGTCAGGCCTTGCGCAGTCTCGCCACGTAGAATCCGTCGGTCCCACCCTCGCGGTGGTGGGGCAGGATGCGGAGTGTCCCGTCGTCGCGCCGCGAGGCTTCGGGCGAGCCGCCCTCGCCGGCGACGATCGGGTTCAGCGCGAAGGCCTTGTGGCGCGCCAGGAAGTGGGCGACCTGGCCCTCGCCTTCCTCGTGCTCCAGCGAGCAGACGCAGTAGACGAGGCGCCCGCCGGACTTCACCCGCCGCGCCGCCGAGTCCAGCAGCTTCATCTGAACCTGGGCCAGCTTGGGAATGTCGGCGGGGCTCGCCACCCACAGCACGTCGGGATGGCGGCGGAAGGTGCCGGTGGCCGAACATGGCGCGTCCAGCAGCACCGCGTCGAATTCGCGGGTGTCGCGCCACTCGGCGGCGTCGGCCACGGCCACCTCGGCGCCCAGGCCGGTGCGGCTGAGGTTTTCCGAGACCCGCTTGATGCGGCCGGCCGAGCGGTCGAGGGCGACCACCCTGGCCCCCGCGGCCGCAAGTTGCAGCGTCTTGCCGCCGGGCGCGGCGCACATGTCGAGCGCGGTTTCGCCCCGCTGGACGTGCAGCAGGCGGGCGGGCACGGCGGCGGAGGCGTCCTGCACCCACCAGCGGCCGGCGTCGAAGCCGGGCCAGGTCGAGATCTCGCCCTTCAGGCCGGCGCGCAGCTGGCCCTCGGCCAGAATGGTCGCCTCGAGCTCGGCGGCCACCTCGGCGGCGTCGGCAGGGTCCTGCAGCGTGACGTCGGTCGCGGGCTCGGCGGCGACCATGGCGGCGATGGCGCGCGCCGCTTCTGGCCCGTAGGCGGCGCGCCAGCGGGCGGCCAGCCATGTGGGCAACATGAGCTCGGGCTCGTCGAGGTCGACGGGGTCACGGGTGAAGCCGCGCAGCACGGCGTTGACCAGGCCCTTGAACACCTCGCCGCCCTTCTGGGCCGCAGCCAGGTCGACCGTGGCGCCTACCGCCGCGTGCGCCGGGGTCTTCAGCACCAGAAGCTGGGCGGCGCCCAGGCGCAGCACGTTCACGATCCGCTCGGGCGGAGCCTTCTTGATCCGCGACTGCAGCGCCGTGTCGATCGGCCCCAGATGGCGCAAGGTCGCCATGACCAGGGCGCGGGCGAACGCGCGGTCGCGCGGCTCCAGCGCCGCCATGGCGGGATGGTTCAGGCCTTCGTCAAGGCCGGCGCGGCGCGACAGCGCCGTTCCCAGCAGATCGAGGGCGGCGGCGCGGGCCGGAAGGCCGCGGATGTCGTCGGTTTCGCTCACGGCGGGCGGCGTGCCCGCTTGGAGCCGGCGGCGCAAGGGATTAGATCAGGCGCATGGACGATCTTCCGCCCAACGCCGCGCCCGGCAAGGCGCTCTCCCCCGCCGCCCGCCGCGCGCTGGAGGAGGCCGCCGCCCGCCAGGCCGCCGAGGCTGACGCCGCCGCGCGCGAGCCCGAGCAGGGCGGCCCCAAGGGCCCTGAACCCACCCGCTTCGGCGACTGGGAGCGCAAGGGCCTGGCGATCGATTTCTAGGGCAGCGGCAGCTCGGTCGCGGGCGCCTGCAGCCGCGCCAGGGGGACCAGCGCGTCGCCCTCGCGGCGGTAGACCAGCACGAAATGGCTCGCGATGCGGTGGGTGACCGCGTCGTAGCGTAGGCGCGCCGCCCGCGCGTGGCTGTCCGGCGGACGAGCGAACGTGACCGAGACGACCATCACGGCGACGCCGTCGCGCGTGTCGGCCTCGGCTGCGGTCGCCTGCTTGCGCCACGTCCGTCCATCGGCGCCGACCACATCGACATGCCGCAGCACGTATTCGCCCGCATCCGCCGCGGGTCCATCGTCCGTGGCGGCCTTCAACTCCGAGATCGGCAGGTAGGCGACGAGGTCGAGACCGCCGGCCTTCAGCTGCGCCACGACCGTCGAGTTGGGCATGGCGTGCGACCACGCCTGGACGGGCGCAAGGACGGCCGACAGCGCCAGGCCGAGAAGGCCCCGCCGCCGCATCAACGGGCGAACGCGCCGCCGTAGTCGGCGAGCTTGTCGCGCCAGATGGTGTGGTAGTGGATCTGGGCCGGGTCCCTCGCCGCGGGCTGGACGATGAACTCGATCCAGATGCGCGGGCCGTCGATGCGGACGTAGGATCCGGGTTTGGACAGATCCGCCATGCCGGCAACGCCCACGTAGGTCTGCGCCAGGGCCGCGGCCGTCGAGTAGTCCGCCATCAGAGGCTTCGAGATCGCCCCGTTCGGCAGCTCGACCCAGCGGGCCATGGCCGCCCGGACCAGCGCCTGCTGGGCCGGCGGCAGGGCTGAGTAGGCGACCCCACGGCCGGTCGCGCCCTGCGGATAGGTGATGGGGAAGTTGGTGTCTCCGTCAGGCGTCGAGCCGCGCGTCACATCGCGGAACTCACCCGCGAGCTTCGCAGAGGGCGTCGCGGACAGGGCGGTCGCCAGGGCCCGCATCGCGCCGGCCTGTGGCGCCAGGGGCTCGTAGGCGCGTTCGCCCACCTTGAACTCCACCGGTTCTATCCCGTCGAACAGCGGCGTCGCGCTGACGTGGGCTGCGTTGAAGGTGAGGTTGAGCGCGATGTGGTGGCCGTCGACCTTCAGGCTCCACGGCTTGTCAGCCGACGGCTCGCCGATGAACGCCACGAAGTAGTTGGCCGGGTCCCACCCGATGCCCCGATTGTCGAGGGGCTTCAGGACGCCGTCGGCGGCGCGGACGCCATCCAGCAGCTCGATCCCGCAGCTGCTGAGCGTGCTCTGCAGCAGCGCCTTGGCCGCCGCGGTCTGGGCTTCGTTGAGGTCGCCCAGGCGGACCCCGACCCGCGGCGCAAGCGCGATCGGAAGGTTGGACCAGCGGATGGCGGCGCTCTTGTTGTAGGTGCGCACGGCCGTCGCGCGCTGGATCGGCGCGAGGCTGTCCAGGAAGGCTCTCGCGGCCGCCTGGGCCGGCCCCGAGCCGCCCGGCGCACTGGCGCAGACGCGATCCTCGTGCGCCGAGGCGGCCGTGGCGACAAGAGTCGCTGCAAATGAAAGCCCGGCCAGAAGCCGTGCGCGCCGTTTTGTCATGGTTGTGCCCCCGTCCCAGGGCGCGACCTTAGGCCGTTCGACGAACGGCGCAATCAACCTGGGCTAGACGCCGCTCATCTCGTTCGCGACGCGACGCGCGGCGGCGTGCGGGTCGTTGGCCGCGGTGATCGGGCGGCCGCAGACGATGTGGCTGGCCCCGGCCTTGAGCGCGTCGAGCGGCGTGGCGGCGCGGGCCTGGTCGTTCTTGGCCGCCCAGTCGGGCCGCACGCCCGGCGTCACCACCAGGAAGTCCCGGCCGCCCAGGGCCCGGGCCAGCGCGGCCTCGTGGGGGCTGGAGATCACGCCGTCGCAGCCTGCCGCGATCGCCTGATGGATGCGCCGCTCGACCAGCGCGCGGGCGGTCTCGTGGTAGCCGGTCTCGATGAGGTCCTCGTCCGAAAGGCTGGTCAGCACCGTCACGGCCAGGATCTTGAGGTTCGAGCCGCCCTTGCCCCGCACCGCCGCCGCCATCACCTGCGGCTCGCCGTGGACGGTGAGGAAATCGCAGCCTGACTGGGCCAGCACCGAGGTCGCGCGCTGCACCGTCGTACCGATGTCGTGCAGCTTCCAGTCCAGGAACACCTGCTTGCCGGCCGTCTTCAGGTCGCGCGCCAGCGCCATGCCGTCCGAGGCGAACAGCTCGAGGCCCACCTTGTAGAAGCTGACCGAGTCCCCCAGCGTCTCGACCATCGCCCGGGCCTCGTCGACCGTGGGCAGGTCCAGCGGCACGATCAAACGCGGGTCGGGTTTGACGGCGGGGTGCGCGAGCGCGGCTTCGGCGGCCATGGCGAGGGGCTCCGGAGGGCGGGGTGTTCCGCCTTAATGAATCTGGGCTAAGACCGGGGAATGAGCCAGGCCGAGTTCGCGGTCAACTTCTTCGTCGCGCTGTTTGCCCTGATCGATCCGATCGGCAACGTGCCGCTGTTCGCCGCCTCGACCGCGGGCGCCAAGTCGCGGGATCGGGCGTGGATCGCGCTCTACATTTCGCTCTTCGTCCTGGGCTTCCTGACGTTCTTCTACTTCTCGGGCCTCAGCCTGCTGGAGTTCTTCGGCATCTCGCTGCCGGCCTTCCGGATCGCCGGCGGCGTCATCCTGTTCCTGCTGGGCCTCGAAATGGCCCGCGACGACTTCACCGCGACCTACGCCGAGGCGGCCGACGCCCCGGTGGGCTCGGGCCGCGCCTTCGCCCGCAAGCGGTTCGAGCGGATGATCGTGCCGTTCGCCATGCCGCTGCTGATCGGGCCGGGCGCCATCTCGACGGTGGTGATCTACGCCAGCCAGGCGCGGGCCTACGGCCTGCAGGGGGCCGCGGTGGGCGTGGGCGTGATCGGGGCGGTGGCTCTGGCGACCCTGCTGTCGTTCCTGGCCACGCCGATCATCAGCCGAATCCTGGGCCGCATCGGCCTGACCATCGTGGTCCGCGTCCTGGGCCTGATCCTCTGCGCGCTGGCCGTCCAGTTCATTCTGGCGGGGTTCGCCGACAGCACCACGGGCTTCATCCGCCCCGGCGTCGCGAACCCCTACGGGCACTAACTACGTCTTCCGCACCCGTCCGCCCTGGCTGGCCATCAGCTTGAGGGCCAGGGCCTCGGGGATCAGCCGCGCGAGGCTGGTGGCGACCTTGTAGGCCGCGCCCGGGACACATACCGGGCGGTTGGCCTCGACCGCCCGCCATCCGGCGTCCGCCACGTCGTCGGCCGACATCCAGATCCACTTCGGCGTCGAGCTGGCGGCGCGCTCGCGCGTGCCGTTCGCATCGTGGAATTCGGTGTAGGTGAAGCCGGGGCAGAGCGCGCTGACGTGGACGCCGTCCTGGGCGGTCTCCAGGTGGAGGCTCTGGGAGAAGCGGACCAGGAAGGCCTTCGACGCGGCATAGAGCGTGTGCCCCGCGGCTGGCGGAACGAGGCCCGCCACCGAGGCGACGTTGACGATCCGGCCGAACCGCCGCGCCCGCATCCCGTCCAGCACGCCGTGGGCCAGCTCGCATGGCGCGGTCACCATCACCTGCACGAACGCCGCCTGATCGGCCCAAGCCGTCTCAGCATAGACCCCCGGGAGCCCATAGCCGGCATTGTTGATCAGAGCATCCACCTGACGGCCCTGGTCGGCGATGGCGCCGAGCAGCGCCTTCGGGGCCTCGGGCCGCGCGAGATCGGCGGCGACCGTGAGCACATTCACGCCGTGGGCGGCTCGGAGTTCGGCGGCCAGCGCCTCCAGCCGCGCCGCCCGCCGCGCCGTCAGCGCCAGGTCGTAACCGCGGCGGGCCAGACTGTGCGCGAAGGCGGCGCCGATGCCTGCCGAGGCGCCCGTGACCAAAGCCAGCCTGCGATCCATTCCTGCTCCTTGCGCTCGCCTCGAAACTAGGGCCGGTAGAGATCTGTTCAAAGCTGCGGTTGCATGCCGCTCCCGCGACAGGGACCGCAACATTGAACGTCGTCAGGATCGGGTGTATTGGCGCCCGCCGCGACGGCATCGGGCCGCCTTGGGAGCCGCAATCGGCCTCCCGGAGAATTTGGATGGCTGATCCGGCCGTCGACGCCAAAGCGTCCGAAGACACGTCGCACGCCAACGGGCACGGCAACGGGCATCGCAAGGAGGGCTTCTGGGCCCTCGCGCTGGGGTCCGTGGGCGTCGTGTTCGGCGATATCGGGACCAGCCCGCTTTACGCCATGCGCGAGGCGCTGGGTCATGCCCGCGGCGGCGGGGGCGGCGAGGCCGCCGTCCTGGGCGTCGTGTCGCTGGTGACCTGGGCGCTGATCCTGATCGTCACCGTCAAATACGTCGTCTTCCTCATGCGGGCCGACAACAAGGGCGAAGGCGGCACGCTGGCCCTGATGGCGCTGGCCCAGCGGGTCAGCCCCGGCGGCCGCTCGCTGGTCATCTTCCTGCTGGGCATGTTCGGCGCCGCCCTGTTCTACGCCGACGGCATCATCACTCCTGCCGTCTCGGTTCTGGGCTCCATGGAAGGGATGAAGGAAATCCCGGGCATCGGGGACCAGCTGGGCAAGTTCGTGCTGCCCGGCGCGGCGGCTATTCTGGTCGCCCTGTTCCTGATCCAGTCGCGGGGCACCGCCAGCGTGGCGCGGCTGTTCGGGCCGATCACCGCGCTCTGGTTCGTGACACTGGGGGTCCTGGGCCTGATCCATATCGGCGACGACCTGTCGATCTTCCGCGCGCTGTCGCCGCACTACGGCGTGATGTTCCTGCTCGACAACGGGTTCCTGGGCTTCATCATCCTGGGCAGCGTGTTCCTCGCCGTCACCGGGGCCGAGGCGCTGTATGCCGACATGGGCCACTTCGGGAAGAAGCCGATCCAGATGGCCTGGGTAGCGCTGGTGCTGCCCTCGCTGGTGCTGAACTACCTGGGCCAGGGCGCGCTGGTGCTGGCCAATCCCGAGGCTCGCGCCAACCCGTTCTTCCTCATGATCCCCGAGATCGCCTACTGGCCGGTCTGGCTGCTGTCGATCGCCGCCACCGTCATCGCCAGCCAGGCGGTGATCACGGGGGCCTTCTCGATGACCCAGCAGGCGGTCCAGCTGGGCCTGTTCCCGCGCATCGACATCCGCCGCACCTCCGAGACCCAGGCGGGGCAGATCTATGTCCCGCTGGTCAATACCGTGCTGCTGGTCGGCGTGCTGGTGCTGCTGGTGATGTTCCGCACCTCGTCGAACCTGGCCGCGGCCTATGGCATCGCGGTGACCGGTGCGATGTTCGTCGACACGCTGCTGTTCTTCTACATCATCCGCTACATGTGGAAGCGGCCGCTGTGGCAGGCGGTGTGCGCCTGCACCGCCTTCGGCTTCCTCGACCTGGTGTTCATCTCGTCCAACCTGCTGAAGATCCCGCAGGGCGCCTGGCTGCCGCTGGTGCTGGGCGCGGCCCTGGTGGTGATGATGTGGACCTGGAACCGCGGCGCCCAGATCCTGTCGGAAAAGACCCGCCGCGACTCGGTCTCACTGGTGGAGCTGGCCGACATCCTGAAGGCGCGCGCTCCGCATAGGGCGCCCGGGACGGCGATCTTCCTGACCTCCGACCCCGACACCGCCCCCGTCGCGCTGATGCACAACCTCAAGCACAACAAGGTGCTGCACGAGAAGAACATCATCCTGACGATCCACACCGCCGAGACGCCGCGCGTTCGCGAGGAGGACCGGGTTCGGATCGAGCCGGTGAACGACGACTTCAAGAAGGTGATCATCGGCTACGGCTTCATGGAAAGCCCGAACGTGCCGAAGGCGCTGGGGCTGTGCCGCAAGCTGGGCCTGAAGTTCGACATCATGGCGACCTCGTTCTTCCTCGGCCGCCGCTCGGTGGTGCCTTCGGCGCAATCGGGCATGCCGCTTTGGCAGGACAAGTTGTTCATCTTCCTGATGAAGAACGCCGCCAACCCCACCGACTTCTACAAGATCCCGCCCGGCCGCGTGGTCGAGATGGGGACGCAGGTCACCGTCTGACATGCTGACTGTCCTGCATTACGTCGCCGACGCCATGTGGATCCTGGCGATGGCCCTGATCGCCTCCACCAGCCACGGGGCGCTGAAGCGCGTGCCGGCGTCGGTGAAGATGCCGATGTGGGGCGGCGTGCGCCTGGCCCGCAACCTGGCGCTGGGGATCATGTTCGGCGCCCCGCTGCTGATCGGCCTGGGTCTCTCGGCCACGTCGTCGGCGGGCGGTCTGGACGGCCAGGGCGCGCTGATCCTGTTCCTGCTCCGGGTGACGTTGGCGGGCGCGTTCGCCACGGTTTGCCTGACCTGGCTCCGAGGCAGCCTGCGAACCCTCGAGGACGAAGGCGCGGTTAGCGTCTGAACCGCCCTTTCTTCTTGAACGGGGGCCTCGCGTGCCCTTTAAGGCGCGCGACTTCCGACACTCCTACCTGAAGGCTCCCATCGACATGGCCGACAAGCCCAAGAAGGTCGTCCTCGCCTATTCCGGCGGCCTCGACAGCTCCACCATCGTGAAGTGGCTGCAGACTGAGCTGGGCGCCGAAGTGGCGACCTTCACGGCCGACCTGGGCCAGGGCGAGGAGATCGAGCCCGCGCGCCGCAAGGCCATGACCCTGGGCGTCAAGGAAGAGTACGCCTTCGTCGAGGACGTGCGCGAGGAGTTCGTCCGCGACTACGTCTTCCCGATGTTCCGCGCCAACACAGTCTACGAGGGCCAGTACCTGCTGGGCACCTCGATCGCGCGGCCGCTGATCGCCAAGAAGCAGATCGAGATCGCCCGCAAGATCGGCGCGGACGCGGTCGCCCACGGCGCCACCGGCAAGGGCAACGACCAGGTCCGCTTCGAGATCGCCTACTACGCGCTCGAGCCCGACATCCAGGTCGTGGCCCCCTGGCGCGAGTGGGACTTCAAGAGCCGCGAGGCGCTGCTGGAGTTCGCCGAGCAGCACCAGATCCCGATCACCAAGGACAAGCGCAACGAGGCGCCCTTCAGCGTCGACGCCAACCTGCTGCACTCCTCGTCCGAGGGGAAGGTGCTGGAAGACCCTGCGGTCGAGGCCCCCGAGTACGTGCACATGCGCACGATCAGCCCCGAGGCGGCGCCCGACAAGCCGACCGTCTTCACCATGGACTTCGAGAACGGCGACCCCGTGGCCATCGACGGCCAGAAGCTGTCGCCCGCCGCCCTGCTGACCAAGCTGAACCAGCTGGGCCACGACAACGGCGTCGGCCGCCTCGACCTGGTGGAAAATCGCTACGTCGGGATGAAGTCGCGCGGCGTCTACGAGACCCCGGGCGGCACGATCCTGCTGCACGCCCACCGCGGCATGGAGTCGATCACGTTGGACCGCGGGGCCATGCACCTGAAGGACGAGCTGATGCCGAAGTATGCGTCGCTCATCTACAACGGCTTTTGGTTCGCCCCTGAGCGCGAGATGCTGCAAGCGGCGATCGACCACAGCCAGAAGAAGGTGACCGGCCAGGTCCGGGTGAAGCTCTACAAGGGCAACGTCACCGTCATCGGCCGCACCTCGCCCTACTCGCTGTACGACCAGGAGCTGGTCACCTTCGAGGAAGGCAAGGTCGCCTACGACCACCGCGACGCGGCGGGCTTCATCAAGCTCAATGCGCTGCGCCTCCGGGTGGCGGCCAAGCGCGACAAGCGGGGCTAGAGCGCGTTGCCCTAGGGCTCAGGCGCCCAGGCGGTTGTAGGGGTACTGGTCCCGGATCTCGTCCTGGAAGAAGCCGCCCTTCGACGGCGCCTCCATGAAGGATCGGCAGACCTCGACGGGAACGCCGACATAGACATAGCGCTCTCCGCTGACGAAGCGGATGAGCAGCTTTGCCCGCTCGGTGTCGTAGTCGATCGTCTGGATGGCGGTCGAGTCCACGTCCATGCGCGTCCTCCCAACGTCTGACGTATGAAGAGCGCAGCCCGAGCCGGCAGGTTCCCCTGCCGCGCGGAAGGCGCCAAGGTCACGCGAACTACGGCCGCGGTTGTCGAACGGCCGATCGGGGGAACCATACCATGCCTTCTCACGCCTATGTCGCCATCGTCACGCTGCTGGCGCTGCTGACCTACTTCTGGATGGGCCTGCAGGTGGGCCGGGCGCGCGCCAAGAGCGGCATTGCCGCGCCGGCCATGACGGGCGATCCCGTGCTCGAGCGCACCATTCGCGCTCACTACAACACCCTGGAATGGCTGCCGCTGTTCCTGGTCCCGCTGTGGCTGTTCGCGATCTACTGGAGCGATATGGTCGCCGCGATCGTGGGGCTGGTCTGGATCGTGGGGCGCGTGCTCTATCAACTGGGCTATGTGGCTGACCCCAAGAAGCGGGAAGCGGGCTTTATGATCCAGGCGTTGGCCGTGGCCGTACTTCTGTTCGGGTCTCTGGGCCGGCTGATCTATGTGCTGGCCGTCACCGGGGCCTGACACGCGGCAACCACAATTGCGGCGAAGTGTTGTGAAACATACGTTCCCAACAGGGGACGTCGAGTTCGAGACCGTCAGATGTTCAGAAAGTTCATGACCTTCGCCGCGGCGGCCGCGCTCAGCGCCGGCCTTGCCGCGTGCGCCACGCCCACGCCGTACCAGCCCAACCTGAAGGGCCAGGGCGCGGCGGGCGGCTATTCCGAGATCCGCGTCGAACCCAACCGCTTCCGGGTCAACTTCGCCGGCAACTCGCTGACCACACGCGAGACCGTCGAAGGCTACCTGCTGTTCCGGGCGGCCGAGCTGACCGTGCAGAACGGCTACGACTGGTTCACGGTCGTCGATCGCGACACCGACAAGCAGAGCCGCACCTACGTCGAGCCCGATCCGTTCTACCGCCCGTGGTACGGCTCTTACGGATTCTGGCGTCCGTCCTGGCGCTACTACGGGCGCGGCTACGGCTGGCGCGGCTGGGATCCCTTCTGGGGCGACCCCTTCTGGGCCGACCGCGTCGACGTGCGCACCATCGAGCGGTACGAGGCCTCGGCCGAGATCGTCATGCAGAAGGGCCCCAAGCCCGAAGCCGATCCGAAGGCCTTCGACGCCCGCGCGGTGATCGACAACCTCCGGCCCCGGGTCCAGTACCCGCAACCGAAGAACTAGGCGCCGCGGGCGCTCGCCGTCGCACGCTGGGCGGGGGCGGTATCGGCCTCGTCGTCGGCGACGCTGACGGCGTCGGCGAGCGCCTGATACAGCCGGCCCGCGTCGATGGGCTTGGCGACGTGGCCGTCGAAGCCGACGGCCAGGTACTCGGCGACCTGATGCGCCATCGCGTTGGCGGTGAGGGCCAAGATCGGCGTGCGCGGCCGGCCCTCTGCGGCCTCTGCGGCGCGGATGGCGCGAACCGCCTCGACGCCGTCCATGACCGGCATCTGCACGTCCATCAGGATCACGTCCCACGCGCCGTCGCGCCAGGCCGCCACAGCCGCAGCGCCGTCGCCGACCACGTCCGGCGCCACGCCCACCTGGCCCAGGAGGGTGGTGAGCACCAGCTGGTTCACGGGGTTGTCCTCCGCCGCCAGCACCTGCAGCGACACATCGCTGTCGGCCAGGCCGGCGTCCAGGGTGTCGGCCGCTGGGGCGGCGGGCGCCCGCTCGACCCGCGGGAGCGGCAGGGTGACGATGAAACGGCTGCCCTTGCCCGTCTGGCTCTCCACCGTCACCGAGCCGCCCATCAGCTCGGCCAGCTCGCGGCAGATCGACAGGCCCAGGCCGCTGCCCCCGTAGCGACGGGTGGTGGACGAATCCACCTGCTGGAAGCGGCTGAACAGGCGCGCGAGGTCGGCCGGGGCGATGCCGATGCCGCTGTCGGTCACGACCACGGTGAGCACATCGTTGGGCGCCGTGACCGTCAGGCTGATCTCGCCCGCCTCGGTGAACTTCACGGCGTTGGACAGCAGGTTGTAGAGGATCTGGCGAACCCGCGTCGGGTCGCCCCGGAAGGCGCCGCGCGCGGAGGCGTCGAGGTGCAGGCGGAACACCAGGCCCTTGGCGGCCGCCTGGGGCGCGAAGGTTTCCTGGGCTCCGCGCACCGTGGCCTCGAGGTCGAAGGCGATCTCCTCCAGCTCGAGGCGTCCCGCCTCCACCTTCGACAGGTCGAGCACGTCGTTGAGGATGGTCAGCAGGCTCTGGCCTGACTGGCGGATCACCGACAGGCTCTGGCGGTGACCAGGCTGCAGGTCGGGCTCGGCCGACAGCGCCTGGGCCATGCCCAGCACGCCGTTCAGGGGCGTACGGATCTCGTGGCTCATCCGCGCCAGGAACTCGCTCTTGGCCAGGCTGGCGGCCTGCATGGCGAACTGCGCCTCCTGCAGCGCCTGGGACTTCGTCAGGCTGACCCACATGCAGAGCAGGGCGTGGCTGGAGACCGCGGCCATCGCGATGCAGACGATCAGCTGATCGGTCCCCGTGAAGTGCGGCATCGCGATCGGCGTCAGCATCGGGACGACCACCGACGGCAGGGTCGGCAGCGCCGCGCCCGGCGAGTGGGCGTGCAGCGCCTGGATGTAGAGCAGGTGGCCGGCGAAGAAGCTTGCGCCCGCGAGCTGGCACGCAGCGCTGTTGTCGGCCCACAGCAGCACCCCGGCCAGGCTCCAGATCGGCACCGCGATGGCGTAGACCGCGACGCAGGCGGCGATCTGACCCGGCGACGGCGTCTTGGCGCGAGCCAAGCTGCGGGTGACGATCAGCATCCCCGCTTCGCTGAACAGGGCCGCCGACGCCCAGAAGATGGCGGGCAGCCAGCCCACGCCCAGGCCGACGAAGCCGAAGACAAAGGCGCACATGAGCAGGCGCACGGGCGCGTAAGCGAAGATGCCCGCCGCGGCCGCCTTGAATCTCTCGTCGAACAGTCGCCCCAGCACGACGGCGACGCCCCCCTGTCTTGTCGTTCCCCAACGGTAGCCCCTACAGGCACAATGTAGAGTTAACGCCCGGACGAAGCTTGACTATTCCGCGAGTGGCTCCGGCATTCCGCGGCCGTGCCTGGAACTTGCCTTGGGCGCGCGTCCAAGCCGGCGCGGGTGACGAATAGGTATGTGTCGGAACTCTGCCTGATCCGACCTTTGCGGTGTCGTCTGGCGTTTTTGGAGTATCATGCCGTGCAAGTGCTGGAGGGTGTGCGCATGCGTCGGGTGGATCGGGCCCACCAATGGCGTAGAGGGTGGACGGCGATCGCCGTCGCCGTTGCGGTCAATGTGTCGTTCGCCGGCGGCGCGTGGGCGGCCCAGCGCGTCGCGTTGATCATCGGCGTCTCGAAGTACGACAAGGTGCCGCCGCTGGTGAACCCGGCCAAGGACGCCAAGCTGGTGCAGACGACGCTGCAGAAGCTGGGCTTCCAGGTGACCACGCTGACCGATCCCAACCGGATCCAGCTGCTCGAGGGCCTGGGCGCCTTCGAAGAGGCCGCCAAGGGCTCTGAGGCCGCGGTGATCTACTACGCCGGGCACGGCGCGATGATCGACGGCGTGAACTACCTGCTGCCCAAGGACGCCGTCTCCACCAGCAAGACGACCCTGACCGCCAGCTCGCTGGAATCCGCCAGCCTGGGCCAGGCCCTGTCGGGCGCGAAGTCGGTGCGGCTGATCATCCTCGACGCCTGCCGCAACAACCCGACCGCCACCCGCAGCCTGGGCGGCAACACCCGCGGCCTGGCGCGCGAGACCGGCCCGACCAGCGTCTCGGTCGTCACCCTGATGGCCGCCGCACCCGGCCAGGTGGCCCAGGACGGGGTGGCGGGCGCCGCCAACAGCCCCTTCGCCATCGCCTTGACCCAGGGCATGACGCGCCCCGGCGCCACGGTCGGCGAGCTGCCCGGCTATGTGCAGGCCGAGGTCGAGCGGATGACCGAGGGCGAGCAGACGCCCGACCTGCAGGGCATCTGGCGCAACGTGAACTGGACGTTCGACCCCAACGGCCCGCCCAAGCAGGTCGCCGCCGCCGCGCCGGGCGCCGACCCCACGAAGATCAAGTGGGAGAAGGACCAGGTCTTCTGGACGTCGATCAAGGACTCCGACGATCCCGCCGACTTCCGGGCCTATCTGGAGGCCCAGGATCGGGGCGAGATCACCGGCTCGTTCCGCAAGCTGGCGTTCAACCGGATCAAGGCGCTCGAGAAGCTCCCGGCCGGCTCGTTCCAGGTGGCCTCGCGCTCGGCGACGCCGGGGCAGGACCTGGTCACCACGGCGCGCGACGCGTTTGCCCGCGGGGACTACGCCAGCGCGGCGCGCGACTGGAACGCGGCGGCGAAGCTGGGCAACGGCGCGGCCATGTACAATCTCGGCGTCATGTCGCTGACCGGCAAGGGCGCGCCCAAGGACGTGGCCGCCGCCGCGCGCTGGTTCAAGGCGTCGGCCGACGCCGGCCACTCGGGCGGGATGGTCAACTGGGCGCTCTGCCGCCTGAACGGCTTCGGAACCGCCAAGGACGAGGCCGACGGCTTCCGCATCCTGCAACAGGCGGCCAACAAGGGCTCGGCCACGGCCATGGGCATGCTGGCCGAGGCCTACCTGCGCGGCCGCGGCGCTCCCGCCGACGCGCGCCAGGCGGCCGGCTGGCTGCAGAAGGCGGTGGATGCGGGCGATGGACCGTCGATCGCCCAGCTGGCCGACCTCTACGAGCAGGGCCAGGGCGTCCCCCGCGACGCGCGCCGCGCGTTCAACCTCTACCAGCGCGCCGCCACGGCCGGCGACACCGACGCCATGGTGCGCCTGGGCTATGCCTATGAAGACGGCGAGGCGGTGATGAAGGACGAGGTGCAGGCCGCCACCTGGTACCAGCGCGCCGCCGAACTCGGGAACTCCGAGGGCATGTCCAGCCTGGCGGTGATGCTGGAGACCGGGACGGGCCTGCCGCAGGACTATGCGCGGGCCGCGGAATACTACCGGGCCGCCGCGAACGCCGGAGACGCCCGCGGCTATCTGGGCCTCGGCAGCATGACCGCGCGCGGCGCAGGCGTGCGCCAGAACCCGGTCGAGGCCGTTCGTCTCTTCCAGGCCGCCGCCGACCGCGGCAGCCCGCTGGCCATGCGCAATCTGGCCATCATGTACGAGAGCGGTCAGGGTGTCCGGGCCGACCGCAAGAAGGCGATCGAGTGGTACCGCAAGGCCGCGCAGGGCGGCGATGAAGCTTCGCGTGACGAGCTGGCGCGGCTCGGAGCGCAGTAGGCGATGGGGGTTAGGATGCTCAAGTCTCGACGGTTCCGCGCAACGGTCAGCGCCATCGCGCTGCTCGGCCTCAACGTCCAGCCGCTCTGGGCCCAGAGCAAGGGCGGCAAGGATTCGGTCCTCAACGCCTGCGAGGCCCAGCGGGCCCCGCTGGTGAAGCTCGACAAGGAATACGAAGACCTCAAGAAGTCGAAGATGAGCGCCGCCATCGGCGAGGGCCTCAAGACCGGCGCCATGGTGCTGGCCAAGGGTGTGATGAGCGGCGGCATCGGCGGACGGGGCGGCAGCGCGTTCGGCGGCATGGGCGGCATGAGCAGCCTGATGGGCGGCGTCGCCAACATGGCCATGCAGAGCGCGGCCCAGCAGCAGACCGCGCAGGCCGGCGGCGCCCAGCCCGCCCCGTCGGCGGCTCTGTTCGGACCCGACATGCTGTCGGGCGCCATGGGCCTGAACGTGCCGGGCGTCAGCAACGTCGGCTTTGGCGGCGGCGACAACATGAAGGCCTACGCCGCCCTGGCGGTCCTAGTGGCCATCGTCGCGACGGCCGACGCCTATGCGAAGCTCAAGGAGCAGGAGGCCGGCGGCGACCTGAAGAAGGCCTCGTTCAACATCGACCAGGACGCCGGCCGTCAGCTGGCCGTCAGCCGCTCGATCGTGGAGAGCGGCAACGCGCTGGTGGAATGCCGCGCCGCCCAGCTCACCGACATCAACACGCGGCTGGCCAGCGCCAGCACGGACAAGGACCGCAAGGCGATCCGCCGCGAGCGCACCGACCTCCTGGGCGCCCTGAAGAAGGATATCGACGTCACCGGCGGCGTGGTCGACCAGCACACGGGCATGAGCAAGACCTTCACCCAGGGCCGCGCCATGACCGACGGCTCCTCGGAAGCCGAGGTGCTGGGCGATCAGGCCCCGGCCTACGCAACGGCCGCCAACACCACCAAGCTGGCCATGCCCAAGGCGGGTCAGCAGGCCCAGGTGCAGCAGGTCAACAACCCGCAGCCACAGGCCGCGCCGCCGCCCAGCGACATGGTGGCCATCCGCGCCACCGCGGTGCGCTCGGCGCCCGTGGCCTCGGCCGCGGCGGTGACGAACCTGCCGGTGGGTCGTGCGATTACGCCCAAGTCGGGCCCGGACGGCGGCTGGTACGAGGTGGAGGTGGGCGGCGCCACGGGCTACGTCCGCGCCGCCGACCTGGGACCGCCGGGATCGGTCCCCGCCGCCCCTGCCCCGACCGGCAAGGCCGCCGCAGCCGGTCGTGGCAAGGGCGCGCCGGCCAAGGCGGCGCCCCCGCCGCCGGCCGTCCAGGGCCCCACGAACATCCGCGCCTACAACCAGTCGGTCATCGCCGCCCGCGACAACGGCAAGGGCCGGCTGTCGGCCCTGATGACCGACATCCAGGCGGCGCAGCGCAAGGAGACCGTCTTCTACGCGCTGTTGGAACGCATCGGGCTCGGGTAGGCCGGATACTCGATCCCGTCCTTGCCGACGGGGTCGCCGCATTCCGAGCAGACCACCAGCGGCTGGAAGTCGTGGCCGCAGGCCTTGTGGCGGCGGCGCAGGGGTCTGGCGCCCGCCTTGGGTCGCCAGGTCTCGCCCCACTGGGCCATCAGCATCACCACCAGACCCAACGCCCGACCCTGGTCGGTGAGGCGGTAGTCGTGGCGCGGAGGGCGCGTCTGATAGGGCTGGGCCTGCAGCACGCCCTCCTCCACCAGATGCGCGAGGCGCCGCGCGATCAGCGTGCGGCTGCACCCCAGCCGCTCATGGAACACGTCGAAGCGGCTCACGCCCCGGAGCGCATCGCGCAGGATCAGGATCGTCCAGCGATCACCCAGCACCGCCTGGGCCCGCGCCACCGGGCAATCGTCGCTCTCCAGCTCGTTCCACCGCATGGGTTGGCTTGCGCCGCCTTCGCTCGTTGACGTCCCTGAACCGGATGTCGATAGTGGGTCCATAAAGTGGACTCGTGCAAGAGGTCCAGGGGGATGAGACATGGCGAAATGGGCGCGGCATGCCGCCTCCGGACTGGTGCTGGCCTGGATCGCCGCCGGCGCGGCGTGGGCCCAGGAGGCGCCGGCGGCGGCCGGGCCGGACGGCGCAGCGACCTTTCCGGCCGCCTTCTTCGCCCCCTACAATCCCGTCACCGCCGCCGACATGGTGGCCCGCGTCCCGGGCTTCGAGCTGCGCGACGGCGATGAGCGGCGCGGGTTCGCCTCGGCCGGCAACCTGCTGATCAACGGCGAGCGCCCCAGCTCGAAGACGTCCGCCGCCGAGCTCCTGAAGCGGATCCCGGCCAACACCGTCACCCGCATCGAGCTGCTCTCGGGCGCCCAGGCCGGCCTCGACGTGCGGGGCCAGTCGCAGCTGGTGAACGTCATCGTCGCCCGTTCGGCGCAGCGGACGGCGGCGACCACCTATTCGCTGGGCCTGCGCCACCTTCAGTATTCGAACCGCGTGGGATGGCTGGTGCAGGCCTCGCGCAGCTTCCAGATCGCGCCTAACGCCGACCTGGCCGTCGACGTGCAGTTCCCGAACCTTCTGGGCCGCGGCGACAGCCGCGACGTGCTGCTGAGCAACACCGGCGCGGTGACCGGCGCACGGCGCGTGCTGGGCAAGCCCGAGAACATCGGCGTCCAGGCCTCGGCCAGCCTGCGCTGGCGGCCTGGCCCCGACGACCGGGTCAACGCCAACATCCAGCTGGCGCCGAACTTCAACCTGCTGGAAACGGTCCAGGCCGAGGTGACCGGCGCAGGCGCGCCGCGCAGCCTGCTGGTCGGGCACACCGACTACGACAACAACTACACCGCCGAGCTCGGCGCCGACTGGGATCACCAGGTCTCGCGCACGATGTCGCTCAAGCTGGTGGGCCTGCTGTCCAACGGCAGTGTCGACCAGCGCGACGTTTTCGAGATCCAGACCTTCCCATCCAGCTTCCTCACCCGCACCCAGACCCGCGAGACCCGCAACGGCGAGCGAATCCTGCGGGCGCGACTGAAATGGACCGCCAGTTCGGCGCATACCCTGGAGTTCGGGGCCGAGGGCGCCTTCAACTATCGCGACACCACCCTGGACATCGTCAACCAGCCCCGCGGCGGCGCGCTGGTTCGCGTCCCGCTGGCGGTGTCGAACGCGCGGGTGGAAGAGACGCGCGGCGAGGTGTTCGCCAGCGACATCTGGACCCTCTCGCCCGCCTGGACCCTGGAGTACGGCCTGAACGTCGAGGCCTCGCGCATCACCCAGTCGGGAGACCAGCGCAAGGAACGCAGCTTCCGGTATGTGAAGCCGCGCGCCACGGCCACCCACGTGCTGAGCCCGAGCAGCACGCTGCGGTTCAGCCTGACGCGCGACGTGGCCCAGCTGGACTTCGCCGAGTTCTCGAGCACCGTCGATTTCATCAACGCCGCCACCACCCAGGGCAATCCGAACCTCGTGCCGGAAAAGGCCTGGAAGGCGCGCGCGGAGTGGGAACAGCGCCTGGCGCCGCGCACGGCGCTCACGATCGCCGCCTTCGCCGACCGGGTGGACGACGTGCATGATCTGGTCGAGATCGCCGGCCAGGACGCTTTCGGCAACATCGGCCGTGGCCGGCGTCTCGGGGTCGAGGTGCGGGGCGCGACGCCGCTGACCGTGCTGGGCCTGCCGAACGCCGAGCTGCGGGTGACCGCGCTCTGGCAGCAGACCCGGGTGACCGATCCGATCACCGGCGACAAGCGCAGCTTCTCCGTGCCCCTCGAACGCCAGGGCACGCCGGGCGGCTCGCCCACCTTCAACACCGGAAACAAGGACTGGGCCTATGTGGTCACCTATCGCCACAACCTGCCCGAGCTGAAGGCGTCGTGGGGCGCCAGCGTGGTGGGATGGTCGGGCCGCGAGGAGTATCGCCGGGTCGAGGCGATCACCTACCGTCGCCCGGCCCCGCGCCTGGACCTGTTCGTCGAGACGACCCAGATCAAGCCGGTGACGGCGCGCCTGTTCGTGAACAACCTGCTTTCGCCCGACGAGACGCGCACGCGGACCTTCTACCAGGGCAGCCGCGCATCGGGCGCCGTCCAGCGGGTCGAGGTGCGCGACGCCCGGGGCGGACCCGAGGGCGTGCGAACCGTCGGTTTCCAGGTCTCCGGGCGCTTCTAGGCGGCCGCCCGCTCGTGGTCGCGACGCCGGCGCAGCAGTTCGGCGGCGCAGGCGTAGGTGCGGGTGTTGTCCACGTCGATGGCATGGGCGCCGTCGGCGAGGATCACCGGCGCGACCGTCAGGCGGAACCGCCGCCCCAGCCGCGCCAGGGCGCCGCGCAGGGTCAGTTTGCCGAGCAGCAGGAGCGCGAGGTTGATCGGGCCCAGGTGGACGATCATGCGCAGCGGCTTCTTGGCGAACTGGCCGCCGCTGCGGAAGCTTTCGGCCGCCCGCGTCGCCGCCGTTCCCGACAGCGCATACAGATTGCAGTTCGAATAGGCGTCGTCGGCGAAGCGGTAGAAGCGCCGCTGGCCGTCGGGATGGGCCGCCTTCACCGAGGCCTCGGTCGCCAAGGCCAGGGCGACGTCGGCGCCGTCAGACAGCGCCTGCAGCGTCTCGGTAACCGCCGCCGGCGTCAGCAGGACATTGTCCGACGTGGTGATCAGCATCGGCTCGGACACACCCTGGGCCGCCGCGTAGACGCTGTCGGCGAGGTTGTCGGCGGCCGGTACGAACTCGAACGGCGCGCGCAGCACCCCGCGGAGCGCAGCCTCGGCCTCGGGTTCGGCCACGATGCGCAGGCGCGCGAGGCCGGGCGTCGCGGCCAGGGCGTCCACCACGTGGCGGATCAGCGGGACGCCGCCGATCTGGACGAGGCTCTTGTTGGCGACGCCGTGCGCGTCGGCCAGCGGATCCGTGCGGCCGGCGCGCTGGGCGGCCAGGACGATGGCGCAGAAGGGACGATCAGGCCGCAACGTCGATCTCCTCGCGGGTCAGCAGGCCCTGGCGGGCGAGGCTCTCGGTCAGAATGGTCTCGATCAGGTCGCGGTGACTCCAGCCGATCTGGGCGGCGGCCATTGCGATCGTCTTGCGGGACCAAAGATTGCAGTTGAGGTTCACTTCCAGGAACAGGACCTCGCCCGTCCGCACGTCGAGGCGGAACTCGAAGCGGCCGTAGTCAAACGGCATGTACTCGCGCATCACCTCCCGAGCGCGCGCTTCGGCGAGGGCCAGTTCGCGGCCCGCCGCCATCGGCCGGATCTCATAGCCCTGGGCGGTGATCAGGTTACGCTTCTCGGCGTAGGTCCGCAGGCTGCCAGGATCGGCCTGCTCGACGATCTGCGTCGGCAGGATCAGCGGCTCGCCGCGCAGGGTAACCACCGAAACCTCGATGTCGTGGCCCACGATGAAGGGCTCGACGATCGCGTCGTGACCCTCGTCGTGCAGCTGGATGACGGCGTTGCGCACGCCCGTCCAGTCGCCGGCCTCGCTGACGCCCCAGCTGGCCGAGCTGGCGTTGGGCTTGATCACATAGTGGGCGGCCTTGGGACACACGGTCGGGTCGAGCGCCGCGCCGCGCCGGTAGACCGTCCAGGGCGCCGTCGGCACGCCACGGGCGGCGGCCGCGAGCTTCGCCAGGTGCTTGTCGTCGGCCAGGCCCCGCAGGATGGGCGAGGCGCCCAGGTAGGGCAGCCCCAGCCGATTGCACAGCAGCGGCAGCAGCATCTCGGAGTTCAGGAACCCGCCCCGGTTCAGCAGCGGGAACACGAAGTCGGCGCAGGGGCGTTCGAACAGCACCCGGTAGTCGTTGGCGATCTCAAGGTTGAGGCCGATCTCTTCCAGCACGCCGCGCATCTCGCGGTGGTAGACCGCGTGGGTGCCGTCCTCGGGATGGACCCCGCCCTCCCATCGCGCGTGTTTGGCGACGAACAGGATGCGCAGCGCGAGGCGGGCGGCGGCGGACAGCCGACGCGGGGCCTTGGAACCGGCCATGGTGGTCTCTCCCCTTGAGCCGGCCGGAGAGTTAGCTGCGTCGCGTGACGGCCCCGCTACGCTTTGGTGGCAAGATGATGAGCCAGCAGCTCGCCGTAGCGGCCCCCGCCCAGCCCGCGCCGCGCGGCCCGTTGGGGCATCAGAACGCCGGGCTTGCCGTTGCCCTCGATCAGCAGGGGCCCCTCGGGCGTCATGGCGATGTCCCAGCCGATCAGCACGTAGTCGCCGAACGCCCCGGCGTGTGCGCGTACGGCCAGCGCCTTCACCTGAAGCCAGCCCGGCAGCTCACGGCCGACGATCGTCGCGCCCGTCGCGGGATGGGCGGCGTGATCGTCGCCACCGTACCCCTTGCACGCGACGCCCAGGGCCCCCGTCGCCAGGTCGACGGCGGCGATCAGGCCGCCGGCCTTCATGTTGTCGACGGCGGCGTGCTCGACCGAGGCGAAGCGGAACGTCGCGCTCACCACCTCGGGCCGGCCGACCTCGTCCAGGATGGTCACCACACGCACCGTAGGCAGGGCGTTCAGCGCGATGTCGGCGAGATCGGGGTGCGTCGCAATGCGCGGCTGCACCACCAGCGTCCCCCGCCGTCCGGCCAGCGCCCGGGCGATCGCCTGCGTATCGCAGCAGGTCCCCAGCAGCAGGACGCCGTCGCCGCCCTCGCCATCGGTCGGCTTGGCCACGAGTTCGCGCCCGGCCGGGTCGGCGTGGGACGTCAGCCGGCCATCGGTAGACACCGCCACGGTTTGCGGGTGGGGCAGGTCGGCGGCGGCGCATCGGTCATAGAAGGCCGCCTTGTCGGCGAGGGCGCAGCCGCGGGTCCAGCCCCGCGGGTTGATCTGCTTGTTCAGGCCGGCGTCCTCGAAGCGCCGGATGTAGCCGTCGAGGTCGGCGGCGGTCTGGATCCGGAAGAGCGCGATATCCTGCGGGTCTGCGAACCGGGCCCGGGCGATCGACACCGCCTGCCGCCGCCACGCGTCGTCCAGGCCGAACTTGCGCTGCACCTTGGCGGCGCGAAACGGGATCCAGGCGTGGAAGCCCAGGCCCACCAGCGCGTCCAGCGCCGCGCGCAGAGGTCCGCGCCGCGCCCGGCGCCGCGCATAGTGGGCGGCCAGGAAGGGGCCCGACGCGGGCGCGACAACGCCCGGATAAAGGGCGTAGGCCTTCTTGGCGAAGTAGAACCAGTCGTAGCCCATGGCGCGGCGATCCGTTGCGACGCGCCCGCCTAGCACCGGATTGTTACAGTCCGTCGTGCTCAGACGCCCGAGCCCGGCCCGGAGGGGCCGTTGAACGCCTGGATTGTCTGAAAATTGGAGCGGGCGAAGAGATTCGAACTCTCGACCCCAACCTTGGCAAGGTTGTGCTCTACCACTGAGCTACGCCCGCGCTCCGTAGGGGTTTTTGACGCCCCCAAATGCGAGAGGCGGCCTTATGGCAGACCGCTTTCGGCTTTGCAAGCGGGCTGCGGCGCTTGATTCAGCGACCGATGCGCGGGGCCTTCAGCCGGCGCTTGTTGACGTGGCCCTCGGGGGCCGCGGCGCCGGCCTCTTCGGGGAACTCGCCCTTGAAGTAGTAGCGCTGCCAGGCCTCCTTGGTGGCCTCGGGATCGCCCCGGAAGATCTTCTTGTTGAACTCCGAGCGGTGCTTTTCCCAGACGTCGTACTGGTGGCGAAGCTCGGGGTTGGAATCGAGCTGGCGGATCACCGGCTGGATCTCGTGAAGGGGGTGGTCCTGCAGCAAGGTGATGAAACAGAAGGGCTCGCCCTTCTCGAACCGCACCTTGCCGGGACGGGTGAAGAGCCAGTTCATCGTGAAGGGGAACGGCAGCCAGTCGGTCTCCACCACGCCGGCCAGGGGCTGGATGCCGTCCTTGACGTGGTTGGGCGTGCCCATGGCCATCATCGACCAGCCGGGCGGGGTGCGGAACATGTAGCCCACGTGGAACGTCAGCACACCGTGGCTGAAATGGCTGGAGACGTAGTGGTGGAAGTGCGGGTGCGGCCGATCGGGCGTGAGCTTGATGTCCTCCTGCATCAGCCCGCCGTTCCACTCGGCCGTGAAGCTGACGGGGCAGAGGATCTCCCAGCCCGAGGTGTTGGCCATGTTCAGCGGCAGGCACCGATAGGGGTGGCGGGCCAGGAAGTTGTCCATCCACGCGCGCGGCTGGCGGCCCGGAACGATCTCGGGCGGCGTCACGTCGCGGCTGACGGTCGGGTAGCATTCCAGTTCCATCGGGTCTCGCTCGGCTGGCCTCTGCGCCAAGACCCTTACGCGCCCGGCCCCGGACATGAAAAGGCCCCGCCTGCGTTTGCAGCCGGGGCCCTTCCGTTCAGCTATTGCTTGGATGTCGCCAGATCAGGCGGCGACCAGCCGGCGGCGCGAGCGCAGCATCGCGCCGGCCGCGCCGAAGCCCAGGATCATCATGGCCCAGGTGCCCGGTTCCGGAACCGCGGCCACGTTGCCCGCGAGTCCGTCGAACTCGAACGCGTCCGAACCGGACTGGAAGGTGATGGACGACACCTTGGCGCCGTTGAAGTCGTAGTAGACGCGGAAGCCCTTGGTGCGGTCGCCGTTGCCGAGCACGCCGTTGCCGCCCCAGATCGCATCGCCGGAGAACACCTGCGAACCGCCGTTGAGCAGGTGGAAGGTCACCTTATTGTAGCTGTCGGGCGAGCCCATGTAGAAGTTGAAGCTCTTCAGCACGTACCCGGGCGCAACCGAGAACGTCGACAGCCCGGACCCCTGCACGGACGCGTAGCGGGTCGGGTCGCCTTCATAGGTGTTGCCGCCCTGGCAGCAGACCGTGATCGAGCCGCCGCCCGTGTAGGGAGGCGGAGCGCTGTTGGAAACGTCGAAGTCGCCATCACCGTTTTCGGTGAACGGGCCCACGACATTGCCGGTGAACGTGGTGAGCGGGCTGTCGATGGCGTCGAAATCTTCGAGGATCACGCCCTCGTTGGTCGTGTAGAGCTGGTTGCTCACCGCCGACGAGACCACAATGGCGGCATTGGCGGCCGAGGCGGCGGCAAGCAGGCCGACGGCGGCCGACGCCGCGAAAAGCGTACGAAGCGTCATGTTCATCCCCGATAGCAAAACAGGCCCCGCACCCCGGGGACCTTCCCGTTAATGGTGTTAACCATACCTTCACCATTGTGGGTCGCCGAACCGGATTCGCCTGAAACGTGTTTTCTGGTAATTCCTCGTTATTCTTCAATAAGTTGATGCTTCCGAGAATCGCCGCAAGCTGTGCAGACTCTTCGCGTCGGTCACCATCTTGAGTATGGCGAGGCATGCAGACCCGCGCCGACCTCTTCGCCCTGCTCAACCGGCTGGGCGTGCCCCACCAGACCCTGGACCACCCCGCCGTGTTCACGGTCGGCGAGGGCGAGGACATCAAGGCGCGGATCCCGGGCGCTCACACCAAGAACCTGTTCCTCAAGGACGCCAAGGGCCAGCTGTGGCTGATCTCGGCGGAGGGCCACGCCCAGATCGACCTGAAGCGGCTGCACACCGTCATCGGCTCGGCGCGGCTGTCGTTCGGAAACGCCGAGCTGATGGCCGAGACCCTGGGCGTGACGCCGGGCTCGGTGACGGCGTTCGGCCTGATCAACGATGCTGAGCGGCGGGTGCGCTTTGTCCTGGATCGCACCCTGGCCGAGGCCGAGCTGGTGAACTTCCACCCCCTGACCAACACCGCCACCACCACGGTGACCCGTGAGGGGTTCCGGACGTTCCTGTCGGGCATCGGCGTGACGCCGATGGTGGTCGATTTCGCCGCAATGCGGGTCGTGAACTAGCGCCAGGCCTCGACGGCGCCCATTTTTGGCGCGAGTAGATTGAACGCTTCGACACAAGGATTTCCGGGCATGACCCTGATCGGGGGAACCCAAGGCCAGCCGGCCGCAACCCACGCCGGCGACCTCATCAAGGATACCACGGACGCCAGCTTCATGGCCGACGTGGTCGAGGCGTCGAAGGAGGTCCCGGTCATCGTGGACTTCTGGGCCCCCTGGTGCGGCCCATGCCGCCAGCTGGGGCCGGCGCTGGAGAAGGCCGTGGCCGCCGCCAAGGGCGCGGTGAAGCTGGTGAAGATCGATATCGACAAGAACCCCGCCTATGCGGGCCAGCTGCGGGTGCAGTCGATCCCGGCGGTCTTCGCCTTCGTCGACGGCCGCCCCGTGGACGGCTTCATGGGCGCGCTGCCCGACAGCCAGGTGAAGCAGTTCGTCGATCGCCTCGCCAAGCAAGGCGCCGGCGTCTCGCCCGCCGATGAGCTCCTGGCCATGGCCAAGGAGTCGCTCGAACTGGGCGATCCCGGCGGCGCGGCCCAGGCCTACGCCCAGGTGCTGCAGATGGACCCCACGAACGTGAAGGCCATCGGCGGCATGGCGCGGGTGCTGCAGCAGGCCGGCGACCTGGAGCAGGCGCGCGAGGTGCTGGAGCTCGCGCCCCCGGACGCCAAGGACCCCGACATCGACGCCGTGCGCGCGGCCCTGGCGCTGGCCGCCGAAGCGCCCTCGGAAACCGCCGAGTTCGAGCAGCGGCTGGCCCGGGACGCCGACGATCATGAGGCTCGCCTGGAACTCGCCAAGGCCTTGGCCGCTTCGGGCAAGATGCACGAAGCCGTCGACGAACTCATTGAAAGCATCGGGCGTGACCGCGAGTGGAACGATCAGGCCGCCCGCAAGCAGCTGCTGACCATTTTCGAGGCGGCCGGACCGATGTCCGACGTCGCCAAGCAAGGCCGTCGCAAGCTGTCATCCATCCTGTTCAGTTAGTCCTTAAGAAGGGGCTCCATGGCGCCCTACCGCACAGTGTCCGAACTGCCGCAGCTGATCCCGGTCTTCCCGCTGGACGGCGCCCTGCTGCTGCCGGGCGGCGAGCTGCCGCTGCAGATCTTCGAGCCGCGCTACCTCAACATGGTCGACGACGCGATGGCGGGCGACCGGGTGATCGGCATGCTGCAGACCCGGGGCGGGTCGCGCGCGCGGCCGATCCTGTCGCCCGTCGGGTGCCTGGGCCGGATCACCAGCTATGCCGAGACCTCGGACGGCCGCTACCTGATCACCCTCACCGGCCTCTGCCGTTTCGATACGGGTGAGGAGCTGGATCTTCGCCTGCCCTATCGCCAGGTCCGGGCGAAGTACGAGCGGTTCGGAGACGACCTGGGCGAGGACTCGGAGGCCGAGGTGAGCGCCGCCGCCCGCAGCCGCTTCGCCACGGCGCTCAAGCGCTATCTCAATCACCGCGAACTCGACATCGACTGGGCGACGGCCAACGACGCGCCGCTGGAGGCCCTGGTGAACAGCCTGTGCATGGGCCTGCCGTTCGAGCCGGCCGAGAAACAGGCGTTCCTGGAGGCGCCCGACCTGGCCGGCCGTTTCGAGGTGCTGACCACGCTGCTCGAGATCGACGCGTCCGATCCGGATGACGAGCACAACTCGCTGCAGTAGAGGGAGCCCATGAGCGAACCCGCACCCCTGCTTGCCGACGTCGATCCGCGCCTGCTGGAAGTCCTGATCTGCCCGGTGACCCACGGGCCGCTGACCTACGACCGCGACAAGGCTGAGCTGGTCAGCAAGGGCGCCCGCCTCGCCTACCCCATCCGCGACGGTGTGCCGATCATGCTGCCCGAAGAGGCCCGCGAGCTGGGCGAGGGGGAGTAGGGCGGAGGCCCGTCCCTCGCCTCGGGGAGGGAAACTAAAGCGCTTCGCCTCGCAGCAGCCGGGGCAGGTCGCCCACCGCGCCGCCAGCCTCCTGCATGAAGAACCGCCGGGCCGGGCCGATGCGATTGACCGCCGCCATGCCGATGCCGCGGACGGTGCGCAGCAGCGGGTGGTCGTTGGAGAACAGGCGGACGAACAGGTCCATGCCGGCGGAGAGCGTCACGGTGTCGAACCGCCGCCAGGCCGCATAGCGCTCCAGCACCACCTCCGAGCCGATGTCCTCGCCCACGCGCAGGGCGTCGACCAGCACCTCGGCGAGCGCCGCGGCGCCCTTGAGGCCCAGGTTCAGGCCCTGGCCCGCGATCGGGTGGACGCCATGGGCCGCGTCGCCCAGGAGGGCCGCGCGCGGCGCGACGAAGCGTTCGGCCAGCTGCAGGCTGAGCGGGTAGGTGAAGATCGGTCCCTCGACACGGATCTCGCCCAGGAAGTCGCCGAACCGGCGCTCGAGGTGGGCCTGGAAGATCTGCGGCCGCGCGGTCTTCAACGCCGCGCCGTTCGCCGGGCTCTCGGTCCAGACGAGGCTGGCGCGGTTGTCGGTCAGCGGCAGGATGGCGAACGGGCCGTCGGGCAGGAAGTGCTCGTAAGCGACGCCCTGGTGGCTCTGGTCCAGGCGCACGGTCGCCACCACGCCCACCTGAGGATAGTCCCAGCCGATGGCCCCGATCCCCGCAGCCTGGCGGATCACCGAGCCCCGGCCTTCGGCGCCGACGGCCAGCGGCGCGCGGAGCACCCGGCCGTCCTCCAGCGTCACCTGGGCCTCGCGCGGGGTGAACGCGGCCTTGGCCACCCGGGCGGGCGCCAGCACCTCGATCCCCGCCTCGGCGATGGCCGCGGCCAGGGCGGCGCGGACGTGGCGGTTCTCCAGCAGATAGCCCAGCGGTTCGCCGTCGGACCGGTCGGCGATCTCGTCGGAATCGAAGCGCAGGAAGAACGGTGGCGATCCGCCGGCGGCGGCGCCGGGCGTGGTGTTGTCGGTGACCAGGATCTGCTCGATGCGCTGGGCGTGCGGCTCCAGCGCCGGGGCGAGGCCCAGCGCCTTCCACTGGCGGAACGCGGCGTAGGCGATCGCCCAGGCGCGGCCGTCGAACGTCGGGGCCAGCTGGACGTCGAACGGCATCGGGTCGACCAGCACCGGCGTCAGCCCGGCCCGGGAGAGCGAGAGCGCCAGCGTGGCGCCTGCCACGCCCGCGCCGGCGATGATGACGTCAACGTCCTGGCTCATGCGGCGGATAGGCCATGAACCCGGCGCGCCGTCCAGCACGATGACAGGCCTCTGCGGATAAAATGGACGAGTTCGTCCATTCTTCACTTGTCGGTAACAGGACCTGCGCCTATTTCGGGTTTGTCGATGGACGGTGGCGTCCAATTTTCCCGAGTGGGGCATTCATGGCCGGTATTCCGAAGGGCCGTCTGGTTCCGATCGCGGCGGGCGGCGTGGCCGCTGTGGCCGTCGCCGTGGGCGGCGGCATGTGGTGGATCGATCGCCAGAGGTACGAGACCACGGACAACGCCTTCGTCGGCGCCGACAAGGTGACAGTGGCGCCGCTGGTCGACGGTTACGTCGCCGAGGTGCTGGTCGACGACAACCAGGCCGTCCGCCCTGGCCAGGTCCTGGTGCGCATCGACCCGGCCACGCTCAAGGCCCGCCTGGCCCAGGCCGAGGCGAACGCCCAGGCCCTCGAGGCCGCGGTCTCGGCCGTGGACGACAAGGCGCGCCTCGAACAGGCGATGATCGCCCAACGGGCGGCGGCCGTGGAGAGCGCCCACGCCCAGGCCAGCTGGGCCGACGGCGAGCTGAAGCGCTATGGCGCGCTGGCCCAGCAGGGCTGGGTGTCGCCGCAGCGCGCGCAGACCGCCCGCAACGCCCAGGAGCAGGCCCAGGCTGGCGTCTCCCAGGCCCGCGCGGCCCTGGAGGCCGAGCGCCGGGCCGCCCAGTCGCTGGGCTCGGCCCGGGAGCAGAGCCTGGCCCAAGCCGCCGCCGCCCGCGCCGCCGCCGAACAGACCCGCATCGACCTCTCCCGGACCGAGATCCGCGCTCCGGTCGCCGGCGTCGTCGGCGCGCGCGCCGTGCGCGTGGGCCAGTACGTGCGGCCGGGCGGGGCCCTGATGAGCATCGTGCCCCTGGCCGACGCCTACGTGGTGGCCAATTTCAAAGAGACCCAGGTCTCGCGCCTGCGCATCGGCCAGCCGGTGGAGATCCACGCCGACGCCTTCGGCAAGGAGTCGATCAGGGGTCACGTGGCCAGCTTCGCGCCGGCCACGGGCGCCGAGTTCGCGCTGATCCCGGTGGAGAACGCCGTCGGCAACTTCACCAAGATCACCCAGCGCTTGCCGGTGCGCATCGCCATCGACAAGGACCAGAAGCTGGCCGGCGGCCTGCGACCGGGGCTGTCCCTGAAGGTGAAGGTGGACGTGACCCGCGACACCGGCCCCTCGTTCGCCGAGGCGGGCGCGACCGCGGCCCCCGCGCAGTACGCACGCCGGGGCGCGGCGCAGTAGTCCCGTGACCGACGCGGTTCTTCATCCCGAAACCACGCGGGCGCGAACGCCCGACGCGCCCGCGATGCTGGGCGCCGACGGCAGCACCGTCGATTGGGTCAAGGTGTTCCTGGGCTTCGGCGGGATGGTCATCGGCCAGTTCATGGCCATGCTCGACATCCAGATCGTGGCCAGCTCGCTGGTCCAGATCCAGTCGGGGATCGGCGCCACGGCCGACGAGATCAGCTGGGTTCAGACCATCTACCTGCTGGCCGAAGTCGTGGTCATGCCCCTGACCGCCTATCTGACCAAGATGTGGGGCACGCGGTCGTTCTACGTGGTCGCGGTGGTCGGGTTCATCTTCACCTCGGCGGCGGTCGGGCTCTCGTCGTCGGTGACGGCGATGATCTTCTTCCGGGCCCTGCAGGGCCTGTTCGCCGGGGCTATGATCCCGCCGGTCTTCGCCACCGCCATGACCGTCTTCCCGCCCGAGCGCCGGGTGACGGCCAACGTGATCGTGGGCCTGATCGTCACGCTGTCGTCGACCATTGGCCCGACGCTGGGCGGCCACCTGACCGACCTCCTCAGCTGGCGCTGGCTGTTCTTCATCAACATACCGGTGGGCGCGCTGGTGATCTTCCTGGTCGGCCGCTACGCCAACTTCGACAAGGGCGACCCCAGCCTTTCCAGGGGCATCGACTGGTGGGGGCTGGGCCTGATGGCGGTGTTCCTGCTGTCGATGCAGTACTGCCTGGAGGAGGGGAACTCCGAAGGCTGGTTCGACGATCCGGTCATCCTCTGGCTGACCGTCACCGCCGCGCTGACAGGCGTCGCCTTCATCTGGCGCCAGCTCGTCTACTGGCAGCCGATCGTCTCGCTGGCGCCGTTCCGCGACCGCAACTTCTCGCTGGGCATCGTCATGACCTTCGTGACGGGGGTCAGCCTGTTCGGCGGCACCTTCCTGATGCCGATCTTCCTGGGACAGGTGCGTGGCTTCTCGTCGGCCGAGGTGGGCAACACCATGCTGGTCACCGGCGCCACCATGTTCCTCTCGGCCCCCATCGCGGGGCGGCTGGTGCGTCTCATGGATCCGCGCGTCGCGATGATCATGGGGTTCTCGCTTGCCGCGTGGGGAATCCAGCAGGGCGTGCGGGTCACGGACCAGTGGGGCTTCGCCGAGTTCTTCCTCCTGCAGGTCGCCCGCGGCCTTGGCACCATGGTGGCCATGATCGCCGCCCAGCAGATGAGCGTCGCCTCGCTGCCGGTCACGATGATGAAGGACGCCTCGGGCCTGATAAACCTGGTGCGCAACGTGGCCGGGGCGATCGGTCTGGCGGTGCTGAGCACCATCCTCAGCCACCAGGGCGCGGTCCACTACATGGACCTCGCCAGCGCCGCCTCGATGGACAACGCCGCCAGCGCCGGCCTGATGGACGGGCTTACCCAGATGATGGGCGCCAGCGGCGCGCCCGACCCCGACGGCATGGCGGCCAAGGCCATGAGCCTGATGATGCGCCGTCAGGCCTCGGTGTTGAGCTTCGGGGACGCGTTCGCCGCGCTGGCGATGGGCTGCTGGTTCGCGGTAGGGCTGGCCTTCTTCGTGAAGCCGGTGTCGATCGACCCGGCCAAGCAACAGGGCGGGGGCCACTGATGCCGCGCGTGGCGGGCCAGATCGACGTCTCGAAGAACGAGGCGATCCTCGACGCTGCGATCGAGGTGATGGCCGAGCGCGGCTTGAGCGCTTCGCTGGAGGAGATCGCGCGGCGCGCCGGGGTCTCGAAGCAGACGATCTACAATCACTATGGCGGGAAGGCCGAACTGGCGCGCGCGATGTCGGAACGTCGGGCCCACGAGATTGGCGAGGTGCTGGCTGCCCCGGGAGCGGTGGAGGCGCCGGAGGAGACGCTGGCCGCCTATGGGCGCATCCTGCTGAACGCGGTGCTCAACGCCCGCGGCATGGCGATCTACCGGATGGCGATGCTGGCCTCCACGACCATGCCGGACGTGGCCCACGCCATCTACGAGGCCGGCCCCAGGGCCAGCCGCCGCAGCCTGGCCGACTTCCTGCGCCTGGAGAACGCGGCCGGGCGCCTGTCGTGTCCCGACCCGCTGGAGGCGGCGGAGTTCTTCGGGGGCATGGTGCTGGGCCGGTTCCAGACCGCGGCCCTGTTGGGCCAGCCGGTCGACCTGACCGACGCCGAGATCGAGCGCGTCGCGTTGGAAGCCGCCACGCGCTTCATGCGAGCCTACGCGCCCTAGACGAGCCTCCCCCGCTTCGGGTGGTTCCGGTCGCCCTAGGCTTCGCTCTCTTCGTCGTCGGAGAAGCCCATGATGTGGAAGCCGGCATCGACGTGGACGACTTCGCCGGTGGTCGACCTGCCCAGGTCGGACAGCAGCCAAAGCGCCGCGCCGGCGACGCCTTCCATCGACGTGTCTTCCTTCATGGCCGACAGCGAGCGGCCCTTGGCCAGCATGCCACGACCGCCAGAGATGCCCGCCAGCGACAGCGTCTTCATGGCCCCCGGCGACAGCGCGTTCACGCGGATGCCCTTCGGCCCCAGGTCGCGCGCCGCATAGCGGGTGGCGGCCTCCAGCGCGGCCTTGGCCACGCCCATCGTGTTGTAGTTCGGGATCGCCCGCTCCGAGCCCATGTAGGTGAGAGTCACGATCGAGCCGCCGGTCTCGGGCATCAGGGCCGCCGCCCGCCGGGCGCAGTCGACGAAGCTGAACGCCGAGATGTTCATCGCCCGCAGGAAGCCCTCGCGGGTGGTGTTGTCGACAAAGCTGCCCTTCAGCTCGTCCTTGTTGGCGAAGGCGATGGCGTGGAGGAAGAAGTCGATCTGGCCGAAGGTGTCGGCCACCTTGCCGAAGGCCTCGTCCATGGCCGCGTCGTCGGTGACGTCGGCGGGCGCGATCAGCTTCGCGTTCACGCTCTCGGCCAGCGGCGTCACGCGCCGCTCCATCCCCGGCAGGTGCAGGAAGGCGAGCTCGGCGCCCTGGGCGGCTAGCTGGCTGGCGATGCCCCAGGCGATGGACTGGTGGTTGGCGACCCCGGTGATGACGCCCTTCTTGCCCTTCATCAGGGTCCCGGTCGGCATCTGATAATCGTCGGCCACGTCGTGGTTCTCCCTCGTTCGTTTCCCTCCCTTAATGGGGCGGGAGAGGCTGCGCCAGCGGCCAGCATGCTTCCGGCTAGGGGGAGGGAAAGCGCTTCAGCACTTCCTTTGGATCGTGCCCCAGCGCCTCGACGCGCTGTTCCCAGCGCTCGAGGGCGTCGTAGTAGTAGTCGAAGATGCACGGGCAGCAGCCGCGCTTGCAGCACTCGTAGTCCTGCGGCTTGTCGGGCGGCCGCGGGATCTCCCCCGCCACTAGGCCCGCGCCATCACCAGGCAGCCGTTCGTGCCGCCGAATCCGAAGCTGTTGCTCATCACCGTTTCCAGCGGTTTGTCGATGCGCTGTCGGACGATCGGCATGTCGGCGAACGCCGGGTCCAGGTTCTCGATGTGGGCGCTCTCGGCTGCGAAGCCGTTGTTCAGCATGAGCAGCGAGTAGATCGCCTCCTGCGCGCCAGCGGCGCCCAGGCTGTGGCCGGTCAGCGACTTGGTCGACGAGATCAGCGGGGCCTTGTCGCCGAACACGGCCCGGACCGCCTCCATCTCCTTCACGTCGCCCACCGGGGTGCCGGTGCCGTGCGGGTTCAGGTAGTCGATCGTGCGGTTGTCGGGGTTGGCCAGGCGCATGCAGCGCGCGGCGCCCTCGCCCGACGGGGCCACCATGTCGAAGCCGTCCGAGTTGGCGGCGTAACCCACGATCTCACCGTAGATCTTGGCCCCGCGCGCCTTGGCGCGTTCGTACTCTTCCAGCACGACGATCCCGGCGCCGCCGGCGATCACGAAGCCGTCGCGATCGGCGTCATAAGCGCGGCTGGCGACCTCCGGCCGGTCGTTGAACTTCGACGCCATGGCGCCCATCGCGTCGAACAGCACCGACAGCGTCCAATCCAGCTCTTCCGTGCCGCCGGCGAACACCACGTCCTGCTTGCCCATCAGGATCTGCTCGTAGGCCGAGCCGATGCAGTGGGTGGAGGTGGCGCAGGCCGAGCTGATCGAGAAGTTCAGGCCGCGGATCTTGAACCAGGTGGCCAGGGTGGCCGACGGGCCCGAGCTCATCGCCTTGGGCACCGCGAACGGACCCACGCGCTTGGGGCCGCGGGTCTTCGCGGTCTCGGCCGCCTCGATGATCGAGCGGGTGGACGGGCCGCCCGAGCCCACGATCAGGCCTGTGCGCTCGTGGGAGACTTCGGCCTCTTCCAGGCCCGAGTCCGCGATCGCCTGTTCCATGGCGATGTGGCTGAAGCCAGTGCCCTGGGCCAGGAACCGGGCGGCGCGACGGTCGACCATCGCCTCCCAGTCGATGCGCGGCGGCGCATGCACCTGGCAGCGGAAACCCAGGTCGGCGTACTCGGGCGCGGCGGTCACGCCCGACTTCGCCTCGCGCAGGGAAGCCAGGACCTCATTGGTGTTGTTGCCGATGGACGAGACAATGCCCATCCCGGTCACGACGACGCGGCGCATCAGTCCGTCTCCTCCAATCAGACCCGTTCGCTGGGCTTGAAGAGGCCCACGCGAAGGTCCTTGGCCTCATAGATGGGCTTTCCGTCGGCGAGGAGAACCCCGTCGCCGATCCCCATAACCAGTCGACGCAGGATCACGCGCTTCATCTCGATCTTGTAGGTGACCTTCTTGATGTCAGGCGTCACCTCGCCGAAGAACCGGACCTCGCCCGATCCCAGGGCGCGACCGCGGCCCGGCGCGCCGTTCCAGCCCAGGAAGAAGCCGACCAGCTGCCACATGGCGTCCAGGCCCAGGCAGCCCGGCATCACCGGGTCGTTGATGAAGTGGCAGGCGAAGAACCAGAGGTCGGGATGGATATCCAGCTCGGCCTCGACGTAACCCTTGCCGTGGGGGCCGCCGTCCGCGTTGATCGTGGTGATGCGGTCGAACATCAGCATCGGAGGCGCCGGCAGCTGGGCGTTGCCCGGGCCGAACAGCTCTCCGCGCCCGCTGGCGAGCAGTTCCTCGTAGCTGTACTGGCCCTTGGGCTGGAAGGCGGTCATCAACGATTGTCCTGCGGTCCGACAGAGGGGGCGGGCCTAGCACGCCCGAGCGCGTTCCGCAAAAGCGGCCGCCGGCTCGGCAAAGAGAGCGCGCTCAAGTCTTTGAACTAAAACCCAATTTCTTTGGGAATCGGGAGCGGTCGCGTCACCGGCACTGCGGCGGGTCGGCGGTTCCCCAGAGGGCGCCCTGGCGGGACCAGCCCGAGGCGCCGTCGGCCTTGACCTTGCACCAGCCCTTCTCGCAGCGGTCCAGAGCGGCCATCGCCCGGACGTTGAGGAACGCCGCAGCTTCCGCCCCCGCCTTGGGCTTCCGGTAGAGGGGCGCGGGACGGTTCTGAAGGTTGATCACCGCGCGCCGGCCGTCGGTCACGCGCTTGTGCACCCAGGCCAACCCGCCTTCGGGATCGCACACACGCCGCCACTCGCTGGTCTCGGCCACCACCTGCACCGGCAGGCCCTTGGTGCGATAGACCCACAGCAGGCGATGGTCGTCGCCGGGGCCGGCGCGGGCGTTCACCTTGCCGAACTTCAGCGTCACATAGCGCGGCACCGCATAGCCGGATGGTGTCGGCCGGTCGGCCGCCTGGGTCGCGGCGGGCCCCGCGAGGATCATCGCGGCCAGCACCCCGCTCGTCAGCGCCCTTGCCCTAGAGGTACTCAACCCGTCGCCTCGCCTTGGCCGTGCGTGGCCCCCCTGCTAAGGGTTCCGCAATTCAGCGCGCCGCGCCCCTCAGATCGAGGCGGACGTCGCCCGACCTTTTTCCCGTAGGCACATGCCGACCCGCAAGCCGAAAGTCATCGTCACCCGCAAACTGCCGGATCCGGTCGAGACCCGGATGCGGGAGCTTTTCGACACCGAACTCAACATCTCCGACGAGCCGATGAGCCGAAAGAACCTCATCGATGCGGTCGGGCGCTGCGACGTTCTGTCGTCCACGATCACCGACAAGATCGACGCCGGCCTGATCGAGAAGGCCGGCGAGCGGCTCAAGCTGATCGCCAACTTCGGCGCGGGCGTGGATCACATCGACGTGGCCGCCGCCAACGCCAGGGGCATCATCGTCACCAACACGCCGGGCGTGCTGACCGAGGACACCGCCGACCTGACCATGACCCTGATCATGGCGACGCTGCGGCGGGTGATCGAGGGCGCCAACGCCGTGCAGTCGGGCGAGTTCACCGGCTGGGCGCCCACCTGGATGCTGGGCCGCCGGATCACGGGAAAGCGGCTGGGGATCATCGGAATGGGCCGGATCGGCGCCTCGGTGGCGCGCCGCGCCAAGGCGTTCGGCCTGCAGATCCACTACCACAACCGCAAGCCCGTCAGCCACGTGGTCTCGGACGAGCTCGAGGCGACGTACTGGGACAGCCTGGACCAGATGCTGGCCCGGGTGGACATCGTCTCGGTGCATACGCCGGCCACGCCCTCCAGCTACCACCTGTTGTCCGCCCGTCGGCTCAGACTGCTGCAGCCCCACGCCGTGGTGATCAACACCGCCCGCGGCTCCATCATCGACGAACAGGCGCTGGCCGACCTGCTGGCCGAGGGCAAGATCGCGGGCTGCGGCCTCGACGTCTTCGAACAGGAGCCGCGGATCAATCCCAAGCTGCTCAAGCTGCCCCAGGCTGTGCTGCTGCCGCACATGGGCTCGGCCACGGTCGAAGCGCGCGTCGACATGGGCGAGAAGGTGATCATCAACATCAAGACCTGGATGGACGGCCACCGCCCGCCCGACCGCGTCCTGCCGCAGATGCTCTGACGGCGCGCCGTTCGTCGCGCCTCAGGCTCCGACAGATTGACGTTCGCCCGCTGCCAGAGACTATTCCGTAACCGAGTTACGGGGCTTCCCGCCGCCTTATGCTGACCCGCCGTTCGATGATCGCCGTCGGAGCCGCCGCGCCCGCGCTGGCGTCGGCGGCGGCGCGCGCGCAGGGCGCCGAACCTACGCCCCCCAGCATCGACGAGCTGCTCCAGGCGCCCCACGTCCACGACGCGGCCATCTCGCCCGACGGCGAACAGCTGGCGATCCTGCGGACCCAGGTGAAGGACGGCAAGACCACCGCCTATGTGGCGCTATCGAAGATGTCGGATCTCGCGGCCCAGCCGGCGATCGCACTGATCGGCGAGCAGGACGTGCGCCAGATCGAGTGGGCCAACGACGAGCGCCTGCTGATCTGGATCACCTTCTACCGCGACGAGAAGGGCGCGCCCTACGGGGTCTGGTTCTACAACACCTTCGTGCCGATCCCCGTGCGCCGCGTGATCTCGGTCGATCTCAAAGGCCAGGACTCGGTGATCATGTTCGCGGGCGCCAAGGGCCTGCTGAAGCAGGGCTTCGACACCAGCCACGTCGTCGACTTCCTCAAGGACGACCCGCGCGCGATCCTGATGCAGGCCTGGAACGACAGCCGCGGCAGCTACGGGCTCTACAAGGTCGACGTCTACACGGGCGAGGCGACGCTGATGGAACAGGGCGGGGTCGCGACCCAGTCGTGGCTCACCCAGGGCGGCGTGCCGATGCTGCGGATGGACGCCAACGCCCGCGGCACCATCGGCTGGGTCTATGGCCGCGCGCCAGGCGAGACCGAGTGGAAGCTGATCCGCAAGTCGCGGCTCAACGAGATGAAGAAGCTGCCGGATTTCGACGTCGTGGCGCCCACCCAGAAGGCCGGCGTGTTCCTGGTCTGCCAGCGGATGGACGGCAAGGACACCAGCGTCATCCGCACCTTCGACATAGCCAGCCTCGACTTCGGCGAGGTGATCGCCGAGCGGCCCGGCCGCGACCTGCAGACCGCCTTCGTGGACGAGAGCCTGCGCTACGTAGGCGGCGCCTACTGGGACGACCGGCTGAACTACCAGTTCAACGACCCGTCGCTGGGCGCGCATTTCCGGGCGATCAACAGGGCGCTCAAGGACAGCTGCAACGTCGAGCTCTACGACATCGATCTCGACCACAAGCGCCTGCTGCTCAAGGTCAGCGGGCCAACGGAGCCGGGGTCGTTCCAGGTCTATGACCGCCAGACGCGGGCGCTGGAGTACGTGGGCCACGCCAAGCCCTGGCTGCGGCCGGAACGCCTGGCGAGCACCGAGGCCATCCGGGTCAAGACCCGCGACGGCGCCGAGATCACCAGCTACCTGACCACGCCGATCGGCGTCGCCAAGGGTCCGCGCCCGATGGTGGTGTTGCCGCACGGCGGGCCTGAGATCCGCGACTACCTGGACTACGACGTCACGGTGCAGGCGCTGGCGGCCCGGGGTTGGCTGGTCCTGCAACCCAACTTCCGCGGCTCGGGCGGCTACGGCAAGGCGTTCGCCGAGCTGGGCCGCCGCCAGTGGGCCGACCGCATGCAGGACGACGTCGAGGACGCGGTGGCCCAGGTCATCGCCTCGGGCCGCGCCGATCCGAAGCGGCTGGCGATCTGCGGGGCCAGCTACGGCGGCTATGCGGCGCTGATGGGCGCCGTGCGCCAGCCGTCGATGTACAAGGCTGTGGTCTCGATCGCCGGCGACGCCGACCTGATCGAGGCGCTGGCTTTCTCCCGGCGCGAGGACGGCGCGGACAGCCCGGCCTACGCTTACTGGTGCGGCTCGATGGGCCACCCCAAGACCGACCAGGACCTGCTGGTGCGCGCCTCGCCCGCCCGCCGCGCCGCCGAGATCACCGCGCCGGTGCTGCTGATCCACGGGACCGAAGACACCATCGTCGACCCCCGCCAGTCGCGCCTGATGGCCAAGGCCCTCAAGGCCGCCGGCAAGACCTGCGAACACCTCGAGATCAAGGGCGAAGGCCACCGCAACTGGTCAGACGAGACCTGGAAGACGATCCTCACCCAGATGACCGGGTGGGTGGGGAAGTACATCTAGGTGTCGCCAGTCGACGCCCTGCGCCGCGCGCGGATGTGAGTATCTAGTGGGCGCTCCCGCACACCGGACACTCCGGATCGCCAGCCACGCGCACCGTCCGGGTCTCGGCGGAGAGGGCGTCGTAGATCAGCAGCCGCCCGGCCAGCGGCTCGCCGGCGCCGGTGATCAGTTTCACGGCCTCCAGGGCCATCATCGAGCCGACCACGCCCGCCAGCGCGCCCACCACGCCCACGGCGGTGCAGGTCTCCGCGTCGGGCGGGATCTCGGGCACAAGGCAGCGGTAGCAGGGCTTCCGGCCGAACACGCCCACCTGCCCCGTCCAGCGGCCGATGGCGCCCGACACCAGGGTCTTGCCGTGGCGCACGCAGGCCTCGTTCACGCAGAACCGCACGCCGAAGTCGTCGGTGCCGTCCAGGACCAGGTCGACGCCCTCGACCAGCTCGTCGGCCGTCCCGGCGCTGAACGCGCCGTTGAAGCCCGCCACGAACACATGCGGGTTCAGCGCGTGGAGCCGGTCGGCGGCGGCCTCCACCTTGGGCCGCCCCAGGTCGTCGGACTGGTAGATCACCTGCCGCTGCAGGTTCGAGACATCCACCTCGTCAGGATCGGCCAGGAGGATCGTGCCGACGCCCGCGGCCGCCAGGTACAGCGCCGCCGGAGCGCCCAGCCCGCCCGCGCCCACGATCAGCACGCTGGCGGCCTTGAGCTTCTGCTGGCCCGGACCGCCCACCTCGCGCAGCACGAGGTGCCGCGCGTAGCGTTCGATCTCGTCATCCGTGAAGCTCATTTGCGCAAAGACCTCGCAGGGGCGGGCACTTGACCTCACCGGGCAGTGTCCTCACATCGGCCCGGATGGCAGATAACTCAAGCTTTCCAGACTGGCACGGCACCACGATCCTGGCGGTGCGCAAGGGCGGCAAGACCGTCGTGGCCGGCGACGGCCAGGTCTCCATGGGCCCCACCATCGTCAAAGGCACGGCGAAGAAGGTGCGCACGTTGGCCGGCGGCCGGGTGATCGCGGGCTTCGCGGGCTCCACCGCCGACGCCTTCACGCTCATCGAGCGGCTGGAGGCCAAGCTGGAGCAGTATCCCGAGCAGCTGGCGCGCGCCTGCGTCGATCTTGCGAAGGACTGGCGCACGGATCGTTACCTGCGCCGCCTGGAGGCCATGCTGATCGTGGCCGACAAGGATCAGATTCTCACCGTCACCGGGGTCGGCGACGTGCTGGAGCCCGAACACGGCGTGGCCGCCATCGGCTCGGGCGGCAACTATGCGCTGGCCGCCGCCCGGGCCCTGGTGGACGTCGAGGGCCTGGACGCCGAGGAGGTCGCCCGCAAGGCCATGGCGATCGCCGCCGACATCTGCGTCTACACCAATGGGAGCCTGACGGTTGAGGTGCTCTGAGCGTTCCAGCGCCCCCTCCACCCCTTCGGGGTCCCCCTCCCCCATTGCATGGGGGAGGAACTCGAGCGGATCGATCGCTCCTAGTTCCTCACCCGCTTGCGGGGGAGGGGGACCCCGAAGGGGTGGAGGGGGCGTTGCGGTCGCACTGAGCCTTGCTCTCCTCGCCTCCCCGGCGCTCGCCGCCGAGATCACGCCCGCCCCTGTGGTCGCCGCCGAGCGGGCCTTCGCGGCGGACGGGCTCGAGCTGGGCGTGCAGGCCAGCTTCTTCAAGCATTCGGCGCCCGACGGCATCGTCTTCGGCCCAGAGCCGATCCTGGCCAGGGCGGCGTTCGGCGAGCCGCGGCCCAAGGGCAAGCCCCTCGTGTGGTGGCCGCTCTGGGCGGGGATCGCGCGCTCGGGCGACCTGGGTTTCACCACCGGGCCCTACACCTTCGACGGACAGCCGCGCGGCTACTACTTCACCGTCTGGGGCAAGCAGCCGGATGGCTCGTGGAAGTGGCTCTACGACGGCGGCCCGCCCAGCGACACGACCGGCGCCGCGCCCAAGGACTCGCCCACCGCCTACGCCAAACTCTCGACCCGCCGGGCCGGCTCGCCCGCCAAGGCGATGGCCGAGGTCGCCGCCGCCGAGCGGGCGCTGCACGACGCGGCGAAGACCGACGTGAAGGCCGCCTACCTGGCCGTCGTCGCCGAGGACGGCCGGATCGTGGGCTCCCGCGCCAAACCGCCCGCCAACCGCGCCGAGATCGAGACCGAGCTGGCCACGCGCGCCGCATCCATCGCGTTCTCGCCGCTGGGCGGCTCGGCCTCCAGCGCCGGCGACCTGGCCTGGACCTACGGCGCCGCGGCGTGGACGGCGCAGGACGGCTCGGCGCAGCGCGCGCACTACGTCCGCGTCTGGCGCGACGACAAGGCGGGCTGGCGGTTGCTCTACGACGTGCTGCTGCCCGCGCCGCCCCTGAAGACGCCGCCTGTCGCAGCCCCCGCCTCGTGACTATCTGACTGGGTACATGACCGAATTTTCCCCCCGCGAGATCGTCTCCGAACTCGACCGCTACATCGTCGGCCAGAACGAGGCCAAGAAGGCGGTCGCCGTGGCCCTGCGCAACCGCTGGCGTCGCCGCCGCGTGCCTGATGACCTGCGCGACGAGGTGACGCCCAAGAACATCCTGATGATCGGCCCCACCGGCGTCGGGAAGACCGAGATTGCGCGCCGGCTGGCCAAGCTGGCCCAGGCGCCCTTCCTGAAGGTCGAGGCCACCAAGTTCACCGAGGTCGGCTACGTCGGCCGTGACGTGGACCAGATCGTCCGCGACCTGGTCGAGAGCGCCATCGCCATGGTCCGCGACAAGCGCCGCGCCGGCGTGCGCGCCCGCGCCGAAGCCGCCGCCGAGGAGCGCATCCTGGACGCCCTCACCGGCCCTGGCTCCACTGCCGCCCGCGAGAGCTTCCGCAAGAAGCTGCGCGCAGGCGAGCTGGACGACAAGGAGGTCGAGCTGCAGCTCGCCGAGAGCGCGCCGTCGCTGCCCATGATGGACATCCCGGGCCAGCCCAACATGGGCATGCTCAACCTCGGCGACATGCTGGGCAAGGCGTTCGGCGGGCGCACCAAGACCCACAAGACCACCGTCTCCGGGGCCTGGGCCCCGCTGATCGCCGAGGAAAGCGACAAGCTGGTCGACCAGGAGGCGCTGACCACCGAGGCTCTGGCGTTGGCTGAGAACGAGGGTATCGTCTTCCTGGACGAGATCGACAAGGTGGCCAGCCGCCAGGATCGGGCGGGCGCCGACGTTTCCCGGGAGGGCGTGCAGCGCGACCTGCTGCCGCTGATCGAGGGCACCACCGTCTCGACCAAGCATGGCCCGGTGAAGACCGACCACATCCTGTTCATCGCCTCGGGCGCGTTCCACGTGGCCAAGCCGTCCGACCTGCTGCCCGAACTGCAGGGCCGCCTCCCGATCCGGGTGGAGCTGAAGGCGCTGACCCGCAGCGACCTGCGGCGCATCCTGGTCGAGCCCGAGGCCAACCTGATCCGCCAGCACCAGGCCCTGCTGGCCACCGAGGGCGTGACGCTCGCCTTCACAGAGGACGCCTACGACGCCCTGGCCGACGCCGCCGTGGCCGTGAACGGCGCCGTGGAAAACATCGGCGCGCGCCGGCTGCAGACCGTGCTCGAGCGGGTGATGGAGGACATCAGCTTCACCGCTGCGGACCGCACAGGCGAGACCATCACGGTCGACGCGGCCTATGTGGAAAGCCGCATCGGCGAGCTGTCGAAGAACGCCGACCTGTCGAAGTTCATCCTCTGATGTGCGGGCGCTGCTTTTCCCGGCGGGGGTTCATGGCGGCGCTGGGCGCGGCCGGCCTCGCGGGCTGCAGCGAGAACGCCGCGACAGGGCGGCGCCAACTGGTGTTGGTGGACGACGCCCAGCTGGTGAGCTTCGCCGACCAGACGTGGAACGAGGTGGTGGCCAAGGTCCCGCCCGTGGCCGATCCCGCGGCCCACGCCCGGCTGGCCCGGATCGGCGCGCCGCTGGTGAAGGCGGCGGGGCGGGACGATCTCGACTGGTCGTTCAAGGTCCTGGACAGCCCCGAACTCAACGCCTTCGTCCTGCCGAACGGCAAGGTGGGGTTCTTCCGCGGCCTGCTGGAGCTGGCCGGCAGCGACGACGAGGTGGCCTCGGTCCTGGGTCACGAGGTGGGCCATGTGATCGCCCGACATTCGGCCGAGCGGATGAGCCAGGAGGTCGCGGTGAAGGCCGGCGTCGCCGTCGCCCAGATGCTGATCGCCCAGGAGGCGGGCGAGTGGACCGACGAGATCGGCGCCGCGCTGGGGGTTGGCGCCACCCTGGGCGTGATCCTGCCCTACTCCCGCAAGCACGAACTGGAGGCCGACCGCGTGGGCGTCGATCTCATGCGCAAGGCCGGTAAGGACCCGGCGGCGGCGATCCGCTTCTGGGAGCGGATGATCGCGCGCGCCGACGACGCGGCGAAGCCTCCGGAAGTGATGTCGACCCACCCCGCCGACGATCGCCGCCTGGAGGCGTTGAAGATCGCCGTCGGCGCCTAATCCCGCGCCGCATCCAGCACCCGGCGCACATGCTGCAAGGTCGGCAGCACGGCGGCGAGCATCTCCAGGTCCACCTCGCGGAGCAGGTCTCCGAACAACGGGCCCAGGTTGGCGATGGCCGCCTCGCGCACCGCTTTGCCTGCTGGGGTAACCGTCACGGTCTTGCCGCGTCCGTCATCGGGATCGGGGTCGACACGGATCCAGCCGCCGGCCTCCAGCCGCTTCAACGTGCCGGTCATGGCGCCCTTGGTGACCTGGACCGCGTTGGCGATCTGCGCCGGGGCCCGCCGCTCGTGACCCAGCCGGACCATGTGGTTCAGCACCGTGAATCCGGCCAGCGACAGGCCCTCCGGCAACACGCGCTCGGCGGCGGTTCGCGACAGATGCTCGATGATCGCGACCTCGTTGAAGAAGACGAAGGCCGTGGGGTCGTTCGGCGGCGTCATGCCCGGATGTGCTGGGCGAGGCCCCGACGCGGCGCGGGCTCCACGGGCTTGGCCTTGCCGATCCGGACCAGCATCTGCAGCGGCGCCTGCGGGCTCGCGCCCAGGGCGGCCTGGGTCTCGCGATACAGCTCGGCCATCTCGGGGAACTCCTGCAGCGTCATGCTCCAAGGCTGCATCGACAGGCCCAGCGCGGTCGCCGTCAAGTGCATCCGCGCATAGGCCCGGCCGCTCGCGATCTGAGTCGCGCGGCTGTTGTCGGGCCCCTTCAGCCACACGAAGGCGGGGGTCGCGGCGATGGTCTTGCCGAACATGTCGATGGCGCTGCGGGTGGCGAACGATGTCGGGTCGCCCATCGTCTCGCGCGTCAGCAGGCCGATCGCCGCCATGCCCTCCAGGAACGGCCCCTTGAGCGCGATGCCATCCCGGTGGCGGGCGATCTCAGCGGGCCCGATGCGGGTGAGCCGCGCCGATTCCTGCGCCGCGGCGGCGGTGGTCATCTCGCGGGCGAAGCCGCGCGAGCCGATGTCGATGAGGCGTTCGACCCCGGTCTTGTCGGTGACCGCCGCGGCGGTGAGGGGTGACGGGGCCGCCGCGACCACGCGGGCGAGGTCATTCGCGGCGGGCGGCGACGCGAGATCGTAGGGCTCGCGACTGGTGTGCCGGGCGGTGATCTGGCGGAAAAGCGGATCGGGCTGCACTGCGCCGTCGGCGACCAGGCGCACGTGCGCCACGGGCCGCGCGTCCAGGACCGGCTGCGGCTCGCCCTGGGGCCAGAGCGTGATATCGGCCCGCAGGCCGCGTTCGCGCGCCGCCAGGTCGAGAAGCTCGAGGAACGCGCCGCAGCCGAGGGTGATCTGGCGGTTCGGCGGATCGGTGGCCGGCAGCAGGCGGGTGGTGTCGGCATAGAAGACGATTTCGTCCGTCCCGGGCAGGTCGACCAGCCAGGGCTGGCGATTGTGCGGATTGGGCGCGAGGATCGCATGCGCCAGCGCCCAGCGGCGCGGATCGCGCTCGCCCGCGCCAGGATTGCGCCAGGCCGCGGCAGGATCGGGCCCCCCGCTGGAGGCGCAGCCTGCGGCGGCCAGGGCGCCGCCCCCCATCAGGACTTCCAGGATCGTTCGGCGTGTCGGCATCGCACCACTCCGTTTAGCACTAAACTATATGTAGCTTAGGACTAAACGACTTTCAATGGGCGTCGATCAGTCTCGGTGACGGCGGGCGCGCCAGATGGCGTCTTCCAGGGCCTTGGCGAACTCACCCCGCTCGCCGGGGCTCAGGGCCGCGGCCACCGGGGTCTCGCGGCCCGACAGCGCCAGATGCAGCGCCATGACCCGGTCTTCCTCGTCCTTTTCGACGGTGATGCGCGTGAAGGCGGTGGGGCTCTCCCAGACGACGCGGCTGTCGCGGGGGCCCTCCCAGGTGACGCGCACCGCGCCGGGGCTGACCTGGATCCGCTCGATGATCCGGCCTGACCGGTAGCTGGCGATGAACGCCACAACGATCGCCAGCACGTCGATACCCAGGAACGGCAGGACCCAGTGGGCGCCCATGCGCACGAACACAGCGGCCGACGCCACGTTCGCCGCGGTGATGACCGAGATCAGGATGATGAAGCCCCGCTCCGACAGCGAGCGGTTCGGCTTGATCTCCGCATCCATGTAGAGCGCGCCGTGCGTCATGCGGGCGGACGTTAAGACCCTCTCCGCCGCCAAGTCCACAGGCTGCGAACTGGCTCTGCGCCGCGCACGCCCCCTGCCCCACATCGGGCGTCCGATCGGGACCGGGCTGGAGGGATGCGCATGAAGATCGCAATGGTGGCGTTCGAGGGGTTCACCGACGTGGACCTCTTCATGCCCTGGGACCTGTTCTACCGCGTCAAGGACCCGACCTACGCCGCCTATGCGGGCGAATGGGACGTGCGCATTTGCGCCGACGCGCCGCGCATCACCTCGTACTCGGGTCTGGCCATCGACCGCCACGAGCCGCTGGGTTGGGCGGCTGACGCCGACGCCGTCTTCATCGTCAGCGGCCCCGGCAGCCGCGTGAAGATCAAGGACCCGGCGTTCCTGGGCGCGCTCCGGCTGGACCCCTCGCGGCAGCTGATCGCGGCCATCGACTCCGGCGTCCTGATCCTGGCGGCGCTGCGCCTGCTGGACGGCCTCAGCGCAACCACCTATCCCAGCGTCTTCGCCGAGCTTGAGGCCATGGGCGTCCGGACCGAGCGGCGTCCCTTCGTGGTTCACGGCAACCTCGCCACGGGCGGCGGCTGTCTGGCCACCCAGGACCTCGCGGCCTGGATCGTCGAACGGCTGATCGGGCGGGAGGCGGCGATGGCGATCGTGGATTCAGTGGCGAAGGTCGGATGATGGCGGACAACTGGGCGGAGGGCCGGATCGCCCTCGTGACGGGCGCGACCTCGGGGTTTGGCGAGGCGATGGCTCGCCGGCTGCTGGCCGCTGGCGGCCATGTGATCGCGACCGGCCGCCGCACCGAGCGGTTGGAGAACCTGGCGAAGGCGCTGGCGACGGAGCGCCTGCTGACCCGCGAGCTGGACGTCACCTCCGAGGCGTCCATCGCCGCCCTGCTGCCCAGCCTGCCGTCCGCCTTCGAGGCCATCGACATCCTCTATAACAACGCGGGCCTCGCCCTGGGCCTGGGCAAGGCCCACGAGGCCTCGCTCAGCGACTGGGAGACGATGATCGCCACCAACGTCACCGGGCTGGTGCGCATCACCCGCGCGGTCCTCCCCGGCATGGTGGCCCGCAACCGCGGCGACGTGCTGAACCTCTCGTCGGTGGCGGCGAGCTATCCCTACCCGGGCGGCAATGTGTACGGCGCCACCAAGGCGTTCGTACGCCAGTTCTCGCTGAACCTGCGCGCCGACCTCATCGGCACGAAGGTGCGGGTGACCTCCATCGAACCCGGCATGGCCGAGACCGAGTTCTCGGTGGTCCGCTTCGCCGGCGACCAGGAGAAGGCCGACAACGTCTACAAGGGCGTCCACGCCATGAGCGCCGACGACGTCGCCCTGGTCTGCGAGAGCGTGCTGAAGCTGCCGGCCCACATCAACGTCAACACGCTGGAGCTGATGCCGGTCCAGCAGGCCTTCGGGCCGTTCGCCGTGGATCGCGGGTAACCCAGCGCCCCCTCCACCGCTTCGCGGTCCCCCTCCCCCGCGAGCGGGTGAGGAACTGTGGCCGACCGTTCCGCTCTCGTTCCTCCCCCATGCCAATGGGGGAGGGGGACCACGAAGTGGTGGAGGGGGCGCTACCGCCGCACGGCGCTTGAACCCGCGCCCAGACGCACAGCATCTTCGCGCCATGGCCAAGCCCGCCCCCAGGAAAAAGCTCAAGCCCGCCGAGCAGGCGCGGATCGCCGAGCTGTTCGAGCGGTTCGAGAGCCAGGAGAGCGACCCTCGCACCGAGCTGGATTACGCCAGCCCCTATGAGCTGGTGGTCGCCGTGGCGCTGTCGGCGCAGGCTACCGACGTATCAGTCAACAAGGCCACCGCCAGGCTCTTCAAGGTCGCCGACACGCCGCAGAAGATGCTGGCGCTGGGCGAGGACGGGCTGAAGTCCTTCATCAGCTCGATCGGCCTCTACAACATGAAGGCCAAGAACGTGATCCGGATGGCCGAGATCCTGATCGAGAGCCACGGCGGCGAGGTGCCGCTGGTGCGCGAGCAGCTCCAGGCCCTGCCCGGCGTCGGCCGCAAGACCGCCTCGGTGGTGCTGAACGAGCTGCGCATCGAGCCTGCCATCGCCGTCGACACCCACGTCTTCCGCGTCAGCCACCGCCTGGGCCTCTCCACCGGCAAGACGCCCGACAAGGTCGAGGCCGACCTGATGGCCATCGTTCCCGAGCCGGCCCTGACCCGCGCGCACCACTGGCTGATCCTGCACGGCCGCTATGTCTGCGTGGCGCGGAAGCCCAAGTGCGGCGAGTGCCCGGTCGCCGACCTCTGCCCGTCGAAGCACCTGTTCGTGAAATGAGCCGTCTGCCGCTCACCGCGCTGCGGGTGTTCGAGGCGGCCGCGCGGCACGAGAGTTTCCTGCAGGCCGCCGAGGAACTGGCGATCACCCCCGGCGCGGTCAGCCGGCAGATCAAGGCGCTGGAGACCGAACTGGCCGTGCGGCTGTTCGAGCGCTTCAACCGCGCCGTCCGCCTGACCGAGACCGGCCGGCGGCTGGCCACCGGCGTCCGCCAGGGGCTCAGCCGGATCGAGGAGGCCGTCGCCGAGGTGCGCGCCGAGCGGCAGGGCGTGTTGGCCGTCACCGCCATGCACTCGTTCGCCGCCCGCTGGCTGGTGCCGCGGCTCCACCTGTTCAACGAGCGCCATCCCGATATCCAGGTGCTGGTTTCGGCGTCGGATCAGGCGGTCGATCTCGTGCGCGAGCGCTACGATGTGGCGATCCGCTTTGGCCGGGGTCCCTTTCCAGGCTTCCACGCGCGCAAGCTGGTGTCGCTGTTCATGTTCCCGGTGTGCAGCCCGCGCCTGCTGGAGCAGACCCGGCTGGATTCCCCGCACGACCTGGCGAACGCCCAACTGCTGGCCGACGTCTACCTGGCCCAGGGCGAGCCGCACTGGGGCGACTGGCTGGCGCTGGCCGGGGCGCCCGAGGTGGACTGGCGCGGCGGCCAGCAGTTCTCGAACGTCTACCTGGCCATCGAGGCGGCCATCGCCGGGCGTGGCGTGGCGCTGGGCGAGCGGGCCCTCGTGCTCGACGAACTGGCCACCGGGCGGCTGGTGAAGCCCTTCGACGTCGAGCTGCTCAGCCCCTTCAGCCAGTGGATCCTGACCCTGCCCGAAAAGGCGGATCGACCCGACATCCGCAAGTTCCGCAACTGGCTCATCGCCCAGGCCGACGCCGACGGCCTGCAGCGCTTCGAGTGACTTCAGATCACCTGAACTGCGCACTTCTCCTTTGTCGCCGTGCAGCGTTCGACGTCTAGTCCGGTCATCCGAAACCTCCGCTCCCCAGGAGAACCCCGATGACCACCGACTGCTGCCACCCCACGGCCGCCCCGACCCGCCTGCATGATGCGATCCTGGGCTTGGCCGTGACCGTGATCTTCATCGTCCCAGCGACCCTGGCTCTGTTCACCGTCCTCTAGGATGACGTGTTCGAAGCCCGCACGGGTCATTCCCCGCGCGTCGCCGATCATCGCCCGGCTGACGCATTGGCGACGGCGGGGTTTTCTGGACGAGCCGGCGGTCGCTCACGGACCGCGCTGAAATCAGCCCAGGATCACGTGCGGCACGAACCGCGACAGGTTCTTGGTCACGCGGCTCCGGTCCTCGCGGATCCCGACGCCAGCCGGCTCGTCGCCCACGATCCACGCGCCGATCACCGGGTAGTTTCCGTCGAAGGCGGTGATCGTGTGCAGCGCCTGGCGGATGTGGCCTTCCTCGCCGTAGCCCTGGTCCAGCACCGTCGCGCGGCGGCCTTCGTCGACCAGCTCGATGTTCGCGCCTTCCCGGCTGAACAGCGGCTTCCTCACATATGAATTGCCCAGTTCGGCGATCCTCGGGTCGTCCTCGAAGAAGGCCGGCAACAGGTTGGGGTGCCCCGCATGGCGCTCCCACAGCAGCGGCAGCAGGCCCTTGTTCGACAGGATCGCCTTCCAGGCCGGTTCGATGAACTGGGTGCGGGAGCCGGCGATCTTGCCGGCGTAGTCCTCGCGGAACATCTCCTCCCACGGGTACAGCTTGAAGATCGCCTGGACGATGTAGTTGTCCTCGTCCACGAACCGGCCGTCAGCGTCCAGCCCGATGCTCTCGATGGGGACGAACTTGGGCTCGAGCCCCGCCTGGGCGGCGATGTCCTCAAGGTACTTCACCGTCTGGCGATCCTCGATCGAGTCGGGATCGCTGGTGAAGTGGACGAAGCCGCCGCCCGGGAAGATCGCCTTGAACCGTCGCTCAAGCTTCTCGTGCAGGCTGTTGAACTGGTCGGCCTCCGGCGGCAGGGCGCCCGAGGCGATCATGTCCTCCAGCCACACCCACTGGAACGTGCCGGTCTCGTAGATGCTGGTGGGCGTGTCGGCGTTGTACTCGAACAGCTTGGCCGGTCCCTCGCCGTCGTAGGCGAAGTCGAAGCGGCCATAGAGCGATGGCTGCTTCATCGCCCAGCTGTCGGCCACGTCGTCGCGCGAGTCCGGCGGGATCGCCAGCTTGCCCATCAGCTCCTCGCTGCGGACCACCTCGTCCACCAGCGACAGGCACATCTGGTGCAGCTCGCGCGCCGGCTCCTCGATGCCGTCGTCCACCTCGGAGAGCGTGAACTGGTAGTAGGCCCGCTCATCCCAGTACCGGGCGCCGTCCAGATGGCGCCAGGTGAAGCCCAGCGCCTCGGCCTTCTCGTCCCAGCCCGGGCGTTCGGTGGTTTGGATGCGTTCCATGGTGCGCTCCTGCGCTTCCTCTCCCCCGCGAAGCGGAGAGGGGGAGGATGAAGAGAGGCTGGCTGGGAGCTTCCAGCGTCCGGGCGGCGATCACCTCATCGCCAGGCGAGGGGTCCGCGCCGCGCTCTCCCGACCGTCTCCCTCTCGTCGCGCCGGAGGCGGCGCGTGGGGAGAGGAGACTACGCCTCGTTCTTGCGATCCGCCGGCACGGGCTGAGCCTCGATCTGAAGGCGCGGGGCCTCCAGTTGCAGGGGCTCTTCCTTGGGCGCCTTCAGGCGGGCCAGCACGTCGTTGGCCGACGCGTGGCCGGGCAGGATGCCGGCCGCCTTCAGCTTGGCGTCGAGGTCGGCGCCGGTGCGGCGGTCTTCCAGCTCGCCGGCGGCCTTGAACTTCTCCTCGGCGATCGCCTGGCGCTCCTTGATGCGCTTGAGGCTGTCGGCGGCCGAGCCCAGGCGGGACGCGGCGCCCGCGCCCTGGGACGCCACCGCGGCCTGGGCCTTCTGGACGCTGTCGTTGACCTTCACCACGTCGATCTCGCGGCGCAGGTTCTCGACGCGCTGCTGGGTCGTGGCGATGGTCTGGTGCATGCGCTCCTCGGCGTTGCGCATGTCGGCCAGCTGGGGCGTCTTCAGGTCGATCTCGGATTCCAGCTCGGAGATCCGCGTGGCGACTTCCAGCGCCAGGGTCTCGTCGCCCTTGCTGAGCGCGGCGCGTGCCGAACCCTCGTAGCGGACCGACTGGTCCTTCAGGTTCTGCAGTTCCTTCTCAAGCATGCGCCGCTTGGCGACCAGCGTCGCCAGGTCGTCGCGGGCGCGGCCGAGGGCGTTGTCGGCGTCGCGGATTTCCTGGTCCAGGATGCGCAGGGCGTTGGCGTCGACCACGGCGGCGCCGGCTTCGTGCGCGGTGCCGCGGAAGAGGGTGATCAGCTTCGTGAAGATGGACATGCGGGCTCTCTCAGGCGGCCGACGCGAAGGTTTCCCGCAGCTCATCGGCGGCGCGGATGGCGTTCTCGGCCAGCATGCGCAGCTCGATGATCACGGTCTGCAGGGTGGTCTTGCAGGCGAGCTCGCCGAAGATCTCGTAGTAGTCTCGGCCAGCCACGGTGGTGATGCCGAAATTCGACAGCGGCACCAGCTTCTGCGCCTTCAGCAGGAAGACGTTGAAGGCGGCCTGGTCCTTTTGCTCGTCGACGGGCCACATCAGGGCGCTCACGACGATCTGCTCGGCGCCGACGGACAGATAGATCGGCAGATCGCCGAACTCGTGCATGGTGATCTGCAGGACAGGCTCCGAGCCTTCCAGCACGCGCGCGGTCAGCTCACCGTCGCGCAGCAGCCGGGTCTCGGTCAGCGCTGCGGCTAGACTCTTCACCGACCAGTCGGTGTCGATGACATGGTCCATCTGGAATGATCCCTGCGGAGGGTCTGGGTTTCTCAGCAGCGCCGGTCCGCGGCTCGACGCTGTGATAATGGCTCGGGCGGCGGCCTGGATGTCGGCCTTGGCGCCGGGAGGCACCCAGAGCTCGAGCTTCACGAGGCCCAGCCGCTGGCGCTCGGCGCGCCACAGACGAGTCCGTTCTGCGGGGCTCAAGCTCATGCTATCCGCGGTCCGTCGCATTCATGGTATACATACGCGTATATTTGACACTTCGCAAGATGGGTCTATGCTTGGGGCATAACAAGGGCTGACGACGTGGTCTTCCGCAAACTGTTTGGCGGCGGCAAACAACAGGACGCCGAACCGGCGATTCCGGTGGTGCGCAACGTCACGATCGGGCGAACCGTAAGGCTCGATCCCCTGGCATGGCGGCGGCTGGGTTCTGACGCGCTGTTCAAGATGGACACCGACACCCTCGAGATCGTGGCCCAGGGCTCCATCGACCTGGGCGTCGATGGCTGGGTCCACCGGTTCTATACCGAAGACGACGTCATGCTGCAGATGGTGTCACCCGATCCGCAAGGCCTGGAGGCTGAGGATTTCACCGTCTTCCGCCCCTGGTCGTCCGCCTATCCCCCCGACGGCCACGCGCGTCGCGACTGGGCTGACCGCCTGCGCGCGCCGGCGTTCACCCAGCCAGGGCTCGACGTCTACCGCCGCTTCTGGTTCGGCGACACCGACGCGCGGCAGGAGCCGGTCAGCTTCTGGGAGAACGTCTACGACGACCGCTCAGGGCGCAACGCCCGGCGGATCTATCAGACCTGCATGCTGTTCTCGCGCGACCTGCCGGGCGAGGGTAGTGAACTGTTGCTCGCCATCGAGATGGAGCCGCAGGGCGGCGATCTCACGCACGAGATCATGATCGGCATCCCGCTGGATGTCGGTGAGTTTGAGGCCTAGAGCATCCGCCGCCCGGCGGAGTCTCTAACTCTGGCTAGGGAATGGACGCCGGACTGGGCGTTCGGAACTGAAGGGGCTGCGATGATTGTCTTCGATCCTTACGCGTTCGGGTCCGGCGCGCTGAGCTTCGCGCTCGCCTTCCTCGCCGCGGGCGGCTTCGCACTGATCTTCAAGGCGGTCTATCGTTGGGTCACGCCGCACGACGAGGGTGCGCTGATCCGGGCCGGAAACACGGCGGCCGCGGTGACCCTGGGCGGCGCCCTGCTGGGCTATGTGATCCCGCTGGCCTCGGCCCTGACCCAGACCCATTCGCTGCCCGAGTTCGTGGCCTGGGCGCTGCTGGCCGGCGTGATCCAGATCGTCACCTTCGTCGCGGTGCGCCGCATCGCGCTGCCCGATGTCTCGGCCCGCATCGAGCGCGGCGAGATGTCGACGGCGCTGTACCTGCTCTTCATCTCGCTGGCGGTGGGCATCCTGAACGCCGCCTGCATGACGGCCTGAGGGCCCCAAGGGGGTACGGGACCATGAAACGCACGCGCAAACTGACGCTCACCACCCTGATGGCCGCCGGCGGCGTGTCGCTGACCGCCTGTGGCGACAACCCGGCCGACAACGTCCGCATCGAGAACCCCGGCAAGTCGGTGGACGCCTGGGCTTATGCGTCCCTGCAGGAGTGCAAGGACAAGAACGAGGTGCCGGACGACGCCTGCGTGAAGGCCGACGCCGCCGCCAAGGAAGACGAGGCCAAGAGCCCGAAGTACGACCAGCAGGCCACCTGCGAAGAGGTCTACGGACCCGGCCAGTGCGTCCCGCGCAGCCAGGCGAACGGCGGCGGCTCGTTCTGGGGCCCGCTCATGACCGGCTTCATCGTCGGCCAGATGCTGGACGGCGGCTGGGGCGGCCGGGGCATGTACCGCGACTGGCGCGACGGCGGCTTCTACACCTCGAGCGGCGGACGGGTCTGGACCGACTATTCCAGCGGCCGCACCCGCGTCGGCAGCCGCGGCTTCGACGCCCCCGACGTCTACAACGCCCCGCAGAAGGTCCGCACCCGTAGCTCGGTCATCTCCCGCGGCGGCTTCGGCGGCCGCATGTCGGCCCGCAGCTCGGGCGGCAGCCGCGGCTGGGGCGGTTAGCGTCCGTCCGCTCTATGTCGAAGGCTTCGGCGGGGTCTCGACCGGCGCGGCGACCAGCGTCATGCCGCAGGCGGGGTCCGAGCAGACGCCGGGCTTGTCGAACACCTTGCCGTCATTGCCGCAGCCGCAGGGCGGACAGACGAACCTGGGCGCCGCGTCGGGGGCCTGCGCCAGGTCGGCGGCAGGCAGGCACGCGCATGCGGCGAACGCCGCGAATGCGCGGCGTGTCAGAAGAGCCATCCTCTTGCGTCCTCCTGATGTCTCCCCCGGGAAACTAGGCCGAAACGCCGACGCGTCCATGCGGTCTGCGCCACCACGACGCCGTCGCAGCGCCGGCGTCCGGACCTAGCGCCGCCACCGCTTTCGCTGTAAGCCCCGCCCTCCAAGCCGAACGGAATTCCGCCAGCAATGCCAGAGCTCTACGACGTCGCCGCCATCGGCAACGCCATCGTCGACGTGATCGCCCCCTGCAGCGACGCCTTCCTCTCGGAGAACGGGCTGACCAAGGGCGCCATGATGCTGGTCGATCCCGAGGCCAGCGCCGCGCTCTATTCCAGGATGCAGCAGGCCGTGGAGGCCTCGGGCGGCTCGGCGGCCAACACCATCGCGGGCCTCGCCAGCTTCGGCGGCAAGGGCGCCTTCATGGGCAAGGTGGCCGACGACCATCTGGGCCGGATCTTCGCCCACGACATGCGGGCCATGGGCGCGCGCTTCGAGAACACGCCCCTGGTCGGCGGCCCCGCCACCGCGGTCTCGATGATCAACGTGACGCCCGACGCCCAGCGCACGATGTGCACCTTCCTGGGCGCGTCGGTGGAGTTCACCGACAGCGACGTGGAGAAGGACGTCGTCGAGGCGGCCAGGATCGTCTACCTCGAAGGCTATCTTTTCGACGCCGAAGCGGCCCGGAAGGCCTTCGCCAAGGCCGCGGCCCTGGCGCACGGCGCCGGCCGCATGATCGCGCTGACCCTCTCCGACAGCTTCGTCGTGGAGCGTCACCGCAAGGCGCTGCTGGGGTTCATCGAGGGTCAGGTCGATCTGCTCTTCGCCAACGAGGCGGAACTGAAGGCGCTGTTCGAGACAGAGCGCTTCGACGACGCCCTGCACCAGCTGCGACCGCACGTGAAGATCGCGGCCATCACCCGCAGCGAAAAAGGCTCGGTGATCCTCGACTATGGTCAGCGGCTGACGGTCGACGCCGAGCCGGTGGAGAAAGTCGTGGACACGACCGGCGCGGGCGACCAATACGCAGCCGGTTTCATGTTCGGCCTTTCCCGGGGGCGGCCGCTGCACCAGTGCGGCAAGCTGGCCAGCCTGGCGGCGGCCGAGGTGATCTCGCACTACGGCCCGCGTCCGGCGGTGTCGCTGAAGGAACTGGCCGAGTCGAAGGGGTACTGACGCGATGAGCCGGAAGGCCGAAGTCGTCCGCAATACCAAGGAGACCCAGATCCGCGTCGCCGTGGACCTGGACGGAACCGGCGTGTCCAAGGTGACCACTGGGATCGGCTTCTTCGACCACATGCTGGACAGCTTCGCCCGCCATGGCGGAATCGACATCGAGGTCGAGACCAAGGGCGACCTGCACATCGACATGCACCACACGGTGGAAGACACCGGGATCGTGCTGGGTCAGGCCATCAAGGATGCGCTGGACGGCTTCAAGGGCATCCGCCGCTTCGGCCATGCCTACATCCCGATGGACGAGACCCTGTCGCGTTGCGCCATCGACCTGTCGAACCGGCCCTACCTGATCTGGAACGTCGAGTTCCGGACGCCCAAGGTGGGCGACATGGACACCGAGCTGTTCAAGGAATTCCACCACGCGTTCGCGATGAACCTGGGCGCCTGCGTGCACCTGGATCTGCTGCGCGGGACCAACAGCCACCACATCGCCGAGAGCGGGTTCAAGGCGCTGGCGCGGGCCCTGCGCCAGGCCGTCGAGCTCGATCCAAAGACCCACGGCCACGCCCCCTCCACCAAGGGCGTGCTCTAGGAAACCCATCCTGATGAAGAGCGTCGCCCTGATCGACTATGGGTCGGGCAACCTCCGCTCGGCCGAAAAGGCTCTCGTCCGCGCCGCGGCCGGGACCGCCCGCATCGTGGTCACCAACGATCCCGAGACCGTCCGCGCTGCCGACGCCGTCGTCCTGCCCGGCGTGGGCGCCTTCGCCGCCTGCATGGCCGCGCTCAGCGAGCGGACCGGGGTGATCGAAGCCATGAACGAAGCGGTCGGCGGACGTGGCGTTCCGTTCCTGGGCATCTGCGTCGGCATGCAGCTGATGGCGACGAGAGGCCTGGAGTTCGGCGTCACCCCGGGCTTGGGCTGGATCGAGGCCGACGTGCGCCGGATCGAGCCCGCCGACCCTTCGCTGAAGGTGCCGCACATGGGCTGGAACAGCCTGGAGGTCGTCACCGACCTCCCGATCCTGGCCGGCCTGAAGGGCGGCGCCCCCGTCTATTTCACCCATTCCTTCGCCATGTTCCCGGAAGACTCCGCGCACGTGGCGGCCTATGTGGACCACGGCGGCCGTTTCCCGGCGGCCGTCGCTCGCGACAACCTCGCCGGGGTGCAGTTCCACCCCGAAAAATCCCAAGCGGCAGGCCTCCGGCTCCTCGCCGACTTCCTGGAGTGGCGCCCGTGATCCTCTACCCGGCGATCGACCTGAAGGACGGCCAGTGCGTGCGCGTCCTGCACGGCGATCTCTCCACCGCCACGGTCTTCAACACCGATCCCGGCGCTCAGGCCCGCGCGTTCGTCGACGCGGGCTTCCATTGGATCCACGTGGTCGACCTGAACGGGGCGACCCAGGGCAAGGCCGTCAACGGCGCGGCCGTCGAGAAGATCCTGTCCACCGTGTCGGTGCCGGTGCAGCTGGGCGGCGGCATCCGCACCCTGGCCGACATCGAGCGCTGGATCGAGGCGGGCGTCAGCCGCGTGATCCTGGGCACGGTGGCGGTGAAGGAGCCCAAGGTCGTGCTCGACGCCGCCCGCAAATGGCCCGAGCAGATCGCGGTCAGCGTCGACGTCCGCGCCGGCAAGGTGGCCGTCGAGGGCTGGACCGCCGACTCGGACCTGGACGCGATCACCGTGGCGAAGCGCTTCGAAGACGCCGGCGTCGCCGCACTGATCGTCACCGACATCGACCGCGACGGCACGGTCATGGGCTTCAACGTCGAGGCGTTCGGCGCCATGGCCGACGCGGTTTCGATCCCCGTCATCGCCGCCGGGGGCCTTGCCAGCGTGGACGACATCATCAAGCTGAAGGCTCGCAAAGGCGTGCCGGTGGCCGGCGCTGTGCTGGGCCGCGCGCTCTATAACGGCGCGATCAACCCGGCCCAGGCCCTGGAGATCGCGGCGTGAGCCTGAAGGTGCGCCTGATCCCCTGCCTGGACGTCAAGGACGGCCGGGTGGTGAAGGGCGTGCAGTTCGTGAACCTGGTGGACGCCGGCGACCCCGTCGAACAGGCCCAGGCCTACGACGCGGCCGGCGCCGACGAGCTGATGTTCCTCGACATCACCGCCAGCCACGAGAACCGCGGCATCATCCTCGACGTGGTGGCTCGCACCGCCGACGTCTGTTTCATGCCCCTCAGCGTGGGCGGCGGGATCCGCAGCGTGGAGGATGGGCGTCGCCTGCTGCTCGCGGGCGCCGATAAGATCTCGATCATGACAGCCGCCGTAACCGACCGTGACGTGGTCAGCCGCTGCGCCGACGCCTTCGGCTCCCAGGCCGTGGTCGTGTCCGTCGACGCCAAGCGGACCGCCGATGGCCGCTGGGAAGTCTTCACGCATGGGGGGCGCAACCCCACCGGGCTGGACGCGATCGACTATGCGGTCGAGGTCGTCGCCAAGGGCGCGGGCGAGATCATGCTCACGTCGATGGACCGCGACGGCGCCAAGACCGGCTACGACCTGGAGCTGGTGCGGCGCGTGAGCTCGGCCGTGACGGTGCCGGTGATCGCCTCGGGCGGCGCGGGCAACACCCAGCATCTGGTCGACGCCGTGCTGGCCGGCGCCGATGCGGTGCTGGCCGCCTCGATCTTCCACTTCGGCGAGGTCTCGATCGGCGAGGCCAAGGCCGCGATGGCCGCTGCCGGCGTGCCCGTGCGTCTCACGGAGAAGGCCGCATGACCCGCTTCGCCAACGTCATCGACCGCCTGGCCGCCACCATCGAGAGCCGCAGGGGCGGCGACACCTCCAAGTCCTACACCGCCCAGCTGCTGGGCGACATGGACCGCGCCGCCAAGAAGATGGGCGAGGAGGCGGTCGAGACCGTCATCGCCGCCGCTCAGGGCGACCGCGACGCGCTGACCGCCGAGAGCGCCGACCTGATCTACCACTGGCTGGTCCTGATCGCGGCCGCCGGCGTCAGCCTGGAGGAAGTGGCCGAACGCCTGGAAGCCCGCGAGGGAACCTCGGGCCTCGCGGAGAAGGCGGCGCGGGGCTGATCCCGGCGGGCCTCGGCTCCACCGCTCGTCCCAACCGGTCCTCCGTCCGCCCCAGCAGAGCTGTCCGCCCTTCCAGGTGTGTGGATGATATCGGCCATGACCCAGCGCCTTTTCCTCGCCGCCGCCTCGGCCCTCGCACTCGCCGCCTGCGCCCAGCCTGTCCCCAGGGCTGCCCCCGCGCCGGACGTGGACTGGGCCCACTACGGCGGCGACGCCGGCGGCCAGCGGTTCTCGCCCGCCGCCCAGATCACGCCCGCCAATGTCCGGGGCCTGAAGGTGGCCTGGACCTATTCCACGGGCGAACTCGCCAGGCATCCTGACGCCAGCGACCGCGCCGCGTTCGAGGTCACGCCGATTCTGGCCGGCGGCCGGCTGATGATCTGCACGCCCTTCAACGACGTCAGCGCCCACGACCCGCAGACCGGAAAGCGGCTCTGGCGCTACGACGCCCGGATCGACGACACGCTGCACTATCCCAACAGCTACAACTGCCGCGGCGTCGCCTACTGGCGCGACCCAGCCGCGCCGGCGGGCGCCCCCTGCGCCGAGCGGGTGTTCATGGCCACCAACGACCGGCGCCTGATCGCGCTGGACGCGGCCACCGGCAAGACCTGCGCCGGCTTCGGCCGGGACGGCCAGGTCGACGCCATGCCGGGCGCGAAGCTGGCCCGTCCGGCTGGCGCCCAGATCACCTCGGCCCCGGTCGTGGTGGACGGCGTCGTGATCACCGGCTCGTCCATCGACGACAACCAGCGTGTCCACGAGACCTCGGGCGCGGTCCACGCCTTCGACGCCGTCACCGGCCGTCTGCGCTGGGCCTACGATCCGCTGGCCGCGGCCAAACCGGCCGTCGCGGCCGGCGCCGCCAACGTCTGGGCGCCGATGTCGGTGGACGTGGAGCGCGGCCTGGTCTTCCTGCCCACCTCCAGCCCCAGCCCCGATTTCTACGGCGCCGCCCGGCCCGGCAACGCCGGCCACGCCAACTCGGTGGTCGCGGTGAAGGCCGCCACAGGCGAGGTCGCCTGGGCGTTCCAGACCGTGCACCACGACGTCTGGGACTACGACGTCCCGGCCCAGCCGACCCTGGGCATGGTGAGTTACAAGGGCGGCCCACCCCGCCCGGCGGTGATCCAGACCACCAAGCAGGGCCTGCTCTTCACCCTCGATCGCGAGACCGGCCAGCCGATCATTCCCGTCGAGGAACGTCCCGTCCCGCAAGGCGGGGCCTTGGGCGAGACTCTGTCGCCGACCCAGCCGTTCCCGGTGGCGCCAGAGGCGCTGGCCCCCAACCGCATCAAACCCGACGACGCCTTCGGCCTGACGCCCTGGGACCGCGCCGCCTGCCGGAAGAAGCTGGCCGGCGCGCGGGCCGAGGGGCTCTACACCCCGCCCATGACGGGCGGCGGCACGATCATGTACCCTTTCACCGGCGGCGGCTCGAACTGGGGCGGCATCGCCTACGACGCCAGAGCCGGCGTCGCCTACGTCAACACCAGTTCGGCGCTGCACCACATCACCCTGATCCCCAAGGACAAGGTCAGGGCCGCTCAGGACGCCGAACCCGACGTCGAGATCAGTCCGCAGGAGGGCGCCGCCTATGGCATGCGTCGCGACCTGTTGCGCTCGCCTCTGGGACTGCCCTGCAATCCGCCGCCCTGGGGAACGCTGGCCGCGGTCAGCCTGAAGGACGGCCGCGTCATCTGGCGGGTCGTCCTGGGGACCACCCGCGACCTCGCACCCGGCAGCCACCTGTTCATGAAGAACCTCGGCACGCCCAACTTCGGCGGGCCGATCGTCACGGGCGGCGGCCTGGTCTTCATCGGCGCGGCGATGGACAACTACCTGCGCGCCTTCGACGCCGCCTCGGGCAAGGAACTCTGGAAGGGGCGGCTTCCGGCCGGGGGCCAGGCCACGCCCATGACCTATGTCTGGAAGGGCCGCCAGTATGTCGTCATCGCCGCTGGCGGCCACGCCAAGAGCGACACGCGGCGGGGCGACCAGCTGGTGGCCTTCGCGCTGCCGATGTGAGCTCTTCTCCCTCTCCGCTTCGCGGGGGCAGGGGAGATCACGTGCGGGGCTTCCGTTTCAGCGCCACATAAAGCGCCCCGGCCCCGCCGTGGTGACGGGCGGCCTCGGAGATCCCGGCCACGATGTGGGTCAGGTGGGCCTCGCCCAGCCATTCGGGGACGCGCTTTCTCAGCACGCCGTCGCCCTGGACGCCCTTGCCGGTGATCACCAGCACCGCGCGCCAGCCGTCGTCGAAGGCGCGGTGGAGAAACCCCTCGAGCGCCGCCTTGGCCCGGTCCTGCGTCAGGCCGTGCAGGTCGATGCGCGCGCCGATCTCCTCGCGCTCCTTGGCGATGCGGTGGCGGCGGTTGGGCTCGATGCCCTCCAGCGCCTCACGCAGGCGCTGCTTGGCTTCCTGGGCGCGGCTGGGCTCAATGCGGGCCGCGGCGTCCAGGGTCTGCGGCCGCGGCGTCTTCGGCGCGAACCGGCTGGGCAGGGGATGCACCGTCGCCGCCACCATGGACCAAAGCCGCTGCTCCTCGGGCTTCAAGGGCCGCTTCATGACCGCGGAACGAGCCGCCACATCTTCAGCGTATGCCGCACGCGGCCCGCCTCGGCTCCGGCCGCAGCGCCTTCGCCCAGGTAGAGGTCGGCGCGCACGTCGCCCTTGATCGCCCCCCCGGTGTCCAGCGCCGTCACCAGCCGCCGGTAGGTCGGGAAGGCGCCCGCCAGCATCGGCGCCTCGCCGTCGATCCACAGCAGCTCGCCCACGGCGTGGAAGGCCGGGTCCACCGCCACCGCCCGGCCGCGGGGCAGGGGGATGTTGGCCGCGCCGACCGGCGGCTTTCCGTCGTCGGGGGCCAGGCGGAAGAAGGCGTAGCGGGGGTTGAGCCGCATGATCTCGTCGGCCTCGTAGCCGCGATGCGCGGCCAGCCAGCCGCGGATCGCATCGCCCGAGGTATTGTCGCGCGCCAGCAGGCCCCGGTCCCGCATCGGGTTGGCGATACCCACGAACGGGTGGCCGTTGTGCGCCGCATACAGCGCCTTCATCCGCGTACCGTCTTCCAGCACCAGCACGCCCGAGCCCTGCACCTGCAGGAAGAACAGTTCCTCGGGCCGCATCCAGGCCAGCGCGCCGGCGTTCGAGCTGGTCTCGATGGTCAGGCGGTCGGGGTAGGGGACCTCGCTGCCGTCTGGCAGCACCTGCACGACCGTCGCCGCGTCGACGGCCTTCAGGTCGGCGGGCCGGGGCCGCACGGGGGCGGTGAACTCGGAAGTGGGCGTGCGTCGCGCGTCGTACACCGGCGCGAAATAGGCGGTGAGCACGCCCTCGCCGTCGCCCACGCGCTGGGCCTGGAAAGCCCGCTCCAGGAACGTGCGGCCATCGCCTGGGGATATCGGCCCCGCCGAGCGGGCGCGGGCGCAGAGGTCGGCCAGACCCGGGTCGCGGCTCGCATGGCAGGTGGCGCGCCAGGCCTCGAAGGCGCTGTCATGGTCCTCGGCGGACCAGCCCGGCAGCTGCGACAGCTCGATACGGGCGGGCGCCTCGGGCGCCCGGGGTTGAGGGGTCGGTCGCGCCGGGGGCGCCGAAGGCGTTGGAAAGCCCGGCGGCGTCGGGCCGTGTTCCGAGGGCGTGGCGCAGGCCGCAAGACTGAGCGCGGCGAGGATCGCCGCGAGGACGCCCCGTCGCATGCCCGGTTAGGCCTCGGCGGCGTCGACGTTGACGAGCAGCCAGTTCGGGTCGCGGCTCTTCAGCCGGCGTTCGAAGGTCCACAGTTCGGCGGTGCGGCGGTCGTCGACGCCCTCGCCCTCGGGGCCCTTGGTGCGGCTGCGGAACTCCGCCAGGAAGCGCACGGTCACCTGCGCCAGATCGCCATCGCGAACGTCGGCGCGCTCCAGGTCGGCGCGCGGGCTCTGGTAGAATTCCACCGCCTCGGTCCGGCCCTGAGCTTCGCGGGCGTCGATCGCCGCTTCGAAACTGGCCAGGACCTGGGGCGCCAGCAGGTTCTTCAGCGTCTCGCGGTCGCCTTCGGCAAACGCCTTCACGATCATCTCGTAGGCGCTCTTGGCCCCGGACAGGAACCGGCTGACGTCGAACGTCGGGTCCTTCGCGCGGACGGCGGCCAATCCGGTCAGCTCGACGCCGTCATCGACGGTCTCGCCGCTCTGCAGCGGGGCGGGCGCGCGCCGTTCCACCGCCTCGACGGTCTGGCGATCCTCAGGTTGCAGACCCTTGCGCCGGCCCAGCACGGAATAGAGCTGGTACAGCACGATGGCGGCGAGACCTGCGAGGATGATCAGCTGAAGGACTTGCAACGGCGGGCTTTCGGTGGTGGCGGCGCTTCTGACGAACGTTATACGCCGAATACACCTATATAGTCCGCAGGAACGCTGCCGTCAGGGGCGGCGTTGCATCGATTGGGGCGCCATGTTAGCCGCTCGCCCCGAAAGCACGCGATCTCCGCGTCCGAACGAAGAGATTTCCGAGACATCATGAGCGAAATCGACGCTGGCGCTGGCGCGCCTCCGGCCCAGGGCGGCGAGCCCGGCATCCGTATCCTCGCCCAGTTCATCCGCGACCTGTCGATGGAGAACCCCCGGGCGCCCGACGCCCTGCGTCCCAGCCAGGACCAGCCGCAGATCGACCTGAACGTCGAGATGAACGCCCGCGGTCGCGAAGACGGCCTGTTCGAGGTGGACCTGAAGCTCTCGGCCCGCGCCGCGCGGCCGGACGGCCCGCTGTTCCATGTCGAGCTGCTGTACGGCGGCGTGTTCGCCATCGGCGGCGTGCCGCCCGAGGAGATGGAGCCGGTGCTGCTCATCGAGTGCCCGCGCTACCTGTTCCCGTTCGCGCGCCGGATCATCGCCGAGGTCACGGCCGAAGGCGGTTTCCCGCCCTTCCTGCTGGACCCCATCGATTTCGCCGGCGTCTACGCGGCCCGCAAGGCCCAGGAACCCCAGGTCGGCCACGCCTGATGTCGTTCCCTCCCCCTGGGGAGGGACAGCTCGCCTGCGGCGAGCCCGGTGGGGACGTGTGGGCCGGAGTGCTGACGTCGGGGAGGATCGATCCTCCCCCACCCGTCTCGCTGCGCTCGCCATCCTCCCCAAAGGGGAGGGAGAGTTGGCGCTAGGCCGCCTTTTCTTCCGCCTCGACCAGACCTTCCAGCCCGAACGGCGCCCAGAGCGCCTCACCCTTCACCTTGTCGCGGATGAAGGCGGCGTGGATCGCCCGCTCGGCGTCGGTCGAGCGCGGCGCCAGCGCCCGCGGCCGCGGGCCATAGTCCACCCGCACCGTCATCGACACCGAGGTCGAAGTGGTCTCGGCGGATAGCTCAAGGCGCCGCTCACGGCCGCCCTTGAGCTCGAGATAGACCGCCGCCAGCAACTTGGCGTCGATCAGCGCCCCGTGCTTCTCGCGCTCGCTCAGCGAGATCTTGAAGCGCTTGCATAGGGCGTCCAGCGAGTTGTGCATGCCCGGGAAGCGGTGCTTGGCCAGGGCCAGGGTGTCGATCCACTGCGCTTCATGGATCTCGGCGCGCCCGCAGTTGGCGAGCTCCCAGTTCACGAAGGCGCGGTCGAAGGCGGCGTTGTGCGCGATGATCGGCGCATCGCCGACGAACTCCAGGAACGCGTCCACCACCTCGGCGCTGTCGAACCGCGGCTTGCCCCGCAGGAACGCCGATGACAGCCCGTGCACCTTCTCGGCCTCGGCGGGCATGTCGCGCAGGGGGTCGATGTAGACGTGGAAGCTGCGCCCGGTGGGCACGAAGCTCTCGATCTCCAGCGCCGCCAATTCGACGAGCCGGTCGCCGGTCAGGGGATCGAACCCCGTGGTCTCAGTGTCGAGAACGATCTCACGCGCCATGCCTTCTGATGCCTTGCGTCGCCCTGGGCGCGCAACGGGGCGGGACGCAGATGTCCCCAGCGTTCGGCGATGCTCCACAAGCGAAGACATGGTTGCGAACATAGCAGGAACATTCCGGCTCCACCATCCTCGCCGCTCCCGGCCTCGCCCTAGGACGCCCGCCGCTTCCGGCCGCTCGCCGCTTCGGCGGCCAGTTCGCGCAGGGCGGCGTTCGCGATGGTCAGCTTCGCGAAGGTCCAGCCGCCGCCGCCCGCTTCGATCTCCTCCACGGTGCGGGTGGCCGCCTGCGCCAGGTCGGGACGCAGCGCCGCCCAGGCCGAGACCGCATTCCGCGCCGAGACCGCATCGTCGCCGGCCTGCGAGCCGCCGGCGAAGGCCATGATCGCCCGGGTCAGCTGGGTCTGTTCGCTCAGCAGGTCCTCGATCAGCCGCCGCAGCGCGGTGCGTTCGAAGATGTCGCCCGCCCGGAACTCGCCGGCCGCCGCGCGCACCCGGTCGAAGGCGAAGGCCGCGCCCGTGGCGTAGTAGAGCCGCGCCACATTGGGCAGGCTCCAGCTGGACGCTTCTGCGAGGTCCACCAGGTCAACGGCGTTGGCCAGCGGACCCAGCACCGCGGCCGCCTCGGCCATCTTCAGCGGCGCGCCGGCCTCGACCAGCCGGGCGACGTGGGCGTCCACCTGCGCCCGCTCGGCCTTTGGCAAAATCTCGGGCAGCAGGCTGTGCAGGCTCTTGAAGCCCGGGGCGTAGCGCGCCGTCAGCTCGGCGACCGTCAGGCCCTCGCGGCCGCTGCGACGCGCCAGCCAGAATGTGGCGCCGCGCAGACCCGAGACCAGCCGCCGGAACAGCGCCAGCTGGCCCGCCGACGGGATCTTGAGGTCCATCGCCTCGACCTGGCCCCAGAGGGTCTCGAAATCGAGCGCCTGCTTGGCCGCCTCGTAGCCGGCGGTCAGGGCCACCACGTCGCAGCCGGCCGACGTCATCGTCCGCGACGGGAACGAGGGCCCGCAGCGGTTGATCATGTCGTTCGCGATGACCGTGGCGATGATGTCGGGCCGCAGGCGGTGGCCGCGGATCGCGTCCTTGTACTTGCGCAGCAGCTTCGGGAAGTAGGTCTCCAGGCGACCTTCGAAGAACGGATCCTCGGTCGCGTCGCTGGCGGCGATCAGGCGCTTCAGCTCCAGCTTGCCGTAGGCCAGCAGCACGGCCAGCTCGGGCCGGTACAGGCCCTTGCCCGCCTTGGTCCGCTCGGCGACCTCCAGTGCGTCGGGCAGGCCCTCTACGGCGCGGTCCAGCCGTCCCGCGTGCTCCAGCTCGCTCATGAACCGGGCGTGCGGCGCCAGCTCGCCCACGGTGTCCAGCTCCAGCAGCGAGAGGGCCAGGGTCTGGTCGTAGTTGTGGACCAGCACGTGGGTCGCCACGTCGTCGGTCATCTGCGGCAGCAGCTTGTTGCGCTGGGCCCGCGTCAGCTTGCCCTGCCGCTCCAGCATGCCGGTGGTGATCTTGATGTTCACCTCGTGGTCCGAGGAGTCGACGCCCGCCGAGTTGTCGATGGCGTCGGTCTCGACCCGGCCGCCCTTCATGGCGAACTCGATGCGCCCGGCCTGGGTCAGGCCCAGGTTGGCGCCTTCGCCCACCACCTGGACCCGCAGGTCCTCGCCGTTCACGCGCACGGCGTCGTTGGCCTTGTCGCCCACGTCGAGGTGGCTCTCGCCCTTGGCCTTCACATAGGTGCCGATGCCGCCCAGGTAGAGCAGCTCGGCCGGCGCCTTGAGGATCAAGTTGATGACCTCGGTCGGCGCCAGGGTCTCGGCCTCGGTGCCCAGGAACGCACGGATCTGCGGCGACAGCGGGATCGACTTGGCCGACCGCGAGAACACGCCGCCGCCCTTGCTGATCTTCTTCTTGTCGTAGTCCTGCCAGGACGAGCGGGGCAGGGCGAACATCCGCTCGCGCTCGGCATAGCTCTTCACAGGGTCCGGATCGGGATCGATGAAGATGTCGCGGTGGTCGAACGCGGCCTGCAGGCGGGTGAACCGCGACAGCAGCATGCCGTTGCCGAACACGTCGCCCGACATGTCGCCGCAACCAACGACCGTGAACGGCTCGGACTGGATGTCCTTGCCCATCTCGCGGAAGTGCCGCTTCACGGCCTCCCACGCGCCGCGGGCGGTGATGCCCATCACCTTGTGGTCGTAGCCCACCGACCCGCCCGAGGCGAAGGCGTCGCCCAGCCAGAAGCCGTAGGACTCGGCCACCCCGTTGGCGATGTCGGAGAAGGTGGCGGTTCCCTTGTCGGCCGCCACGACCAGGTACGGATCGTCGCCGTCATGGACGACCACGCCCTGCGGCGGGATCACCTTGCCCTTGGCGTCCAGGTTGTCGGTGATGTCCAGCAGGCCCGACAGGAACACCTTGTAGGCCGCGATCGCCTCGGCGCGCACGGCGTCGGGCGAGCCGCCCTTGGGCAGCTGCTTGGGATAGAAGCCGCCCTTCGAGCCTACGGGCACGATCACGGCGTTCTTGACCTGCTGGGCCTTCACCAGCCCCAGGACCTCGGTGCGGAAGTCATCGCGCCGGTCCGACCAGCGCAGGCCGCCCCGGGCCACGGGGCCGAACCGGCAGTGAACGCCCTCGACCTGGGTCGAGGAGACGAAGATCTCGCGGTACGGCTTGGGCGCGGGCAGATCGGCCAGCTGGCCGCTGGCCACCTTGAACGAGATGTAGGACTTCACCGCCCCGTCCGCGGTCCGCTGATAGAAGTTGGTCCGCTGGATCGCGCCGACCAGCAGCGCCAGGCGGCGCAGCACGCGGTCGTCGTCCAGGCTCTCGACCAGCTGCAGCGCCTCGTTGACCTCGTCCATGACCGCGGCGGCCTGCTCCTGACGCACGGCGACGTCGGCGGCGATGGCGGGGTCGAACTTTATGCGGAAGAGATCGAGGATCAGCCGCGCCACGCCGGGATGATTCGACAGCGCCTCTTCCTGCACGCGCTGGGAGGGGTCCAGGCCCGACTGCTGCCGGTAGCGCGCGAGCGCCCGCATCAGGGCCGCGTCGCGCCAGGGGATGGACAGCTCCATCACCAGCCGGTTGAAGCCGTCATTCTCGGTGCGGCCGCTCCAGACGGCCACGACGGCGTCCTCGAACGCGTCCTTGATCTCGGCGAACACCAGGTCGGCGCCGCGGGGGTCCTCGATCTCGAAGTCGTGGATCCAGACCGCGTCGCGGCCTTCCGGCGTGATGGCGAACCCGGCCTCGGCCAGCGCCTTCAGGCCCATGTTCTCCAGGATCGGCAGCACGTCGGCGAGCGCGGCCGGGACGATCCGGCGATAGAGCTTGAAGCGGAAATGCAGCGGCCCGTCGGCGTCGGTGCGATAGGCCCGCACGCAGATCTGCTGGTCGCTGGAGAAGCCGTCGATCACGGCCACGTCGTCCAGCGCCTCGGCGGCGCTGAAGCGGTCGCGATAGCCGGCGGGGAAAGCTTCGCGGTACCGGGCGACCACGTCGCCCACCGCTCCGGCCTCGCGGCCGCTGGCGCGCACCTCGGCGTCGAACCGATCTTCCCAGGTTCGGGCCGCCTCGGTGATCTCGGCCTCCAGCCGGCGCAGGTCGGGGAGCCGATGCTGGCCCGGCGTGAACCCGATGATGAAGTGGACGCGCGCCAGCGGGCTGTCGCTGAAGCTGGGGTAGTAGGCCGACAGTCGACCGCCGTAGGCCTCGGTCAGGATGTCGCCGGCCTTCTTGCGCAGGTCGGAATCGTAGCGATCGCGCGGCACGAACAGCAGCACCGAGGCGAACCGGTCGAACGGGTCCTTGCGTTCGAACAGCTTCACCCGCGGTCGGTCGGACAGATGCAGGATGCCGAGCGCGATCTCCAGCAGCTCGTCTTCGCTGATCTGGAAGAGCTCGTCGCGGGGGTGGTTCTCGACGATGTTCTTGAGGCGCTTCTCGTTGTAGCTGCCGGGCGCGGCGCCGGCGCGGGCGAGCACACGCGACACCTTCTCGCGGACCAGCGGCACGACGCCGGCGGGCTGGTCGTAGGCCTCCGCGGTGAACAGGCCGACGAAGCGCACCTCGCCCGAGGGGCGGCCGTCGTCGCCGTACCGCTTGATGCCGACGTAATCCATGTAGCCGCGCCGATGCACGCGGCTCCGCACGTTCGACTTGGCGATGGTCACCGCCGGATCGCGGACGATGCGGTCCTTCATGGCCGCCATCAGCACGGCCGGCTCGTTGGCGCGCCGCAGCACGGTGCGCTCGGGATCGCGCAGCACGCCAAGGCCATCCTTCGCCTGGTAGAGCGGCTCTTCGGCGGCGTATTCGCCCGACTTCAGCCGAGGGTATTCGTAGACGCGGGCGCCCAGGAACACGAAGTGCTCGGCCCGCAGCCACTTCAGGAATTCCACCTCGTCGGGGCGCGCGCGGCCCGAGGCGTCCAGTTCGGCGACGGTCCGTCCCATCAGCTCCAGCATCGCCGGGAAGTCCTCGACGGCCTGACGCACGTCGGACAGCGTGGCCTTGACCCCCTCGACGAGGGTCTTCTCCCGGTCGCGGCCCACCGGATCGAGCAGGACCTGGATCATCGACTCGCGGCGCGGCGCGCCGGTCTCGGCGCGGTCGCCGGAGCGGTCGCGCTTCACCTCGACGATGGGATGGAACAGCGCGCGGACCTGCAGGCCCTGGTCGGCGATCTCGCCCATCACGCTGTCGACGAGGAAGGGCGCGTCGTCCTGCACGATCTCAAGCCGGTCGAGCTCGGCGTTCAACGCCGGCGCGATGCGGATCTGCGCGCCGCGTCCGCGCCGGCGTTCGGCGAAGCGCCAGAAGTCGGCGAGGTTGCGGGCGAGGCCCTGGGCGCCCAGCTGGTCGATCTCTTCAGGCTGGGCGTCGGCCGCGGCCTGCCTGGCGAAGGCCTTGGCGCCGTCGACGGCCGCGTCGTCCTTGAGTTCGGCCTGCAGGGCGCGGGCGAGCCCGGCGGCGGCCCCTTTGCCGGGAGAGCGGGGCGCGCGGGTCATCGGGCCGCCTCGTCAATGCGGGTAGAGGCCGTCGAAATGAGATGGGACCGGAACGCGAGGACGCCGCCGGAGGAGAGTGTCCGGCGGCGTGTGGTTTCGCCGAGGGGGACCGGCGAAACACCTGGTGCTCGCTGCGCCCGTGGGGTTGGGAAACGGACGCACCTGCTGGAGGTTTGGGTCGTCCAGCCAACAATAGATAGGGAGGCGTGCATCGGAGTTTAAGTCCCGGATGGCAAGTTCTTCGAGCGCCGCTTCGGCGCAGAGGTCTTTGTCGATTTGGCGGGGCCGCCGGGCGATGGCGGCGCGACGCCGCCCTGGCGCAGCTCGCCCGGATTGCCGTCGGCGGACAGGATCACGGCGATCCAGTATGTGCCCCGGAACTGGGCCAGGATCACCATCATCACGGTCGTGAGCGGCGTCGACAGGAACGCGCCGGGCAGCCCCCAGACGACGCTCCAGAACGCCAGCGCCAGCAGCAGGACGATGGGGTCGATGTTCAGGCTGCGACCCTGCATCCGCGGCTGGACCACGTTGCCGACGAACATGCCGATCGCCTGCAGCACGCCGAACAGGACCAGCGGCTGCACGATTCCCTCGAACTGGACGAAGGCGAAGATCGGCGGCAGCGCCACGGCCACGATGCCGCCCACCACGGGGATGTACGACGCCATGAAGATGAGGATCGCCCAGAAGAGGGCGTTGTCCAGGCCGATGGCCACCATCGCCAGCCAGGAAGCGACCGCGATCATCAGGCCGGTGACGGTCTGGACCCAGAGGTACTGCTCGACGCCGTTGCGGATGCGCAGGAACGCGGCCACGGCTTCCTGCCGCTCCTCGCGGTCGCCGAACAGGCTCACCGCCTTGCGCTCCCATCCGCGGCGCGAGGCCAGAATGAAGCCCAGGTAGACCAGCACGAACGCAGCGGCCGCCACGAAAGTCTGCAGCCCGCGCGCCACCTGGCCCAGGTAGCTGGTCGGATTCAGCTGCTGGACCAGCTGGGTGAGGGACGGCGGGGCCTCGACGCCCAGCTGGCCGGCGATGCGCGCGATCAGGCCGTTGAGCTTGGGGGTGTCGGCCACCAGCTGCGTGGCGAACGCGCTGGCGTTGTCGGCGATGAAGAACGCCGCGCCCCCGAAGATCGCCACCGACAGAACGATCGCCGCGGGCATGGCCAGGCGCTTGCTGACGATCGGCACGCGGGCTTCCAGCACCCGCGCAAAGCCGTCGATCATCACGGCCAGGAACAGCGCCAGCGCCAGGGGCGTCATGATGTCGCCCAGCACGTAGAGAACGGTCCCGGCGGCGATCGTCGCCAGGATCACCAGCGCGTTGCGCGAGACGGGATCGACGGCCGGCGTGGGTCTTTCGACGGGCATGCGCGCTTTCAGAGAAGGCTCGGGGCAATGTCGGCGTGGTCGGCTACGCCGTCAAATCGGGCGTGCTCTACCCCGCTTTGGCGCGGTTTGGCAGTGTCTTTGCCCTCATTGTCCCGATTTTCGGCATGAACTGTCGCCGAACTGACGCGTTCGGGGCGCGTCGGCGCCCCATTTGATTCAACCACAGAAAACACAGAAGAACACAGAAGGGCTGTGGTTCGGCCGGTGACACGGACCCCTTCTGTGTTTTCTGTGTCGTCTGTGGTTTCAAGAGGCCGCGCCTGCTGCGCGTGCCGAGCTGGAGAGTAGCGTATGGCCGACAACGGCGTTCTGATCGGGTTCTCGGGCCAGCCGGAACACCTGCTGCTGCATCGGGCCAACCGCCACGGGCTGGTGGCCGGGGCGACCGGAACGGGCAAGACCGTGACGCTGCAGATCCTGGCCCAGGGCCTTTCGGACGCTGGCGTCCC